>DATLGL010000029.1:0-243800 GCA_035540495.1 Acidimicrobiales bacterium
GACCGCGATGGGTCAGGCGAGCGTTACCGTGCAACTGAGCCTCCTGGGGGAACGTGCGTCTTGTGGAAGAGCCACACGTTCGCCCGGAGGCTCAGCTCATCGGTGGACCCGGAGTGTCAGCAACGTCCGTGGTCACTACAACTAGCCGGACTCCCCGTGGTGTTCCTCCTGCGTCGTGATCATTGCAACGATGCGAAGAACGTCGTGATGCGGTCGACGACCTCGTCGGCGTGAGACATCGCTCCGGCGTGTCCGGCACCAGGAACCACGACATAGCTCGCATCCGGAATGGCGTCGGCGACGGCGCGACCGTGCGAAGGCGGGCAGAGGATGTCGTGCTCGAAGCTCAACACCAAGCACGGAACGGTGACATCGCGAAGAGAGCCGAGGCGACCGGCGCTGTTCTCGACGTAGTCGAGGCACGCGTGGAGTGACCGGAGCGTCCGCTCCGTGGCCTCTGGCGTGATGGCGGCGAGGCCGTCGGTGGTGGCCGCGACCACGAACTCGACCAAGTCGTCGTCGGCGAGCTCAGCCGGCGTCAGCAACGTCAGCAGCAGCAGGGCCTGCTTCGCGGCTGGAGCCTGCACAGCCCGCTCCACTTCCTGCAGCGCGCTCCAGTGCAGGCGCACGAAGCGGCTGGGGGAGGCGGTCGTCGCGAGGAGGACGGCGCCCCGCACCACATCCGGGTGCGCGTGCGCGAGTGCCTGCGTGATCCACGCGCCCTGGGAGTACCCCACGACGAGCGCCGGGTCGAGCCCGAGGCCGCGGATCGCGGCGGCGAAATCGTCGGCCATGCCTTCGACGGTGTCAGTGGTGCCGCGGTGGTGCAGGGCGACAGCGCGGTAGCCAGCGCTGTTCAGGAGCGGTTCCCACGCGGCGGGCCATGTGGCCCCGTCGTCCATGACGTTCGCGATCGTCACGATCGGTGTCCCGCCCGACCCTCGATCGTCGACGACGATCCGCTGGCCGATGACGGTGATCTCGGTGGTGTCGAGTTCGTTCCTCACAGAGCGTGTCACGGGCCCAGTGAGCCGTGCCGCGGTAATCGCACGGTAACGATTCGGTCATGGACGGTCGACCCACCAGCGCGCTCCGACACGTCGGTGTGCCGCGGCTGCAGCCGCGGCATGAGCCGCCGCCTCCCGCGGTTCGCCCACCACTTCGTGGAGCCTCGCGAGGTGGTGGTGGAAGCTCCCGAGATAGCAGCTGACGTAGATCGCGTGCCGGTCAGCGACGGGAGCGATGCACTCGATGAGGCGACGCGCGGCAACGGCGTCTCCAAGAACCACGACCGCCTCGGTCAGGTGCCACATCGTTGCCGACCACAACCCGTTTCCAGGCACTCGGAGAGCAGGCTTCGCGAAGAACGGAGCCATCGCAGCTCGTGCCTCGTCGGTGCGCCCGCCGACCGCGAGCGCCATCGCTACGGCGCTGTGCCACGTCGAGATGCGAGGCATCGAAGCTGACGCCTCCTGGAGGAGCGGCACGAGCTCGACGAGACGACCCTGCATCCATCGCACGCTGAACAGGTACGAGATGTAGGCGGCCGTGGCCCACTCCGCTCCGGGCAGCACCGCCGTCGCCGCCAGACCCCACTCGGCGACCTCGTTCTCGGCCGCGTCGAGGTCGCCGACGAGCAATGGGCCCCCACCGCTCCAGAGCTTTGCGCTCGTAGCGACGCTCGCGTCCCTCGTGCCCGCGGCCACGGCTCGGAGCCGCGCCCCGACGTCGTCGTGTGCAGGATCACCGGCCTCGAGGAGCGCCCAGCGGCGCAAGACCAACGCCCGTACGAGCGCGGCGTCGCCGCCGAGTGCGACGGCGAGTCGCTCGAGATCCTCCGCTACGACCAACCGCCCCGCCCCGTTGGACGGGTGCGCGCTGACGGCGCCGTAGCTCGACAGCACGTCCGCGAGCACAGCCGGATCACCAAGCCGACCGGCTGCAGTCAGAGCTTCGCTGTACCACGAGTGCAGCTCGTCGTCGGTGGCCAGGTACGCCGCTTGGTTGAGGAGCGCGGCGAGGGCGCGTGCCCGATCTCGATCATCGAGCTTCAGGTGCAAGGCCCGTCGCAGCTCGCTGGTGATGCGTTCGCCGGTCTCGGTCCCGAGGTCGGCGATGGCGGCAGCCGCGACGAGAGCGTCCAGCGCGAGGTGAGCGTCGCCCTTGGACGTCGCCGCATCTGCGGCGGCGAGGAGCGTCGCCTGTGCGGCCAGCGGTTCGCCCGCGGCCAGCTCGGAGCGGCCGAGCTGCAGAAGGACTTCCGGGCGCCGTGGCGCGAGACGGAGCCACCGCACCGCTTCAGCGAAGTTCCCCGCCTCGGCCGCAGCCTCGCCTGCACGATGGGCGGCCCCGTGGAGGGCAGTCACGGCCGGCCCGCCGGCGGCATCGACCGTCACGCCGAGTGCTGGGTCGTTCCGCGCGATCGCCAGTTCGAGCGCGACGATCTCGGTCCCCGGCGCGGTGCCAACCTCCTCGGCGAGCACCTCGCGTAGGCGGTGTGCCGCCCGAAGGGCCTCTGCCGAGCGACCGCTGCGGTGCAGCGCGCGCATCAGCAACGCCCACCGCCGCTCGCGCAGGAACGCGTCGTCTACGAGACGCTGCGCGTCCGCCACGAGCGTCGCATCGGCCGCCCCGCTGCCGAGGCGACGCTCGACCACGTCTTCTTCGGCCACCAGCCGCAGCTCGTCCAACCGCGCTGTCTCGGCGAATGCACGCGGGTGATCCGTCAGGTCCGACCATGGCTCGCCGCGCCACAGGGCGAGGGCCTCATCGGGACGACCAGCTCGGAGCAGGCGCTCGAACTCCTGGGCGTCTGTAGCCAGCGTCAGGATGTAGCCGCCGGGAGCGGTTTCGATGGCAGCAGCACCGAGCTGTCGACGCAGTGCTACCACTAGGTTCTGCAGTGACTTCGTCGCGGTCGGAGGTGGCCATCCGTTCCACAACACGTCGGCCGCCTCGCCGGTGCTGACCATCTTCCCCGCGTGAAGCCCGAGCAGTGCGAGCAGCTTCCTCGCGAGCGGCGACGCCGCGACGTCGATCGGTCCGAGGACACGCAGCACGCTCGAGATCTTCGCCGATTCGGCACGGCCAGGCGTCGGCCACGCGTGGCGAAGCCCCTATCCGCGGCTGCAGGAGGCGCCCGACGTCTCGTACGATCTCCATCATCGGAATCGAAGCGGGGATCCGAACGCCAGACCAGCGTCTTCGAGTTTTCGTCTCCTCGACGCTCGGCGAGCTGGCGGACGAACGGAGAGCGGCGCGCGCCGCCGTCGACCAGTTGCGACTCGCTCCTGTCATGTTCGAGCTGGGTGCGCGCCCTCATCCCCCACGCGCGCTGTACCGGTCGTACCTCGCCCAGTCGGACGTCTTCGTGGGCATCTACTGGCAGCGTTACGGCTGGGTCGCTCCAGACATGGAGATCTCCGGCCTCGAGGACGAGTTCGTTTTGTCGGCGGGGATGCCGCGGTTGATCTACCTCAAACGGCCGGCGCCGGACATGGAGCCTCGGCTGAAGGAGATGCTCTCCCGTCTCGAGGGGGAGGACAGCGCGTCGTACAAGCCGTTCACCGACGGCGCTGAGCTCCACGACCTCCTGCTCGACGACCTCGCGGTACTGCTCACGGAGCGCTTCGACATCGGGCGAGCCGGCGACGGTCAGGCGGCATCCGCGTCGCGCAGTCGTCCGTTGACGAACCTGCCAGCAGCGACCTCTAGCTTCCTCGGGCGGGACGACGCGCTCGTCGACCTCCGAACCGCCATCACGACAGAAGGCGTCCGACTGCTCACCCTGACCGGCCCCGGAGGCACGGGCAAGACGAGGTTGGCGCTGGAGGCGGCCGCGGAGCAGCTGCGAACCTTCCAGCACGGTGTGTTCTTCGTCGATCTGTCCGCTGAGCGGGACCCGGACGCGGCGTTCGCAGCAGTAGCCCGCACGCTCGAAGTCGCTCCTGGCGCCGACGGATCCCCGCTCGACGCGCTGATCTCCGACCTGCGGGAGCGATCGATCCTGCTGGTCCTCGACAACCTCGAGCAGGTGACGTCGGTGGGCCCCGGCGTCGTCCGTCTCCTCGAGCAGTGCCCGAACCTCAAGATCATCGCCACAAGCCGCGAACCGCTGCGGGTGCGGCCCGAGCGGGTGTTCCAGGTCCCCCCGCTGTTGCTTCCTGCCGCCGAGCAGTTGTTCACGGAGAGGGCATCCGCGGTCAGCCCGGGGTTCGACGCCAGCGACGTCCACGACGCCGATGTCGCGGCGATCTGCCGGCGGCTGGACGGGCTGCCGCTGGCAGTCGAACTGGCTGCTGGTCGCGTGAAGCTGTTCTCGGTGTCCGAGCTGCGGGCCGAGCTGGAGAAGCGCCTCGACGTGCTCAAGGTCGGCGCGCGCGACCTGCCTGCGCGGCAGCGGACGCTGCGCAACGCCATCGAATGGAGCGATGACCTCCTGACGAGGGACGAGAAGACGCTGTTCCGGCTCCTGTCCGTGTTCTCTTCCGCTCGCCTGTCGGACATCGAGGCCACGTGCGAGCGCGTGTCGAGCCTCAGCGCGCTCGATGTCGTCGACGCGATCGGATCTCTCGTCGACAAGAGCCTCGTGCGCGTGGGTCCCGGTAGCGACGGCCGGCCGCGGTTCTCGATGCTCGAGACGATTCGCGAGTACGCCGTCGAGCAGCGCGCGGCGATCGGAGATCTGGTCGCTGCGATGAGGGAAGCGCACGCGGAGCACTACACGGAGGTGGCGATCCGGCTCGACCGCGACCTCACCTACACCGACCGGGCCGCTGTCCTGGCTGCCCTTCGCGACGACCTCGGCAACCTGCGCGCCGCCTGGGACGTGTGGGTCGACAGGCGGGAGGTCCGACGTCTGGACGATCTCCTCGGTCCGCTGTGGGGTTACTACGAAGCCACCGGCGATTACCGCTCGGCGATTGACCTGGGAGAAGACCTGCTCCGGGTGCTCTCGCAGCTGCCGGACAGCCCGGAGCGTCGGTACGACGAGTTCGCGCTGCGGATGAACGTCGCTCGCACGAAGCTCGCGGTTCAAGGGTTCACCCCACAGGCTGAAGCCGAGATATGTGCCGCGCTCGCGCGGGCCGAGGCAGCCGGCGACGCGGGGCAGCGCTTTCCGACCCTTCGCACGTTGGCGTCACTCCAGATGATGCGGTCCGAGCTCGACCAAACTGCGGCGGCAGCGGCTGACCTGTTGGAGATCGCGGAGAAGGAAGGCGATCGCGCGATGCTCTCCGAAGCGCACCTTCTGGCGGCGATCAGTCGAAGCTGGGTCGACCACCTGTCCCTCGCCCTCGATCATGCGGACGAAGCAGTCGCGCACTTCCGCGGGTCCACCTCCGGATTCGTGGAGTTTCGTGTTGGCCCGAATCCTGGTGTCGTGGCCATCGTCGTCTCCGCTCTGCTCCGGTGGATGGCCGGGTACGCGGACGAGGCCGTCGAGCGGATGCAGGAGGCGCTCTCCCTCGCCGACGACCTCGACCATCCCTCCTCGAGTGCATACGCCCTGCATCACGCCACGCTGCTCGACCTCTGGAGGTTGGATCCGGCCGCAGTGGTGGCTCGTGCGGACCACCTGCGCCGCGTGGCCGAGACGTACGACTTCCCGGTCTGGCACGCCCTTGCCCTGGTGTTCCACGGCACCGCCACGGTGGCGATGGGTGAGCCACAGTCGGGACTGGCCGAAGTGGAGGAGGGCTTCTCCCGCTACGAGGGGCTCTCGACACCGCCCGTCTTCTGGCCGGCGCTACTGATGATCAGGGCGACGGCGCGTTTGATGGCGGGCGAGCCCGAGGCCGGGCTGGCGATCGTCGAACAGGCCGATCAAGCGCTCACGGCCAACGACCCGCTGGCCGCCGACATCGCCGTCGTGCGCGGCGACCTTCTCGTCGCGTGCGCCGAGCCTGACCCTGCTGCCGCGGCGGTGCTGTACGAGGAGGCGGCCGAACTGGCCGGTGCGCGTGGCGCGCGGATGATCGAGCTGCAGGCGTTGACGCGCCTAGCCGCACTGCAGGCCGGATCTCCCGCCGGTGATGGCGCGCTACGCCGGCTGCGAGAGTGCTACGACGGCTTCACCGAGGGCTTCACGACGGCCCAGCTGGCAACTGCCCGAGCGCTGCTCCAGAGTCAGCACGTGAGCTGATGTCAACCCGCTGCTCGCGTGGCAGCGTCGGCGCCGGTGATCGGCTCGTGCTCTAGACGAAGCGGTGGTGCCTTCGCTCGAATCGCCGGAGCGAACCTGTCGCGGTACTCACCAGGGGTGACACCCAGAACCCGCTTCACGCTGCGGTGGAACGTCTCCACCGTCCCGAAGCCACACTCCCTGGCGATCGTCTTCAACGCGAGGTCAGTGCTCTCCAACATGCGGCGCGCAGCATCGACTCGTACCGACTCGACGTAGTCGCCTGGGGATGAGCCTGCCTCGCGCTTGAACACGCGCGAGAAGTGCCGGGGGCTCATCGCCACCCGTTCCGCCAGGCGCTCGACGCTGAGGTCCTCCGTCAGGTTGTCGAGGATCCAGTGCTGCAGCTCTCGTATCGGTTGACGGCCAGCCGCTTGCATCACCAGCTGGGCGCTGAACTGCGACTGCCCACCCGCGCGCTGCATGAACACGACCATCAGTCGAGCTATCGAGAGCGCGAGCTCGTGTCCGTAGTCATCCTCGACGAGAGCGAGCGCGAGATCGATCCCTGCGGTCACGCCCGCCGACGTCCAGCACGCCCCGTCGCGAACGAATATCGCATCGGTGTCCACGTCGATGGCGGGGAACATCTCTGCGAGCTGTGAAGCGAACTGCCAGTGCGTCGTGGCGCGTCGCCCGTCGAGCAGGCCTGCGGCGGCGAGAACGAAGGCGCCCGTACACACCGAGGTGACACGGCGGCAACCGGCCGCGACCCTCTGCAGCTCTTCGAGCATCTCGCCGTCCCGCGCCGCGTCGAGCATCCCCCATCCGCCGACCACCACCAGCGTGTCGACCTCGTCGGCCGCGACTTCGGACAACGAGCGGCTCGCGTTGACGCTGATCCCCGGGTCCCATGACGCCGCTCGGACCGGTCCCGCCGCCTTCGCGACGACCTCCACCTCGTATTGACCGCTGCTGTTCAGGACATCAGCAGGCCCTGCAAGGTCCGTGAGGGTGAAGTCGGGATACACCACCATCGCCACCAGTGGGCGCCGCACGTTGGCCACGGACATGCATCGTGGGCGAGAACGCGTCTGGCTGCAATGCCCAATCGATGATGATTCAGGACGTCGTGCCCGTGAGGATCTCCAGAGCGGTCCGAACGGTGGCATCCGATGCCGTGTCGAGACCACCAGACGCGAACGGTGGTTGCGGGTCGTACTCGACGCACAACTGGAGCGCCTCGGCGGTCGCTTCATCCGTCAGGTGCGCAGCAAGCACGAGCGCCATGTCGATGCCGGCCGAGACGCCGGCCGCCGTGATCACGTTGCCGTCGATGCAGACGCGATCCGGTGCGACGGTGGCCCCGAAGGAGGGGAGGGCGCCGGTCAGTGCCCAGTGCGTCGTGGCTCGGCGGCCGCGCAACAGTCCGGCTGCGCCCAAGACGAAAGCTCCCGTGCACACAGAGCACGTGCGCCCGCCGCCGGAGGCGGTGCGCCGCAGCCAGTCGAGCGTCGCCCGGTCCCACTCGATGGAGAGCGTTTCCGGCCCACCGGGAACGATGACCACGTCAGGGACGCCGACCTCCGAGACGGCCATGGTCGGCCCCACGAGGAGACCAAGATCCGTGCGGATCGTGCCGCCACGAGGCGATGCGAGCACCGCAGTCGCGCCCGGGAGTCGCGCCAGCACCTCATGTGGACCGACGAAATCCAGTGCTGTCATGCCGTCGTACAGCAGGAATGCGATCGTCGTCATCCCGCTACCTCGAAGTGGCCGTGACCGCTCAGCGCGGTCCGACCACGCAACGCGCACGTCGCGCCTGACGAGACCGCGAACTCGCCGGTACCGCCGCGAACGATCACGCGGTGGCCACTGCCGACGATGACCACCTTGTCGCCATATCGACGGGTGCAATCGATGTCGTCGGCGCGCACGAGCAGCTGCCGACCTACGCAGGTCGAGTGAACGGCAAGCCACTCGAAGGCGTCGTCAGAGGTCTCCGTCGAGGCGTGGACGGTCAACGTCATGGCGCAGCCGCCGGAGATCTGCGTCCCTGCCCCGTAGACGTGGAAGTCGCGGCTCCCCTTGGCGGTCGCCGGCGCAACGGCTGCGAGAACCACTGCGGCCAGGAGCACCGCGGCAAGTCGTCTTGTCATGGAGGTGAGCGTGCAGTCGCTGTCACGGAAGCGCCAGGTCGCGGCGCTGACGATTGCGGACACGTCTCCGATCGTCACGATCGTGTCCTTGGCAACGCGTGCACCGCGACTCATCGTCTGCGCGATGAGGAAGCAACTCATGGGGGTCGGCGTGGTCGCAGCGGTCGCCGCCGCAGCGGCGGCCGGGCACGTGACCGGCATGCGCATGGAAACCCACGTACATCGAACCGTCGTCATCCCGATGCGGGAGCTCCGGTTCGAAGCCGAGGAGCTCACCGTCCGCGATGGCGAGACGGTCCGTCTGGTCTTCGACAACCGCGACGACGTGCCTCACGAAGCGGTGATCGCACGATCCGCGAAGCGAAGAGGGCCACACGACCACGCGAGCCACGGTGCCACTGCCGTCGCGATCGCTCCGGGTGCAGCGGCCGAGTTGATCTACACCTTCGGTTCCGAACCGGTGACGATCACCTGCCATCCGCACGCCGCAGCCGGGATGACGTTGGAACTAACGCCCGTGGCGGGCTCGCCACGCGCGTAGGTCGTACGCCATCGCTCTTGCTACGGCTTGGTGGCGGTCACCACCAGCGAGGTCATCGGGAACACGAACCGGCCATCGACGTCGTATTCCGACGCCAACGGCTCGAGGTCCGCGATCGAAGCTCGTTCGATGCCTGCCAGCTCTTCGTCGGTGAGCTCGGCGAACGCAGGGATGATGGACCTGCCGGCGAAGATCATCACCTGGACGAAGTGCCCGACGGAGTCGAAGCTCGCGTTCCGCGTCTCCGTCCGCACGTCGACGTCGCTCAGTCGGGCGCCGCTCAGGAGATCCTCCACCACGGCAGGATCTCCGAACGAGAACGGCAGCTCGAAGATTCCCGCGCCGATCCGGTCGATCAACACGTCGTTGAACGCCCGCTGCACGGGGTTGTGGTCGAGCCCCCGCCACACGCTGAGCACGACCCGGCCGCCCGGTCGCAACACCCTCGCGATCTCGCCCGCCGCAGCCTCCTTGTCGGGGAAGAACTGGAGGCCCTGCTGGCAGAGGACGACGTCGACGTCGCCGTCTGGCAGCGGCAGGTCGACCGCGCTCGCCTCGACCCACTCCACAGGCGCGCCGCCGTCGGGGATCTCGGTTGCGCGCGCGACCTCGAGCATCGCCGGGCTGAGGTCGGCTGCCACGATGGAGCCATCGGGTCCCAGTGCCTGTGCCACCTCGCGGGTCACCACACCGGTGCCGCAGGCGAGGTCGAGCGCCCGTTCACCCGCCGAAGGGTTCGCCGTCGCCACCAGCGCCGGCGTCCACTCCGAGAAGATGCCTGTCACCACTCCGGCCTCGTACACCTCGGCCGCAGTCATCGCTTCGTATCCCACCCTTGTTCCTCCCGCCTCTGGGTCCCTTTGGTGAAGTATCTCCCATTGCGGCAGCTCTCGTGAGGGCGCGGACAAGGGAGCGTGGCGGCCGATCGTCACAGCGACGGCTGATCATCGGGAGATCACATGAGCAACGAGGTCGAGGAGCACCGGGAGTACCAGCGCGCCGCATTGAACGCGAGGCTGCCGGGCGAGGTCGCAGTTCTCAACGCGACGACCGCGGCTATGGCGGTGCGGCAACAGGAGCGGCTGCGCCGGCTCGTCGCGCATGCGAAGTCGAGATCGCCGTGGCATCGACATCGCCTCGGCGCCATCGACGCATCCACGGTGACTGTGGCCGACCTCGCGCGCATCCCGGTGATGACGAAGAGCGACCTGATGGAGCACTGGGACGGCATCGTCACGGACCGCTCACTCACGCTCACCGGTGCGAACCGTCACCTGGCCGATCTCGCCGACGACGAAGCACCTAGTCATCTGCCGGGCGGCCACGTCGTCGCGGCCACTGGCGGCACGACCGGGCTTCGAGCGGTGGTGGCGTGGGATCGGGACGGCCTCGTCGACGGGGTGCTCGGGGCGATGCGTACGTTCGCGTGGTTGACCCAGCGGGGTGTGTTGCAGCCGGAGGCCACACCCGTGCGCGCTCAGTTCGGGGCTACCAGCCGCGTCCACATCTCCGCCGTGATCGGGCGCATCTTCGCCCCGTCGTCGAACATCGCCTTCTTCGGGCCTGATCGCGACATCGACGACATCGTCGCAGAGCTGAACGAGTTACGGCCCGCCAACGTTGCCGGTTACCCATCGCTGCTCCACCGTGTCGCGATGCGCGCGCTCGACGGCCCGCTTCGCATCGCTCCGTCTCGCATCGGAGCACAGGCAGAGCCGCTGCTCCCCGAGACGCGAGCCGCACTAGAAGCTGCGTTCGGCAAGGTGGTGATCAACATCTACGGCGCAACCGAGGCGTTGAACATCGCAACGTCACATCCCGCGCATGACGGGCTGCACCTCAACGAGGACATCAACATCGTCGAGCCGGTAGACGCAAGCGGCGCTCCGGCCGCCGCCGCTGAGCGCTCCGCCAGCATTCTGGTGACGAACCTGGTCAACCTCGTCATGCCGCTGATTCGTTACCAGATAACCGACGAGGTCGAGCTTAGAGAAGGGCGGTGCGGGTGTCCGCACCCCGGGCGGTGGACCGGCGATGTCGGAGGACGGCTCGACGACTGGTTCACCTACGGGTCGATCGACGTCCATCCGCACACCTTCCGAACGGTTCTGGCCGGCCATCCCGCAGTCGTTGAGTATCAGGTACGGCAGATCCCCAACGGCGCCGAGGTGAGCATCGACACTGCCGGAGCAGCGGTCGACGTCGCGGCCATCCGGGACGCAGTTGCCGCGAAGCTCGAGCACGCGGGGCTGCGCGCGCCGCGAGTGATCGTCCTCGACGGCGGACCAGTGCAACGTCACGGAGAGACGGGAAAGCTCAAGCGGTTCGTCCCCCTCGACCGGGCGGTCGGAGACACCGCGGCTGGTCGTCTCCAGTAGTCCCTCGGGTCCTCACCTTCACCGCGCGCGGAGCGCGAGCTCAGACCCGTTCGAGAGCTCGCCGTGCGAGGTCGTTCCGGCGTCGCGCGTACGGAGTTGCAGCGCCGGTGCGACCCACAGCCCGCTCGAGCACAGGCGCTGCGTACAGAAGTTCGTCGCGCGCTTCCGGAAGATCCATCTCGACGAGGGCCAGCACCGTGTACCAGAACGGGAACGCTCGCCACTTGCCGTCGCCGAGTCGGCTCGATCGCAGGAACTCGCCGACGCCCCGTTCGAGCCGCTCGTGCCGTCGGTCGAGGCCGCCCGCGAGCAGGTTGCGCCACATTCCGACGCTGCACTTCGTGCAGCAGTAGGCGCCGGGGTTGTTGCCGTAACGCGGATCATGTTCAGCCAGCGCGACCGCCTGAACGAGCCCTTCGTCTGCGCGCGAAAGCGCCGCCAGGACCTCCGCATCGTCAACATCGAGCTTGCGGAGCGCGCGGCACGCCTCCTCTCCGATGATGTGGCGCGCGGACGCGTGAGTGAAGCGCTCACCAGTGAACGCAACGAACCCATCGGCTAGCTCGGTCGGGAACGCGGCGAAGCTTCCCGACTTCGCGCCAGGCAGGCCCTGACGACGGGCGATCCACGCTGCAACGGTCAATCGATCTGATCGCCCGAGCGTCCGATCATCGAAGACCAGCTGTTCAACCGCGTCGAGCGTTCGACCGAGGCTGTCGTCGCAGATCACGTTCTCCGCGGTACCCGCGGGCATCCGACGAGGTGTCACGGCGCGGCGACGAGACGCTCGAGCGTCGAGGTGGCGAGGTCGAGGCGCGTCTCGGCACGAACAGACGCTGCGAGTTGCTCGCAACGAACGCGACGCGTCAGGTCGTCGAGCAGTGCCGACGCCGCAGCGCGGATGTGACCCGTCGAGCTGGAAGCGTCGAGCACATCGGCAGCGCCAAGTTCTGCCGCACGCGCCGCGTTCGTCGGTTGATCGCGTCCGAGTGGCATGCAGAGCATCGGCACGCCCGCCGCAAGTCCGGCCATGATCGTTCCGTGACCAGCGTGGGTCACGAGGAGCGATGCCATCGGGAGCACCCGCTCGTGGGGAAGCGACCCGAACAGGCGCGAGTTCCGGGTCTGCCTCAACTCTTCAGCGCGAACAGATGGACCAAGCGTCACCCACACGGCTACTTCGAGCGGTTCGAGAGCATGCAGTATCCGTTGCAGCAACACGACCTGGTGCATCCACCCCGAGCTCAGCGCAACGATGACGAGCGGTTCCTCGGGTTCGTCCGGAGCGGCCTCACCGCGAAGCGAAGGACGGACCGGTCCCACCTGCACCGCAGGCGACTCCGGCGACGGAGGATCGAACGTCGGCGCCGTCGCAGCTATGAAGGGACCGGTCGATTCGATCGCGTCGAGCACCGTCCGCACGTCTCGCAGGCCGAGCGACTCGCGGTGTGCGTTCAGGCGGTCGAGGGCGAATGCGAGAAGGGTGTTTCGCCGCTCGCGGGCAGTTCGATTCGCGATCGGCACGTGCGCGAGCGCCGCAGCCCTGAGGCCAGATGACTGAACAGCGGCATGAGCGAACAGCAGCAAGTCGTCGACGACGACCGCATCTGGCTGCTCGACCTCGATCGCAGTGAGGGCGTCCTCGGCCATTGCAGCGTTGGCGATGACGTTCGAGAGCACCCACCGCGCATGGTCGGACTCGTCGGCGCCGAATCGGTCACGTGCGTCGTACGGTGCTGCGGTAGGAAATGCGGTGGTGCGTGCGCCGAGTCGACTGAAGGCGTCGAGGTTCGACGCGTGCGACCAGACCGCGACGTCGTGACCCCGGAGCTGGAGACCCTCGACGACTGCCTGGAACGGAACGGTGTTGCCCGCTCCGTCCCAGGTCAGGACCAGGAACCGCGACATCAGGCACCGAGTCGCTTCATCGGGCGTTCCCACCGTGAGATCGGATCACGACGATCCCCATCCACGAACTTTCGCGCAGCGTCGCCGCGTGCGCTCGCGGTCCGGCATGACACCAGGTCTTGTCAGACGTGGCCGTCGATGTTCTGGTTCAGGTGGAACACGTTGGTCGGGTCGTACGCGCGCTTCAGTGACGCCAGCCGCTTCCACGTCTGTTCGCCATAGGCGGCCATCACCCGATCCCGTCCCTCGTCTGCGTCGAGGTGGTTCACGTATCCGCCGCCCTGCGACCACGGACGCAGCGCCTCCCACACCTCGCGTGTCCATGCGGCATGCGTGTCGCCGTCGCCTTCGTCCCAGCCGGCGGCGATGGTCGACATGTACTGCGCATCTCGATATCGGAACGCGGTCGCGTCGGGCGGGACATCGCTGATCGCGCCGCCGAGGCGCCGCAGCAGCACCTGGTTGAACGGCGATGTCATCGACTCGCCG
The DNA here is from genome assembly GCA_035540495.1 of Acidimicrobiales bacterium. Classification (GTDB taxonomy): domain Bacteria; phylum Actinomycetota; class Acidimicrobiia; order Acidimicrobiales; family CADCTF01; genus DASVEG01. Next base: position 13,600 of record DATLGL010000029.1, read on the forward strand.
GCGTCCCGGAGCGCAGCGATGGCAGCGGCGTCGGGGTTCGCCAGCCACTCGGACCGCACGTGGTATCGCCGTCCGTGCGGGACGCTCTCGTCCATCCACCGCTGGATCTCTACGTACGGGTGCATCCCGAACGTGTCGACCGATGCTCCGTGTCGGATGCTCGAGATCACGCGCTCACCGTCGCTCGGATCGCCGGTCCACACCGCAGAGATGCCGACGATCGGCCGGAAGTGGAGCTCCGCCGGAACGAACGGAGCCGGAGGCGCGACCGACTGTGCGGAGACCAGAGACAGGTCTCGAGGCGCGTCCTCGGCGATGTCGAAGAACCGCTCCAGGATCTCCGTGGTGGCAGTCGCCGGCCAGGCGACGAGGCCCGCGTACAGCCGTGGTACGGAGTGGAGTCGGAACCTGAACTCGGTGACGATGCCGAAGTTGCCGCCGCCGCCTCGGAGGCCCCACAGCAGTTCGTCCTCCTCGCCGACCTCGGTGATGGTGCCGTCAGCGAGGACGACCTCCGCGCCGACCAAGTTGTCGCAAGCAAGCCCGAAGCGCCTCGAGAGCCACCCGATGCCGCCGCCGAGTGTCAGGCCAGCGATTCCCGTGTGACCGATCTCGCCTCCGGGACTCGCCAGTCCGTACGTCTGCGTCGCGGCGTCGTAGTCGGACCACAGCAGCCCAGGCTCAGCGCGCGCGATCCGTGCATCGGGATCGACCAGGATCCGCTTCATGGGCGAAAGGTCGATCATCAAGCCGCCTTCGCACACGGAGAGCCCAGGGATGCTGTGCCCGCCACCCCGCACGGCGATCTCGAGACCCGACGATGTCCCTAGGCGGACGGCGGCAGCTACCTCAGCGCTCGTCCGGCAGCGCGCGATCATCGCCGGGTAGCGGTCGATCGCTCCGTTCCACACGCGTCGAACGTCGTCGTAGGTCTCGTCGCCGGGACGAAGGATCTCCGGCATGGTGGTCGTGGTCGGCACGTCGTGCTCCTCTTGTCTCGTCCGTCGGAGGGAGACGTTGCGCCCGCTGCCTCGCCCGGACCATCCCGAATTCGTGGGGGTGGCGGAGCGATCTCCGTGACCCCACACTGGTGATCGTGATGGGGAAGGATCGGCTCGACCGAGCCGAACGGGCGGTAGCGCGCGCTTGCGCCGGAGCAACATCCGTGGTGTCCCTGTGCCGAGCGGTTCATGCGGCGGTCTCCGATGTGGTGCCCGCAGACCGGTGGTGCGGCTTCGCGGTGGATCCGGCGACGCTGTTCTCGACGAACGGCTACCACGACGAGGGCGTCGATGCGGTTGTCCTGCCGCGCCTGCTCGAGCTCGAGCATGGTGACCCCGACATGAACCAGCTGCCCGCGCTGGCGCGTACGTCATCCGGCGTCGCGACGTTGTCGGCCGCTACGGGCGGCGACCTCGCAACGAGCGCGCGCTGGCGCGAGGTGCTCGAGCCCACGGGCCTCGCTCACGAGTTGCGCGCCGTCTTCCGGACGAAGTCCGAAGTGTGGGGTGCGCTCGTGCTGCTGCGCGGCCCCGACGTCCCCGACTTCTCGGAGACCGAGACGGCATTCGTCGCTCGCGTCGCCCCGACTGTTGCCGCTGGATTCCGGAACGTGCTCATCCGTCAGCACGTCGACCACGGTGACGACGCTGGCGAGGCCGGCATCCTCATCCTCGCCGGCGATCCCTTCGAGATCCACTCGTCGACGGCGACGGCGACGTTCTGGCTCGATCAGCTCGACGACAGCGGCTCGTTGCGGCCACTGCCCACCGCCGTGCTCGCGGCCGCGTATGCCGCGAAGCGCGACCCGCTCCGAACCCGGCCCGTGCGGGCACGGGCCCGCAACGGCCGATTCGTGACGATCACCGCGCAACCGGCGGAGAGCGCTGGCGTCGAGGACGCAATCGGTGTCGTCATCCAGCCGAGCCGGCCCGCGGAGATAGCGCAGATCGTCGGAGCCGCGCATGGGCTCACCCCTCGCGAGCGGGAGGTGGTCGTCCTCGTCGCCTCCGGCCACACGAACGACGACATCGCTCGCCACGTCGGACTCTCCCGGCACACCGTGGGTGACCACTTGAAGAGCGTCTTCCTGAAGGTCGGGGTGAGCACGCGCGGTGAGCTGACGTCCCGCCTGTTCTACGACTACTACCTGCCGCGCGCGACGTCCGATCGTCCGGCCGGAAACGATGGCTGGTTCCTGCCGGAGTGAGAGCGGTCGTCACGCGATGAGGCATCGGCAACGACGAGCGGCCCTGATCATTCGCCGCGGAAGCGACCGGCTGGCTTCGAATGGTTGCGACTACCGGCCGTCGCGATGCACGTGAGCCCGCTGGCCCTCGCGATCGAAGATCATCACCAGCTCGGCCGGCCCCTCGATGGCGTCGAAGGCGTGCGGCGTCATCGTCGCGAACTCGGCGGCTTCACCGGCCTCGACAATGACCTCGCGCGCCCCGAGCGACAAGCGCACGCGTCCCTCGAGCACGAAGAACCAGTCGTGGCCGGGATGGACCCGCTGTGGCGACCGTCGTCGCGCGGGCTGCAGCCGCATCTTGACCGCCATGCGGCTGCCGGTCGGTCGGCTCAGCGTCCAGGTCGTGCGTCCGCCCGAGGTCGTCGGTGACGGGCGGATCACCACGTCGTCATCGGTCTGCACGTCGAGCAGCGTGTCGAGATCGACCTGCAGTGCCGCGGCGAGCGGAAGCAGCACGTCGAGGCTGATCGTGCGCTTGCCGGTCTCGACCCGACTGATCGTCGAGGCGCTGAGGTTCGTTCGCTCGGCCAAGTCGTCGAGCGACAACCCGAGCGTCGTGCGCAGGGTCCGGAGGCGCGTGCGGACGGTCTGCTCGATGTCGTTCGCGTGAGTCACCGCCCCAGCCTTGCAGATATCGCAAGAACGCGTGCAGAACGTGCAGAGGGGTCCTACCGTCGCCGCATGAGCAACCACAACACTCGGGCGATCCGGCGGCACTGCGACGTCGCCGTGGTCGGTGGATCTGCCGCCGGCCTTGCGGCCGCTCTGCAGATGGCGCGTCAGCGCCGCTCGGTGATCGTCGTCGACAACGGCGAGCCGCGAAACGCGCCGGCCCACCTGATGCACGGCTACGTCGGGCACGAAGGCGTGGCCCCGTCAGCCTTCACCGCCACCGCAAGAGAAGAGGTTCGGGGTTACGGAGTCGAAGTGCTCGATGGACGCGCCATCGAGGTGCGACGCGAGCACGATGGGAGGTTCATCGTCGAACTCGCCGGCGGACATGCCCTCGTCGCGCGCCGCGTCGTCGCGGCGACCGGAATCGTGGACGAGCTTCCCGACATCGATGGACTCGCCGCGGGTTGGGGGAGCTACGTCATCCACTGCCCGTTCTGCCATGGCTATGAGGTGCGAGACCAGCGAATCGTCCAGATCCTCACTCACCCGATGGGGCTGCATCCGATGCCGCTGTTCCGCCACCTGGCTGAAGAGTTCACCGTCGTCGTGCCCGGCGGCGGCGGCTTGGACGACGCATCGGTCGATGGCCTTCGCAACGCTGGCGTCGATGTGATCGTGGCTCACGTCGACAAGATCGCATCCAGCGACGGAGGCGCCAGCGTGATCCACCTCGTCGACGGGACGGAGATCGTCACCGACGCGATCGCCGTCACGCCGCGCTTTCGCGCCCGGGTCGAGGCGTTCGCCCCGCTGGGGCTGCGGACCGTGCCGCACGCCAGCGGCCTCGGTGACGTCATCGACGCCGACGCGACCGGGGTCACGTCGGTGCCAGGTGTGTATGCCGCCGGGAACGTGTCCGACCCCAGCCAGCAGGTGTTGCACGCGGCCGCGCACGGCAGCCGCGTCGGAGCCATCGTCAGCCTCAGCCTCGCCGCAGAGGACCTCGACGCAGACGCGCGGCGATCGGCCAACCGCGCGGACTGGGACGAGAGGTACGGGGCCGAACGGCTGTGGAGCGGGAACCCGAACGGGACGCTGGTCCAGGAGATGGCGGGCGTGGTGCCGGGTCGCGCTCTCGACGTCGGTGCGGGCGAGGGCGCCGACGCGCTCTGGCTGGCGGAGCAGGGATGGCAGGTGACGGCAAGTGACATCTCGCCGCGCGCACTCGATCGTGTTGCGGCCGAGGCGGAGCGGCGGGGACTGCAGATCGAGTGCCTCCAGGCCGACGCGAACGCGGCTGCTCCGTTCGAGCGAGGGGGCTTCGACCTCGTGTGCGCGCAGTACGCATCGATTCCGCGCACACCGGATGGACGCGGCGCGGCGAACCTCATCGGTGCCGTTGCGCCGGGTGGAACGCTGCTCGTCGTCAGTCACGACCTGGAGCCCATGCGCCGGCCGATCGACACGACGACGCACAGTCGAGTGTTCGATCCCGACGCCTACGTCAGGGTCGGCGACATCGCCGCTGTTCTCGCCGACTCGGCGGAGTGGTCGATCGAGCTCTACGAGAAGCGCACCCGACCACCAGGTGCTGCCTCGGCGCACCATGTCGACGACGTCGTCTTGCGCGCACGGCGTCACACGCGAGCCGAGCGACCACCGCGCGGATCGAGCGCCGCGTGAGGCCGATCGAGGTTCTACGTCAGGTTCCGGCGAGGTGGTGCGGGTCGTCGAGGAGCAGCTGTCCGCTGTCGAGTCTGAGGACACGGCCGCCGAACGCCTCCGCCAGGTGGGCTTCCGCGAGCACGTCACCGGGCGGACCGGCGGCGACCATCCGCCCGGCGAGCAACACCACGAGATCACAAGCGGCTGCTTCCTCGAGGCTGTGCGTGGTCATGATGACGGTGCGGCCAGCGGAACGCTCGTCGGCGACGACATCGAGGATGACTTCCTTCGAGACGATGTCGAGACCGGTGACGGGCTCGTCGAGGAGAAGCACATCTGCTTCCTGGGCCAAACCCTGCGCGACCAGGACCCGCTGACGCTGCCCTCCCGAGAGCTCGTGGAACTGCCGGCGAGCGAGATCGTCGACGGCGACGCGCCGCATCGCTTCCCGCACGATCTCGTGGTCGCTCGAGCGGAGGCGGCCGAACATGCCTCGGTGCGGGTACCGCGCCATCCGCACGACCTCGAGCACCGTGATCGGCAGACTGCGGTCGACGTCCGTCGACTGGAGGACGAGCGCGAGCGACGCTCTGTCGACCTCGACGTGCCCTTGGGCGTGCACGAGCCCTGCGATGGCGGAGAGGAGCGTCGACTTGCCCGAGCCGTTCGGGCCGATCACGGCGACACTCGCGCCTCCAGCGATGTCGAGGTCCACATGGCTCAGGACCACCCGGTCGCCATAGGCCACGGACAGGTCGGCGACGCGCAAGCCGGCGGTCATCGGCATGCGCTGCAGCGGCCGATGAGATCGAGCCGATGCTGCTCGACTGCGTACTTGGCTTTGCGGGCTGCGGTCTCCAGGACCTTCTCGAGCTCGGCTTCGAGCGACGGCGACAGGGCGAAGTCGGAGACTTCGCCGCAACTCGAGCACACGATGTGGTGGTGGTGCTCGGTGAGGTCCTCCGCGAGCTCGAAGCTGGCATGGTCGCCGCTCGTCACGATTCGCGCGACGACGCCTACCTCTTCGAGCACGGCGAGGTTTCGGTAGGCGCTTGACTGCGCCAGTTCGTGATCGAGTCGTAGGAGGTCAGGCAACGTCATCGGGCGCCCGGCTCTGGTGAGCGCCTCGACGAGCCGGCGACGACCCGAGGTGTACCGCTGGTCGACCGCGCGCAACCGCTGCTCTATCGCTGCGTGGAGATCGGTCGATGCCACACGACCCATGGTAGTGCCGTTGCGAGAACGAGTCCCGATCTTGCTGTTGTGATGCACATCGGTTAGAAATAGGACCCGTTCTCAACACGTCAACCCTGAGGTCCCATGCGCTCGTACCGTCTCGGTCTGGTTCTCCTCCCGCTCGTGCTCGCCATCGGGGCTTGTGGCGGCGGGTCGGCAGGCGGTGGCGCGTCCGGTGAAGGCGGCCGTGCGTCGATCGTGGTGACGACGAACGTCCTCGGTGACGTGGTGTCGTCGATCGTGGGTGACCAGGCAGAGGTCACCACGATCATGCCGGTGGGCGCGAATCCACACGACTTCCAGGCCTCTGCCCAGCAGGCGGCAGCGATGCGCGCCGCGGATCTGCTGGTGGTCAACGGGGGTGGCTTCGAGGAGGGGCTGGAGGACGTGATCGACAGCGCTGAGGACGACGGCGTCCACGTGTTCGAAGCGATCTCGGCTGTGGAACCGCTGGAGCTGACCGACGGCGGGACAAAGGCTGACGTCCACCCGGGCGAGGGCGACGCGCACGCCGATGAGGGCGACGCTCACGGTCACCAGGGTGTCGACCCGCACTTCTTCACCGATCCCGTGCGCATGATCGAGGCCGTTCGAGCGCTGACCGACGAGATCGTGGAGCACGTCGAAGGTGTGGACGCCGACGAGATCCGTCGCGCTGCTGACGCCTACATCTCGAAGCTCGAGAGGCTCGACGACGACATCGAGACGACCATCAGCGCGATTCCCGAGAACGACCGGATCTTGGTCACGAACCACGAGGTGTTCGGTTACTTCGCGCAGCGCTACGGCTTCGAGATCGTGGGCACCGTCATCCCAGCGGGCTCCACCTCGGAGGGAGCGAGTGCCGGTGCTCTGGCCGATCTCGCGAACACGCTGCGTTCCCGCAACGTGAGGGCCGTGTTCGCCGACGCGTCGGCTTCGAACAAGCTGGCGGAGGCGCTCGCCGGTGAGGTCGGTGGCAAGGTCGAGGTCGTGGAGCTGTACTCGGAATCTTTGGGTCAGCGCGGTTCCGACGGCGACACCTACATCGACATGATGCGCACGAACGCAGAGAGGATCGCCGCGGCACTCGCCTGAGAGGCGAGACTGTCCGACGTGATGGAGTGGTTCACCGAGGCGTTCGAGCCGGCGTTCATGCAACGTGCGGCGATCGGCGGGATCGTCGCGGTCGTCGCCACATCGGTGATCGGTACGTGGGTCGTGCTCCGCGGCCTGTCGTTCCTCGGTGACGCGCTGGCGCACGGCGTCATCCCGGGGATCGCGCTGGCCACGTTGTGGGGGTTCAGTCCGCTGCTCGGTGCGTTCGTGGCGGCGATCGTCATGAGCGGCCTCGTATCGCTCGTGTCATCGCGAACGAGGGTCCGTGAGGACACGGGCATCGGCCTGCTCTTCGTCGGGATGCTCTCGCTCGGGATCATCATCGTCTCGCGCTCCCGATCGTTCGCCACCGACGTCACCAACCTCCTCTTCGGCGACGTGCTCGGCGTGACCGCCGACGACATCCGTGGTCAGGTGATCGCGGCGGCGATCGTGCTGGTGGCGAGCGTCGTGCTCTACCGCCCGTTCCTCGCCCTCACGTTCAACCGTCAGAAAGCTCGGACGCTTCGGATGCATCCCGGGATGGCGCAGGCGGCGCTTCTCGCCCTGCTCGCCCTGAGCATCGTCGCGAGCTTCCAGGCGATCGGGACGCTCCTCGTGTTCGGGCTCCTGGTCGGGCCGCCTGCCACCGCCTCGCTCCTCGTCCACCGCGTCCCGGCGATCATGGCGCTCGCCGCTGTGCTCGGAACGGCCAGCGTGGTCATCGGGTTGTTGATCAGCTATCACCACGGCACCGCAGGTGGAGCAACCATCGCCGCCGTCAGCGTGGCGACCTTCTTCGTGGGCCTCGCCGCCCGCGAGCTCGGTGGCGCCGTCGGCAGGAAATCGGTGCCGGTCTGAACGTGCTCGGCCGGATGGTTGCCGACGATCCGGCTCGGGTCTTCGGTTCGGGCACGATCGGTGGTGATCTCACCGCACTCACCTTCCATGCACGACCAGCGGCTCAGTTGCGAACGCCGACGCGGCCGATGTGCACGAGGCGCGACACTTCTCCTCGTGCCGTCCATAGATCCGGACGCGGTGTACGGGTCGTTCTTCGAAGACGCGAACCTCGACCAACACATCCAAGACCCGACAGAGCTCTACCAGCGCGTTGCCGGCCGGTTCGTGTGCTCGCACGCGGTCGCGTCGGCAGTGCTGCGCGATCCACGGACCGGCTCCGAACCTGCGACTCGGCCGTCTCGCCCCTTGTGGGATCTCGTCCAGCGGTGGCTCATCACGCGCGACCCACCCGACCACACGGCGATCCGCTCCCTGGTGTCGCGAGCGTTCACCCGGCCAGCGGTCCGGATCTACGAGACGCAGATCCGAGGGATCGTGTCTCGGTTGCTCGACGAGATAGCTCCCCGGAAGGCGATGGATCTCGTTGCGGAGTTCGCGACGCCTCTGCCATCAGAGGTCATAGAGGGGGTGATGGGCCTGGACGACGTCGAGCGCGACGGTCTGCGGCAGCTGTTGCGGACACTAGAGACCTGCTTCGTCAACCAGCACGATCGGGAGCTCGTCGACGACGGCGAGCGGGCGATGATCGAGCTGTACGAACGGTTCGAACGGATGATCGACAAGCGGCTCTCGACGCCTGGGGACGATCTGCTCAGCCGCTACGCCGTGGGGGGTCGCGAGGCCGGCGTCGACCACGTCGACCTCGTCAGCAACGCCGTGTTCCTGGCTTTCGCGGGACAGGACTCGACGCGGAACGCGCTCGGGAGTCTGGTGTTCGAGTTGCTGCGTCACCCCGACCAGCTCGCGCTGCTCCGCGCGGAGCCGGAACGCTACGCGGCCTCGGCCGTGGAGGAAGCTCTGCGGTACCACCCGCCGATCTACGGCGCACCGCGCTGGCCGCGCGACGAGATCGACGTCGGCGAGGGGACGCTGCCCCCGCGGAAGATGATCGACTTCTTGTTCGGCCCTGCGAACCGCGATGCAGCTGTCTTCTCGGAGCCGGACCGGTTCGACATCACGCGCTCGCCGAACCCGCACCTCTCGTTCGCCGTCGGGCCGCACCATTGTGCGGGGGCGCCTCTGGCACGCCTGGAGCTGCAGATCGCGATCACCTCGATGCTGCAGGGCCTGCCGGGCCTTCGCCTCATCTCGGAGCCCAGGTGGAAGAGTCTGGTCCCGTTCCGAGGGCTCGCTGAGCTACGAATCGCGTGGGACTGAGGCACGACCCTCGAACAGCCGGCGCCTCGCGGAGCGGTGATCGCACATCAGGCAGTAGGAGGCGGCCACGCCATCGCGGCTGCGGTCTGTGAGGCGACGCCGAGCAGAACGCCGTCGCGCGACCAGATCCGGGCGCCGCCGTGGAGGTAGCCGCCGGACGCCAGCCAAGGGTCCATGTCGAGCAACACCCACTCGGTGTCGACGAGCCTCCCGTAGCGCACGCTGTTGTCGAGGCTGGTGCCGCCACCGACGAGGCCGATCGCGCGCACCACGCTCGTCGGGACCATGTCGGCGATGAAAGCGATCGTGGCGCGGCTGTGGCGGCCGCCCTTGGCCCGAGCCCACATGGAGCCGGACGCCGACGCCTGGCGGAGCTCGGCGTGTTGCATCCAGCCCATCGGAGCCGCCGCACCGTCGGAGTCCGCGTCGACGCCGGCGGCGCCGTGGCGACCCCATGGTGGCGCGTCGTCGGGCGCCACGACGTCAGGGAACACCGGCATCTGTCCGTCGACGGCGTTGTCGCGAGGAAGGCCGGCCGAGCCGACGCCGGCGAGCACGATCCGCTCGCCGACCGACGCGGTGAACCGCACCTGCGACGTCCGCCGGCCGCCGGCCAACACCTCGAGCTCGCAGTCGATTCGCTCGCCGAGCTCGGCGCTGCCGACGAACTGCACGGTCGACCACAGCAGGTCGCGGCCGGTCTCCGCCTCCGCGATGGCGACCATCGCAGCAAGCCCGGTTCCGCCGAAGAGCTTTCCGTCCGGACGCGTCAGCCCGCTGCGCAGCTCGAACGACCAGCGTGTCGCGTCGTGACGCTCGAGGCCGAGCCACGCCAGATCGGAACCGTCGGACATCTCGGGATCTTCGCACAGGGCCTCCGGCCCCTCCCTACGATCGACGCCTCACCGAAAAGGAGGCGTCGATGAAGGTCGTGACGGGCATCGGGGGCTGGCCCAGGGAGGCGCCGGCCGCAGCACGCCGTGCAGAGGAGGCGGGATACGACATCGTCACGTGCGGCGAGCTCGCCCACGACTCGATGCTGACGATGGCCCTCGCCGCGACCACGACCGATCGGGTGGAGCTGCAGACGTCGGTGACCATCGCCTTCCCGCGGAGCCCGATGGTGCTGGCGATGGAGGCGTGGGACATCCAGCACCTCTCCGGCGGGCGTTTCAGCCTCGGTCTCGGTAGTCAGGTGAAGGGCCACAACGAACGTCGCTTCGGCGGAACGTGGTCGCCGCCTGCCCCACGGATGCGCGAGTACATCCAGATGATGCGGGCGATCTGGGATTCCTGGCAGAACAGGACCAGGCCCGACTTCGTCGGCAAGGAGTACCGCTTCACGCTGATGAGCCCGAACTTCGATCCGGGCCCGCTCGAGGTGGCGATGCCGAAGATCGGCCTGGCGATGGTGGGACCCGGCATGGCGAAGGTCGCCGGTGAACTGGCCGACGTCGTCATGCCTCATGGCGGGATCATGTCGGATCGCTACATGCGTGAAGTGCTCCTGCCCGCGGTCGGTGAGGGTTTGACGCGGGCCGGGCGCGACTGGTCCGACATCGAGATCGCGGCGAGCGGCTACCTCGTCCTCTACGACGACGAGCGCGAGATCGAGGAGAAGCTCCTCGGGATGCGCCAGACGCTTTCGTTCTACGGCTCGACGCGGACGTACCACAAGGTGCTGGCGCTGCACGGGCTCGAGGAGCTCGGCCAGAAGCTGCACGCGCTCTCGCTGCAGGGGCGGTGGGACGAGATGCGCGAAGCCGTGCCGATCGAGGCGATTGCGGAGCTCGCGCAGACGTGCCGCTACGACGATCTCCCCGATTTCGTGCGCACCCATCGGGAGTACGCGTCGAGGATCAGCTTCGCGATGCCCTCACGCACCCCCGAAGATCGCGAGCGGGCGGCGCACCTGCGCGGTCAGCTCCGGGAGGTCGAGACGCCGCGGGTGCCGCGGCTCGCTACCACCGGCTGAGTCACCCGTCGGGTCCGGTCAGTTCGATCGCCGCCTCCACCGCGAGATGGAGGATGGCCTCGTTGTCGCGTTCGCCGCGGAGCACCTGGGCGATCGCGGCGACCTTCTCGAGCGCGCGGCGTTCCTTCTCGCTGCGGTCGCGCACCGAACGTTCGAGGGCGACCAGGCGCGCGCGCTGGAGCGCCGACGCCGCCTCCGCCGCGAGAGCCAGAACGAAGCGCCGCTCGTCGTCGTCGAACAGTCGCCGGTCCTCGAAGCTGAACCGCAGCGCGCCGAGCACGTGGTGGCCCAACGCGACCGGCACCGCGCACATCGCGACGGTCGATGGCTACCCCTCGAGGCTCGGGAACCGAGCGTTGCGTTCCTCGACCGTCTCGAGCCAGACCGCCTCGCCGGTTCGGAGCGCATGTGCGGCTGGGAGGTCGGCGTCGACCGGCTCGTCTTTCAGGCGCCGCACGATCGGCTCGTCGTACCCGACCGTCGCGGGCACCTCGAGGCGATCGTGTCCGGTGGCGAGCAACACGCCGCCGCCCGACGCGCCGAGCGCCTCCACGCCGGCGGTGATCACCGCGGTCGCGACGTCCTCTGTGGTGGAGGCCGCCGCAACGGCGACCGCGACCGCGTACAACCGGGCCGCGCGATCGGCGGAACGTCGCGCTGCCTCGGCGGTGTCGACCTCGGCGAGCAGCCGTTCTTCGAACGGTTGCACCGGAGGCCGCGCGGCCCCCGCCTCGGCGGCCCGCAACTGCTTCACGATCTCGCCGATGTACCAGCGGCGGAACACGCGGTGCTGAGGAGGGCTCTCGAGCGTCAGGAGGCGGTTCGCCCGCGAGTAGGCATCGACCTCGTCGAGCGCGGCCAGGTAGGCCTCCGCCGCGTCGGCTGCGTCGGGGTGCAGGTGCAGCTCGACGAGGGTGTGCGCGGCTCCCGCGCGGGCTGCTTCGGTTGCGAGGGTCTTGATCTGCAGTCGAGCGTCCTCGAAACGATCGACGACGTCCTCGATCAGGTCGACGAGCGGCGTGGCCACGGGATCCGTCGTCCCTGACCTATGTCCGCCCGACGCGAGCCGGAACTCGCGAACGAGGTTGTCGACGTGGCGCTTGGCCGCCACGAGCAGGTGCGTCGGCACCGGCCCGAGCGATACCTCCACCCGATCGGGTGATCGCGCTTCGGCGGCCCACTGCTCGGCGACCGCCGCCGTATCGCCCGTGCTGAACGACTCGTCGTGGTCGGGGTCGAGCTCCGCCCACACGACCTTCCCGGTGTCGCCCGCTGGTTCGACCCCCCAACGCGCCGCGAGGTGCGCGACGAGGTCTATCCCGCGTCCCGTCATCGCGTCGCTCGACTCGACGGCCCGGAGCGGCGCTTGCCGGTTCCGGTCGCGGACCTCGATGCGGACGCCCGATGCGGTCGGGTCGACGGTGACGTGCGCTCGCCCGCCGCCGTGGAGCAGCGCGTTGGTGATCAGCTCCGTCGCGACGAGCTGCGCGGAATACGCGAGGTCGACGTCGTCGACGACCTGGCGGATGAGCCGCCGGGCGCGCCCGACCTCCGCATCCGACAGCACCTCGATGCTCACCGGCACCTCCGTACCCCCGGAAGTGCCGTCGTCCATCACTGGCTACGCCGCCCGGCAACCATCACCCTGCAGCGTATGACGAGGCACCGAGCGCGCCCAAAGCGTCTCACGAGGGCGTGTCGACCGCCGGTCGCAGCGAGAGGACTGCTACCGGGGCTCTTCGCGCACCCGCTCCTGCGGTCCACCCGACCACCAACCGTCGACGCGGCTGCGGTGCGCATCGCTCTCGAACTCGACCTTGACGCCGTTGACGTGCTCGGGCTCGACCTCGACGACGAACCCGCTGTTGGGTGTCGCCCACACGACGGACACTCCGTCCGGCGCGAACCGCAACGCGACGGAGCCGCCGGTGAGGTTGTACGTGCGTGTCTCGCTCACCGTCGATGACGACGGCGGTGCCGTGGTGGCCGAAGGGACAGGCGGGGCCGTGGGTGCCGTTGTCGTCGTCGTCGCCTCCGACGGAGGCATGGCCGCCGTGGTCGTGGACGACTCGGCCTCGGTCGCCGACGATGACGTCACCGCTGGCGGGCGTTCCTGCGCCGAAGCGTCGGCCGCCAGCGCTCGGAGCTCGCCCGCGGTGAGCGATGGCGGACGCTCGTCGGTCACCTGGCGAGTGACGATGCCGACGCCTTGCCACGCGATGGTTCCGGCGACGGCAGCCGCAGCGAGCCAAGCAGCCACGAACGTGAGCGTCCTTCGCACCCTCTCATAGTCGTCGCGATCGTCCTAGGACGTGATCAGCCGGCTCCTAAGTTCTCCCTAAGCACCGGCTGCGGTGGCAGCGCGCGGTCGGTCGACGCCTAGCGTTGGGTCGTGGTCAGCGTGCTCATCGTCGAGGACGACCAGCACATCCGCCAGTCGCTGACGCTCGAGCTCTCGGAGTCGGGCCACGCAGTCACGGCCGTGGCCTCCGGAGCTGATGCGTTGAAGACCGCCGTCGAGTGGCGCCCGGACGTCGTCGTGCTCGACCTGGGGCTTCCTGATCTCGATGGTGCCGACGTCCTCCGGATGCTTCGCGGCGTGTCGGACGTGGCGGTGATCGTCGCCACAGCTCGCGACGACGAGAACGAGATCGTCCGCCTGCTCGACGCAGGAGCCGACGACTACGTCGTCAAGCCGTTCCGCGGCTCCCACATCGAGGCGCGGATCCGAGCGGTGCTGCGGCGGGCGAGGAGTGACGACGAGCGAGACGGACCGCTCACCGTCGGCGACCTACGGATCGACGAGCGTCGCCGGACCGCCACCTTCGAGGGACGCCAGCTCGACTTGAGCCGGCTCGAGTTCGACCTCCTGGCCCACCTCGCCCGTCGCAGCCCGGACGTCGTGACGCGGCAGGATCTGCTCGCCGAGGTCTGGCGCAACCCCTACGGCGGCGGCGACAAGACGATCGACGTCCACCTGTCGTGGCTGCGCCGAAAGCTGGGGGAGACGGCCGCCGATCCCCGGTACCTCCACACGGTGCGAGGGGTGGGTGTGAAGCTCGATCCCGAGGCGCGGTGAGGCGGCGGCTGCTCGCCGTCGTCGTCGCGACGAGCCTCCTCGTGGTCGTCGCGTTCGCCCTGCCGCTCGCGGCGCTCGTGCGGTCGGTGGCGCGAGACCGCGCCATCACCGCGGCGGAACGGGACGCCTCAGCGCTCGCTCCGGTGCTCGCGACCACCACCGATCGAGACCTCCTGCTCAGTGCGCTGGAGCGCACCACGCTGGGGGCAGATGGGCGGTTGACGGTCGTGCTCCCGGATGGGACGCAGGTCGGCGACCAGACCCCGCTCGGCAACGACGCGCTCGTCGCGGCGCGACGTCGCGCCTTCAGCACCGCTACGTCGGCTGGGATCGCGATCTTCTCGCCGGTCATCACCGGCGGGGGTGAGGTCTCGGTGATCCGCGGACGCGTTCCGTCGGATGTCCTCGATGCCGGGGTCATCGAGGCGTGGCTCGCACTGGCGGCGGTGGCAGTGGTACTCGTCGTCGCAGCTGCGCTCGTCGCCGACCGCCTCGCCCGCTCGATGACGCGAGAGGCCGATGCCGTCGCGTCGACGGCGCGAGCACTCGCCGGCGGCGACGCGCTCGTTCGTGCGACACCCGGGGCCACGCCCGAGCTCGCCGACGTCGCGGCCGCGCTCAACCTCTTGGCCGATCGGATCGACGCACTGCGTTCGACTGAACGCGAACGCGTCGCTGATCTCTCGCACCGGCTGCGGACGCCGCTGACGGCCCTCCGGCTCGACGCCGACCGGGCTGGTGCGCCCGAGCTGGTGGCCGGCGTCGATCGGCTCGAGGCGGAGATCACCGAGCTGATCCGATCGGCCCGCCGTCCGTTGCACCAAAGCCCCGTTGGTGCTCGGTGCGACGCCGTGGCCGTCGTCTCCGACCGAGCGGCCTACTGGGCGCCGCTGGCCGAAGACGACGGGCGGGAGTGGTCGCTGATCGCGCCCGACGCACCGGTCGAGGTGGCGGTCGACGGGCCGGAGCTGGCGGCCGCGATCGATGCGCTCGTCGGGAACGTCTTCTCGCACACAGCCGACGGCACGGCGTACGTCCTGCGCGTCGAGATCGACGGAGGCGAGGTGGTCGTCGTGGTCGACGACGGCGGAGCCGGCATCGATGCCCCGGGCGAGATGGTGGCCCGCGGTGGCACCGGCGGGGCGTCGACGGGTCTCGGGCTCGACATCGTGCGCCAGACGGCCGAGGCCGCCGGTGGCGCGCTGGTGGTGGGCGCGAGCCCGGAAGGCGGGGCGCGAGTCGGCGTCCGGCTGCCGGTTGTCAGCCGGTCAGCGAGCTGACGACCGACTCGAAGCGAACGCGGGAGTCTTCGTCCTCGAACCCGACGACGGCCCATGCCTCCTCGCGGCCGGCGCGGCGCAGGCTCTCGACGCGGTGGTTGCCGTCTTCGAGCACGAGCCCCTCGTCCTTGAACGCGACGACGACGGGCGGCGGCTCCCACCCGCCGGCGATGCGTTCCGCCATGTCGTCGACGCGGTCGTCCCAGTACTCGTCGTCGACCGGACACAGCACGGGCTCGTCCGGCGGACCGGCGAGCCGGTTGAGGCGGTCGATGGGCAGGACCAGGGGGCCGGTCCACCAGTGCAGACGGTCGGACAGGATCTCCGCGAGGTCGGCGTTGTCGCTGCCCGGGCTGGCGAGGAACTCGGCGACCCATGCGTCGAGGTCTCCACGCTCAGCGGCGGCCCTTGCGGTTTCGACGGAGTAGGTGCGGCCATCGCTCATGACCCTTCACGTACCCACAACCGCCGGCAGCAGTCCTTGCAGGTGGGCCGTCTCGTTGAACGAGTGCAGGGTCCACCGGTTCAGCACCGGATCGTGCTCCCACTCGGTGAGGCCGGTGTTCGTCGGGCGGAGCTGCGTCGCGGCCGCGGTGCGAGGCACACCGAGCAGCACCCGCAGCGACGCCATGATCACCCCGGCGTGGCACGCAGCCACGACGGTCTTGCCCTCGTACTCCGACGCCACCCGCTCGAGCATCCTCTCGACCCGGTCGTGGAAGCTGTTCAAGCTCTCGCCTTCCGGAGCGAAGACCCGGTCTGGCTCGGCCTCCATGTCGAAGGAGCCGTAGCGGGTCGCGTACTCGGTCCACTCGAGCCCGTCGGCTTCCCCCGTGTGGACCTCGCACAGATCGCACGCCTGGTCGAAGGCCTCGAGCCCGAGGCCGGGGGCGATGATCTGCGCGGTTTCGATGGCGCGGGGGAGCGTGCTCGCGAGGAGGACGTCGGCTTTGACGCGGCCGGTGCGCGCGAGGTGGTCGCGAAGCGCTTCGGCCTGGCGGCGGCCGTGTTCGGTGAGGCCGGCGCACCCGCGCTCGCCGGAGATCACTCCGTGGAAGCCGGCGTGTGCCTCGCCGTGGCGGACGAGTACGAGTCGCATCGACACACGTATTCCCCTCCTGGCGCCGTCACCAACAGCACGGTCAGGGGCGGTCGCAGTCGACGATGGCCTGCAGGGCCTCTCGGAGAAGGGTCTCCGGGTCGCGCACGGACCGGGCTCCGGTCGCGCCGATCAAGTACGACGAGAACACCTCCCAACCCAGCACGAGTGACTGGAGCAGCGCGGCGGTCGACACCGGATCGCACCAGGGAGCATCGCGCTCCAACGCCGCAACGAGCGCTTTGGCGATGGGGAACTCGCGTTTGAGGCTAAGAGCATCGATGTCATCGAGGATGATGCCGGCGAAGAGCCGTCCGGACCTGTGGCGGTGGCCTGCCGCGAGCCAGTCGAGGAGCTCGACGAGCGTCGTCTTGCCGTCGAGCGCGGCGGCGGCGCGCATGCCGTGGCGATCGAGCACCAGTGCGACCACTTCGTCCTTCGAACCCACGTACCGGTGGATGAGGCCCAGGTTCACGTCGGCTTCTGCGGCGACGTCCCGAAGCGACACCGCAGCAGGGCCCCGCGCCATGAACAGCCGGTGCGCCGCGGCCCCGATCGCATCGACGATCTCGTCTGCGGTGCGGCGGCTCGCCGGCCGCGCTGCGGTCACGGCTCGATGATGTTGAAGCCAGGGCGCGGCGGGTCGAACAGACCGAACAGCCGGGCGAGCGCGTCGCCGTCGCCGTCGATCGTCAGCTCGCCGCGCTCGACGGCTGACCCGATCGAGGTCGGGTCGACGAGCATCGCGGTGAGGGTGTCCCTCGGCATCGTGAGGACGACCTCGGCGTCGTCATCGAGCGACGGCCATGCGTTGAGGGCCGCGTTCTCGAGTCGCAGCGTCCACTCCTCGTCGATGTCAGGGAAGCGCCAGCCGATGACCGCGGTGTGTCCGTCGGCTCGCGGGCCGTCGAGGCGGACGCCGAGGAGGTCGAACACCATCTCGATGGTCATCGCCTTGAGCAAGGGCGCCGCCTGCCGCACGCCAGCGCCGATCGCGCCGCCCGGCGTTCCCTTCCTGAGCTCCTTCGCTCCGGTGAGGTAGAAGTTGCGCCACGGCCCCGACTCGGCCTGGTAGCCGAGCTGCTCGAGCGCCTGCGCCTGCAGTTCGCGCGCTTCGGTGTTGGCGGGATCGGCGAACACGACGTGGTTCACCACCTCCGCCACCCACCGGTAGTCGCCGCGGTCGAAGTCCGACCTCGCCCGTTCGAGCACCGCGGTCGCGCCACCCATGTACTCGACGTACCGCTTCGCTGCGGGCTCCGGCGGCAGCGGATGGAGGTGGGCGGGGTTGCCGTCGAACCAGCCGAGGTAGCGCTGGTAGACGGCCTTCGCGTTGTGGTTGACCGTGCCGTAGTAGCCGCGGTTGCCGAACTCGCCGGCGAGCGACGGCGGCAGGTCGAGCTCCTCGGCGATCTCGGTGGCGACGAACCCCTGGTTCGCCAGCCGCATCGTCTGGTCGTGCAGGTACTTGTACGTGTCGCGCTGTGTCCGCAGGTAGTGCTTCACGTCGCCGGCACCGAAGCGCGGCCACCCGTGGCTGGCGAACACGAGGTCGCTCGAGTCGCCGAAGAGGCGCAGCGCCTCGTTGATGTACTTGCTCCACGCGAGCGCGTCTCGCACCTGAGCCCCACGCAACGTGTAGAGGTTGTGCATCACGCTGGTGCAGTTCTCGGCTGCGCAGAACGCCCGCAGTTCGGGGAAGTGGAACATCATCTCGGCCGGCGCCTCGGCGTCCGGCGTGAACTGGAAGACGATGCGCACGCCATCGAGGACGAGCTCCTCGCCGGTCGCCGACACCTCGTGCGTCGGACCGACCAGGCTCAACGACCCCGGTGGGATCGAGCGCCCGAGCCCGCAGTCGACCTGTCCGAGCGGCCCGCGCTCGAGGTGGTTGCCGTACATGTAGCCCGACCGGCGCATCATCGCCGGACCCGCGATCACGTTCTCCGCCACCGCCTCCACCAGGAAGCCCTTCGGCGCCACGATCGGGATCTGGCGTTCACGCAGCTCCTCGAGATCGATGACCCCGGCCAGACCGGCGAAGTGATCGAGGTGGCTGTGGGTGTAGATGACCGCAACCACCGGGCGTTCACCGAGGTGCTCTCGCACGAGGTCCATGGCCGCTCGTGCGGTCTCGGTCGACGTCAACGGATCGATGACGATCCATCCCGTGTCGCCCTCGATCAGGCTGAGGTTCGAGATGTCGTAGCCGCGCACCTGGTAGATGCGCTCCCGCAGTTCGTAGAGGCCGTGCTCACGGTTCAGGCGGGCCTGTCGCCACAAGCTCGGGTTCACCGAGTCAGGCAGCTCTCCATCGAGGAAGTTCCAGTCGTCCGTGTCGAGGATGACGCCGCCGTGAGTGTCGTGCTGCAAGACGAGGCGATCGAGTCCGGCGATCCGCCCGGTCCGCAGCCGCTCGAGGTCACCGGGATCGTCGAGCGGGAGATCCGCTGCGAACGATCGATTGGCTGCTGCGGTGACGTCGGTGGCTGGTTGCGAGAGCGCCATGCCGCCGGTGTACCAGTCTGGTAGACGTTTGTCTACCAGCTGGGTGCTCGGTACCGTCTCGTCATGAGCGACGGCGATGCGGCAGCTGCCCAGGCGACCACCTTCTTCGGCCCTCTGGTGCCGGGCCAACTCGGGTGTGTGTTCGACTCGGTCAGCGCCGACCTGGTCGTGGGTCACATCGACGTCACGCCGAACCTCATCGCCGGCACCGGGTTCCTGTTCGCGCCGGCCGTCGTCGCGCTCGCCGACACATGTGCCGCAATCGGGTGTGGACGCAACATCCCCGACGACGCGTCGTTCACGACGATCGAGCTGAAGAGCAACTTCCTGTCGTCAGCCCGTGTCGGTGAACGTGTCGTGTGCCGTTGCACTCCCGCACACCTCGGTCGCCAGACGCACGTCTGGGACGCCGAGGTGGTGAACGAGTCGACCGGGCGGGTGATGGCGCTGTTCCGGTGCACGCAGATGGTGCTCCACCCGCGGTGAGCTTCTACGCGCTCGACGCTTCTACGCGCTCGACCGCTCCACGCCGCCGACCTCCCACGTCGTCGCCGCGTAGCTCTCGTCGAGCCGCGCCTGTGACTGCTCCACGGTCAACGGCAACCCGATGTGGTCGCGGAGGATGCACGCCGGCGTTGCCATGTCGGACGTGTCGGGCCACTGCTGCTGATCCCAGAGGTGCGAGCGCTTCAGGGCCTTCGCGCAGTGGATGAAAGCCGTACGCACCTCGACCTCGATGCACACGTTCGGGCGCTTGCCTGCGATGTGGCAGGCGTCGAGGATCTCGTCGTCGGTCGTAACCCGCCCCGCCCCGTTCACCCGCATCGTCTCCTCGACGCCAGGAACCATGAACAACAGCGCGACCTGACCTCCCTCGACGATGTTCCGCAGCGAGTCGAGGCGGTTGTTGCCCGACATGTCGGGGATCGCCAAGCGATGGTCGTCGAGGACCTTGACGAAACCGGGCGGACCACCTTTGGGTGAGACGTCGACGCGACCAGCGTCTGCTGTGGCCGTGCCGACGACGACGAACGGCGCGTGGGCGATGAAGTCGCGACAGTGCGCGTCGAGGTGGTCGATCTCCTTGTCGAGGCTGGGCTGCGACGGCTCGCGATAGTGCTCACGTAGTCCGTCGACGGTGTCGATCGTCGTCTCCACCTCTGCATCGTCACACACCGGGCTCGTCGCTGGTCGATTCGCTTCGTGATCGGAGACTCACGCCGGCGTCGGTAGGGTCGGCGGTTCCGCCATGCCCTGCGTCTTCGCCTCCATTCCGAGCCCACCGTCGAACGGAATCAGCCTCGGCCCGATCGACCTGCGGGTCTACGGGCTCGCCATCGCCATGGGCGTGGTCGCGGCGGTCGCCATCGCGCGCCGCCGGTACGAAGCACGTGGTGGTAACGCGGACGACATCTCGGCCATCGCGTTGTGGGCCGTGCCCGCCGGTCTGATCGGCGCCCGGCTCTACCACGTGATCACCGACTACGACCGCTTCGTCGGCGACTGGTGGCGGGCGTTCCAGGTGTGGAAGGGCGGCCTCGGCATCCCTGGCGGGCTCCTCGCCGGCGTGCTGGTGGGTGTCGTGGTGGCGCGCCGGCGGAAGCTCGACGTGCTCCTGCTCCTCGACGTCGTCGCTCCGGCGATCCCCGTCGCGCAGGCGATCGGCCGGATCGGGAACTACTTCAACCAGGAGCTGTACGGCAGGCCGACCGATTTGCCCTGGGCGCTCGAGATCGACCCCCAGCACCGCCCCGACGACATGGCGGACGTCGAGACGTACCACCCGACGTTCCTCTACGAGGCGTTGTGGAACCTCGCTCTCGCGGCGCTGATCATCCGCCTCGATCGCACCGGTCGCCTCCGGAAGGGCCAGCTCTTCATCGTCTACGTGGCCGGGTACGCGCTCGGCCGGCTCTGGGTCGAGGCGCTGCGGATCGACCCGGCGAACACCATCCTCGGTCTCCGCGTGAACATCTGGACGAGCTTGATCGCGCTCGGGGGCGCCGCGATCGCCCTGTTCGTGACGTCTCGCGATCGACACGACCCGCCGATTTAGGACCTTCGTCCCTGCGCGTCCGGCCTGCTGTGCCGGGACACTGGACGCATGCAGCTACGGGACCGGACGCGCACGCCCGCGGAGCCGCCCGCCGACGCGTGGTTCCGCGTCCACCCGGCGGTGGCGGTGATCGTCGCGGGCGCGCTGTTCGCCGCCGTCGCCACGGCGCGGTTCCTCGTCGCCGGCAAGGAGGACCCGATCTCCGAGCTGTACGCGCTGCCGATCGCGCTCCTGGCCCTCGCCTTCGGACTGCGTGCAGGCTTGGCTGCCGGCGGGCTCGCGATGAGCCTCATCGTTGCATGGGCCGCCTTCACCGATGTCGAGCTCAGTCCCGTCGGCTGGGCGACCCGCCTCGTGCCGCTCCTGCTGTTGGGCACGCTGCTCGGCGCGGCGTCCGACCGGATCCGCCTCGCCCGCGCCCGCGAGGTGCACCTCGCCGCAGTGACGGCACTCCAGCGCGAAGCGGCCGAGGTGAACGACTGCGTGGTCCAGAAGCTCACGGTGGCGAAGTGGCTCCTCGAGTCGAACGAAGTGGAGCGAGGGCTCGAAGCGGTCACCGAGACGATGCTCACCGCGCAGGCGCTGGTGTCTCAGATGCTGGGCTCGGGCAGCCCTCTTCCAGGCGACCTCCGACGGAGCCGCTCCTCGGCGGCCGCCGAACTCGCCTCGGCGGTCAGCGCACCGCGACCCGCGTCACCGTGAAGAACGTGCACACGTAGAAGTCGCGATCCGCTCCCGGCGCCGGGAACAGCACCGATTGCATGCCGCTGCCGGTGTCGGCTCGGGCGAGCTCTTGACCGGTGGTGATGTCGAGCACGACCACGTCGGCGTGATCGCCGGTGACGAGCTCCCCGCTGTCGGCGTAGAGGAGAAGGTGACTCCCGTGGTCCTGGTCGCGCTGCCACCGGATCTCGAGCGTCGACGTGTCGAACGCCGTCACCACGCCGTTGCCGGTGTCATAGCCGACGGCGATCCCGCGCGCGGCGTCGACCACCGGCGGGTTGGCAACGAGGCCTCCGGGCTTCCCGCACACCTCGCCTCGGTCGATCTCGCCGGTCCGCAGATCGACCTTCACGAGGTGGAGCGGAGCGGTCGACACACCGTGTCCGCGAAGAGTCCCCGTGAAGTTCTCGCTGCCTTCACCGTTGTCGAGGAACCACGCGGCGCCGGCTTCGACCACGCAGTCCCACCCGTAGGTCTGGCCGTCGTCTATGCGGTAGAGCGCGGTGAATTCGTTGTCGAGCACGAGACGGGAGCCGTCGAAACGCACCCGGAGCAGGCTCGTGTCGCCGACGACGTAGATGTCGTGGCCATCGGCCGACAGACGGGCGATCGACGGCTCCGGAAGAACGAGCGTGTCGACGACGTCGAGGCTCTGGGCGTCGAGCACCACGAGCTCGCACGGATCGCGCTGGTCGGCTGCGACAGGGAAGCCCGGTCGTGATCCTCCGAAGTCCTTCGTCGCGAGGTACCCGCCGGGCAGCGGGACGAAGCTGTTGTACGGCCGCTCTCGTGGAAGCCGGCGCGACGCCACGACCTCCAGGTCGGGTGAAAGGCGGTGGGCGTGGTTTCCGAAGACGACGTGGACCGAACCGTCGTCGGCGACGCCGGCGCCGCCCGGCCACACCGGCCCCGCAGGAAGCTCCGGCGACGTGACGATCGGCTCGAGCGTGTGCGGGTCGATCAGCTCGACGAGCGAGATCGCGCCGTCACCGCCCGTGTGGCGCAGCAGGTAGAGGCGGTCGTGGCGACCGACGACCATCGTCGCCGCGGGAGCGGTGCGAGTCGTGCATTGCAGCGTCGACCCGGCATCGATGCCGAGCGACCCGGCGACGAGCTGCCGTCGTTGCGGGCCGCCGTCCTCGTAGGCCCAGGTCACACCGGCGCCTGCAGCTGGAGCCTCGGCTCGTGGGGCGCCGGTTGGTTGTCCCACAGATCGGCGAGCAGGTCGTCGCGGAGCGAGCGAAGCCGTGGATCGTCCCATCGGTTGTGTTGCTGGAGCGGATCGTCGACGAGGTCGTAGAGCTCGCCCTCCGAGCCGTCGTGCACGGTGCCGGGGAGGTACGCGGTGCACACCCACCGATCTCTCGTGATCGTCCGCAGGTGCACCCCGACGCCGAAGAGCTCGCTGTCCCACTCGGTCAACACCCGCTCCGGTCCGTCGCCCTCTACCCGCGGCAGTCGTCGACCGTGCATCCACGACGGCGCATCGACTCCCGCGATCTCGCAGAACGTGGGCGCGAGGTCGATGAGCCCGACCGGCTGCGACACGACAGCCGGCGCCACGTTCGCGCTCGGTGCCGGACGCCACACCAACGGGAGCCGCATCAGCGCGTCGACGTGATACGGCCCCTTGAACAGCAGACCGAAGTCGCCCTGCAGCTCGCCGTGATCGGTCGTGAAGACGATGTCGACGTCGTCGGTCCAGCCGCGAGCGTCTATCGCCGCCAGCACCCGGCCCAGCGCCTCGTCGATGAGCTCGCACTCGACGGCGTTGCGCGCGTTGACCTCGCGGATCTGGTCGGCGGTCAGCGTCGCGGGAACCCACGTCGCCGGCGCTTCGTAGTTCGACACGAGGCTGCCGTCGTACCAGAGCCTCCAGTGACGCGGCTTGCTGTCGAGGATCGCCTCTCGTTCGGCGGCCGACTGGGGGTAGCCCGCCGGCAGGGGGACATCGCGCCAGTCGATCCGGCCGACCTCCGACTGGGGCGGATCCCACGGATGGTGCGGGTCCGGAAAGCTCATCCAGCAGAACCAGTCGTCGTCGGCGGCGAGGGAGTCGAGCCACGAGATCGTCCGGTCGGCGACCCAGTCGGTGTGGTACCACTCCTTCGGCACCGGGTTGACCTTCACCTGCGGCGCTCCGGTGTCGCCGCCGCCCGCGGCGTTCACCTGCAGCTCGGGATCGACCGTCGCGTAGAACATCCCGACCGCCTCGGGATGGTTGTCGCGCAGCCACCGGGCGTAGTGCAGCTGGCCCATCGTGCCGTGCGTCGCGAGCTCCAGATGCTCGAACCCGCGGTGGGTGCCGTTGGGCGGAGTCGTCCCGGTTGCTGAGACGGAGTTCTCGGTGAAGCGGTTGAAGGGATCGAAGTACGGCTCGAAGTGGGCCTTGCCGATGAGCGCGGTGCGATAGCCCACGTCGTGGAGCAGGTCGGCCACCGAGGGAGCGTCGACCGGCAGGGGCACCCCGTTCATCCAGACGCCGTGCGTCGTCGGGTGCTGCCCCGTCAGCATCGTCGATCGAGACGGCATGCACACCACGGACTGGGGAACGGCACGCTCGTAGCGGATGCCGCTCGCGGCGAGACGGTCGACCACCGGGGTGCGCGCCAGGGTCCCTCCGTTGCAGCCGAGCGTGTCGTAGCGCTGCTGATCGGTGGTGACGAAGAGGATCTTCCGGCCCATCAGCGGGCTCCTTCCATGAGCGTGCGAAGGTTCTCGAGAGCGTTGCCGGCCGCACCGGCGATCACGAGCGCCATGGTCGACGGATCGGAGTCGGCCGCGTAGACGACGAGGCTGGTGCCGTCGCCGAGGTCGAGCACGTCGAGGGTCGACAGGTGCTCGCGAAACATCGGAGCGGTGATCTTGTACTGGAACCGGCGCTGGATCGGGTCGTTCGTGACGATCTCCTCCGGCATCGGTAGCCCGGCGCCGGTGATGATCACCCGAGAGGTGCCGTCGACCTGTGCTTCGACGATGCCGGGGAACCACTCCGGCAACCGAGCCGGGTCACCTATCAGCTCCCAGATCTGGTCGGGCGGGCACGCGATCCGCACCTGACGCCGCACGGTTCCTCGGGTCATCGTCGACCTCCATCGGTGCCGAGGAGCGCGTGCAGCGCCGCGCTCAGAGCAGCCACGGCCCTGGTGCGAGGAAGTCCCTGGTCGTGGCGGAGCAGTTCGTACGTCTCGAACGAGCACAGCGCGTCGATCGCCGGCAGCAGGGCTGCCCGGTCCCCCGTGAGCTCGCTGCCGAAGGTCTCGCGCACCTGGCGGCGGAGCAGCGCGCGTGCCTCCTTCACCTGCGCGGCCACATGCGGCCGAAGGTGCGCCGTCACCCTCGCCGCCCGCGCGGCTGGTGCGGATGCCTCGTGCAGGCGCGCTCTCGCCTCGACGAAGAGCTCGATCTTGTCTGCCACCGGAAGTTCCGGTGCGATGTCGAGCTCGAGCAAGGGCCGGGCCCGCTCGAGCTGGTGCTCGATGGCAGCGCGGCTGAGCTCGTCGATGTCGTCGAAGTAGCGGAACAGCGATCGCGGAGAGAGGCCGGCCCGCTCGGCGATGAGGCTCGCCCCCGGTTGGTAGACGCCCTCTTCGAACAGCTCGGCCAACGCCTCCAGCGCGGCCTCGCGGTTCTGCTTGCGCCGCAACCGGCGTCCGTCGGAGGTCTCCCGTTCCGCCACGCTCCGGACGGTAACTATTGACAGAGCAAGTGTCAATACTTACCGTCGGATCATGCTCGTCCTCGATTCGCTGCGGCGCCGCATGCGCGCCATGCACTCGTTGTGGGAAGACGCGGTCTCCACGATGGACATCGACCAGGTGAACCACGTCGAGCGCGAGCCGGTTCTTCCGATCGCGTTCTCGTTGTTCCACTTCGTGCAGATCGAAGACGGGTCGGCGACCATGCTCGGCGCGGGGCCGATGATCTACGACGACAGCTGGGCGCAGCGCATGGGTCTCGCCATCGCGGACCACGGGAAGCACAAGACGGTCGACGAGATGGTCTTGCAGCGGATCGGCGACTACGACGCGTTCAAGGACTACATGGCGCGCGTGTTCGACAAGACCGAGTCGTGGCTGGCGTCGCTCGACGCCGACGCGCTGTCGGAGATCGTCGTCGCCTATCCGTACCCGCCGAACATCGCGACGACCTACAGCGCGCGGGTCGGCGGCGAGGTGGGGATCACCCGGCTCGACGCGACGGAGTGCTGGATCTACCAGCACGGCCTGCGGCACATGGGTGAGATCGAACATGCACGGGCCCTGGTGGGGCTCCAGGGCATGACCTCCTAGAGCGCACCTCCCCACCCGGCGCGCGTCGGAGAGACTTCAGGGCGTGCGTCTGTGGACCGTGGAAGAAGCCCGCTCGTACCTGCCTCGACTCCGCGAGCTGCTCGGCCTGGTGCAGGACGCGGTGGGTGGGATGGGCGTCGACGGGACGCTCGAGCTGCGCCCCGGCGCCGAACACGCAGAAGCCGCCCTCGAGGAGCTCGAGGAGCAGGGCGTGATCCTCCGTCAGTTGCCGGCCGGACTCGTCGACTTCCCCTCCGCCGGCCCCGACGGAGACATCCGGCTGCTGTGCTGGAAGGTCGACGAGGACGACATCGAGTGGTGGCATCGTCCGGAGGACGGCTTCGCCGGGCGAAGGCCCATCGAGGACTGACGCTCTCCCGCGCGATACGTCTCGCGACGCCGTCGTTTCCACGTTGCCGATGCCGGCGAACACGCGGACGACCAGCGATCTCAGCTGATCAGCGCCTCGGTTTCTGAACCTTGCGCCCGACCGCACGGGCTGCATCGTTCGCCTTCCGTCCCGCGGCGAGGGCGCCGTCGCGAGTGACCCGCCCGGCCTGCTCAGCCATCCGCTTCGTCCGCTCGAGCGCGATCGCAGCCCACGCATACTCGGTGCCGAGGATCGCGAAGCCGATGGCGACGACGAGGATCCCGGGCCCGGGGAGCACGAGCATCGCGAGCCCGCCGACGACGAACACGCCTCCGACGACGGAGACCGCGATCCGTTTGGAGCTGCGAGCGATGAAGCGGACGACGTCTGCTGGTGCGGGCACGTGATTCTCCTCCGGGTGCTTCGACTACCGCTTGCGGATGCGGTCGATCTCGCGACGGTCGCGCTTGGTCGGGCGCCCTGCCGACCGGTCGCGCACGAACAGCGGCATGTCGAGCTCCCGCGGCGGGGCAGGCGGGCTGTGGTCGACGTAGCACTCCGCGGCGACAGGCGCTCCGACGCGCTTGTCGATGAGTCGGACCACTTCGAGGACTCGATCGCGGCCGTGCAGGTGCGTCGTCACGCGGTCGCCGATCTTCACCGCGGTGGAGGGCTTCGCGGACGAGCCGTTCACCTTGACGTGACCGCCGCGACACGCGTCGCTGGCACTCGTGCGCGTCTTGTAGAGGCGGATCGCCCAGAGCCACTGGTCGACGCGTGTGCCTTCCATCTCACCCCACCTCAGCGGACGGTGTAGCCGAGCTCGAAGCTTCGGACAGCGCCGGCGAAGATGTTCTTCTCGATGTCGGGCGGCGTCACCACGTGCAGGTCGGTGATGCGCTTCGTGAGCTCCTCGAAGAGCACCCGCAGCTCGAAGCGCGCGAGGTTCGCGCCGACGCAGAAGTGGGTGCCAGATCCGAAGGCCAGGTGATGGTTCGGGTGGCGCGTCACGTCGAACCGGAACGGTTCGTCGAACACCGCTTCGTCCCGATTCGCCGACGGGTACAGCAACACGAGTCGAGCACCCTCGGGTACGTGCGCGCCGCCCACGTCCGCCGGCGTCGTCGCCCGGCGGAACATGTTGTTGAGCGGCGTGACCCAGCGCAGCAGCTCCTCGACAGCGTCGGGGATCCGCTCGGGTTCCCTCGCCAGCAGCTCCCACTGATCGGGGTGTTCGCAGAACGTCGCCAGGCCGCGAGCGATCACGGTTCGTGTCGTCTCCGAACCGCCCGAGATGAACAGCCCGGTCTCGTTGAAGATGGCGCTGTCGGGAAGCGGTCCGTCGTGGAGCTGAGCGTTCGCCCACGTCGAGATCAGATCGTCGGCCGGGCAGCCGCGCCTCTCGCCGACTGCGGCGTTCAGCGCCTGACCGAACTCGCCCAGCGCCGCGATGAACCCCGACGCGATCTCCGGGTCCTCCGTCACCGAGTCGATGCGCATCAACCGCTCCGACCACGACTTCAGGTCGCTCCACCGTTCTTCCGGGAAGCCAAGGAGCTCAGCGGTGAGGCGAGCGGGAAGCTGGGCGGCGAGCGCCTCGACGACCTCGACCGATCCGCCGGCGTCGCAGATCGCGTCGACCAGCTCGGTCACGAGCGACCGCACCTTCGGCTCCAGCTTCCGCACCCCGGCCGGAGCCAGCTTTGGGATCACGAGCCGCCGCTGCTCGAGGTGACGCGGGTTGTCCTGGGCGATCATGTTGTCCTCGCCCTGGGAGAGCCGAGACCGGTACGAGCCGTGGCTCGAGAAGGTCGCGTCGTCGCGTTCCACTCGGAGCACGTCGGCATGACGGGTGATTCCCCACATGCCACTGCTCTCGTCGTAGTGGACCGGATCGTTCGCGCGCAGCCACGTGAACGCCTCGTGCATCGCGTCGAGGTCGACGTAGAAGGTCGGATCGAGGAGCCCGACCCGCGGGACCGCAGTGCTGCTCACGGCGGTGACGCTATCCGTGGCCGAATCGGTTCGTCCTGACATCGCATCCGCTAACCCAACTGCGGCTACAACCTCGCACATGCCAGGGCTAGCGTGCTCCTCGTGGCACGAAAACCTGCGTATCGACCGAGCGAAGTAGCCGAGCTGCTCGGCGTCAGCGTCGACACCGTGCGCCGTCTCGCCGACGACGGCCGTCTTCCGAGCACGCGATCCGGCGGCGAGCGGGTCATCGACGGCAGGGGCCTCGCGGCTTACCTCGCCGAGCACGGCGAGATCGCCGATGACACGCCGATCGTGGCCAGATCGGCCCGCAACCGCTTCCGGGGCATCGTCACCCGTGTCGTGAAGGACAAGGTCGCTGCGCAGGTCGAGGTGCAGGCAGGGCCTCACCGCTTCGTATCGCTGATGACGCGAGAGGCAGCCGACGAGCTCGGCCTGGCGCCGGGGATGGTCGCGGTTGCTTCGATCAAGTCGACGAACGTGGTCGTCGAGGTGCCGGAGTGAGAGCGGCACGCGCCGCGTTGCTGTTGATCGTGGGAGCGACCATCACGGCACCGGTTTCGGCATGCGCGAGCTCGGAGCGAGATGCGGGAACGGCTACGGGAGAGCAGCAACCGACCGACGCGACGCTGCGCGTGTTCGCCGCTTCGTCACTGACCGAGTCGTTCAAGGAGATCGCCGCCGAGTTCGAAGACGAGAACCCGGGCGTCGACGTGATGCTCACGTTCGCCGGGTCGTCCGCGCTCGCTCAGCAGATCGACGCGGGAGCGGAGGCCGACGTCTTCGTGCCTGCCGACGAGGAGAGCCTCGCCGCGGTGGTGGACGCCGGCCACGCGGCCGACCGGGTGATCGTGGCTCGCAACCGA
The DNA here is from genome assembly GCA_035540495.1 of Acidimicrobiales bacterium. Classification (GTDB taxonomy): domain Bacteria; phylum Actinomycetota; class Acidimicrobiia; order Acidimicrobiales; family CADCTF01; genus DASVEG01. The sequence continues at coordinate 42,868 of DATLGL010000029.1, forward strand.
CTGGTGATCCTGGTCGAGAAGGGGAACCCCAAGCGCATACGCGGCGTCGCCGATCTCGCCCTGTCGGGGGTCGTCGTCGTGGCGTGCGCGCCACAGGTCCCTTGCGGACGCCTCGCCGCCGCGCTGTTCGCGTTCGAGGGCGTCGAGGTCACTCCGGCGTCGATCGAGGAGAACGTGAAGGGGGTCGTGTCGAAGATCACCCTCGGCGAGGCCGACGCCGGGATCGTGTACGCGACGGATGCCAAGGCGGTCGCAGCCGGCGCCGACGCGGTCGCGATCGCCGCCGCCGACCGACCCGACCTGCAGGCCGTGTACCCCGCGGTGGTGACGGCGAACGCGAAGGACGGACCGCTCGCTCGACGCTGGATCCAGCACCTGCTCTCGGCGCGCAGCCAGGTGATCTTCGAGCGACACGGGTTCCTGCCGGCATGAAGCCATGGCGGGCGGTGCCGGCGCGTGCTGCTCCTGTCGCCGCGGCCGTGGTGGCTGCGAGCTTCTTCGTGCTCCCGCTGGTCGGGCTCGTGCAACGGGCCCCGTGGCGGAGCCTCGTCGACGACCTCACCGGCGACGCCGCCGTCACTGCGCTCCGATTGTCGCTGGTCTGCTCGCTCTGGGCGACCGCGCTGTCGGTCGCGTTCGGGCTGCCTCTCGCGTGGATCCTCGCCCGCGTCTCGTTCCCAGGGCGTCGGTTGGTGCGAGCGGTCGTCCTGATACCGCTCGTGCTGCCCCCGGTGGTCGGCGGGGTCGCGTTGCTGCTCGCGCTCGGTCGAAGGGGGATCGTCGGCCAGTACCTCGACCAGTGGTTCTCGCTACGTCTGCCGTTCACGACCGCGGGCGCGGTCGTCGCCGAAACGTTCGTGGCCATGCCCTTCCTCGTGATCACCGCGGAGGCGGCGTTCCGAGGTGCCGACCGACGGCTCGAGGACGCCGCGCGCACGCTCGGTGCTCGACCATGGACCGTCTTCCGCCGGGTGACGCTTCCGCTCACGTGGCCTGCCCTCGCTGCGGGGGCGGTGCTCGCCTGGGCGAGAGCGCTGGGTGAGTTCGGGGCGACGATCACCTTCGCCGGCAACGCCCCCGGCCGCACGGCCACCGTCCCTCTCGAGGTCTACCTGCTCCTCGAGTCGGGCGAGCTCGACGCCGCGATCGCGCTCAGCCTCGTGCTCCTCGTCGCGTCGGTCGCGGTGCTGGTGGCGCTCCGCGACCGGTGGGTGCGCGCGCTGTGAGCGGCCTCGACGCATCGATCTCTGCAACTGCGGGATCGTTCCGCCTCGACGTCGTGATCCGGGTGGCGGCGGGTGAGACCGTCGCCGTCGTCGGTCCGAACGGTGCCGGGAAGTCGACGCTCCTCCGCGCGCTCGCCGGGCTCACTCCGCTGAAGGAGGGACGGGTCGCGATCGGCGATCTCGTCGTCGACGACACGCGAGCTCGCGTCCGCATGCCGGTGGAGGAGCGGCCGATCGGCGTCGTGTTCCAGAGCGGGCACCTGTTCCCCCACCTCCGCGCCGTCGACGACGTCGCGTTCGGACTGCGCGCTCGTGGCGTCCGGCGTCGCGACGCGAACCGGCGGGCGCTCGACTGGCTCGACCGCGTCGGCCTGCGCGATCAGGCCGACAAGCGTCCGGCGCAGCTCTCCGGAGGCCAGGCCCAACGGGTCGCTCTCGCCCGCGCGCTCGCCATCGATCCCGACCTGCTGCTCCTCGACGAACCTTTGTCGGCTCTCGACGCGACGACGAGGGTCGCAGTTCGCCGCGACCTGGCCGCGCATCTCCGATCGCACCGAGGCGCGCGACTCCTGGTTACTCATGATCCTGTCGACGCTGCGGCCCTGGCCGATCGGATCGTCGTGCTCGAAGGCGGCCGCGTGGTGCAGGAGGGATCGCTCGAATCGTTGACCACCGCCCCTCGTACGCCGTACGTCGCCGACCTCGTCGGCACGAACCTGCTCGCGGGCACCGCGTCGGGTGGTCACGTCGATGTTGGCGGTCTGGCTCTCACCGCCGCGGGCGACCTGGATGGCCGGGCAGTCGACGGGAACGTCCTGGTGACGATCCCTCCTCGAGCGATCGCTCTTTCGCGCAACCGCCCTGAGGGCACACCTCGGAACGTGTGGAGCGCTCGGGTCGATCACCTCGAGCGCATCGGCGACCGGGTGCGCGTGCGTGTGGTCGGTCCGGTGGCGGTCGTCGCCGAGGTGACGCCGGCCGCCGTCGCTGCACTGCCCATCGCGGAGGGCGACGAGGTGTGGGTGTCGGTGAAGGCGATGGAGGTGTCGATCTCGGGGATCTGACGACGCCCCTAAAGCGAACAGCGGTCAGCGCCGACGCGAAGAGGACGAACGGTCATGTCCCGCCCGATGCCGCCCACCACCCCTCGACTCGCGCGTTTCGCCATCGCCATGCTCGCCGCTGCGACGTTGGTGTCGGCCGGCGCGAACGCGGTGTCGGCGCAGGAGGCGCCGACGCCTCCGCCGACACCTGACGAAGCGCGTCAGCAGGAGGAGCAGCGGCGGTTGAGCGAGCAACTCGCGCAGACGCAGGCTGCGCTCGACTCCCACGCCAAGATCCTCCGAGCCGAGGCGAGCCAGGTCCGGGCCGAGGCGCTTCGCCTCCGCGGAGCCGTCGCCGCGCAGCAAGCCGTTCTGGCAGAAGCGCGCGCTGCAGCCGACGCCGCGATCGAGCAGCTGGCTGCGGCACGTGACGCACGAGCGCAGGCCGAGGCCGATGTCGTCGAGCAGCGAACCCGCACGAAGAAGCTCGCGGCGAGCGCCTACATGAACGGTCCGGCGTCGATCAACCTCATCCTCAAGTCGAAGGACATCAACGACGCGGTGCGGCGCCAGTCGATGGCCGCGGCCGCCGGTCAGGCCACTGCGGAGACGCTCGCGGCGCTCGACAAGGCGGAGAAGCTCGCGACGAGAGCCGAGCGACATGCGACCGAGGCGGCTCAGATCGCTGCCGCCGCGGCAGCGTCGGCTGAATCCGAGGCGCAGGCACTCGCCGATCAGCAGGCCCGGCAGTCGTTGATCCTCAGCGCGGTGAACGATCGCATCGAGCACACGCTCTCGGAGGCCGCGGCGCTCGCGTCGATCGATCCCGCGGCAGCGGATGCCGCGGCTCAGCGCGATGCGGTCCTGCGCGACATCGCGATGCCGTCGGTCCGGCCGATCACGTCGCTGCGTCCTTCGATCCCACGAGTGCCGACGACGAGGGTCGGCGGGATCACGGTGTCCGTGGCGATCGCGCCGCAGCTGCAGGCGCTGCTGGACGCCGCGGCTGCTGCCGGGTTCAACCTCGGCGGGGGCGGCTTCCGCGACCCATCTGCGCAGATCGCGCTCCGGGTGCTCCATTGCGGGCCGACCGACTACGACATCTACGAGAAGCCGGCCGGCGAGTGCGTGCCGCCGACGGCGCGCCCCGGCATGTCGATGCACGAGCACGGGCTCGCGATCGACTTCACCGTGAACGGCCGGGCGCTCGTGAGCGAGTCGGACCCGGCCTTCCAGTGGCTGGCCGCCAACGCGGCCACATACGGCTTCTACAACCTGCCGGGCGAACCCTGGCACTGGTCGACCACGGGGACCTGAGAACGCCGGTCGGATCTAGGTGGCCGCGTCCTCGAGATGCGGCGCTCGGTTGACTCCGAAGATGTGTACGTCGCCTGAGGCCCACTCGACGACCAGCTCGGCGAAGGCTGTGTCGTCCCAGGCGAACCACGTGTCACGGGCGCCCGTGAGCATCCGCATCGCGGCGTTGAGGATGCCGGCGTGCGCGACGACGAGGATCGACGCAGGGCGATCTCGCAGCGTGGCCTCGACTGCTTGTGACGCTCTGCGCTCGAAGGCGGCGAGCGACTCGCCACCCTCGCTGGTGAGCGGGTCCCAGCGCGAACGGTCTCCTGGGATCGGGTAGCGGCGCGAGGCTTCTTCGTAGGGCAGCCCTGCGAGCGGTCCGTTGTCGTGTTCCATCCAGAGAGGCTCCGGCTCGGGCGCCAGGCCCAGAGCGGCGCCCACGATCGACGCGGTCTCGGCTGCGCGCACGAGGGGACTGTGGAGAACCCGCCCGAAGCCGAACGGGTTCCCGGTCCAGTGCGCCGCGAGGCGGGCGGCCTGTTCGCGCCCGACATCGGTGAGTGGCGAGTCGTAGCGGCCCTCGTGGACGTTCTCGTCATCTGCCCGTGACCGACCGTGGCGGAGGAGGACGAGGCGCGTCGTCGCGGCGGCGGGCATCGGGCGACTGTACGGGTGGACGCGGCGCGGCCGTCCAGAGCTTTTCGATGCGAGGCTGCCGCCATGCACGATCGCGAGCTGATGGTCGAAGATCCCGACGGGCTGTCGTCCGTCGTCTACGGGTGGCGTTCGCCGCAGGAACCGCCGAGGGCCGTCGTCCACATCCTCCACGGGTGGGCCGAGCACGCGCTCCGTTACGACCGGCTCGCGCAGCGGCTCGTCGCCGCCGGCTTCGCCGTGTTCGCCGACGACCATCGCGGACACGGCCAGACCGGCAAGCGCAGCGGCACCCTCGGCGACCTCGGACCGCGCGGCATGGACGGGGTGCTCGACGCCGTGCGAAGCGTGATCGAGCGGGTCCGTACGGAGCATCCGGACGTCCCGCTGTTCGTGCTCGGCCACAGCTGGGGCTCGTTCATCCTCCAGCGCTACCTCCGTCGTTGGGCCGCGGCCGACGGTCTTGCCGGCGCGGTGCTGACCGGGACGACGTATCGAGATCCGTCGGCGCCTCCTGCGGAACGCCGCCCGCCGAACGAGGCGTTCGAACCAGCGCGAACCGCCTACGACTGGCTGTCACGTGACGAGGCGGAGGTCGACGCGTACATCGCGGACGAGCTGTGCGGGTTCGAGATGATGAGGTCGCGTCCCGGTGGCGGAGGCGCGGCGTCGACGATCGACGACGAGCGACCGATCCCACCAGAGCTGCCGATCCTGGTGCTCAACGGGGCGGCCGATCCGATAGGGGGCGCCGCCGGTGGCGAAGCGCTCTTCGAGCACTACCGGTCGCAGGGCCTGAGCGACGTGACGCTGCGCGCCTACGACGGAGCGCGGCACGAGCTCTTCAACGAGATCAACCGCGACGAGGTCACCGGCGACCTCCTCGGGTGGCTCGTGGCCAGGACCCCTTGACGCCGGGGTCCGAGAATAAATATTCTTCGGGACGTGGGGGAAGCTGCCGAGCCGACGCGTCCTGAAGCGCGGGCGGAAGACGCGCTGCGCGAGAAGCTGCTCGACGCGGCCGCCCGAGTCTTCGCTCGTCAGGGATACTCCGGCACGAAGATCCTCGACGTCGTTCGTGAAGCCGGCCTGTCGACGGGTGCGGTGTACGGCCGCTTCAAGTCGAAGAACGACCTGCTGCGCGAAGCCGTCATCCGTCGTACCGCGAATGTCGCCCGACTCGGGGCGGATGGGATCGACCGCGTAGCCGACCTGATCGCCAGAACTGCCAGCCTCCACACCGAACCTCTGTCCGACGCCGAGGCCGTGCGGCTCGAGGCGTTCGTCGCTGCTCGTCGCGAGCCGGAGGTGGCGGCGGCTCTCGCGGAGGCGCAGTCCCAGTGGCGGGCGGCGGTCCAACCGCTCGTCGACGCCGCGGTCGCGGACGGCACCGTCGACGAGGACGTCGATCCGGAAGCCGTCCTCTACTTCGTCCGCTCGATGCACCTCGGCTTGCTGCTCCAGCGCGGAGCCGGTGCACCACCGCCCGACCCCGAGTCGTGGCAGGTCCTCGTCGATCGCATCGTGGCCAGCTTCGGCCGCCCCAGTCCTCGAAGAAGGAGACGTACCACGTGACTGACACCATCGTCCCGCCGATCCCCGACAAGGCCGAGGTCGACGCGTCGATCAAGCTGATCACCGACAACGCGCAGCGCATCTTCCTGTGGAACTACGACCGCAGCCGCGAGCAGCTGGTCACCCTCTACAACAAGGCGATGGCGTCGCAGTGGAACTCGGTGACCGAGCTCGACTGGTCGACCGACGTCGACCCCGAGGAGCTGATCCGCACCAGCCCGCAGGGCAACGCAACGGTCGAGATCGCCCGCGCCGCCTCCGAAGTGGCCGGTTCGCCCTTCGCCAAGTGGTCGGAGAAGGAGTACACCCAGCTCGGCATCGAGTCGCTCAAGGCCCAGCTCAGCCAGTTCATGCACGGTGAGCAGGGGGCGATGATGGTCGCCGCCAAGATCGTCGAGACCGTGCCCTGGATCGACGCCAAGTACTACGCGGCGACGCAGACCATGGACGAGGCGCGCCACACCGAGGTGTTCGCGAAGTACCTCCACACCAAGCTCGGTGAGGCGTACCCGATGAGCCCGTTCCTGGAAGACCAGATCGACGCGCTCATCAGCGACAACCGGTGGGACATCGCGTATCTCGGCATGCAGATCGTGATCGAGTCGCTTGCGCTCGCGGCGTTCGGCGGCATGCTTCGTGCGACGGAGGAGCCGCTCCTCAAGAAGCTGCTCCGCTACGTCATGTCGGACGAGGCCCGTCACGTCGCCTTCGGCGTGCTGAGCCTGGCCGAGTACTACCAGGGGCTCACCGACGCCGAGCTCAAGGAGCGCCAGGAGTTCCTCGCCGAGAACACGCTCCGCAACCGGGCCCGGTCGACGACGCCGGAGATCTGGGAGCGCATGGGGGTGAACTTCAACGACGCGCTGCCGTCGATCCTCGAGGCGGTGCAGAAGAAGGGCACCACGCAGTTCGCCAGCTTCCAGCACGGCTTCTTCGCGAAGCTCGTCCCGAACGTCCGCAAGCTCGGCCTGCTCGACGCCAACAACGGCTACCTCCGCAAGCTGTGGGGCGACGCCGGCCTGCTCGAGTTCGAGTTCGCAGACGACACCGGCTCCGACTACGCCGAGTACGACGAGGTCGCGAAGGACCGCGCCGCTCGGGCCGCCGCCAACTAGCGCGGCTCGGAGGTCAGCCCGGGAGCCGGATGGCGGCCAGCTGCGTCGACTGCGCGACGAGCCGTCCCGCCGAATCCCAGACGTCCATGACCTCGTTCACGAACCCGTCCTGGATCACCCCGGCCCGGAACCGCATGCGGACGGGACCGGGGGCCGGGACGGCCCGCACGTAGACCGTCAGGTCGAGCGTTGGCACCCACCCCGTCTGCACGACGTCGAAGGTCGCAGGCGGGAGCGCGTCGACGATGAACAGCAGCGACAGCGGATCGATCGGACGGTCGTCGGCGAAGCGGAACCAGGAGCGGAACTCACCGCGTCCGGTCTGCTCACCTCGCATCCACGCGGTCGACGACGGATCGAAGGCCTGCCGCACCGACATCCTCATCGACGGCCCGTCGCCCACCCCCGGCGCCGGAGGCCGCTGAGGAAGCGCAGCGAGGCACTCCTCCTCCGACGGCATGTCGACGGGCGGTTCGTCGCCCCAGTAGGGCGAGCTGCCCTCGTGGAGGTGGCCGAAGATGAACGTCGCCTCCACCATCGCGTCGCCGCCCTGCACGAGTCGGGCTCGCACCTGGCTCGCCGAACGGCCGATGCGCAGCACCTCCGTCTCGACCACACCCGGGCCGACGTTCGGCGACGCGACGTACTGGACGTTCGCTGACACCGGATGCGGCTGGGTGCCGCCGGCGGCGTGACACGCGTCGAGCGCGGCACGGCCGACGGTGGCGAGCAGGTACCCGCCGTTCGGCCGGCCGGGGCCGATCGTCCACCTCTCGGAGATGTCGACGTCGTAGCTCGAACCGTCGCCGCGCGCCGTCGCTGCTGTTGCTTCGTCGAAGGCGTAGGAAGCCATGGTTCGGCGACGGTAGCTGGGCTCAGCCGACCGACTGGAACCGCCGGAGCCGGAGGCTGTTCGACACGACGAAGACGCTGGAGAACGCCATCGCCGCGCCGGCGATCATCGGATTGAGGAACCCGAGCGCGGCCAGCGGCAACGCCGCCACGTTGTAGGCGAAGGCCCAGAAGAGGTTGCCCTTGATCGTCGAGAGCGTGCGTCGCGAGAGCCGGATGGCGTCGACCGCCGCCGTGAGATCGCCACGCACCAGGGTCAGGTCACTCGCCTCGATCGCCACGTCGGTGCCCGTGCCCATCGCCAGCCCGAGGTCGGCCTGGGCCAGAGCGGCTGCGTCGTTGACCCCGTCGCCGACCATGGCGACGACACGGCCCTCCGACTGGAGACGCTCGACTTCGCGCACCTTCTCCTCCGGCATCACCTCGGCGATCACGTCGTCGATCCCCACCTGCGCCCCGACGGCCTCGGCCACGCGCCGGTTGTCGCCGGTGAGCAGCACGGGCCGGAGGCCGAGGGAGCGCAACCGCCGCACGGCGTCGGCGGAGGTCGGCTTCACCGTGTCGGCGACCGCGAGCACCGCCCGCACCTGGCCATCCCACGCGGCGACGATGGCGGTGCGGCCGGCGCCCTCTGCGTCGTCGAGCGCGCGCTCGAGCTCTGCCGGGAGGTGCAACGACCAGTCGGCGAGCAGCTTCGGGCGGCCGACGACGACCGCGTGACCGTCGACGACCGCCTGCACCCCGAGGCCCTTGCGGTTCTCGAACGACTCGACCGGGGGCAGCGCACCGACCCGCTCCCGTGCGGATCGCGCGATCGCCTGCGCGATGGGGTGCTCGCTGGCGTCTTCGGCTGCGCCGACGATGCGGAGCACGTCGTTCTCCGACTCACCCGACGCGACCACGACGTCGACCAGCTCCATACGACCGGTCGTGACCGTGCCCGTCTTGTCGAGGACGATCGTGTCGACCCTCTTCGTCGACTCGAGCATCTCGGGTCCCTTGATGAGGACACCGAGCTGCGCTCCGCGGCCCGTGCCAACCAACAGCGCCGTCGGCGTCGCGAGGCCCAGCGCGCACGGGCAGGCGATGATCAGGACGGCGACCGCCGCCGTGAAGGCGAACGTCGTCGACTCGCCGCTGCCGAGCCAGAAGCCGAGCGTGCCGACGGACAGCGCGATGACGATCGGGACGAACACCGCGCTGACGCGGTCGGCGAGCCGCTGCACCGGGGCCTTGCCGCTCTGGGCGGCCTCGACAAGGCGAGCCATGTGGGCCAGCTGCGTGTCGCTGCCGACACGCGTCGCCCGAACGACGAGCCGGCCACCGGCGTTCACGGTCGCGCCGACGACGTCGTCACCGACACCCACCTCCACCGGCACGCTTTCCCCGGTGAGCAGGGATGCGTCGATCGCGGAGGTGCCGTCGACGACGACGCCGTCAGTGGCGACCTTCTCACCGGGACGCACGACGAACTCGTCGCCGACCCGCAGCTCGCTGATCGGGACGCGCACCTCGACGCCGTCGCGAACGACGGCGACGTCCTTGGCTCCGAGCTCGAGCAGCGCCCGCAGCGCGGCGCTCGACCGGCGCTTCGCCCGAGCCTCGAAGTAGCGGCCCGCGAGGATGAACGCCGTCACCGCTGCGGCGACCTCGAGATAGATCTCGTGGTGGCCGCCGCCGCGTGTCGGGGTCAGGTCGAAGGGCATCTTCATGCCGGGCTCGCCCGCGTCGCCGATGAACAACGCGTACAGGGACCATCCGAAGGCGGCGCTCACGCCGACCGAGATGAGCGTGTCCATCGTCGCCGCCGCGTGACGCGCATTGACCCACGCGGCTCGGTGGAAGGGGAGCGCGCCCCACACCACGACGGGGGCCGCCAGCGTCAGCGAGAACCACTGCCAGTTGCGGAACTGGAGCGCAGGCACCATCGCCACCAACACGACGGGGACGGTCAGCGCGATCGACACGAGGAGCCGCTGCCGCAGCTCGCGTACGGGCCGCTCCTCCGCATCGTCGCCCCCGCTGCCAGACGCGCCGTCGACGGACGGGGCCGCCTCGACCGGAAGCCGCGCCGTGTAGCCAGCCGACTCGACGGTCGCGATCAACGACTCGGGGCCGACGCCGTCGTCGACGACCACGTGCGCCTTCTCGGTCGCGTAGTTGACGGACGCGGTCACGCCGTCCATGCGGTTCAGCTTCTTCTCGATGCGAGCGGCGCACGACGCGCACGTCATGCCGCCGATCTCGAGGTCGATCGTCGTCATCCCGAGTGACCTCCGGTGTGGACGGGAGCCTCAGCCGGGGCGCGTCCCGGCTCCGGTCCGGGTTCGGGTTCCGGCCCGAGCGCAGCGCCGAGCCCGAACGCGGCGCCGAACACGAGCGCGAGGCCCGTCGCGAACGCGACGAGCCTCGCCACCCCGCTCACGAGCTGACGACTTCGTACCCGGCTTCGTCGACGGCTGCGTTCAGCGCGGCCGGATCGACCGGGGCTTCGCTCGCGATCGTGACGTTGCCGGACTCGAGGTCGATGTCGACGTCGGTGACACCACCGATCTTCTTGACCTCCTCAGTCACTGCGTTGACGCAGTGCCCGCAGGTCATGCCCTTCACCTGGATCGTGGTCGTGGTCATCGGTCTCCCTCTCGCTCAGGAACGGATCAGCCGCTCGATGGCGGCCGTCGCTTCGGTCAACTTCTCGTCGGCCTCGGTGCCTCCGGCTTGCACGGCGCTGGCGACGCAGTGGCGCAGGTGCTCGTCGAGCAGACCTACGGCGACGCTCTGCAGCGCCTTGGTCGCGGCCGAGATCTGGGTCAGGACGTCGATGCAGTACCGGTCGTCCTCGACCATCTGCTGGATCCCCCGCACCTGCCCCTCGACGCGCCGTAGGCGCTTGAGGAGCGCGTCCTTCTCCATGTCATAGCCGGGCACGGAACCATTATACCCCTGGGGGGTAAAGTTCACCATGCCGGGGTCCCGCAGGAGCTTCCGGTCATCATCGCCGACGTCGCGGCGTCGTAGCTAGGCGATCAACGCGCCGGCGGCGACGACCGCGAGCAGCGCTGCGGCGGCAGCGGCGAACCGTCGGTCGTGCTCGCGCAGGAAGCCGACGACGAGGATCCCCACCCGCACCAGCGGTGCCGCGATCACCAGGGCCACGGCCACGCCGTCGACGAGCCGCCCCGAGCCTCCGGGCAACAGCGCGCCCACGCCAGCGGTGACGAGCACTGCGAGCGACGCCGCGCGAAGGCCTCTCCGGAGCAGGGCGGACGATCCCACCTTCGAGACCTCGCCCGGCGACGCGGGCTGGTTCACGTCGACACCACCAAGACCAGCGAGACCGCGAGGAGGAGCGCGCTGAGAAGGCGGCGGACGACGGGTGGAGAGAGCTTCGCCTGGAGGCGAGCACCTGCGGCGCCGCCGACGATGCTCGCGGCGAGCACGACCGCGCCGAGGTGGAGGTCGAGGCGGTCCTGCAGTGCGAACACGATCAGGGCGGTCGACGCGGTGACGCCGACGGTGAAGGTCGTCGTCGGGGCGGAGACCTTGATCGGCACTCGCATCACGTCGGTCATCACCGGCGTCTTGATGAATCCGCCGCTGACACCCGAGACGCCCGCCACGAAGCCTGACCCAGCGATCGCGCCGAGCGCCACGGGCAGGCGTGACGCGCGGTACGGCACCACCTCGCCGTCGAGCAGGTACGCGCCGGCGAGCTCGCCGCGCCACTCGCCGACCGCGGAGGCGGGGAAGCCGGGTACCGGCCGGTTCCGGAGCCCACGCCGCACCAGGTTGGCGATCGCCGCGGCCGCGGCCACGAGCGCGAGGCCGTATCGCAGGAGCTCGTCGTTCGCGCGACCGGCGACGATCGCACCGACGACGGCTCCGGCCGAGGCGAACACTTCCAGGCTGACGGCCATGCGGTGGTTCACGGTGCGCTCCTCGAGGTGCCGTGCGGCCGCCGCCAGTGACCCACCGGCGACAGAGAGAAGGCCCAGCGGAGCCGCGGCCGCAACGTCGGTGCCCGTCACGGCGAGGATCGGCACGAGCAGCACCGCACCACCCATGCCTCCGACGGCGCCGAAGGCCGCGGTGAGAAACGCTGCCAATGCGATGAGCGGCTCGCTCACGAAGAAGTCGACGCTCCTACGGCGCCGCGATCGGCAGCTCGAGGAGGTGCGGCCGCCCGGACTCGTACGCCGCCTTCGCCGCGTCGGTCACCTCAGCCGCCCTCTCGACGCGCGTCGCCTCGACGCCCATCGAGCGGGCGAGGGCGACGTAGTCGACCGGCGGATCGTCGAGATCCATCCCGATCATCCGTCCTGTTGCAACCGAGCTGCCGTTCATCCGCCGGAGGAAGTTCTTGAGGATCAGGTACTGGCGGTTGTTGACGACCGCGAACACGACGGGCAGGTCGAGGTGGGCGGCGGTCCACAGCGCCTGGGGCGAGTACATCGCGGAGCCGTCACCGACGACGCAGACGACGGGTTCACGGTTGCGAGCCAGCGAGACGCCGACCGCGGCGGGCATGCCCCATCCGAGCCCGCCGCCGCGGCAGAAGAACCACTGCCCGGGACGTGATGCCGTGTGGAACGAGCGCACGGCTCCGCCAGTGGTTATCGCCTCGTCGACGACCGTGACGTCGTCGGGCAGTCCGGCGAACAAGGCATGAGCCATCGCGTTCGGAGGCATCGGCACCGAGTCGTACGAGAGAAGCGCGGCCTCGGCGAGCTTCCGCCGGCCGTCGGCGGCGGCCGTCGCAGCAGCGGCGACACGCTCCCCGGCCGCGCCGAGGTCGACGAGCTCGCGCACGAGCGGGACCAGCGCCTCGAGGCTCGCGCGGAGGTCGCCCGACGCGCCGAACGCGACGGCGTACGTCCGGCCGAGCGCGTGAGCGTCGGACGCGAGATGGAGGATCTCCACGTGCTCCGGCACGACCGGGCCCGGGGTGTACGGGTATGTCTTGAAGAGCTGGTCGCCGATCGCGAGCACCCGCTCGAACGGAGCGAGCGTCGAGCTCAGCACCGCGCCGAACGGCGCCAACGCACCCCGGTACAGCGGGTGGTTCGTCGGGAACACGACCGACCCGACGAGTGGGTTCGCGTACACCGCGCAGCCGATGGCCTCCGCCAGCTCGACCGCCGCATCGACCGCTGCGTCCTGCGCGACCTCGTCGCCGACGACGATCGCGAGCCGGTCGGGCGGCGTCGCGGCGACGATGGAGGCGAGCTCGTCGAGTCGCGCAGCGACCGAGCCGCGTTCGATCCGCGACGGCGCAGGCACGGGCGCCTCACCCGACTCGTCGAGGATGTGCATCGGCAACGACACGAACACCGGGCCTCGCGGTGGGGCCATCGCGTCGTGGAACGCTCGCCGGAGGACGGTGCCGAGCTCGTCGAGCGTGCGGACCTCGTGGGCCCACTTCGTCGTCGCCCGGGCCAGACCGACGAGGTCGCCCGACAGGAGCGGGTCGCTCGCGATGTGGCGGTAGTCCTGCTGACCAGCGGTGACGACCATCGGCGCGCCGTTCGCCATCGCGTTGGTGAGACCGCCGATGGCGTTGCCGACGCCGGCGGATGTGTGGAGGTTGACGACGGCGGGCCGCCCCGAAGCGCGCGCGTAACCGTCGGCCATGCCGATCACGCTCGCCTCCTGCAGGGCGAGCACGTACTCGATGTCTCCGACCGCCGCGAGCGCATCGATGAGCGGCAGTTCGGTGCTCCCCGGGTTGCCGAAGATGTGGGTGACGCCCTCGCTCCGGAGCACCTCGAGCAGCGCGTCGCGCCCGGTTCGACTCATGCGGCGGAGGCTACTGTCGCTGCCGGGAAGACCCGGGGGGAAGCACGTGTCGGAGTTCGATCTGGTCATCCGGAGTGGCACCGTCGTCGACGGGACCGGCGCCGCTCCACGCACGGCCGACGTCGCCATCCGCGACGGCGTCGTCGTCGAGGTCGGGACGGTGTCGGGCCGCGGCGCGCGCGAGGTCGACGCTGCGGGGGCGCTCGTCACCCCCGGCTTCGTCGACATCCACACCCACTACGACGGTCAGGCGACGTGGGACAGCCACCTGCAGCCGTCGTCGTGGCACGGCGTGACGACGGTGGTGATGGGCAACTGCGGCGTGGGATTCGCGCCGGTGCGTCCGAGTGATCACGACCGGCTCATCCAGCTCATGGAGGGCGTGGAAGACATCCCGGGCACCGCGCTCCACGAAGGTCTGTCGTGGGAATGGCAGTCGTTCGCCGAGTACCTCGACGCCGTCGACCGCGTGCCGCACGACATCGACGTCGGCGCACAGGTGCCGCACGGCGCGCTTCGGCTGCACGTGATGGGGGAGCGGGGAGCGAACCGCGAACCGGCCACACCGGACGACATCGCCCAGATGGCCGACATCGCCCGTGCTGCCGTCGAGGCCGGCGCGCTCGGCTTCAGCACGAGCCGCACGATGAACCACCGCACCTCCACCGGCGACTTCACGCCGACCCTCACCGCCGAAGCCGACGAGCTCGTCGGGATCGCGCAGGCGCTTGGCGCGGCCGGTCTCGGCGTGTTGCAGGTCGTGTCCGACTACCGCGACGTCGACGCCGAGTTCTCCATCTTCCGCCGGATGGCGGAGGAGTCGGGTCGTCCCCTGTCGACCTCCCTCGCCGCGATCCCGTTCGCGCCCCAGCAGTTCCGCCAGGTGCTCGATCACATCGCCAAGGCGAACGGCGATGGCGTGCCGATGGCCGCGCAGGTGGGTGCTCGCGCGGTCGGCATCCTCAACGGGCTGCAGTGCACGTTCCACCCGTTCCGCCTCAGCCCGCCGTACCAGGAGATCGCCGACCTGCCGTTGGAGGTGCGGGTCCGCCGGATGCGCGATCCGGAGACGAAGCGGCGGATCATCAGCGGCATCGACAAGGAGCGGTGGCCGCTCGCCACGCTGTTCGAGCTCGGCGACGACCCCAACTACGAGCCGACGCTCGACGAGACCGTCACCGCTCGAGCCCACCGCATGGGCCGCGACCCGTGGGACCTCCTCTACGACCTGCTGCTCGGCGACGACGGCAAGGCGATCCTCTACCAGCCCTTCCTCAACTACGTCGACGGCAGCCTCGACGTCGTGCACGAGATGATCGACAACCCGTACACCGTCCCCGGTCTCTCCGACGGCGGCGCGCACGTCGGGTCGATCTGCGACGGCAGCTTCCCGACGACGCTGCTCGTCCACTGGGGACGCGACCGTCCGGAAGGTCGGTTCCCGATCGAGTACCTCGTCCGCCAGCAGTGCCACGACACCGCCCGCACCGTGGGGTTGCTCGATCGGGGCGTGATCCGACCGGGGTACCGCGCCGACGTCAACGTCACTGACTTCGACAACCTCCGCCTTCGGAAGCCCGAGATGCACTTCGATCTGCCGGCCGGTGGCAAGCGCCTGCTCCAGCGGGCAGAGGGTTACCTGCACACGTTCGTTCGCGGGGTCGAGACGTACCGCAACGGTGAAGCGACGGGCGACCTGCCCGGGCGACTCGTGCGGGGTGCGCAGCCGGCTCCTCGCTGATACATCGCAGCGATACATCGCGACGGTCCGTGTGGCAGACGCCACACGAGGGAACGCTCGAGGCATGGACACAGGAACCGTCATCGCCATCGTCGTCGTTGTCGCGGTCGTCCTGATCGGGCTCGCCTTGTGGGCCGCGACGAGGAACCGCACGCGCCGCGAGGAGCAGCACCGACGCGACGCCGACGAGCACCGCCGCATGGCCGAGGTCGCCCAGATCGAGGCCGATCGGCGCGCCGCCGAAGCCGAGGCTCGCGCTGCACGCGCGAAGCAGGAGCACCTGCAGGCCGAGCAGGAGCGGATGGAGGCCGAGCGCACCCGGCAGGAGGCGATCGATCTGCGCGACAAGGCCGACTCGCTCGACCCTGACGTGTCCGACCGCACCGGCGGCCGTGAGGGCGACGACTACATCGACGCCGACATGCGGAGGGGTCGCACCACCAACTGACCGCCCGTTCATCGGGACAGGGACGTTCGCCTCTGGCGCGTGACGCGTCAGAGGCGGACCGTTGCTGTCGATGACATATTCGGGCTCGACTCCAGAGGATGTCGTGGTCCGCCACGGACCCCGGCCAGGAAAACTCGTGCTGGCGGTGATCGGTGCGTTCCTCGCGTTGGTCGCCTTCGGCACAGGAGCCGCCGGAGGTGTACTCGTCTGGGCCCACACGACCCAGAGAGACTCCGCCGGCTTCTACTCCACGAACACCGAGCGGTTGCAGACCGACTCGTATGCGCTCGTCTCCGAGCGTGTCGACTTCGGGACCCGTGTCGGTGACAACGAATGGACCCCATTCGACGAGCAGCGCGGCGACCTGCGCATTCGCGCTCGATCGGCCGACGGCAGAGCGGTCTTCATCGGCATCGCTCGCTCGGCCGACGTCGAGCGCTACCTGCGGGGCGTTCCGCTTGCGATCGTTCGTAGCGGTGACGGGATGCCGTTCGATCCCGCGTATCGCTTCGTCGACGGTTCGGCGCGACCGGAGACCGACCCGATCAACGAGTCGTTCTGGTTCGCAGCAGCGAGCGGGACCGGTCGCCAGTCGGTGACGTGGGACGCGGAAGCAGGATCGTGGACGGCTGTCGTGATGAACGCCGACGGTTCGCCGGGCGTCGTCGTCGACGCGGCCGTGGCCGCACGCACGGCGCTGTTGCTCCCGGTCGGGGTCGGGCTGCTCGCGTTCGCCGCCCTCGCGGCGTTCGCCGGTGTCGCTCTCGTGCTCGCGAGCGCGATGTCAGCAACCAAGACGCTGTACCACCACCCCATCCCGACCCCCGTCGTCGAGGGGTCGTATCCGGTCCGGGTGAACGGTCACCTCGATCTCGAGCTCAGCCGCTGGAAGTGGCTCGTGAAGTGGTTCCTCGTGATCCCTCACCTGCTCCTGCTCGGCCTGCTGTGGCCCGTCGTGGTGGTGGTGACGCTGGCCGCGGCCGTGGCGATCGTCGTGACGGGCCGGTACCCGCGCGCGCTGTTCGACCTCAACGTCGGCGTGATGCGATGGACGTGGAGGGTGACCTTCTACGCCTTCACCCTTGGCACCGACCGCTACCCGCCCTTCTCGCTCGCTCCGGATCCGTCGTACCCGGCCGATCTGACGGTCGAGTACCCCGTGCGTCTCTCGCGCGGGATGGTGTTCGTGAAGTGGCTGCTGGCGCTGCCGCACTACCTCGTCATCGCCATCTTCGGCGGCCTCGGGATGGGCATGTGGCAGTGGGGTGACGACCGGTTCGCCGGGTTCGGGACGGGCCTCGTCGGCCTGATCGTGCTCGTCGCGGCGGTCGTCCTCACTCTCTCCGGGCGCTACCCGCAACAGCTGTTCGACGTGGTAATGGGCATGCAGCGCTGGTCGTACCGGGTGTACGCCTACACCGGGCTCATGACCGACGAGTACCCGCCGTTCCGCTTCGACGGAGGCGGCACCGACCCGGGATCGATGCCAGAGAGCGCGCCCGTGTCGCCTGTCCCGTCCGACGACCTGACCCCGACGTGGTGACGCCATGACGACGCTGGTCACCGCTGCTCCGGCGCGCAACGCCGGCGCGCCCGCGACGAACGCTCCCGCCGTCGAGGCGGCGGGAGCCACGAAGGTGTACGGGAAGGGGTCGACGGCGGTGCGTGCGCTCGACGCCGTCGACGTCGTGTTCGACCGTGCCCGGTTCACCGCCATCATGGGACCGAGCGGCTCGGGCAAGTCGACGCTGCTGCACTGCCTCGCAGGGCTCGACGCCCTAACTGCCGGGCGCGTACTCATCGGCGGCGTCGACCTCGCCACGCTCAAGGACGCCGAGCTCACGAAGCTGCGCCGCGAGCGCGTCGGGTTCGTGTTCCAGTCGTTCAACCTCGTGCCGACGTTGACAGCAGAGGAGAACATCCTCCTGCCGCTCGCGCTCGCCGGCCGCAGGCCCGACCGCGACTGGTTCGACACGATCGTCACCGCCGTCGGCATCGCCGAGCGGCTCCGGCACCGTCCGTCCGAGATGTCGGGCGGCCAGCAGCAACGTGTCGCCGCGGCGCGTGCCTTGGTGACGAGGCCGGAGGTGATATTCGCCGACGAGCCGACTGGCAACCTCGATTCGAAGGCGGGCGCCGACCTCCTCGCGTTCCTGCGCACGGCGGTCGACGACCTCGAACAAACGATCGTGATGGTGACCCACGACGCGAACGCGGCGGCTCGAGCCGACCGGGTGGTGTTCCTCGCCGACGGGCGGATCGTCGACGACATGGATTCGCCGAGCCGCGACACGATCCTCGATCGCATCCGGGAACTCGGGCGTTGACATGCTCCGCGCCACCTTGCACTCACTCATGTCACGTCGGGCGCGGCTGGCGAGGACACTGCTCGCGGTCGCTCTAGGCGTCGCCTTCGTCGCCGGCACCTACGTGCTCACCGACACCATCGACAAGGCGTTCGGCGACGCGACGAACTCCGGCAGCGACGCGATCGACCTGATCGTGCGCAGCCGGTCGGTGTTCGACGCCGGCGCGACCAACTTCAACGAACGAGACCCGCTGCCCGACGAAACGATCGAGGTTCTCGCCGGTGTGCCCGGCGTGAACGCCGCGTACGGCGCGGTCGAGGGGTACGCCCAGATCGTCGGCCGCGACGGCAAGGCCATCCAGCCGATCGGGCCGCCGACCCTCGGGGTCACCTGGCAGGGCTACGAGGCCGACCAGATGACGAGCGGCCGTCCGCCCGCTGGTCCTTCCGAGGTGGTGCTCGACGAGGCGACGGCGTCGTCCGCCGGCTACACGGTCGGCGACCGCGTGCGGATCCTCTTCACCGGCCCGGCGCGGGAGTTCGCGATCGTCGGCCTGTTCTCCTCCGAGAACACGTTGGGCGCGACGATCTCGATCTTCGACCTGCCGACCGCTCAGGATGTCCTCGGGCGCCCGTCTGCGGTCGACACCGTGCAGGTTGACGTCGCGCCGGGCGAGGACGTCGGCGCCGTTCGACAAGCGGTCAAGCGGGCACTGCCGGGCAACGCCGAGGTGGTCACCATGCAGCAGGTCCGCGACGAGTGGGCCGACTCGTGGAGCGAGGCGCTGTCGTTCCTGACGACGCTGCTCCTCGTGTTCGCCGCGATCGCGTTGTTCGTCGCGTGGTTCATCATCCGCAACACCTTCTCGATCCTCGTGACCCAGCGGACGAGGGAGCTCGGGCTCTTCCGTGCGATCGGCGCGACGAAGCGTCAGCTCGTCGCTTCGGTGCTCGCCGAAGGGCTCGTGGTCGCAGCGATCGCATCGGCGATCGGCCTCGTCCTCGGCTTGGGTGCCGGGATCGGCCTGCTCGCGATGTTCCGAGCCTTCGGGTTCGACCTGCCGTCGACGACGCCGGTCGTGGCGGTGCGGACGATCGTGGTCGGCGTGGCAGCGGGACTGCTCACGACCGCGTTCGCCGTGATCGCGCCGGCGATCAAGGCGAGCCGGGTCCCCCCGGTGGTGGCGATGGCCGGCGCCGCTGAGGAGTGGGTTGGATCGTTCATCCGGCGGATCGCTGCGGGCGTGACGAGCGCCGTGATCGGCGCTGCCGCCATCGCCTATGGGCTGGCTGGCGATCCGTCGCAGCCGATGGCGTTCGTCGGGCTCGGATCGCTCGTGTTGTTCGTCGGCGTCGCGGCGGCCGCTCCTGCGCTCGCCCGGCCGCTCGCCGCGCTCATCGGCCGCCCGCTCGTGCGTGCCGCCGGGGAGCCGGCGTTGCTGGCGCGTCAGAACGCGGTGCGCGACCCGCGCCGCACGGCGGCCACTGCCGCCGCGGTGATGGTCGCCCTCAGTCTCGTCGGCGTGGTGTCGATCGTCGCCGCGTCACTCAAGGCGTCGGCGCTCGACGCCATCGACGACGAGATGAAGGCCGACCTCGCGGTGACGCCGAAGGGAGCCATGGGCTTCGGTGCTTTCAGCGAAGACGTCGGCAAGCGGCTGGCCGAGGTCGACGGCGTCGACACGATGGCCGCGCTGAGCAGCGGGATGGTCGGCCTCGACGGCGCGGCCCGCATGGTCGACGGCATCGACGCCTTGGCGGTGATCGAGGTCCTGGCCGTCGACGAAGGGTCGCAGGCGGCCTTCCGGAACCTGCGTGACGGGGTCCTGGTGCACCGCGATCTCGCCGCCGAGCACGGGTGGAAAGTCGGAGACAAGATCCTCCTGACCTTCGCCAAGACCGGAGATCAGGCGTTCCGCGTCGACGGTGTCTTCGGCGGAGGGCTCATCGACCAGAACGATTTCTTCGTCACCCGGAAGACGTACTCCGCCAACTTCGCGCAGACGCTCGACAACGCCGTCTACCTGACCTTCGCCGAGAGCGCCTCGTTCGACGACGTCCGGGCACGCGTCGACGCGGCGTTGACCGAGTTCCCGAACGTCGAGATCCGCGATCAGGAAGAGGTCAAGGCCGGTGCTGCGAAGCAGGTCGACCGCCTGCTCGCCATGGTCTACGCGCTGCTCGCGCTGTCGCTCGTGATCGCGTTCGTCGGCATCGGCAACACGCTGGCGCTCTCGGTCGCCGAACGGACGAGGGAGCTCGGTCTCCTGCGAGCGGTGGGCATGACCCGGGCGCAGGTGCGCACGATGGTGCGCTCGGAGGCGTTCCTCGTGGCGCTGCTCGGTGTCGGCCTCGGCGGAGTGCTCGCCGTCGGGCTGGGCTGGGCGATCGTTCAAGCCCTCGCCGACCAGGGCATGACGGCCTTCGAGATCCCGGTCGTCAGCCTCGGGATCTACGCAGTGGTCGCTGCGATCGCCGGCGTGCTGGCGGCGGGTGGCCCTGCGAGGCGCGCAGCGAAGCAGGACATCCTCGAGGCCGTCGCGACCGCGTGATCATGCGGCGGTGATCAACTCGAGCGAGACGTACGACGAGCGGTGAGACAACCGAGCGACCGTGTGATGTGCGGTGGTGACGACGGTGGTCGTCACCACCGCGTCCTCGCCGGCCCACTCGACCAGCAGTTGCGTCAGCGCCTCGGCCATCCACGACGACTCGGGAAGCTCGAGACGCAGCGAGACGGGCTCACCCTTCGCGGGCCACACGCCTTCGCCGTCGGTCGCAGCGACGAGGCCGTCGAGCACGATCGTCTCACCGTCGTTCGCAGCGGCGGCATGGACGAGGCGCAGGACCGCCTCCGATCGGCCCGTCGGGCGGATCAACCTCGGCATGCATCTTCCGATCGGCACACGCCGTTCATCCCGTAGGGACCTTCGGCCCTTCTTCAGGGGATCACCAGCGAACGCGGCGCCGAGGTGGCGCGGCGCGCCTACCGTCGCGGTGTGACTGCGAACGTCCGACTCGGGATCGAAGCAGGAGCGCCCGGTGTCGACGCTGTCCTCGCCGACGGCGGTGTCGTCCGTGTGCGGCCGATCGAGCCAGGCGATGCCGACGCTCTCGAGTACTTCCACGAGAACCTGTCGTTCGAGTCTCGCTACTTCCGCTTCTTCTCGCCGCACCCGAAGCTGCGGCCGGAGGAGGTCGAGCGCTTCACGAACGTCGACGGTGCCGACCGGGTCGCACTCGTCGCGACGGAGGCGGGGCGTCTGATCGCGGTCGGGCGATACGACCGCCTCGACGATCCGACCGAGGCGGAAGTCGCGTTCGTGGTCGCCGACGCGCACCAGGGACGTGGCCTCGGGTCGCTCCTCCTCGAGCACCTCGCTGCGGTCGCCGGACGTCACGGCGTCACCCGCTTCGTCGCCGAGACGCTGCCGTCGAACCAGCGGATGTTGCGCGTCTTCCGTGACACCGGCTTCCCCGTGAAGACGTCGATCGACGAGGGTGTGGTTCACGTCGAGTTCCCGATCGACCCCAACCCGCGGTCGCGGGAGGTCAGCGAGTCGCGCGAGCACCGGGCCGAGTCGCGTTCGATCCGGCGGCTGCTCGCGCCGCGGGCCATCGCCGTCATCGGAGCGAGCCGAGACCGCGAGAGCGTCGGCCAAGCGGTGTTCCGCAACCTGCTCGCCGGCGGCTTCTCGGGACCCGTGTACCCGGTGAACCCCGGGGCTGGCCACGTGGCGAGCGTGCGAGCGTTCGACTCGGTGCTCGACGTGCCGGGCCCGGTCGATCTCGCCGTCATCGGCGTGCCGACCGCAGCCGTGGCGGGCGTCGTCGAGGAGTGCGCGCAGAAGGGCGTCACCAGCCTCGTCGTCCTGTCGACGGGGTTCGCCGAGTCAGGACCGGACGGAGCCGTCGAGCAGGAACGCGTCCTCCGGCTGGCGCGGAGCCACGGCATGCGGCTCGTGGGTCCGAACGCGATCGGCATCGTCAACACCGAGCCCGACGTGGCAATGAACGCGACGCTCGCGACGTACGAGCCCGTCCCCGGCGTCGCGGGCTTCCTCTCCCAGAGCGCCGCCCTCGGTATCGCCATGCTGGCGACGGCGGCCGAGACCGGACTGGGCGTGTCGAGCTTCGTGTCGGTCGGCAACAAGGCCGACGTCAGCGGCAACGACCTCCTCCAGTTCTGGGAGGACGATCCGCGGACGGAAGTGATCCTCCTCTACCTCGAGTCGTTCGGTAATCCCCGCAAGTTCGGGCGCCTCGCTCGCCGCGTCGGACGGAAGAAGCCGGTGGTCGCGGTGAAGGCCGGCCGCCGCTCCGACGCTGCGGCCGACGCCTTGTTCCACCAAGCCGGTGTGATCCGCGTCGACACCGTGCAGCAGATGTTCGACGTCGGCCGCGTCGTCGCGTACCAACCTCTTCCCGAGGGGAACCGTCTTGCGATCATCACGAACGCGAGCGGGCCCGCGCGCATGGCCGAGGACGCGTGCGGCGCCGTCGGCCTCGAGACCGCAGGACCCTTCGTCGACCTGTCGCTCGCCGCACGTCCGGACGACTTCGGCCGCGCGATCGACGATGCGCTCGCGGCGGGTGGCGCCGACGCGCTGCTGGTGATCGCAGCGCCCACTCGGACAGCCCCGGCCGCGGCGGTCGCCGATGCCGTGGCGGCCGCGACGGCGACGTGCCGCCTGCCCGTCGTTGCGACGTTCCTCGCAGCAGAGCAGGAGCCGCCCGCGCTGCGGTTCAGCGACGCCCGCCGCATCCCGTTCTTCCGGACGCCGGAAGAGGCGGTGCACGCGCTCGGGAAGGCGGCGGGGCACGCCGAGTGGCGCCGGCGACCGACCACCACGACCGAGTTGACACGGATCGACGCCGACGCTGCTCGCGCGGTGATCGAGGCTGCGGTGAGCGGCTCCGAATCGACCGTGGCCCTCGCGCCCGCTGACGTGACTGCCGTGCTCACATCGTTCGGTGTCGAGTTGAGCGAGGTCGGGCACGGTCCGGTGACGCTCGACGCCGGCATCGTGCAGGACCCCGCGTTCGGTCCGCTCGTCACCCTCGCTATGGGCGGGCGCACCGCAGGGCTGATCGGCGATCGAGTGGTGCGAGCGGTTCCGCTGACCGACGCGGATGCAGGCGACCTGTGGCGAGGCCTCCGCACCGCGCCGTTGCTCACCGGCTACGACGGGCTGGAGCCCACCGACACCGCAGCGCTCGAAGACCTGCTCCTCCGACTCGGCGCGATGGCGGACGCGCTGCCCGAGATCGTCGCCCTCGAACTGTCGCCGGTTCGCCCGACGCCGGCGGGTGTCATGGTCGAGGGCGCCACGATCGAGGTGAGCGCGTCGGCTGCGCCTGCGATCGACGCGATCCGCCGTCTGCGCTGACCCGAGCTCGCGACGTCAACGGCGAGCGCGCGGAACCGTGCCGATCGCCTCCGCAGCACGAAGGTGGGCGAGACGGCCGGCGTCGTAGCCCGCCCATTCGGTGAGCACCTCGTCGGTGTGCTGAGCGAAGGCCGGTGCAGGCCGTGTCGAGGCGACGGCCCGGCCGTCGATCCGCACCGGGAGCGCGACGTATGCGCGGCGCCCGGTGACCGGATGCTCGACCTCGTCGAGGAGCCCGCGCTGCTCGAACTCGCCCGACCGGTATCCGGTCCGGAACGTGTGGCAGCGCATGGCCCGGGCCCCGTCGAGGTGGACCAAGGCCTCGACGACCTGCACCACGGATCGGGTCGACGTCCACTCCGCCATAGCAACGTCGAGCGCCTCGCGGTGAGCCAGTCGCTGCTCGATCGACGTGGTGGCGAACGGTGCCAGAGGCTGCGCCACCGAGGCGAGGGCGTCGAACGACTCCTCGTCGACGACGACCGCGACGTATCCATCGGTCGTCGGGTACACGCCGGACACGCACGTCCTCGGCTCCCCGTTGCCGAGTCGCTGTGGCTCGCGTCCGGTGATCGAGCGCAGGGCGATCCCCTCGCCGTACTGGAGCCACGTCGTCTCCTGTTGTGAGAGGTCGATCGTCGCCCCTCGCCCCGTCCGCTCCCGCTCCGTCAGCGCGGCGAGCACCGCGACGCTGCCGTGGATGCCGGCGACCGCGTCGGGGTAGTACGTCGTGCTCGCCCGAGCGCCTTCGTCGCGGTAGCCGAAGCGAGCGCTGAAGCCGCCCATCCCCTCCATGAGCATCCCGTAGCCCGGCATGTCTCGGTACCGACCCGTCGCGCCGAGGGCAGGCATGTTGGCGAACACGAGCCCGCGCTCGACCGCCGCCTGCACCTCGACGTCGATCCGGCGGTCGGCGAGCACCGAGTACGTCATGTTGGCGACGAGCACGTCGGCCTGCGCGAGGAGGTCGAGGAACGCCTCGCGCCCATGCTCCGTCGCCAGGTCGATGGAGACGCCGCGCTTGTTCCGGTTCAGGCTGTTGAACAGCGCAGCGGCGTCCCACGTGTACTCGCCGGCGTCGACCCCCTCCGGGACGTCGACGCCCGCATCGCTCCAACGCAGCCGCGTCCGCCACCCGTCGGGATACCGGCCTGCCTCGACTCGCACCACGTCCGCACCCAGCGCGCCGAGGAACCGCCCGACGAAGGGGCCGGCCCAGGCCCACGTCAGCTCGAGCACCTTGAGCGCGCTCACGTCGACCCCACGCACACGGCCGGACCCGGCGCGGTCGACGTCGAGATCGAGCTCGGCGGCGTCTTGGCCGGACGACAGGGTCACCGGCTCGCCCTCCACGATCGACTCCGATCGCCACGGCCTGCCGGGGACGACCGCGCCGGCTGCCGCTCCCTCGACCGCCGACAGGAACCGCCGCTCCGCGAGGTGGGGATCGTCGAGCGCATCGCCGGCGGTCATGACCATGGCGGCAGCCCATCCGGCGTCGAGCGCGGCGTGGAAGATCTCGTGCTTAGTGCGCTCGTCGTACCAAGGCTGGAGCTCCGCGCGGAGAAGCTCGCGGTTGGTCCACCGCATCCGCCACGAGAAGCGCTCGTCGTCGCGGAGGTCGGGCCGGCCGTACACCTCGCATTGGAGGTCCCAGTCGATGGCTCGCACGGTCCCCGGGATGACGTGACCATCGGCGCAACGGAACGCGCCCGACGGAAACGCGCCGACCTGGAACCCGGCTTGCTTCGATGCGCCGTCTTCTGCGCCTCCCGTCGCCGCCCCCCGAGCGGGCGCCGACGCCGGCTGCAGGTAGGCGCACGCGCCGCCCTCCACCGCCGTCAGCGCTGCGCCCACCCAAGAGACCTCGACGTGCACCGGTTTCGTCGCGTGCAGCAGGCCGAGCGCCGCCGCCGCCAAGTAGCCGCCCGCGAGGTACTGCGATTGCCAGCCTGGGAACCGCAGCGGTTCGCGACCCTCGTCGCCCGTGGCAGACATGAGCCCCGACGCCGACTGGACGATCAGCTCGTCGGACGGAACGCCTGCGTCGTCGGCGGAGCATCCCCACGCCGTCGTCGACGCGATCACCAGCCGGCGGTCGAGGTGCTGCGCGAGCGCTTCGACGTCGGTCGACGACGCGCGGACTTCGGTACGCACGCGGCTGTCGACGACGATGTCCGCCCACTCGAGCAGGTCCGCGAAGCGGGAGCCGACGGAGCCGAGGGGGACGATCCGCTTTCCCGCGTTGAGGTGCACGAACAGCGGGCTCACCGGCGTGTCGGGCGGGTGATCGTCGACCGCCAGCCGGCGCGCCGGATCGCCACCGTCCGGCTCGACCTTCATCACCTCGGCCCCGAGCATCGCGAACAACCGGGCTGCGTACGGTCCTGACACCCCGGTCGCCAGCTCGAGGACCCGCAGCCCCGCGAGCGGCCCTCCCATGCTCGTAACGTAGGCCATCGACGTCGATCAGCTTCAGAACGTCAGGTACGAGCCTGCCCGCGTCGCCCGGGTGACGATGGCGCGGCCGGAGTACCGGAACGCGCAGTCGGCACAGCTCCTCAGGGAGCTCGATGCCGCCTTCTCTGCGGCAGCCGATGACCCGTCGGTGCGGGTGATCGTGCTGGCGGGCGAAGGCGACGCGTTCTCGTCGGGCCACGACCTCGGGACGCCGGAGCAGGCCGCATGGCGCGCCGCGCGCGACGCGGAGCGGCCGACGACGGAGGTGGAGGCGTCGTTCGTCTACTCGTGGGACCACTTCCTCACGATGTCGCTGCGCTGGCGCGACATCCCGAAGCCGACGATCGCCATGGTCCACGGCTGGTGCATCTTCGGGGGTTGGCTCGTCGCGTCGTCGATGGACCTGATCGTCGCGGCCGACGATGCGCGTTTCATGACCGCGATGCTCCAGTACTTCCCGCTGCCGTTCGACGTCGGCCCGAGGAAGGCGAAGGAGCTCCTGTTCGACGCGCACGAGATCGGCGCGGACGAGGCGCACGAGCTCGGGTTCGTGAACCGGGTCGTGCCTCGAGGCGATCTCGAGGCGGAGACCATGGCGCTCGCCGGGCGGATCGCCGAGAGCAACCCGTTCTACCTGCGTCTCGCGAAGCTGGCGGTGAACAACGCGCAAGATGCCATGGGCTTCCGCGCGTCGATGACGAGCGGCCACGCGCACTACCACCTGAGCGAGGTCAGCCAGCGGCAGTGGGCGCGCAAGAAGGCGCGCGAGCGGGGCGACGACGCGAACGGTGACGGGCTCGGTGGCGAGCCGCGCCGGATGCCGCTCGTCGACAAGATGCTGCGCCGCAGCGGCGAGAGCTGAGCCCTACGGAGCGTCGCGGAGCGCGTTGAGCGCGCCGATCGACATCTTCACGTAGACGTCCTCGAGCATCTTGCGCGAGTCGCGAGCCTGGATCCACCGCTCGAGGAGACCGCTGAGCCCGGCGATCATGATCGCCGCCGCGGCGACCGCCTTCTTCTTCGGGATGTCGAACTCGCGAGCTGCCATGTCGCCCCAGAACTCCTCGAGCGTCCGGTAGTAGTTGTTGCGTCGCTCGTTGTACGGCTGGTGGTCTTGGGTCTCGCGAAGGAGGGCCGCGAGCAACACGCCGCGTTCGGCGATGGCATCCATCCAGGCGCGGACGCTCGCCCGCACCTTGCCCTCGTAGTCGGACGCCTCCGCGATGCCCTGGGCGGCCCGTCGCTCGAGCGAGCGCGACTCGCGGTTGAGCAGTGCGAGGAGGAGCTCGCCCCGGTTCGCGAAGTAGGCGTAGCCGAGCCCCTTCGACACGCCGGCCGCTGCGGCGACGCCTTCCATCGTGACCGAGTCGACTCCGCCCTCGAGGATGAGCTTGGCCGCGACGTCGAGGAACTGCTCTCGCCGCTTCTCCCTGGGAAGGCGCGTGTGCGTCGGCTGGTCGCCGGTGCGGCTCGACACGCGCGCAGCCTACGACGACGGGTGTGGAGCGGGACGGGCTTTCCTCACTGGCACTTGCCGCTGCCCGGGCGACGCGGGGCGTCGAGGACCGGCTGGATCTCGCTGTTGTCGAGCGCGTACGCCGTGCCGGGTCGGTCGGGCGCGATCGCGAAGGCGACGCCGACCACCCGGCCCTGGGTGTCGACGAGCGGCGCGCCGGAGTCGCCGGGACGCAGAGCGGCAGCGAGGAACAGCACCTGCCGGCGGGTGCGACGCTCGCCGTAGATGTCGTAGCCGAGGGTCGGCGATTCGTTCCGAATCACTGCAGGCGCAGGTCGCGGCGTGTTCTGCCCGCCGGGGTAGCCGATCACCGCGCCCTCGGCGCCCACGGCCGCGTTCGCGATCGGGAGCGGGGTCTGGCCGAGGCCCGGCGCGCTCAACACCGCGAGGTCACGGTCCGGGTCGAAGGCGACCACCTGCGCGTTGACGAGGCGCTGATCCGGGCGGCGGAGACGCACGCGCGTGCTGCCCGCGACGACGTGAGCGTTCGTGATGACGGTGTCGGACGCGACCGTCCATCCGCTTCCTTCGTGGCGCGCGCCGCAGCCCTCGGTCTCGACGTTCACCGTCGAGCGCGCGACACGGGCGACGACCTCGGGCGACAGGGGAAGCTCCGACGGCGGCGGGCCCGTGTCGGGCGCTGGTCGCAGCCCCTCGAACACCTGCGGGAAGCGGTTCTCGCCGACGTACTTGCGGAGGACCCGCATCGCGTCGGGTGCGGTGGGCGTGGCTTCGTCGACGAACGACAGCACCTTCGACGACCGGGCAAGGCGCGACACCGTGCCGGGAACGTCGGCGACCACCGGCAGCAACAGCCACACGCCGACGAGCACGCCGACGGCGCCTGCCAGCGCTCCGCCGGCTCGGTCGATGCTCCGCGCAGGGCCAGGAGCGACGACCCGGCGGAGCTTGTGGCCGATGACCTCTCCGAGCGCGCCGCCGATCGCCGCACCCAGGAGGATCGCCGCGACGATCACGAGGAGCCGCGTCATCGCCGGCCCGCTGCCGACCGTCCGCATGATCGACGGCAGGAGGCGCATCGCGCCGTACATGCCGCCGAGCGTGCCGATCCAGGACGCCACGCGCGCGATCAGCCCCAGCTGCCATCCACCGGCTACCGCGCTGATAACCAGCACGGCGATGGCGATGTCGAAGACGTTCACGGAGCGGCGACGCTACCCAACGTGTCCGCGTTCGCCGGGACGGTGTGAGCCGGGGGCGACCTACAGGTCGACCAGGCGCTTCCCGTTTCGCGACGGGCGAGCGATGAGCAGCGCGGCACAGAGTGCAAGGAGAACGGCACCGACGATGCCTGCGGCCTCGACGCCGAAGAGCGCGATCTCCGCAGCGAGCATGCCGGCGAGCAACAAGAAGACGACGATCGCCATCAGGACCTCCCCACAGGTCGTCAGAATTGGTACCCGCCGCCAAGCCCGCTGAATCTCGCAGTACGAGTGCAGGAACTACGATCCGCGGCATACGACCGACTCCGACCAGATCGCACGACGACGCCGAACGGAACGGCGCAGCCGTCGACGGGCGCACGCGGCGGGCGCAGCGCACCCGTCAGGGCGTCATCGATGCCGTGCTCGCGCTGATCGCGGAGGGCGACCTCCGGCCGACGGCGCCGCGCATCGCCGAGCGCGCCGGGGTGTCGTTGCGGTCGGTCTTCCAGCACTTCAGCGATCTCGACGCGCTCTTCGTCGAGGCCTCCGACCGGGAGATCTCGCGGATCTCGAGCCGGGTCGAGACCATCGACCCGTCCGGCCCGCTCGATGCGCGCATCGAGGCGTTCGTCCGCCAGCGGGCGCGGGTGCTCGAGCAGGTGACACCGGCTCGACGGGCGGCGCTCCTGCAAGAGGCGACGTCGCCCGCCGTCGTCGAGGTGCGCGACCGCCTGCTCGCGCTCGGTCGAGAGGAAGTCGCCCGCACCTTCGAGCCCGAGCTCAAGACGCGGAAGCGGGACGATCGCGGCGAGCTCCTCGACGCACTCGATGCGGCCACCGGCTGGCAGATGTGGGAAGCGCTGCGGGCCCATCAAGGACTCGGCGTCGATCGCGCGAAGGCGGTCGTCGCCCGCATCGTGCGGGCGCTGCTCGCGTAGCGCGGCGTAGGTTGCCGAGATGAAGTTCGGGATCATGTTCGCCAACACCGGCTACGGCGTCACGCCGGACGGTGCCCGCTCCGTCGGCACCATCGCCGACGACCTCGGCTACGAATCGATCTGGACGGTCGAGCACGTCGTCGTCCCCTCGGAGTACGAGTCGACGTACCCCTACTCACCGTCTGGCCGGATGCCCGGAACAGAGGACGCGCCGATCCCCGATCCGCTCATCTGGCTCACCTACGTCGCGGCGGTGACGACGCGCGTGCGGCTGGCCACCGGGATCCTCATCCTCCCGCAGCGAAACCCGGTGATCCTGGCCAAGGAACTGGCGACGCTCGACGTGCTGTCGAACGGGCGGCTGACGCTCGGCGTCGGCATCGGCTGGCTCCGCGAGGAGTTCGAAGCGATCGGGGTGCCGTTCGAGGAGCGGGCGGCGATCACCGACGAGCACATCGAAGCGCTGCGGGTGCTCTGGCAGGAGCCGGAGCCGACCCACAAGGGCACGTACTCGTCGTTCGAGCGGGCGAAGATGTACCCGAAGCCCGTGCAGCCGGCGGGTCCACCCATCGTCGTCGGTGGCCACACCAAGGCCGCTGCGCGCCGGGCCGGGCGCATCGGCGACGGCTTTTTCCCCGGCAAGGGCTCGATCGACGACCTGATCGCGCTGTTCGACGTCGCCCGTGACGCGGCACGCGAGGCGGGGCGTGACCCCGAGGCGCTCGAGATCACCTGCGGCGCGCCGCCGGACGTCGACTACATCAAGCGACTGCAGGACAACGGGGTCTCGCGAATCGTCGTCCCGGGCTTCGGCATGAGCGACGAGCAGTACCGCCAGCTCCTCGGAGGCTTCGCCGACAACGTCATGGCGAAGTTCTGAGAGCACGGGTAGGGCAGGTCGCATGACGGAGTGGACCGAGCGCGTTCCGGGGCTCGACATGGAAGCCGACCGGCTGCTCGCCCAGCTCCCCGCCCTGCTCGCAGAAGCGAGCAAGCGGGCGGACGGCATCATCACGACGTCGCCGCTCGACGGCCGCTCGGTCGGCCGGATCGTGCGTCTCGCCGGGCTGGCCGCTCCGGAGCTCGGCGCCGCCATCCTGCCGCTCGTGCGCGGCGGGGCGTCCCGCTCCGTCGACGTCGGAGCCGCGATCGTGCCCGTGCTGTCGAAGCTCGCGCTCCACGGCGGTCCGACCTACGTGAAGCTCGGCCAGCTCATCGCATCGACGCGCGGACTGGCGCCGGAGTGGATAGCCGACGCCTTCGCCGGGTGCCGTGACGCCGTGCCGCCGGCATCGTCGCGCGACGTCGCCTCGCTCCTGATGGCGTCGGGGATCGACGAGCACGTGCGGTCATGGGAGCGACGGCCGCTTGCATCGGCGTCGGTCGCGCAGGTGCACGAGGCGACGCTGGCCGACGGACGTGAGGTCGTGATCAAGGTCCGTCGTCCCGGGATCGTCGGAACGGTCGCGGGTGACGCGTCGTACCTCCTGCCGCTTCTCCGCCTGGTCGAGTCGCGCGACGACCGCCTGCGCGTCGCGAACCTGCACGGCACGCTCGAACTGATGCTCCGCCTGTTCGCGCAAGAGGTCGACCTCCGGCTCGAGGCGGCGAGCATCGTCGAGATGGCGCTCGCGTTCGAGCGAGCGGGCATCGACGTGCAGATCCCGGCACCGATCCCGGGTCTCGTCACGAAGCGGGTGCTGGTGATGGAGCGCATCGACGGCGTGTCGGCCGCGTCCGACGACGCGATGCAACGCTTCGGCCACGCCGCGCACGACCTCGTCCGCCTCGCGGTCGCGGGTGTGCTGCACACCACGATGATCGACGGGATCTTCCACGGCGACCTCCACCTGGGCAACGTGTTGATCACGGAGCGCGGGCTCTCGTTGATCGACTTCGGGATCGTCGGCCGCCTGTCGCCCCGCCAGCGGAGCGCCCTCCTCGGGCTGCTGCAGGCCGCGATGGTGGAAGACCGCGACGCGCTCGTCGTGGCGCTCCGCGACTTCGGCGCGATGCCGCGCGGCGTCGATGTCGATGACTTCCTCGCGCAGCTTCCGCCGCCGCTCACGATGGAGCAACGCATGGCCTTGTTCGAGTCGGGAGACGAGCGGGTCATAGAGGAGCGGATGACGTCGATCGTGCGCGCGCTCACCGCCGCCGGGTTCCAGGTGCCACCCGAGCTGACGCTTTTCGCCAAGAACCTCGTCTACCTGAGCGATGCGATTCAGCGGCACGCGCCCGACATGGACGTCGTGTCCGAGATCGGGAACACCGTGAGCGCGGTGCTCGCGGCAGCGGTCGACGCGAACCGCGGCTGAAGCGGCTAAGCGGAGCGAGGCGTGGGTAGCGGCTCCCACGTCGTGTTCGCGCTGAAGCTGTTCGAACCCTTTCCTCTGGCATTGGTCGTCGTCGCCGTGGGCGTCCTCGCCGTTGCCGCGCTGCCCCGGCTGGTGCACGGGAGACCCATGTCGTTCCCGATCCCACTCGTCGGCCTCGGCGCGCTCGCGTTCGGCCTGCCGATCGGGCTCCCAGATCCCGACCCGCTCGCGTATCCGGCGGCCACCGAGCACCTGACCGAGATCGTCGTGATCGTCGCGCTGACGAACGCCGGCCTGCGCATCGACCGCCGAGTCGGGTGGCGCGCGTGGATGACGACGTGGCGGCTGTTGGGGTACGCCATGCCGCTCACCGTCGCCGCCGTCGCTCTGACAGCCCACGTGGTGCTCGGCGTCGATCTGCCCGCCGCGGTGCTGCTCGGTGCCGCGGTCGCTCCGACCGACCCGGTGCTCGCGGCCGAGGTGCAGGTGGGCGGGCCCGGCGAGGGTTCGGAGAACCTCGAGGCCGCGGAGGAGGAACCCGACGAGCCGGCGGAGGAGGACGAGGTCAGGTTCGGCTTGACCTCGGAAGCGGGACTCAACGACGCCCTGGCGTTCCCGTACACGAACCTCGCGGTGGCGCTCGCGCTTGCGGCCGCGTCGAGCGACTCCGGTGATGGTGACGGCGGGTTCGGTACCGGGTGGCTCGGAGAGTGGGTCGCGATCGACGTCGTCTACAAGCTCGCGGTCGGGCTCGTGGTCGGGATCGTGATCGGCCGGGTGCTGGCGAAGGCGATCCTCGCGATGCCGGCCTCGACGAAGACGGGCAAGGCGCTCACCGGAGTCGCCGCGGTCGCCGTCACCTTCGCTGCCTACGGCACCACCGAGGCGTTCGGTGGCTACGGCTTCCTCGCCACGTTCATCGCCGCGCACGTGCTGCGGCACAGCGACGCCGACCACGAGTACCACGCGAGCCTGGTGGTGTTCGTCGAACAGCTCGAGCGGCTGCTGATCGTCATCGTGCTGCTGGGCGTCGGCGGCTACCTCGTGCGCGACCTCCAGAACTCGCTCACCTCGAGAGTGGTGGTCTTCGCCGCCGTCGTCGTCCTCGTCGTGCGGCCCCTCAGCGCCGGGATCAGCCTCCTCGGCGGCCGAGGTTCAGCGGGTGAACGAGCCGCACTCGCGTTCTACGGCATACGTGGAGTCGGGAGCTTCTACTACCTCGCGTACGCGATGAACGAGGCCGACTTCGAGTCGCCGCGCACGTTGTGGACGGCGATGATGGTCATCGCGGTCGGTTCGCTGCTGCTGCACGGGCTCACGGCGTCGACCGTGCTCAAGGTGCTCGACGAGAAACGCGTCACGACACGTCCCGCCGCCTGAGAAGCTCGGCTGCGGCGACGGCGACCGCGGCGACCCATCCGACGAGCACGATGCCGCCGAGGGCGCGCGAGTCGAGCGCGCCACTCTCCTCGAGCCCTCCCGTGACGGCATCCGCCGCACCGGAGGGCAGCCACTTCCACACCGACGGCACCAGCAGTTGCAGGAGGCTGTCGACGACGAAGAGGTAGGCGATGCTCGCGACGAGCGCCACCACCTGGTTGCGCACGAGCATCCCGGTGCCGACACCGAGCGCCGCCCACGCCGCCGTCGTCGCGCCTGACGCCATCACGCCGCCGATGGCGTCACCGGCCGTGACTTCGCCGCCGACGCGGTCGAACGACACGAGGATCGCCGCACCCGCGGTCGCGACCGCTCCGGTGACGATCCCGTAGATGAAGCCGGCGAGCGCGCACACCGCGGTCTTCGCCGTGATGACGACGAGCCGCCTGGGCCGAGCGAGCAGTGTGGGTGTGATCGTCTGATGGCGGAACTCGCCGGCCGAGGCGAGAACGCCCAGTGCGAGCACGAAGAGCTGGGCCATGCCCCCGAAGGAGATGACGGTCTCCGCGGTGACTCCGGCATCGGACGGAGATCCGCTGCCGCCGGCGTTCTCGAGCGGGAGCGACAGGACGATCACGATGAAGGCGACCATCGCGACCGAAGCGACGAGCAGCCCCCACGTGGTGCGCATCGTGCGGAGCTTCAGCCACTCCGACTTCAGCTGGGGGATCACGACGTCGGCCCTCCGCCGACGAGCGAGAAGAAGACGTCTTCGAGCGACGACGTCACCGTCGTCAGCTCGTGCAGCACGAGTCGGGCATCCGCTGCCGCCTGACCGATGGCGGCGGAGTCGACGCCCGTGACCTGGAGGCATCCGGGCTCGCTCGTGTAGTCGACCGACGCGCCCGGCAGTGCGCTGAGGGCGTTGCCGAGCGCGCTCAGGTGGGGCGATCGAACGCGCACGAAGGTCTTCGCCCGAGCAGTCAGTTCCGCGATCGACGACTCCGCGACGAGGCGCCCCTGGGCGACGATCACGACGCGGTCGGCGGTCACGTTCACCTCGGAGAGGACGTGGCTCGACACGAGCACCGTGCGTCCTTGTTCGGCGAGCCACCGGAGCAGGTCGCGCAGCCACCGGATGCCGGCCGGGTCGAGACCATTCGCCGGCTCGTCGAGGATGAGCACCGCAGGGTCGGCGAGCAGCGCACCGGCGAGGCCGAGCCGCTGGCGCATGCCCATCGAGTACGCCCCGACCCGGGTGTGGGCAGCGTCGGCGATGCCGGTGAGCTCGAGCACGTCGTCGACCCTGCGCTCCGGCACCTCCATCGCCCTGGCGAGGATGCGGAGGTGATCGCGACCGCGACGACCGGGGTGGAACGCCGACGCCTCGAGCAACGCGCCGACGGTCCGGTGAGGAGCCGGCAGGTCGACGAACGGCTTCCCGTTCACCAGCGCCGCACCGCTGTTCGGCCGGACGAGGCCGAGCAGGGCCCGAAGCGTCGTCGTCTTTCCTGCGCCGTTGGGCCCGAGGAAGCCGGTGACCGTGCCGGCGTCGACGCTGAAGCTCAGGTCGTCGACGGCGACACGGTCACCGAAACGCTTCGTCAGGCGGTCGATCTCGATGGCCGCCACGACCATCGAAACTACAGGCGGGTCATGCGGTGGCGATCGCTGCCAGCACGTCGAGCTTCGCCGCGCGACGAGCGGGGCGGATCGCTGCGATCACGCCGCAGGCAGCGGCGAGAAGAGCGACGACGAGGAGCTGGCCGTACGGGATGACCAGCGACTTGAACCCCTCGTCGGCGAGGGCCTTCACCATCGCCCACCCGAACGCCGCACCGACCGCCAGGCCCATGGTCGTGCCGAAGAGGGCGATGATCACCGACTCCCAGCGCACTGACGAGCGGAGCTGGGTCCGGGTCATGCCGACCGCTCGAAGCACGCCGAGCTCCCTCGTCCGCTCGTGGATCGACAGAGCCAGCGTGTTGGCGATGCCGAGCAGAGCGATGACGATCGCCAGCGCCAGCAGGGCGTAGATCAGGCCGAGCATCTGGTTGATGTCGTCGGCCTGGGCGTCGATGTAGCCCTGGCGATCGACCACGTCGGCGTTCGCCTGCCCTGCGACCGCGGCGTCGATGGCCTTCCTCGCCTGCTCGGCCGAGACACCAGGTGCGGTCTTGACGTAGATCTCCCGGTCGAACCGCTCCGTGAAGTGCAGGTCATAGGCGGGCGTGCTGATGAGGTATCGGGGCGACAGGTCGCTCGCGTCGTAGATCGCACGCACGACGAGGTTCGTGTCGCCGGTGGCGGCGAACGCCGCCGGGATCGAGTCACCGACCTTCCACCCGTTGTCGCGTGCGACCGATTGGTGGATCGCGATGCCGTCGGTCCCGAGGCCGTCAAGGGAGCCGCTGCTGACGTCGACGTCGACGATCTCGGCATAGGCGACGGGATCGACCGCGCCGGTCATGACGCCCCTCTCGCCGATCTTCGCCGGCCCGATGCGGAGGCCGGACGCCGCGGCCACCTCCGGAAGGTTCTTCACCCGCTCGGCCACCGATGGTTCGAGGCCGCCGAAGCCGAACGTGCCCGACTGGATCACGAAGTCGCCGGCGAACTGATCGCCGATGATGTCGCTGATCGCAGCCTTGGCCGACGAGGCGAAGATCGTGATGAAGCCGACGAGGGCGACGCCAATCATGAGCGCCGCCGCCGTGGCCGATGTACGCCGCGGGTTCCGGATCGCGTTCTCCCGAGCGAGCGTCCCGGCCATCCCCCGGAAGGCGGGCAGCGGGCGCCCGATGGCGGATGCGACAGGACGAGCGATCACGGGACCCAGGATCGCCAGGCCGATGAACATCACGACGCCTCCGAGGCCGACGAAGACCTGAGGCTTCGAACCGGCGAGGAAGAGGCCGTAGAAGCCCGCCGCGGAACCGACGGCGGTGACGACGCCACCGAGAGCGATTCGCTTTCCGAGGTGGTCGTCCGTCTCGGCAGCGGCTTCCGACAACGCCGCGACGGGGGCCACCTTGGCGGCGCGGCGGGCGGGCATGAGCGCCGCGACCATCGTCACCACGACCCCGGTAACCAACGAGGTCACGATCGTCCCCGTGGTGAGGACGGTGCCACCGGCGGGGATGTCGATGCCGACCGCGGTCAGCAGCGCCTTGAGCGCCCCTGCCACGCCGATCCCGGCGACGAGCCCGAGCACGGATGCGATCACCCCGACAGCGAGCGACTCCACGACGATCGACTGCAGAACCTGGCGGCGGCTGGCCCCGACGGCACGGAGCAGGGCGACCTCTCGGGTGCGCTGGGCGACGAGGATCGAGAAGGTGTTGTAGATGATGAACGAGCCGACGAAGAGCGCGATGAGCGCGAACGTCAGCATGAAGGTCGAGAAGAACGACAGGCCTTCCCTGATGTCGCTCTGGTTCTCCGCCGTGATCTCGGCGCCGGTGCGGGCCTCGAGTCCGTCGGGGAGCGCAGCCTCGATGCGGCTGCGCAGCTCGTCCTGCGTGACGCCGTCGGCCGCGCGCACGACGATCGCGTCGTACTGCCCGGGTTCGCCGACATAGGCCTGCGCGGCTTCGAGCGTGTAGCCGACGAACGACGCGCCGCCGGGGCTGTCGGCGTTGCCGAACATGACGATGCCGACGACGGTCATCGGCGGGACC
Source organism: Acidimicrobiales bacterium (assembly GCA_035540495.1). Taxonomy (GTDB): domain Bacteria; phylum Actinomycetota; class Acidimicrobiia; order Acidimicrobiales; family CADCTF01; genus DASVEG01. The sequence continues at coordinate 79,776 of DATLGL010000029.1, forward strand.
GGCCGAGCGGCGTCGAGCTCGATGACGTCGCCGACGGAGATCTTCCCGTCCTTGGCGCTGCCACGGTCGATGACGATCTCGTTGTCGGCTTCCGGAGCGCGACCTTCGACGACATCGAACGGGTTCAGGTCGTCGTCGTCGAGCCACGACATGCCGAACGTCGGGGCTCCCTGACCCGGATTGCCGATCGGCTTGCCGTCGGTTCCGGTGATCTGGGTGAAGCCCTGGATGGCGCCGGCGGCGAGCTCCACACCGTCGACGCTCTCGACGATCGGCAGCGCGCTCGCGTCGACACGACCGCGGACCTCGAACCCGTCGGACTCGACGGTGGACGCACGGCGCACCTGGACGTCCATGCCGGCGTTCACGTCGGCGAAGAGGTCGTCGAAGGTCGCCTGCACGGTGTCGGTCAGCACCAACGTGCCGGCCATGAACGCGACGCCGATGAGCACCGCGACTCCTGTGGTGACGAGCCGCAGCTTGCGGGCCCACAGGTTCTTGAGGGTGAGCGACAGCATGGCGGCCTCAGTTCCCGAACTGCTTCATGCGGTCGAGGACCCGATCGGCGGTGGGCTCGTGCATCTCGTCGACGACGCGGCCGTCGGCGAGGAACACGACGCGGCTGGCGTAGCTCGCCGCAACGGGATCATGGGTGACCATGACGATCGTCTGGTTGAAGTCGCGCACGGCGCGCCGGAGGAAGGAGAGGACCTCGGCGCTCGCGTGGGAGTCGAGGTTGCCGGTCGGCTCGTCGGCGAAGATCACGTCAGGGCGACCGGCCAGCGCGCGGGCGACGGCGACGCGCTGCTGCTGGCCGCCGGACAGCTCGCTCGGCCGGTGCGACAGGCGGTCGCGCAGGCCGACCGTCTCGATGACCGTGTCGAGCCAGGCCTTGTCGGGCGTGCGGCCGGCCAGCGCCGACGGCAGCGTGATGTTCTCGAGCGCGGTCAACGTCGGGACGAGGTTGAACGCCTGGAACACGAAGCCGATGCGGTCGCGGCGGACGATCGTGAGCTTCTTGTCGTTGAGGCCGGTGAGCTTCTGGTCGCCGAGCCACACCTCGCCGGAGGTCAGCTCGTCGAGGCCCGCCAGCGTGTGCATCAGCGTCGACTTGCCGGAGCCCGACGGGCCCATGATCGCGGTGAACGCACCCGCGGCGAAGTCGACGCTCACGTCGTCGAGGGCCGTCACCGACGTGAGGCCCTTGCCGTAGACCTTGGTCGCCCGTACGGCGCGGGCGGCGATGGCGCCGCTGACGGAGGCAGGCGCAGCGGGCGCTGGAGACGTCGTTGTGGTCATGCCAACCGAACGTACGGATGAGGCGGCCCGCCGTCGTCAGCCTGACCGGTGATCGTCGGTCGTCCTGTGGGACGACTCGGCCTCACCCTCGAGGTCAGCCGCCCGGTGTGATCAAGCGGTGTTCGTAGGCGAAGACGACCGCTTGGACCCGATCGCGCAGATCGAGCTTCATCAACACGCGGCCGACGTGCGTCTTCACCGTCGTCTCGCCGAGGAAGAGCTCGTGCGCGATCTCCGCGTTCGAGAGTCCTCGGCCCATCAGCGTCAGCACCTCGAGCTCGCGCTCGGTGAGATCTGCGAGCGCGGCGGGCGGCTCGAGTGGGTGCGCCGGCAGGCTCGACGCGAACCGGTTGATCAGGCGCTTCGTGATCGAAGGCGCCACGACCGCATCGCCGTTCGCCACCACGTGGATGGCGTTGATGAGGTCTTCCGGCGGCACGTCCTTCAGCAAGAAGCCGCTCGCACCGGCACGGAGGGCGTCGTACACGTACTCGTCGAGGTCGAAGGTTGTGAGGATGAGGACCCGCGCCGGCTTCTCGCCCTGGGTCAGCCGCGCAGTGGCGGCGACGCCGTCGAGGTTCGGCATGCGGATGTCCATCAGGATCACGTCGGGATCCAGGGTGCCGGCGAGGTCGATGGCCTCGTTGCCGTCGGCCGCCTCGCCCACCACTTCGAGGCCATCCTCCGACTCGAGGACCATCCGGAAGCCCTTGCGGAGGAGGGGCTGGTCATCCGCGAGGAGGACGCGGATCACAGTGCTGACTCCTCGCTCCTGGTCGCTTCGCTCTTCTCCCGCTCGGGTGCGCCTTGTCGCTTGCGCTCCGGGCGGCGCCTCGGCGACGACGCATCAGCCACCTCGGGCTCGAGCGGGATGCGCGCGACGACTTCGTAGCCGCCGCCGGGCCGTGGTCCGGCGCGGAGATCGCCGCCGTAGAGGGCGACGCGCTCACGCATGCCGACGAGGCCGTGTCCGCCGCCGAGCGAAGGGACGGCGGCAAGGCCCCGCCCGTCGTCCTCGACCCGAAGCTCGAGGCAATCGTCGAGGTAGCGGAGACGGACGTCGACGGTCGCAGGGCCTGCGTGCTTCAACACGTTCGTCAGCGCCTCCTGGACGATGCGGTACGCCGACAGGTCGAGACCGGCCGCGAGCTCCCGCGGATCGCCCTCGACGACGAGGTCGACCGTGAGACCGGCGTCACGGAACTGCTCGACCAGCGCATCGACGTGGCGGATCGTCGGCTGCGGCGCCCTCGCCATCGAGTCGTCCTGCTCCCGTCGCAACACGCCGAGCAGGCGGCGCATCTCGTCGAGCGCCTGCCGGCCGGTCGCCTCGATCGACGCCATGGCGTCCTTCGCGCCGTCGGGATCTCGATCGACGGTGCGACGCGCCGCCCCAGCCTGCACCACCATCACGCTCACGGTGTGCGCGACGACGTCGTGGAGCTCACGCGCGATGCGCACACGCTCGTCGTTGACCGCGGCCGCGGCGGCGGTCTCCTGCTCTCGCTCGAGCCGAGCAGCCCGTTCCTCGACCTCCGCGATGTACGCGCGCCGGTTCCGCATGTTGTCGCCGAGGATCCACGCGGTGGCGAAGATCACGCTGTTGAGGAAGAAGTCGACGATCGACAGCTCGCCATCCGCGGAGTCGACGTCGAGCAGGACGAGCAGGGGCATCATCACCACCGTCCCGACGAGGCCCCACCTCGCCTCCGCCCGAGTGCCGTGCGCGGCGATCGAATACACGGCGACGAGGAAGCCGAAGGCGAGGACACCTGTCGGGAAGCCGAAGATGCCGCCGATCGTCGCGACGACGCTCGCGCCGACGACGGCAGCGACAGGCTTGGTCCGGCGCCAGCCCAGTGGAACGCAGCCGGCCACCACGTACGCGAAGCCCAGCGGCCCGAACCCGCGCATGTCGCCCCGCACGTCGTTGAGCCCGAGCGCGAGCAGCTGCAGCGCGAGCAGACCGGCGACGAGCAGCCAGTCCGCGTGGCGGGGGTGGTCCTTCAGCCAGCGCACCTGGCGAGGGTACGACGCCGCGGAGTGTTCAGCGGGCCGAGACGTCGATGCTCGGTGCGTACGGGTCGAAGGCCCGCACCGCGCCGGCGACTCTCACGGCGGTGCGCTCGCGCTTGTCGCCCACCGCGTCGATCTCGACGAAGAGCCCTCCGTGCCGGCGCGTCACCGTCGCGATCGCGTCGGGTCCGGCGCACCGCTGTGCCTCGAGCGTGGCCACCCGGCTGTGATCGGGGAGCGACGCCGTCGCCGCCTCGACGGCGTCGGCCAGCGACTGACCCGCTCGAGGCCGAGTGTGGGCGAAGCGCAGGAACGGGTGCGTGCGGGCGGTGCCGGCGACCACAACCGGCAACCGCCGGCGAATGGCGCAGAACACGCCGTCGTCTCCGATCTGCGGCCGTACCCCCTCGTCCGTCCGCACGGTGACCGCCACGTCGATCGGCTCCGACTCGAGCGGGCACGCTCCACCCCGGAGCGCGCTGCACGCGAGGCCGAGGTCACGCTGGTCGTGACAGCGGTGGACGGCGTGGCCGTCTGCGTGCAGCGACGACGCCGCGAGGCCGGCGGCGGTTGTGACGGTCTCGGAGAAGAGGATGTGCACGTCATCGATCGTCCTCATCTGCGATGCAGGTGATCAGGGCCGAAGGTCCCGAAGGGGGCGGGCCGGTCGGGCTCGCGAAAGGGTCCGCTCGGACGGGTCGCAGGGGAGCAACTGCCGGGATGCTTGATCCTCATGGAAACCGAGACCAAGAGCGCCCCAGATCTGGGGATAGTGGGAGCGATCCTGGGCATCCTCGCCCTGGTCGTCGCGGTCGTTGCCGTCGGCTTCTCCCTCACCGGGGACGACGACGGATCGAGCATCAAGGCTGGCGGAGGATCGACCGAGGTCGAACTCGGCGACTTCTTCATCAAGCCGGCGTCGGCCACGGTCGCTGCCGGTTCGACGTTGAAGCTCGTCAACTCCGGGAACGTGCAGCACAACCTGAGCGTCGTCGACGAAGGACTTGCCTCGCCGATGCTCGACGCCGGGGCATCAGGCGAGCTGTCGCTGGCCGGTCTCGCGCCCGGTACGTACAAGATCCGGTGCGACGTTCCGGGTCATGAGTCTGCCGGCATGGCGGGTGAGCTCACGGTGACCGAGGGCGCCGGCGAGGTGGCGGCTGCCGCTACGGGCGGGCACTCGTCGGGCGGCCACGGCGACATGTCGTGGGAGGAGATGGACAAGTCGATGCTGGAGCGGGTGAAGGCGTTCCCGCAGGAGACGTCGGCCCACGGCGCCGAGGACATGGCGCCCAAGATCGTCGACGGGGTGAAGGTGTTCGACCTCACGGCGAAGATCGTCAAGTGGGAGCTCGAGAAGGGCAAGGTCGTCGAGGGCTGGACCTACAACGGCACCGTTCCCGGTCCGACGATCAAGGTCGACGTTGGCGACAAGGTCCGCATCAACCTCAAGAACGAGCTGCCGGAGTCGACGGGCCTGCACCTCCACGGCATCGAGAAGCTCGCCAACAAGATGGACGGCGTCCCCGACATCACTCAGGACCCGATCCATCCGGGTGAGTCCTTCAGCTACGAGTTCACGGCCACCGCTCCGGCAGTGGCGATGTACCACTCGCACCACAACGCGACGAAGCAGGTCGGCAACGGCATGCTCGGTGCGCTGATGGTTGGCCAGATCCCGCTGCCGGCCGGCTCCTCGGTCGACCAGGAGATCCCGATGGTGCTCAACGACACCGGCACGATCGGCTTCTCGCTCAACGGCAAGTCGTTCCCTGCAACGAAGCCCTACACGGCCAAGCTCGGCGACCAGATCCTCGTCCACTACATGAACGAGGGCGTCACCGGTCACCCGATGCACCTGCACGGCATGCCCGGCGTGGTCGTCGCCCGTGACGGCTACGGCTCACCGCCGCAGCGCCTCGACACGATCATGGTGAATCCCGGCGAACGGGTGTCGGTGCTCTACGACATCACCGAGCCCGGCGTCTGGGCCTGGCACTGCCACATCCTCCCGCACGCCGAGTCGTCGACCGGCATGTTCGGGATGGTGACGGCCCTAATCGTCGAGTGACCGTCAGGCGGGGGTGGGCTCCTCGAGGGTGACCTCGACGGAGGGGTCCCCGCCCTCGCCGACCGTCTCCAGCACGAGGTCGCCGATGACGCCGGCCTCGCGGAGATCCGCCTCGGCCGCTCGGATCGACTCGATCCGGGCGGCCGTGTCGCGTATCACCGCCTTCGTCACCGCCGTCTTCATCGACCGCTTCGCCCGCGTCTTGGCACCCCGGATCTCGCCGAGGGCCCACGAGATCGCGGCGATAGCCGTCGCATCGGCGCCCTCTGCGACGGCGAGCTCGTCGGCGGTGGGCCACGGCGCGCGGTGGATCGATCCCTCCTGCCACCACGACCACACCTCTTCGGTCGCGAACGCGATGAAAGGAGCGAAGAGGCGAAGGATCACCGACAGCGAGGTGCGCAGCGTCGCCAGCGCGGACGCGTCACCGCTGTACGCCCGCTGCTTGACGAGCTCGACGTAGTCGTCGCAGAAGGTCCAGAAGAACGGTTCGATCCGCTCGAGAGCTCGTGAGTAGTCGTAGTCCTCGAACGCGCGGGTGGCATCGGCGATGGTCTCCTGCAGGAGCGCGAGCAGCGCGAGGTCGAGCGCGTTCGTCGGCGCCGCGTCCGCAGGCGGGTCACCGAACTGGAGGACGAACTTCGACGCGTTGAGGATCTTGATCGCGAGCCGGCGCCCGATCTTGAACTGGTTGACGTCGAGCGTCATGTCCATGCCGGGACGACCCTGCGCGGCCCAGTACCGGATCGCGTCGGCGGAGTGGGCCTTGATCAGCTCGACCGGGTTGTTCGGGTCGTTGCCCTTCGACTTCGACAGCTTCTTGCGGTCGGGATCGGTGACGAAGCCCGAGATCGCCGCGTTGGCCCAGGGCAGCGAGTCGTGCTCCATGTGGGAGCGAAGCACGGTGTAGAAGAGCCACGTCCGGATGATCTCGTGAGCCTGCGGCCGAAGGTCGTACGGGAACACCTTGTCGAACAGCTCGGGGTCGTCGGCCCACCCGCCGACGATCTGCGGGCTGAGCGACGACGTGGCCCACGTGTCCATGACGTTGGGGTCGCCGGTGAACCCGCCCGGCTGATCGCGCTGGTCGTCGGTGTAGCCGTCGGGGACGCCGCTGTTCGGGTCGAGCGGCAGTTGCTCGAGTCGGGGGACGATCGGTGACTCCCACTCGACCTCGCCGTCGGCGGAGATCGGGTACCAGAGCGGGATCGGGACGCCGAACGGCAGCTGGCGGGTGATGTTCCAGTCGCCGTTGAGGCCGTTGACCCAGTTCTCGAAGCGGACGCGCATGAAGTCGGGCCACCACCGCAGCTCCTTGCCCCGCTGGAGCATCGCCTCACGAAGCTCCGGATCACGGCCGCCGTTGCGGATGAACCACTGGCGGTTGGTGACGATCTCGAGCGGGCGGGTGCCGTTCTCCCAGAACTTCACCGGGTGGGTGATCTGACGCGGCTCGTCGAGCAGCTCGCCGCTCTCGCGCAGGAGCTCGACGACCTGCTTCTGGGCCTGCTTCATGTTCTTGCCGACGATCGCGGTCCACGCCTCGTTGGCAGGGACGCCCTCGGGCGGCTCGCCGACGACGCGGCCGTCGCGGCCGACGATCGTCCGGACCGGCAGGTCGAGCTCTCGCCACCACGTGACGTCGGTGGTGTCGCCGAACGTGCAGATCATCGCGATGCCGGAGCCCTTCTCGGGATCGGCAAGCTCATGGGCCTTCACCGGGACCTCGACGCCCCAAAGCGGCGTCTTCACCGTCGACCCGAAGAGCGGCTTGTAGCGGTCGTCGTCGGGATGGGCGACGAGCGCGACGCACGCGGCGAGCAGCTCGGGGCGCGTCGTCTCGATGACGACGTCTCCCGCTCCGTCCGAACGATGGAACGCGATCTTGTGGTAGGCGCCCGGCTGCTCACGGTCTTCGATCTCCGCCTGCGCGACGGCCGTCTGGTACTCGACGTCCCAGACCGTGGGCGCCTCCGCGGTGTAGGCCTCGCCGCGCGAGAGGTTCTCGAGGAACCCCTTCTGGCTCGCCCTCGTCGCGCGGTCGCCGATGGTCGTGTACGTCTGATCCCAGTCGACCGAGAAGCCCAGCGTCGTCCAGAGGTCGAGGTAGCTCTTCTCGAGCTCGGTGGTGAGCTGCTCGCAGAGCATGACGAAGTTGGCCCGGCTGACGGGCACCTTCTGCTTCGCATCTGGGCCCGGCGGTTCGAATCCCGCGTCGAACGGGGTCGACGAGTCGAAGTAGACGCCGTAGTTGACGCTGACCCGACGGACGACGTTGAGGCTGTTGTCGTCCCACCCCATCGGATAGAAGACCTCCTTTCCCCGCATCCTCCAGAAGCGCGCCGTGATGTCGGTGTGGGTGTAGGAGAAGACGTGGCCGGAGTGGAGGGTGCCGCTCACCGTCGGCGGAGGCGTGTCGATCGAGTAGATCTCGTCGCGCGACTTCGTTCGGTCGAAGCGGAAGGTGCCGTCGTCGCGCCAGCGCGCCGACCACTTCGCTTCGAGCCCGTCGAGCGACGGCTTTTCCGGGACGATGGGAGCCATGACGCGCCCTAGCCTACGGGGGTGCTTCGCGTCTACGACACCGCAAAACGCTCGTTGGTCGAGCTGCAGACCCGGGAGCCCGGGAAGGTGTCGATGTACGTGTGCGGGCCGACGGTCTACGACGTCGCTCACCTCGGCCACGGCCGCCACCTGCTCGTGTTCGACGTGATGCGACGGTACCTCGCATGGTCTGGCTTCGAGGTGCAGTACGTCTCGAACGTCACCGACATCGAGGACAAGATCATCAACAAGGCGAACGAGGCGGGCATCTCGACAGACGAGGTCGTCGCCACGTACGAGGAGCAGTGGTGGACGCTCGTCGAGCGGCTCGGCTGCCGCCGTCCGGACGAGGTCCCCCATGCGACGGCCTACGTCGACCAGATGGTGGCCTACGTCGCCGAGCTGATCGACCGCGGGCGGGCCTACGTCACCGACGACGGCGTCTACTTCTCGGTCGAGTCGCTCGAGGGCTACGGGCTCCTCGCAGGGCAGTCGCTCGAGTCGATGCGGGTCGGCGGCGGCGAGCGCGAGATCGTCGGCGAGGGCGGCAAGCGCCACCCGGCCGACTTCGCGCTCTGGAAGAAGGCGAAGCCTGGCGAGCCGGCGTGGGAGTCGCCGTGGGAGCCCGGACGACCGGGCTGGCACATCGAGTGCACGGTGATGTCGCTCGACCTGCTGGGGGAGGGCTTCGACCTCCACGGCGGCGGCCTCGACCTCACCTTCCCGCATCACGAGAACGAGCGGGCCCAGGCGGTGGGCGCGGGTCGGGAGTTCGCCCGCCACTGGGTCCACCACGGGATGGTGCTGGCTGCCGGAGGCGAGGAGATGCACCGCTCGGCCGGCAACTTCGTCACCCTTGCCGACCTCCTCGACTCCCACGACGCGCGCGCCTATCGACTGCTCGTCCTCCAGTCGCACTACCGCGGGCCGATGGAGGTCAACGACGAGAACCTCGCCGCCGCGGAGGAGGCGCTCACCCGCTTCGACAACTTCGCACGGCGAGTGGGCGACCTGACCGGCGTCGAAGCCGACGCCGACGCGCTCGAGCGCTTCCGGGCCGAGATGGACGACGACTTCAACACGCCCCCTGCGATCGCGGTCGCGTTCGAGGCGATCCGCAGGGCGAACTCGGCCCTCGACGCGGGCGACACCGACACCGGGCGCCGCATCGGTGCTGCGGTCCTGGAGATCGGGCGGGCGGTCGGGCTCGAGCCCAGCCTCGGTGAGGACGTCCCGGCGGAGGCGCTGGCCAAGGCGCGCGAGCGCGACGAGGCGCGAGCGGCGAAGGACTGGGCGCGGGCCGACGCGCTACGCGACGAACTGGTTGCGGAGGGCTACGTGGTCGAGGACACCGCGAACGGGACGCGCCTCAGGCGCAGCTGAGCACGGACGACGAACGGATCAGGGCGAGAACTCGTCGGGGCGCTCGCCCCGGCCCAGCATGTGGAGGATCGCGGCGATGGATCGCTCCGCAGCGCGTCCGTCGCCGTACGGGTTGACCGCGCTCGCCATGCGGTCGTAGGCCTTCGCGTCGTCGAGCAGGGACGAAACCGACGACACGATGATGTCTTCGTCCGTGCCGACCAGGCGGGCCGTGCCGGCGGCAACGGCTTCCGGGCGTTCGGTGGTGTCGCGCATCACCAACACGGGTTTCCCCAGGCTGGGCGCCTCCTCCTGTACGCCGCCGGAGTCGGTCAGCACCACGGTCGCCCGGTCGAGCAGCCGGCTGAAGCCTCCGTAGGCGAGAGGCTCGACCACCACAACGTTTTCGAGCCCGTTCACCGCTGGGAGGATCGCTTCCCGGACGACGGGGTTCTTGTGGATGGGGAAGACGATGACCAAGTTGTCGTAGCGGGCCGCCAGCCGCGCCAGGGCGCGGCCGATGTTCTCCATCGGCGCGCCCCACGACTCGCGCCGGTGGGCGGTGACAGCGAGCACCCGGCGAGGGTCGTCGTCGAGGCCCTCGAGCGCCGGGTCGCCCCACTCCGCCTTCTTGTCGACCGCGATCTTCAGAGCGTCGATGACGGTGTTGCCGGTCACGACGACGTCTTCCGGCTTCACTCCCTCCGCGAGCAGGTTCTCGCGTGCGGTCGCCGTTGGCGGGAGGTGGAGCGTCGTGAGCGACGACGTGAGTCGTCGGTTGATCTCCTCGGGATACGGCGAGTAACGGTCGAAGGTGCGAAGGCCAGCTTCGAGGTGGACGACCGGGATTTGGTTGTAGAAGGCGGCGAGCGCGCCGGCGAACGTGGTCGTGGTGTCGCCTTGAACTGCGACGACATCAGGCCGCGTGCGGTCGATCGCTGCGCTGAGCCCGTCGACGGCCCGAGTCGTGATCGCCGCGAGCGATTGGCCCGTTTGCATCATGTCGAGGTCGCGGTCGGGGTGGATGCCGAACAGGTCGAGCACCTGGTCGAGCATCGAGCGATGTTGCGCGGTGACGACGACTTCGCTCGCCAGCTCGGGATGGTCTTCGACGGCCAGCACGAACGGCGCCATCTTGATGGCCTCGGGTCGCGTCCCGAAGATGCTCATCACCTTGATCACGGTGCGTCTTCCTCCGCCAGGGGAGCTGCCGATCGAAGCGACGTGAGGAGCTCCGGCAGCCGTATCGCGACCTTGTCCAGCTCGGCGAGCACCTGAGCGACCTCGGCAAGCACCGCGTCGCGGTGACGCATCGCGTCGCGCACGATCTCTTCAGCCTCAACGTGCGCACGCGCGAGGAGCTGACTCGCCTCGCGTACGGCAGCGGCGCGTGACTGAGCAGCTTCGGACTTGAGCGCGACGGCTTCGCCTTCGGCTGTGCGGACGATGCGAGCGGCATCAGCTCGTGCTTCCCGGCCTCTCGCTGCCAGCTGCTCGACCTCGGCGGTACGTGACTGGCCGTGCGCCAGCAGCACGTGGTCGGCGACGTCTTCGTCTGCGGCGTACAGCGCGACGAGCAACTGGCGCACTTCCTGCGCCACCTCGCGAAGAAACGCGCCCACCTCGGTGGTATCGAAACCACGAAACGTGGTCACGAAGAGTTTCGACTCGATTTCGTGGGGGGACAGAGGCACCGAAGGTTGGACCGTAAGCGCGCAGAAGCCCGAACGCGCGCAGTTGCGCCACGGTGAGTAGTTCGCTACTCTCCGCGTTTGTGTGGACTAGTCCATTCGGCCTAGTCCGGCAGGCGGTCTTCTGCAGTGTCATCGGCCGCCGGCCAGAGCTTCTTGAGAGGAAATTCTTCGGATGTACGGCGATGTTGCAGCTCCCACCGTCCTAGGAGCCGTGCTCGTGCGAGAGGCGCTCCCCGCAGTAGCGGGCAACGGCGTCGGCGTGCAGGCGGCTCAGACGGCTCTAGCGGTGACCGGTATCGCTGCCGGCGCGTACCTCCTGATAGCGATCTTCCTGGTCGCCATCGGCATCGTCATGCGCTGGTGGGGCACGCGGCGAGCGGTCGAGGCGTAACCCGATGAAGACGCCGCGCCGCGGGCTCCTCGTCGCTCTGCTCGTCGCCGTCCTCGTTGCGACCCTCGGCGCAACTCCTGCCTCCGCAGCAAAGGCACCGAAGCAACCTCCGGCGCCCACGACCCCTGCGCCGAGCGCGCTGATCGTCTACGACACCACCACCGAGTGGGGGTTTCTTGGCGAGATCCACGCCACGATGGTGGCGAACCTCGTCGGTCGGTTCGGGACATACAAGGCCGTGCCGACCACCCGGTACACCGCCGGGATGATCGGCCAGCACACCGCGACGATCTACGTCGGCACCACATATGACGAGCCCATCCCGCAAGCTTTCCTCGACGATGTCAGCACGTCGGCGAAGCCGGTCATCTGGCTCCACCAGAACATCTGGCAACTCGGCGCGTGGACCGACGCCTTCGCAGCCACGAACGGCTGGCGAGCCGGCTTCTTCGACTTCAGCCGCACCGTCACCAACGTCGCCTACAAGGGCCGCTCGCTCACCCGTCATCCGCAGGCTGGCGCCACGCTCGACATCTCGGTCGACGACCACACCAAGACCCAGGTGCTCGCCACGGCGACGAAGTCCGATGGCTCCTCGGTCCCGTGGGCGATCCGGTCGGGACAACTCACGTACATCGGCGACATCCCGTTCTCGTACATGACCGAGAGCGACCGCTACCTGATCTTCGCTGATCTGCTGTTCGACGCGCTCGCGCCCGCCACGGCCGTTCGTCGACGGGCGCTCATCCGCATCGAAGACGTCAACCCCGTCGACGACCCCGCGAAGCTGCGGGCCATCGCCGACTACCTGTCGAGCGAAGGGGTGCCGTTCAGCGTCGGTGTCTCGCCCGTGTACGTCGACCCCAACGGCGAGTACAACGGCGGCGTCGGCGAGACGTACCGGCTTCGCGACAACCCCGCCGTCGTCTCGGCGCTCAAGTACATGGTTTCGAAGGGCGGCACCCTGCTGATGCACGGGTACACCCACCAGTACTCGAACGTCGCCAACCCGTACAACGGCGTGACCGGCGACGACTTCGAGTTCTACCGGGCGCACGTGAACGCCGACGACTACGTCGTGCTCGATGGGCCTGTCCCGGAAGACTCGCAGAAGTGGGCGGCCGACCGGATCACGGCCTCGGCGAACGAATTCAAAGCGGTCGGACTGGCGGTGCCGACGATCTTCGAATTCCCGCACTATGCAGGTTCTGTGAACAGCTACAAGGCTGTCCAGGCGAGGGGCATGAAGCGCTACGAGCGCGCGCTCTACCCGCGGGGTGTCTTGAGCGGGACGTCGCCGGACTACAGCCGCCCCGTGGGCCAGTTCTTCCCCTACCCGGTCCGCGACCTCTACGGCACGCTGGTGATCCCGGAGAACCTCGGCAACTACGAGCCCGAGTCCTACAACAACCACCCGACCCGGTTCCCGGAGGAGATCATCGCGAACGCCGAGCGCAACCTCGTTGTTCGCGACGGCTTCGCGAGCTTCTTCCACCACAACTACCTCGATCTCGAGGCACTGAAGACGTCCGTCCGGGGGATCAAGGCGCTGGGCTACACCTTCGTCAGCGCCGACAGCGTCTGACCCGGCGCCTGCTGGCGCTCTCCGTCGTGGTCGTCATGACCGTGGCGGGCGGGTGCCGAGCTTCCCGAACGGACGGCGAGCGGCACGCGAACCTGCCGCTCGTCGTCGTATTCTCGGACACCGCGCCGAGCTGGGAACGCCTCCTGCGGTCGCGCGGCGTCGCCGCTCGCGTCGGCACACTCGCCGAAGCGCTCGAACGCGACGCCGCCGTGATCCCCGTGAACGTCGACCTCGGCGACGACCAACTCGAGCAGGTTCGGCAGTGGGTTGAAGCAGGCGCGACAGTCGTGTCCGCGCACGACGAGCTGCTCGAGACGCTCGGGATTCGCCGAAGCCGAAGCCGGCCCATCTCTGGCGTGACAGGCGCGGGTGATCGCAAAGCCACGTGGGGGACTGAGGTGGACCTGAAGCCGCTCCTCACAAGCCCATCGATCGACACCATCGAGCCCGTTGCTCGTGCCGGCGAGCACGTGGTTGCTGCCACCACGCGCATCGGTGAAGGAACCGTGCTCGCACTGTCGGTCGATCCCGTCGCGCACTCGTTGGCGGGCCATGAGCTCCTGCCATGGCTCACGGCAGAGATCGCAGGTCTCGCAGCCGTGACATCCGGGCCGCGACGAACCGCGTTGGAGGTGTACTTCGACCCGGGCTTGCTTCCAGGCGCTTCCGTAGAGCAGGTAGCGGACCTTCTGGCGGAGGCGCGCATCGTGCACGTGGCGGGGTGGAACAAGGGGTTCAACGACCCCGCCGACGACTACCCCTTCGACCGTCTCATCGAGGCGCTGCACGAACGAGGGGTGCTGGCGTACGCGTGGATCGCGCCGCCGTTCGTGAACCTCGCCTTCTGGGACCGGTATCCCGAGTGCCGCGAGAAGACCGCAGACGGGCGGGACGCCCGCGTGTTCTGGCGATCGCTGATCGCTCTCTACGACGAGCGGTGCTTCAACCGGGCGTGGAGCGAGGTGTGGACCCCGCTGCTCGACCAGCACGAATGGGACGGAGTGAACGTCGCCGAGCTCTACTTCGAGCCGAACGTGGTACCGGACGAGGAGACCCCGTACCACCCTGTGGCGCTGCGCCGGTTCGGTCGTTCGCCGGCCAGCGACCGCGAGGGCTTCGCTCGCTTCCGCAGCGACCTCGTCGTCGAACTGAACGACGCGATGCTCCGTCAGCTGAACGGCCATCCCCGGGCGAGTGAGATGGAGCTGGTGATCACCGTCATCGACGACCTGCTCGATCCGGCGGTTGGCGCAGCTGTGGGCTCAGATGTTGCTCGTCTTTCGGACGTGGCTCGGCGCAACGGAGCGACCGTTCAGCTCGAGGACCCGTTCAGCACATGGGGGCACCACCCACTCCGGTACGACCGGTTGGCTGAGCGCCTCGACCAGCTGACGACACCGGGGCAACGCGCGATCGACGTCAACGTGGTCGACCGCCGGGACGCGCGCCCCACCTCTCGTGCCACTGGCGCAGAGCTCGAGCTGGCGCTGGCATCCGCGGGTCGAGTGGGTCGCGTCGCGGTTTACGCGGCGGGAACGATCGCAGACCGCGATTTGGCGGTCGCGCCGGCAGCGATTGCCGGAGCGGCCCAGGTGTTCGACACTGGCGTGAAGGCGCCCTGGACGACACAGATACGCGCGCCGGGTGGGCCCGCGTTCGGGAGGCTTGTCGTGGACGGCACACCGTGGCCGGCGGCTCGCGGTGTCGCGCTACTGCCTGCGGGGGAGCACAGGGTGGAGTGGTCCGTGGGGAACCCGGTCTCGCCGGCCGTCGTTCGCTTCACCGGTGAGCTCGGCGAGATGCGGATCGTCGACGGAGGCCGTGTCGAGTTCACGTACGAGTCGAGATCGGCGGCGTTCGCGAGCGTCGTCGGTGACGTTCGTCGAATCATGGTCGACGGTGTCGCATTGCCGTCCGACGCCGCAGCGGGCGCAGGTGGGACACGTGTCGTGCGCCTTCCGAAGGGGGCGCATCGGGTGACGCTCGAGCCGTGAGCTTCAGCTCGGCGTCACCTCGGCCGTCCGGGCCGTTTTCGCCCACCCGCGCTTGCCGCGGAGGATCCGCCACACCGCCATCCACCCCGCCGGCATCCACAGGTAGCCGTAGAGGGTGTACACGTGCGCGTACCCCAACGCCTTCACCACGCCCGTCGAACGATCGCGCAGCCAGTACGCGAACCCGTAGAACGGCGCGAGACCGAACCCGAGCAGGTACCACAGCACCAACAACAGACCGCCGCGATCGGTGAACGCGCGGGCGGTCGCGGCCGGAGCCACGACCACGGCGAACAGGAGAGTCGTCACGAACAACCCGACCGGGATCGTCATCAGCAGCACCAACGACGGGCTGAGAAGGTGCTGTACGAGGTCGAACGTGGCCTTCGGGCTGAGGCGGCTCCTCACGACGAGTGGGATGCGCTTCCAGCACTGCAGGTGACCCTGGAACCAACGGCTCCGCTGCCGCACCAGCCGTCGGAAACTGGTGACCGCCTGTTGGTTCACCCACGTCGTGGGGCAGAAGGCGTTGCTCCAACCGAGCGTGAGCAGCCTCACGCCCAGGTCGAGGTCCTCAGTGAGGCAGTCGGTCCATGGCGCGTCCCCCAACGACTCGAGCGCCGACAGTCGGGCGAACTGACCATTGCCGCCGAGCCCGACGCTGCCGACCCGTTGACGCGCGCGCTGGAAGATCTCCGTGAAGGTGACGAACTCGAAGTCCTGCATGCGCGCGAGCAGCCGTTCTCCGGCGTTGTACATCCGCACGCCGATCTGCACCGCTGCGACCTTCGGGTCCGCGAAGTAGGGCGCGACCTCGTACAGCGCGTTCTGCTCGAGGCGCCCGTCCGCGTCGACGACGACCACGATGACATCCGACGACGACCGCTCCTCGAGGAGGTCGCTCGAACGCAACCAGCGGAATGCGGCGTTGAGCGCTTCCCCCTTGCCTCGACGGGCTTCGGGCGCGACCCGCCGGAACAGCCGGACCCTGTCGTCGTCGTAGCCGTCGACGACCGTCGCAGTGGCGTCGTCGGAGCCGTCATCGATGACGACGACGGCGTAGTTGCGGCTCGGGAGGGCGAGCAGGCGTTCGAGGCTCTTGCCGATCACGAGCTCCTCGTTCAGGCACGGGACGAGGAACACGAAGAAGAGGTCGTCTGATGGCCGGGCCGCAGGCGGCCGTCGCCTCCGAGACACCATGAACAGGGCGAGCGTGTAGGACAGCGTGAACACGACGATGACGGTCACGAGAACCGTCACCAAACGCTCCCGCTCCGGCCGGTCAGACGGGCTTTTCGCACCGATCGCTGCCTATCGCTGTTCATAAATTCAACTGAGCTGTCACCCGTTCCGAAACCACGTTCCGTACTGATAGTTCACGGAGCGTGGTCGAATGTCCTGGTTCGGACGGCGGAAGAAGATTGCGGCAGGCGGCATCTTGCTCGTTCTGCTGTGCACGGCATACGCCGGGCTGGCTGGGGCAGCACCGCGCCAGTCGAGCAAGACCACACCGGGCAAGAGCAAGACCGTGACACAACCGGCTCCGGAAGAGCCAGCGGGGACCACCACCACCGTTCTGGACGGCGGTTCCGCAGACGCCACTCCGGCGCCCACCGACGAGTCCACCACCGACACCGACTCGTCGGTGGGCGACGCCACGACCGGGCCGAGCACGTCGTCGTCGACGAGTTCCTCCTCGACGACGGTGTCGCCGACGTCGACCACGACAGCGCCGGCAACGTCGACGACGCTGGCTCCGGCCCCGTCGACGACGGAGGTGCCGACAACGACCGACGCTCCTGCACCGGCTCCGACGAGCGATGTCGTCGACACCGCGTTCGTGGAGACGTTCGCAGGCCTGCCGCCGCTGTGGTCCGACGGAGCAACCGTCGGACGTTGGCTCGTCCAGTACACCGGCTACGGCAGGGTCGGCGCCGCAACGGTGGACGGCGTGCCCGCTCTCGTGACGAGGCCGAAGGCATCGACGTCGCCGGGCGAGACGCACGCGGCGATGGTGACGACACTCGAGCGGTTCGGTGACATCGACCTCACCGTTCGGACCAAGACCAGCCGCCAGCTCCGCACCGGCTCCGCCCCGAACCCGTGGGAGGTCGGTTGGGTCGTCTGGGCCCACGAGCGGGACGAGCGCTTCTACTACTTCATCCTCAAGCCGAACGGTTGGGAGCTCGGAAAGGCGGACGACACCCGCATCGACCCGGCTGGGCCGCAGTGCACGTGGCCCGAGTACCGGAACTGCAAGTACCCCGGTGCTCAGCGGTTCCTCGCGACTGGGTCGTCACCGACGTTCCCCGTCGGCGCATGGCACGACCTTCGGGTTCGCCAAGTCGGCTCCACCATCACCGTGTGGGGGAACGGCCGTCAGCTGACGTCCTTCACCGACACGGTCAACCCGTATCTCTCGGGCGCCGTTGGCCTCTACAACGAGGACGCCGAGGCGGCGTTCGCATCGCTCCGGATCGAGCGTCTCTGATCGATTCGTCCCGAAAGGGTCAAGCAACGCTGTTCGCCTGACGACGGAGCAGACACCATGTCTTATCGCTCACGCGCCGTGGCCTTCGTGGCCACGGCGCTCGTCGTCCTCGCTGCCACTCTTTGCGTGGTCGTGCCTGCCGCGCCTGCGGCGGCTGCGCCGCAGCTGCCGTCGCTGCCTCGCCCCGCCGTGCCACTCGTCGGTGCCGCTGCCACCCCGTCGGGTGCAGGGATGTGGGCCGTCGCAGGCGACGGTGGCGTCTTCAGCCTCGGCGATGCGCGCTTCTTCGGCTCGACCGGGGCAATGCGGCTGAACCGCCCCGTCGTCGGGATGGCGGCGACCCCGTCGGGGGGCGGCTACTGGTTGGTCGCGTCGGACGGCGGCATCTTCTCCTTCGGCGACGCCCGGTTCTTCGGCTCGACAGGCGCGATGCGTCTGAACCACCCGATCGTGGGGATGGCTGCTCATCCGAGCGGCGAGGGCTACTGGTTGGTCGCGTCGGACGGCGGCATCTTCTCGTTCGGCACCGCGCCGTTCCACGGTTCGACGGGTGCCATCCGCCTGAACCAGCCGATCATCGGGATGACGAGCCACCGCAGCGGGTCCGGGTACTGGTTCGTTGCGCGCGACGGAGGGGTGTTCTCGTTCGGAGCGTCGACGTTCCAAGGCTCCGGTGTCGGAGCTGGCGCAGCGTCGACGGCTGCGATCGTCGCCAGCAGCATCGGCGGTTACTGGCTCGTTCGCTCCGACGGTGGCGTGTCGACGTTCGGCGCGACGAGCGGTGCTCCGTCGATCGGCGACGGCGGCGGTCACCCGCGGGTGGAGAAGCAGGGCGGCGTGACCCACGCCGCGTGGTGGCACAACAACTACGCGACGAGGGACTCGGACCGGATGATCGGAGAGATCGCCGCCACAGGTGCGGGGTGGCTCGTCCTGGTTCCTACGTGGTTCCAGGCGACCATGACGTCGACGGCGATTGCACCCGACCCGTTGGAGTCTGAAACGGACGCCTCGGTCCGCCAGGCGATCCGCGTCGCCAAGAGTCGCGGTCTGAAGGTGTTCCTCAAGCCCCACGTCGACCTCAAGGGCTTCAGTGGGTGGCGAGGCGACATCCGCCCGTCGAACCTCGACGAGTGGTTCGCCTCGTACATCAACTTCATCACGACGTGGGCTCGGGTCGCCCAGCAGGAAGGGGTCGAGCAGTTCGCTGTCGGCACCGAGCTCGCATCCCTGTCCGGACAGACGGCTCGCTGGCACGGCGTAGTCGATGCCGTCCGGTCGAACTTCGGCGGAGGATTGACCTACGCAGCGAACTTCGACGAGTACGAGCGAGTCCAGTTCTGGGACCGGCTCGACTACATCGGCGTCGACGCGTACTTCGAGCTCGTGAAGACGCCGACCACCGACGTCGCCACCCTGCGCAACGCGTGGGCGCCGATCGCCGCGAACCTTCGCACCTTCTCGACCCGGTGGAGCCGTCCGATCCTCTTCACCGAGGCGGGCTACGTCAGCCAGGTCGGGTCGACGACTCAGCCCTGGAACTGGGAGCTCTCGTTCATCCGGAGCGACGCGGAGCAGGCTGCCGGCTACCAGGCGATGTTCGAGGTGTTCTGGAACGAGCCGTGGTTCGCCGGCATCCACTGGTGGATGTGGGACTTCATCGGTCGCCCCATCGAGGACGCGGCCATGTCGTACTCACCGCACGGCAAGCCTGCAGAGGCGGTGCTGCGCGAGTGGTTCGCCCGGTGATGCGGTCGCTGCGCGCTCAGAAGCCGAGCGTCAGCTTCTGGCCGGCGATGGGCGTGGTGCCGCCGGTGGTGAGCGTCACGCCGAGCGTCGATGGCTCCGGTGCCGGGGCGGGGCAGTTGCCGATCGACTGGCTCCCGAGCGACCCGCCCTGGCAGTCGTCGCCGAGGACGACGCCGAACCTGATCGGGCCGGCCACGGCGGCGACTCCGACCTCGACGGTGGACGTCGACCCGTCGTTGGGTGGCGGAGGCGGCGGTGCCGGCGGCTGGGGCGTCGGCGCGGGACTCGCGATCGGCTCGGGCGTCGTCGGCGGGAGCGGAGCGGCCGGAGCGGGATCGTCGGGCTGAGGGACGAGCGCATCCGACGCGGCTTCGTCGGCATCGTCGAGCGCCCCGTCGAGGGCGGTGGTGAACGCAGCGTTGGAGGCGGTGACGATGCGCACCGGCGCGGGCGGAACGGTCGCCGGTGTCGGAGCCGGCTGGGCCCCCTCGACGAGCGGCACCCGGTGGGCGAGGCTCGGACGCCCCCCGCGCGGCGAACCCAAGACGTGCGGCGCGGCGACGATCACACCGACGGCGAAGATCCCGGTGGTCGCCGCCATGAGCGGCTTCTGCAGCCGCATGCCGAGGTCGGTCCAGCGGGTCACGCGGCCTGCCGAAGCGGCACCTTCGACCGCAACTCCGGCCGACGGCGCAGCCGCGCTCGACGCCGCGAACGCGGCCTTCCACTTCGTCAGCGCGGCCGGCCCGAGGAGCAGCGGCAGCGGCAGGACGATCCGGCGCAGCACGCCTCCGACGTCTTCGAGGTCGTCACGTCGCTTGGCGCATTCGGTGCAGCCTGCGAGGTGCTGGTCGGCCTTCGCGAGGTCGCGAGGGGCGAGCCGGCCGGTGATGTAGGCGCCGAGGTTCTCGACGGTCGTCCGGCACTCCGCGGGCACGGGGCCCGACAGGTGCGCCTGCACGAACCGCTCGCGCAGACCGGCACGAGCCCGCACCGCGAGCTGGGCCGCGTTGTTGGGAGTGACGCCGAGCAGGGCAGCAGCCTCCCGCGGGGGGATGCCCTCGACCTCGGTGAGCCACAGCACCGAGCGCCACCGCTCGGGGAGCGAGCGGAACGCGCGGGCGACGAGAGATACATCTTCGCGGTCGGTGACGCCGTCGGTCGGCGACGAGACCTTCGTGCGGTCGTCGAGGTGCTCGAGCTTGTCGGTCGAGCGGACGCGGCCGCCCCGCCGCGAGATGTCGATCGCCGCGTTGCGGGTCGCGCTCAGGAGGTACGAACGAACCAGCGATGCGTCGGCGAGGCGACCCGCCGGCAGCGCCTGAAGCACCCGGGTGAAGGCCTCCGACACGGCATCGGCTGCGTCGTCGGGGTTGCCGGTGACGGAGTACGCGACGCGCCACGCGGTGTCGGCATGCCGCCGGTAGAGCGCCTCGAACGCGCCAGGGTCGCCCGCAGCGGCGTCCGTCGCCAGCTCCGCGTCCGATCGCCCGTCGACGGTGGCTGCCCGTGCCCCTCGTGCCCCCACCTCGTCCCCTTCCGTGAACTGCCTGCGCAGACCGTGACCGACAGGTCGCACGTAGTGGTTCGCCGAACGGTGGTCAGACTCCTGCCATCGGAGAGGCGAGATCGGGCGCGCGGCGGTGAACCTCAGGCCGCGGGGCGGTCGGCCACGACCGTGAACATGGTCATCTCCGTGGGCGGTTCATCGAGACGATGGCCCAGGTGGTGCTTCTGGGTGTGGAAGAACGTCTGGGTCTCGGTGAAGCCGACCCGCTTCAACATCTGCCGGACAGCGCCGGGGAAGATCGCCCACCAGTTCGTCCGGTGCTCCAGCGCGCCGAGCGGGTCGGGCCGCATCACGTTCTGATCGGGGTCGACGTCGGTGTCCTGGATCAGGTCGGTGACGATGATCCTTCGATGGGTGTGGATCGCTCCCTGAGCGAGCGCGCTGAACGGGTCGCGCAGGTGGAGGAGGATCGCCCCGAACGTGGTCACGTCGAACATCCCGATGTCGGCCGGCAGGTCGTAGATCGGCGCGTAGACCGTCGACGCCTTCGACTGGCGCTCGTGGTGGAGGTACCACCAGGAGTTCTGGACGGCTCCGATGCCGCGCATCGCGCCCATGCGGATCTCCCTCAGGTCGTTGCCGGGCACCGGAAGGATGTCGATCGACACGTCGAAGCCCGCGTCGACGCAGACGACGTCGGCACCCTGGTCCTCCATCCAGTACGTGAGGTACCCGGTGGCCGGCCCGAACTCGAGCACGCGCTGGCCGGCCACGTCGGTGCCGCCGAGGTAGTTCTCCTCGCCGCCGCGCAGGTCCCACGCTCCTGGGATGACCTCGCCGCTGCGGAGGACGGCGGTGTGGTACCAGTCGCAGTCGTCTCGGGTCAGGTCGGCGCGCTCCGCCGCGAGCGCGGCCTGGAAGTGGGGCTGGAGCTGACCGAGGTAGTGCCGGGGCGGGAACGACGGCCAGAACGAGCGCGGCACGTGGGGCGCTGCGGCGGGCGGGGGACTTGGTTCGTCAGCGGACGGCGCCGTGCGGGAGCGCGCCGAGCGGCGGAGGGCCATGGGGGCGGAGCGTACGCGTCAGCGGGTGGCGACCGCGACGAGGCCCGGCAGGTAGCGATCGAACTCGTTGAGCTGCTCCGGCGTGAACTCGCCTTCTCTCGGGACGCACCCATCGTCGGCGTACCCGGCTGCGTTCACGAGCAAGACCTCGTCCCCGATGATCGTGGCGTGGCTGATCTGGCGCTCGACGACCGGCCCCTTCCCCTTCCGTGCGACGTAGCCGTACCGAACGCCGGGGCGGCCGAGCACCGTGGCGTCCGAGGTCGGCGACGCGTCGAGGACGTAATCGGCCCCGCAGCCGTCCTTCCGATCGGCCTGGAGCGTCGGCAGGAAGTCGTCGACGACGAGCTGCAGCGCCGCCTCCTCGTCGCCTCGCTCGATGGCGGCGCGGAAGCCGGCCAGCGTGTGGAACGACGACACCGGGAACGGCGACAGCTCGATGATCCCGGCATGTTCGCCGTTCCGCGAGACGCAGATGATCGGCGCCTCGCCCTCGCAATGGCCGACCTCCCACCCGTCTCCGAGGTCGACCATCGGCGCAGCCGTCTCGCTGAAGGAGATCGACGGCACGCGGAGCACCGACGTACTCGTTGTAGACGACGCGCCGCGTCCGCCTCGGTCACCGCTGCTCTCGTCGTCCCCGCTGCTGCACGCCCCCGTGCCCACGCCGGCGACCGCCAGCACGAGCGCAATCACCACCCACCGCTTGACCATGGGCTGAACAGGGTACGGCGCGGGTGGCGGTTCGGGCGCGCGCTTGTTACCGTCGAGTAACAACGCGCACGAGCGCGTGGTGCGATCGCGATTCCCCGGAGGTAGCGCCATGGGCGAGTTCTCGCTCCAGCTCAACGAAGATCAGCTGCAGATCCAGAAGTGGGTCCACGACTTCGCCGAGAACGTCGTCCGCCCCGCCGGCGAGGAGTGGGACGAGCGGGAAGAGACCCCGTGGCCCATCATCGAGGAAGCCGCCAAGATCGGCCTCTACGGCATGGACTTCATGGCCAACGCCATGATCGGCGACCCGACCGGGCTGACGTTGCCCGTCGCCATGGAGGAGCTCTTCTGGGGAGACGCCGGCATCGGCCTGTCGATCTTCGGCTCGGGCCTCGCAGCCGCCGGCATCTCCGGCCAGGGGACGCCTGAGCAGGTCTTCGAGTGGGTCCCGCAGTGCTACGGCACACCCGACAAGGTCCAGCTCGGCGCGTACTGCGTGAGCGAACCCGACGCCGGCTCCGACGTCTCGTCGCTGCGCACTCGTGCCGTGTACGACGAGGCGAACGACGAGTGGGTGCTCAACGGCACCAAGGCGTGGATCACCAACGGCGGCATCGCCGACGTCCACGTCGTCGTGGCCACGGTCGACCCCGAGCTCAAGTCGCGGGGCCAGGCGAGCTTCATCGTTCCGCCTGGAACCAAGGGCCTGTCGCAGGGCCAGAAGTACAAGAAGCACGGCATTCGCGCCTCCCACACGGCCGAGGTCGTCCTCGACGACGTGCGGGTGCCTGGCCGGATGTTGCTCGGCGGCAAGGAGAAGCTCGACGCGAAGCTGGCCCGTGCGCGTGAAGCCGGTCGTACCGGTGAGCGCCAGCCGGCGATGGCGACGTTCGAGGCGACCCGTCCGGCCGTCGCGGCGATGGCCGTGGGCATCGCCCGTGCGGCCTACGAGTACGCCCTCGGATACGCCAAGGAGCGTCACGCGTTCGGCAAGCCGATCATCCAGAACCAGGCGATCGCCTTCATGCTCGCCGACATGGCCACGGAGATCGACGCGTCCCGACTGCTCATCTGGCGCGCGGCGTGGCTGGCCCGCAACGGCGGCTACACCAACGCCGAGGGTTCGATGTCGAAGCTCAAGGCCGGCCGCACCGCCGTGTGGGTGACCGAGCGGGCGATCCAGATCCTCGGTGGCTACGGCTACACGCGCGAGTACCCCGTCGAGCGCTTCCACCGCGACGCGAAGATCATGGACATCTTCGAAGGCACCGAGCAGATCCAGCAGCTCGTCATCTCCCGGGCGATCTCCGGCCTGCGCATCGAGTAGCTCGGCGCTCGGCCCTCTCGACGCGGGGCCGATGCAGCGCGACAATCGGCGACATCACCCAAGCGCGGCGGCGACGCTCCGCTCTGCGCCGCGTTCCCGTCGACCTGGGACGACATAGCCCCGCCGCGGTTGCGTGGCGGGTCGGGAAGGCGGGGGAATGGAACTGATCACGCGCGACAGCTCCACCTACGACGTGGAGCGCGCCCTGCACAACGGGATGATCGACAAGCGGCCGCGGGTGATCGCGAAATGCGCCACCGCCGCTGATGTCATCGATGCACTGGCGATGGCGAGAAGGGACCGGCTCGACGTCGCGGTCCGAGCCGGCGGCCACTCCGTTGCCGGCATGTCGTCGGTCGAAGACGGCCTCGTGATCGACGTGAGGCCGATGAAGTCGATCACGATCGATCCTGCAGCGATGACCGCAACGGTGGGGGCCGGGGTCACCTGGGGTGAGTTCGACGCAGCCGCGCAGGAGCATGGCCTCGCGACGACCGG
Source organism: Acidimicrobiales bacterium (assembly GCA_035540495.1). Classification (GTDB taxonomy): domain Bacteria; phylum Actinomycetota; class Acidimicrobiia; order Acidimicrobiales; family CADCTF01; genus DASVEG01. The sequence goes on from DATLGL010000029.1 coordinate 104,085, forward strand.
CGGACGAGTGACGACGACGGGGGTCGCGGGATTCACCCTCGGAGGAGGCTCGGGCTGGATCGAGCGCATGTACGGACTCGCGTGCGACAACCTCCTGGCCGTCGACCTCGTCATTGCCGACGGACGAGAAGTCCGCGCCAGCGAGGATGAGAACCCCGACCTGTTCTGGGCGCTGCACGGCGGCGGCGGGAACTTCGGCGTGGCGACGCGGTTGACGTTCCGCCTGCATCGCGTAGGTCCCGAGGTCCTCGCCGGGCTGCTCGTGTGGCCGGGCGACGCCGGATTCGACGTAGGCCGCGCGTACCGAGACCTCGCCCACGCCGCGCCGGAGCCGCTCGGATCGGGCTTGGTGTTCCTCAGCGCCCCACCGGAGGACTTCATCCCAGAGCACCTGCAAGGCACGACGGTCGCGGCGGTGGCCGTCCTGTGGGCCGGTGACGTAGCGGCCGGCGAGGAAGTGATCCGTCCGCTTCGCGATCTGCGGCCGGCGGTCGACCTGGTCGGCCCCATGCCGTACTGCCAGTTCCAAGGGATGCTCGACGATCCACCCGGCAACCGGAACTACTGGACGGCCGACTACCACGACAGCTTCGCCGACGATGCGGTCGACGTGTTCGTCAAGTACGGCCACGATCGGCCGTCACCGCTCGACCAGCAGATCCTCCTCCCGTGGGGTGGCGCGGTGGCGCGTGTGTCGGAGGACGCGACGCCGATGACGAATCGCGGGACCGCGTGGATCACCCACCCGTTCGCGGTGTGGGAGGACGCCGCCGACGACGACGTGAACATCGAATGGGCGCGGGCGTTCCGTCGGGACATCGCGGCCTTCACCAACGGCGGCACCTATCTCAACTTCATCGGCGACGAAGGCGAAGACCGCGTCCGCGCGGCATACGGCGAGCAGAAGTACGCGCGCCTGTCTCGCATCAAGGCGGAGTGGGATCCCGACAACGTCTTCAGGGGCAACCAGAACATCAGACCCGCCTGAGCGGTCACCGGCTCGACAGGCAGGCACGAACGGGCGGTCAAATGCGCTCGTGCTGCGCGCGACTCCGAGCGATGCCTCTACCTCGAGGGGTGCGATGTTGGTCAGAACCTGTTCGATGGAGGACGCTGACCGTCCGATGCGAACCCGCCTACAGCGCCTCTTCGACGCGGTCTTCCGGAACCCGGAGACAGGTCGCGTGGTCATCGCGCAGCTTCCGAACCCACCTCTAGCGGTCTTCCTCGCGGCGACCGCTGTGCGCGTGCTGTTCGAGCCGGAGGGAGTTGTCGGCACGGTCGTCACGATGACCGGACGGACGGCGCTGCTCGTGTGGGCGGCGCTCGAGATCCTCTGGGGTGAGAGCCTCTTCCGCCGGTTCCTGGGTCTCGCCGTGCTCCTCGTCGTCGCCGTCGGCCTGTTGACGTAGGCGGCGGGAGCCTCGCGAGCTCGAGCGGGACCCGACACGCGATTGCGGTCTCGCTCCCGGTGGGCAACACTCACCGCAAACGTGACGGAACGACGTTCCGCACAACGGAACAAGGGGACCGGGTGGGGGACAGAGCGGACGCGAGAGCGGCCGAGATCGTCGAGACAGCGAACGGGCGCGTGCGGGGGACGCAGCAGGACGGCATCCGCGTCTTCCGCGGCCTCCGCTACGGAGCCTCGACCGCGGGAGCGAACCGGTTCCGCCCGCCGCAGCCCGTCGAGCCGTGGACGGGCGTGCTCGACGCAACTGCGTACGGCGAGACCGCGCCGCAGACGTTCACCCGCCTCGCCCTCGGAGGTACGAAGGGCAACCGCCCGGCGATCGGTGAGGACTGCCTCTGCCTGAACGTCTGGACGCCCGCATGCGACGACGGGAAGCGGCCGGTGATGGTCTGGCTCCACGGCGGCGGGTTCGAGGCGGGCACAGGTTCCATGGCTCTCTACGACGGTTCCAACGTCGCTCGTCGAGGCGACGTCGTCGTGGTGACGATCAACCACCGACTCAACGTCTTCGGCCACTGCCACCTGGCGGGCCTCGCCGGTGAGGAGTTCGCAGGCTCGGCGAACGCCGGGTACCTCGACGTGGTCGCCGCGCTGGAATGGGTGAGGGACAACATCTCCGCGTTCGGCGGCGACCCGGGGTGCGTCACGATCTACGGCCAGTCAGGCGGGGGTCGGAAGGTCAGCATCTCGATGGCCGCTCCTGCCGCGCGTGGCCTGTTCCACCGGGCGATCGTGCAGAGCGGGTCCCACCTCCGCCTGATCGAGCTCGACCGGGCGGAGGCGATGACTGCCGCGCTGCTCGACGCGCTCGAGATCCCGCACCAACAGGCGCGCCGGCTGCAGGACGTCCCGATGCAGACGCTGATCGACACCAGCGCCCGGATCCGCGGACGCTTCTCGCCGACGTTGGACGGCGTGGTGTTCGACCGCCACCCGTGGGCCCCGGACGCGCCGGCGCTGTCGGCTGACATCCCGATGATCGTCGGGACATGTCGCACCGAACTGTCGAACCAGGTCGGTTCGATGGATCCGTCGACCTTCGACATCACCGAGACCGAACTGCCGTCCCGCCTCGAGCGGTACGTCGATGCGGGAGACGTCCCGGCGCTGGTCGACCTCGTCCGGCAGTCGTCCCCCGACGCGCCTGCGCCAGAGGTCTTCTTCACGATCATCACGGCTCGCGGCTACTGGCTCGACAGCGTGATGCAGACCGAACGGAAGGCAGCCCAAGCGACGGAGGGGGGAGCGCCCGTCTACTCCTATCGTCTGATGTGGCGGACGCCGGTGGAGGGTGGCCGGCGCATCAGCCCGCACTCGCTCGATCTGCCGTTCGTGTTCGACAACGTCACCATCGCTCCGGACATGGTCGGGCCGCCGACCGACGAGACCGCAGCCATGGCCGGCGCGATGAGCGAGTCGTGGATCGCGTTCGCCCGCACCGGCGATCCGAACCACGCAGCGATCCCCGAGTGGGCGCCGTACGACGTCGATCGGCGAGCGGTGCTGCACTTCGATGTTCCCCCGGTCGCCGTCGACGACCCCCACCGAGGCGAGCGGCTCGCCATGAGCCGCTACGACACCCAGCAGGCGCGGGGCCGCGTGCTCCACCGCTCGTAGTCGAGGAGAGAAAGAAGCCATGCAGATCGTCAGCGAGAAGATCGAGGGCGGCGTCATCCGTCGCCGCTTCGACCTCACCGTCGAAGGACAGGTCGTCCCGGGCCTGCACTGGTCGCCCGAAGGGGAAGCGCCGAGGGCCACGATCCTGTTCGGCCACGGCGGGTTCCAGAGCAAGGAGGCGCCGAACATCGTCGCCATGGCCGAGTCGATGGCCAAGGAACAGCGGTTCGCCAGCATCGCCCTCGACGCGCCGCGGCACGGCGATCGCCGTACCGATGAGCAGATCCGCCAGCAGGAGGAGACGCTTCGACGCCTGCGGGAGCAGGGCGTCGACCGCAGGAGCGCGGACGGTGCGCGTCCGTCGCCCGACTCCAGCACGACCGACGCCGGCGAGGCGCGAGAGCCACGCATGGTGCGCGAGTGGAAGGCGCTGCTCGACACCATCGAGGCGGGGAGCGACCTCAGCGCGAGCGGTCCCTATGGCTACTGGGGCGTCTCCATGGGTGCTCGCTACGGCATCCCGCTCGCCGCCACCGAGCCGCGCATCCAGGCCGCGGTGTTCGGCCTCTTCGGGTTGATGCCCGATCCGACGTTCCGCTCGCAGGTGGAGTCGATCACGATCCCGCTGCTCTTCCTCTTCCAGTACCACGACGAACTGATGACGCCGGAGGCCGGTCTCGCGCTCTGGGAGGCGTTCGGGTCGAAGGAGAAGACGATGCACATCAACCCCGGACCCCACGTCGGGGTGCCGACCTTCGAGCGGCAGTCGTCCGCCGCGTTCTTCGCCCGCCACCTGGGCTGAGCGCACGGGTGGCGCCGGCCTTGCTACCGGATCGCTTCGCCGATCCGCGCCGCCGCCACCAGGAGCGCTTCGACGATCGCGTCCTGCCGATCGCGATCGAGACGCTGTGCCGGCGTTGACACGGTGACGCCCGCGACGGGTTCGCCGGTGCTGCGGCGGACGGCCGTCGCGATCCCGACGATGCCGCGATCGGTTCGTCCACGTCCGACGAGGTAGCCATCGCGGCGGGCTTTGCGAAGGTCGGCTCGGGCGCGGTCGACGTCGAGCACGCCGTCGCCAACGCGGGCGGCCACTCGCTCGATCACCGCGACCGCCTCGTCGTCCGGCGCGTACGCCAGCATCACCCGACCGGCAGCGGTCATCGGCGCCGGCACGCGTGATCCCACGCGCGTGGTGAACCCCATGGGGCGAGGCGAGGTGATCTTCTCGAGGTAGAGGACGTCGTCGCCGTCGCGCACCGACAAGCTGACGGTCTCGCCGGTGGTGTGGTGGAGCTCGGGCAAGATCGTCGCCGCAGCGAGCTTCACGGGCACGGCACCGGCCACGGTCGATCCGAGCTCCCAGAGCTTGAGCGTCGCCGCGTACTGCGTCGTGTCAGGGTCCTGGCTGACGAAGCCGAGCTCTGCGAGCGTCTGAAGCACGCGGTGCAGCGAGCTCTTCTGCATCTGCAGGTCCGCCGCCAGGTGACTGATGCGGACGGGACCGTCGGCCCGGGCGAGTGCTTCGAGGACGCGCAGCCCTTTGCCGAGCGCGGTGTCGATGGCGTCCACGCGGCCATTGTTCCCGACGCGACTGTTGACCACGAAGGTCCGCTCAGCCTGCCTGCGCGATCACCTCTTCGATTCGAGCCCGCAGCTCGTACACCTCGTCGAGGTCGGACGGGTCGATCGCGGCTCGTTCTGCCGCGGCGACGGCCAGCCTCATGTGCTCGCAGATCTCCTCCCGATGCCGACCCGGGCTGTCGGCGACGGCGACGTCGAGGACCACCCGGAGCAACTCGGTCATCACCGCGGCGTCGGCTGCGCCGTACCGCCGGATCTGATCGAGGGCGAGGTCGAGGTACTCGCCGAACGACGGTCCTGGGATCAACACCCGGGCCACACGGTCGTCGTCGTAGCCCGTCCGGTCACCGAGACGAGCACGCGCGATCCGCACCAACAGATGAGCGAGGTGACCGAGCGCATGCGTCGCGGTCGTCGGATCGTTGACGCCGGGCGACAGCGCCTTGACCGCTACGTCGACGAGCTGGCGCAACCCGAACGCCACGTCTTCCTGCATCGTGCGCTCGTAGCCGATCTGCACGCTCCGTTGGATCGCGTCGACGAGCGGTCGCGGTACCTCAAGGTCTCCGTCGAGGATCCGAACCCGCGCCAGGGGAGCGTCCTCGATCACGCGATCGCCGATCGGCCGCTCCACGTGGACGATCGCGCCCACTCCAGCGGCGGCACGCGCGATCCGCCGCTCGTCGACGGCCTGGATGAATCCCGAGCGCGGAGACGGCACGATCGCAGGACCCGGTTCGACGTCAAGTGCGACGTCGTGGCCGGGGTGAAGATCGACCAACGCGTCGATCACCTCACACGTGTCCTCGTTCACTTCGCGCATGAGGCTGTCGATCCGGATCGCACGGGCGATGTGGTCGATGAAGAAGACGAGCGCAGCGACGCTCGCCGCGCCGAGCACGTACGCGCCCGTCACCGCGATCCTCGGGACGTCTCCCGCCTCGGCGCCGGCTCCGGACGACACGCCGCGCAGCACCACGAGGCAGTAGGCGAAGGTCGCGAGGAAGATCGCGAGCACGAGCTGGTTGCTGACGTCGCGGAGGAACGTCCGCAGCAGTCGAGGCGAGAACTGCGTCGAAGCGAGCTGCAGCGTGACGACCGTGAGGGAGAACACGACGCCGGTCACGGTGATCACCGATCCGGCGATCGTTTGGAGGATGGCTCGCGCGCTCTCCGCTCCGCCGGGAAAGGCGGCTCGCGACAGCAGCCCCTCGTCGCCGACGTCGACCCGGCTGAGGAACGCAGCCACCACGACGGCACCCGCGACGGCGACGGCGGGCACGAACCACAGCGACGCTCGCAGTTGCTCGACCCGCGCCGCGCGAAGGATGCGAGCTAGGAGCGGTGGCTGCGGGGCTGACACGCGGCGGCTCTACCCGCCCGCCACGGCAGCGGCTCATCGAACACGCGCCGGTCGGTACCCTCCGAGCGTGGGTTCCGCCCATCCCTCCGTCGCGCCGATCCCGGCGCACGAAGACCGTCGGCTCGACGCGCTCCGGCGGTACGAGGTGCTCGACACGGCGCCCGAAGCCGCGTTCGACGGCATCGCCCGCCTCGCCGCTCGCGTCCTCGGCACTCCCATGGCGCTCGTTTCGCTCGTCGACGAGTCGCGCCAGTGGTTCAAGGCGAGGGTCGGGATCACGACGACCCAGACCTCACGGGACGTCGCCTTCTGCGCTCACGCGGTCGCCGCGCCCGGCGACATCCTCGAGGTGCGTGACGCCGCCGTCGACCCGCGGTTCGCCGACAACCCGTTCGTGGTCGACCATCCGCATGTCCGCTTCTACGCCGGCGCACCGCTGATCACACCGGAGGGCGACGCGATCGGGACTCTCTGCGTGCTCGACCGGGAAGTTCGCGAGCTCACCGCGCAGCAGCGTGAAGACCTGCGCGTCCTGGCCGATCTCGTCGTCACACAACTAGAGCTCCGCCGGCTCGCGAGCGAGTTGCGCGACGAAGAAGAGCGGATGGAGGCGTTGCTCCAGCACGCGTCCGACGTCGTGACGGTGCTCGACGACTCCGGGACCGTCCGGTACGCGAGCCCGGCAACCAACGACCTCATCGGTGTTCCACCAGAAGACCGGCTGGGGCGCACGGTCCTCGACATCCTCCATCCCGACGACGAGCCCCTGGTACGAGCGTGGTTCGTCGAGCTGCTCCGGGTTCCGGGCTCGACCGCGCGCGTCGACGCGAGGCTGCGTCACGCCGATGGCACCTGGCGCCACGTCGAGGCGGTGGCGGTCAACAGCCTCCATGACCCGGCCGTGTCCGGCATCGTGCTCACGATCCGTGACGTCACCGCGCGCCGGCGGGCGGAAGAAGCGACCGCGAACGCGCGCGACGAGGCGATGCGTAGCTCCGCGTTGAAGTCGAACTTCCTCGCCACGATGAGCCACGAGATCCGCACGCCCCTCAACGCCGTCATCGGCATGACGGGCTTGCTCCTCGACACCGAGCTCGACGACAACCAGCGTCTGTACGCGAGGTCGGTACGAACGGCGGGTGAGTCACTGCTCACGTTGCTGAACGACATCCTCGACCTCTCGAAGATCGAGGCCGGGCGCGCCGAGCTCGAGCTCCTCGACTTCGAGCTGGCCACGGTCGTGGAGGACGTCGCCGACCTGTTCGCCGAGACGGCGCGTTCGAAGTCGATCGAGCTGATGGTCTTCACCGACGTCGACCTGCCGAACGTCGTCCACGGCGACCCGAGCCGCCTTCGGCAGGTGCTCACCAACCTGTTGGGCAACGCGGTGAAGTTCACGCAGCGGGGCGAGGTCGTCGTGAGTGCGACGCAGGTGCGATCAGGAGGCGGGCACGACGCGCCGCTCGTGCGCTTCGAGGTCCGAGACACCGGAATCGGAATGAGCCAGGCCCAGCGCGACCGGTTGTTCGAGCCGTTCGCTCAGGCGGACGCATCGACCACCCGGCGCTTCGGGGGAACGGGCCTCGGGCTCGCCATCTCTCGTGAGCTCGTTGCGCTGATGGGCGGCGAGTTGACCGTGGAGTCGGAGCAGGGGGTCGGAAGCACGTTCGCGTTCTCGATCCCGCTGCCACCGGTGGCGACCCGGGCCGCCGCACCGGACGGGCTCCGCGGCCGCCACGTGCTCGTGGTCGACGACAACGCCACGAACTGCCTCCTGCTCGAGCGCATGCTCGAACAGATCGGGCTCCGGGTGACCACCTCGACCTCCGCCGGCGACGCGTTGCCGATCGTCGCGTCGACCGGGTGCGAAATCGTCGTCACCGACCTGCACATGCCGGGCATCGACGGTCTCGAGCTCGCCGCCGGCATCCGCGGCATTCCCGTCATCCTGCTGACGTCGGGCGGTATGGAGCCGAGGACGCTCCCCGACAGCATCGTGGCGCGCCTGTCGAAGCCCGTCCGGCTGTCGGAGCTGGTGCTCGCACTCGCTCGTGCGCTCGCCCTCCAGGTCGACGACGATCAGCCGGAGCTCACCGCAGAGAGGAGCTTCGACGGGCGGCATGGCGGTGGTCGCCGGGTGCTCGTCGTCGAGGACCACGCCGTCAACCAGCTCGTCATGGCCCGCGTGCTGGAGAAGCTCGGCTACGTGGCGGACGTCGCCGGCAACGGGCTCGAAGCGGTGGAGGCCGTCGCCAGCGTCGGCTACGACGCGGTGCTCATGGACGTCCAGATGCCCGAGCTCGACGGCTACGGCGCCACCAGGCGCATCCGCGCGCTCGAGCAGGCAGCGAACCGCCGGCGCGTGCCGATCATCGCGATGACGGCGTCTGCGATAGCGGGCGAGCAGGAGCGGTGCCTGGCGGCCGGGATGGACGACTACCTCAGCAAGCCCGTTCGGCCGCCCGACGTCGCCCACATGTTGCAGCGGTGGATCACGGTGGGCACCGAGGGGCTCGTCGATCGCGCGCAGTTCGACATGCTGCGCGTCCTCTACGGCGACGAGCGGGAGCTCGACGAAGCGGTCGCGGCCTTCGGCACCGAGCTGCACGCCCTCGTCAGCGGAATCCTCGACGCGCTCGCAGTCGACGACACCTCGACCGCAGCACGACTGGCGCACACGCTCGCCGGCAGCGCGGGCACCCTCGGCTCCTCCGCGCTCGCGGCCGAGGCTCGCAACGTCGAGCAGGCGCTCGATGGCGGCGACGTACGAACAGCCGTCGGCATCGCCCGCGCGATGACCGACCTCTGCGATCGATCGGTCGCTCAGCTCGCCTCGCTGGTGGACGGCGGCTGATGCGGATCCTCGTGTGCGACGACGACCGCATCGTCGGCGCGCTCCTCCAGCGCGCGCTCACGAAGGACGGGCACGCAGTCGACGTCGTGGAGTCGGGCGAGGAGGCGTTGTGGCTCGCGGCAGAGGTCCCGTTCGACGTCATCGTGCTCGACGGGGTGCTTCCCGACCTCGACGGGTTCGAGGTGTGCCGGCGGTTGCGGCGCGACGGCTGCAGCGCGCCGGTCCTGATGTTGACGTCGCGCGACGACGTCGACCACCGCGTCGCCGGGCTCGACTCCGGTGCGGACGACTACCTCGTCAAGCCGTTCGACGTGAAGGAGGTGCTGGCCCGGCTCCGCGCGCTGCACCGCCGCTCCACCCCTGATCGGAGCCCGGTCCTCACCGTCGCGGACCTCGAGCTCGATCCCGCGCAGCGTCGGGTCTCGCGGGGTGGTCGAACGATCGAGCTGACCGCGAAGGAGTTCGAGCTCCTCCACCTGCTCGTGAGGTCCGACGGGGCGGTCGTCTCGCGCCAGCAGATCGTCGACGCGTTGTGGGACTTCGCGACGGAGACGGAGCGGAACACGATCGACGTCCACGTCAGGAACCTCAGGGCGAAGGTCGACCGCCCGTTCGACCGGCCTCTGATCGAGACGGTACGAGGAGCCGGGTACAAGATCTCGCGGACGATCTGAGCGTCTTCAGATCTGCTTCATGTCGCGGTCCTTACCGTGCGACGCATGGTCAACGACTTCAAGAAGTTCCGGTCGTCGCGAACGCGCTCGTGAACTTCCTGATCGTGGCGAGCGTGATCTTCGTCATCCTCAAGACCGTCGAGAAGATGCAGGCGATGCGGACCGCCGCCGTCTGACAGGTTCTCCGGGACCGCCGCCCGGAGACGCCGGAAGCTCGGCCGCCACGAGCTTCCGGCACCACCGCCACCACCATCCGTGCCCGGTGATCCGTCACCGGGCACGGCCGCGGCCGGACCTCGTCTGGGTACGAACAAGATCTGGACTCAATCCAGAATCCGGAGTACGCTCGACGTCGTGGTCGACGACGCAACCAGCCTCCGGCTGCACGGCCTGCAAGTCACGGCTCAGCGCCTCGCCGTGCTGCGTGCGGTTGCAGACCATCCCCACGGCACGGCCGACGTCGTCGAGGCCGAGGTGCGCGAGCGGCTCGGAGCGGTCTCCCGCCAAGCCGTCTACGACGCGCTGGGCGTGCTGGCTGACAAGGGCGTCATCCGCCGGATCCAACCGGCTGGTTCGCCCGCTCGCTACGAGCGCCGGGTCGGCGACAACCACCACCACCTGATCTGTCGAAGCTGCCGCCGGATGATCGACGTCGACTGCGCCGTCGGCTACACGCCGTGTCTCACCCCCTCCGATGGCGCCGACTTCGAGGTCGACGAGGCCGAGGTCGTGTACTGGGGGCGCTGTCCCGACTGCCTCGGGCGCGATCGCCCGCCGAGCACGAGCACGAGTCCAAGCACGAACACGAACACGAAGACCCCCAGAGAAAGGACGACCCGCCGTGGCCGATGAGCCCACCGAGAGCACCAGCGAGAGCGAGAACCCGGCGATCCCGGCGCCGGAGCCGAAGGGGACGCGTCCCCGCACCAACCGCGACTGGTGGCCCAACCAGCTCGACCTCAACGTGCTGCACCAGCACTCGCCCCGGGCGAACCCGCTGGGCGACGACTTCGACTACGCGGCCGAGTTCGCGACGCTCGACGTCGACGCGCTGAAGCGAGACCTGCTCGAGCTGATGACGGACTCGCAGGACTGGTGGCCGGCTGACTACGGCCACTACGGCCCGCTCTTCATCCGCATGAGCTGGCACGCCGCCGGCACCTACCGCATCGCCGACGGTCGCGGCGGCGCGGGCGACGGCGGGCAGCGCTTCGCGCCGCTCAACAGCTGGCCCGACAACGCGAACCTCGACAAGGCCCGCCGTCTGCTGTGGCCGATCAAGCAGAAGTACGGCCAGAAGATCTCGTGGGCCGACCTGCTCGTCCTCGCGGGCAACGTCGCGATGGAGTCGATGGGCTTCGAGACCTTCGGCTTCGGCTTCGGCCGTGAAGACGTGTGGGAGCCGGAGGAGATCTTCTGGGGACCGGAGGACGCGTGGCTCGGCGACGAGCGCTACAGCGGTGACCGCGAGCTCCAGGACCAGCTGGGCGCGGTGCAGATGGGTCTCATCTACGTGAACCCCGAGGGCCCCAACGGCGAGCCCGATCCGCTCAAGGCTGCACGTGACATCCGTGAGACGTTCGCCCGCATGGCGATGAACGACGAGGAGACCGTTGCGCTCATCGCGGGCGGTCACACCTTCGGCAAGACCCACGGCGCCGGTGATCCGTCGCTGGTCGGTCCGGAGCCCGAAGGCTGTCCCGTCCACTCCATGGGACTCGGTTGGAAGAACGAGCTCGGCACCGGCAAGGGCAAGGACACCATCACCAGCGGACTCGAAGGCGCCTGGACGCCGACACCGATCCAGTGGGACAACAGCTTCTTCGAGACCCTCTTCGGCTACGAGTGGGAGCTCACGACGAGCCCGGCAGGAGCCAAGCAGTGGAAGCCGGTGGGTGACGCCGGCGCGGGCACCGTGCCCGACGCGCACGACCCGTCGGTGCGTCACGCGCCGATGATGGCGACGACCGACCTCGCCCTCCGGTTCGACCCGGTCTACGAGCAGATCTCGCGACGCTTCCTCGAGAACCCCGACGAGTTCGCGCTGGCCTTCGCCAAGGCCTGGTACAAGCTCCTCCATCGCGACATGGGACCGGTGTCGCGGTACCTCGGCCCGTGGGTCCCCGAGCCTCAGCTCTGGCAGGACCCGGTGCCGGCTGTCGACCATCCCCTCGTCGACGCCGACGACATCGCCGACCTCAAGGCCCGGGTCGCCGCGTCGGGTCTGTCGGTGTCGGAGCTGGTGTCGACGGCGTGGGCCTCGGCGTCGAGCTTCCGCGGGACCGACCGTCGTGGCGGTGCCAACGGCGCCCGCATCCGTCTCGCTCCGCAGAGCTCGTGGGAGGTCAACGAGCCCGAGAACCTCGCCCGGGTGCTTGCCGTGCTCGAGCAGGTGCAGGCCCAGTTCAACGCAGCGCAGTCAGGCGGCAAGCGCATCTCGCTCGCCGACCTGATCGTCCTCGCCGGCGGTGTCGGGGTGGAGCAGGCGGCGAAGGCCGCGGGTGTCGAGATCGACGTTCCCTTCCGTGCCGGGCGCACCGACGCCACCCAGGAGCAGACCGACGTCGAGTCGTTCTCGGTGCTCGAGCCACGGGCCGACGGGTTCCGGAACTACGTCCGGGACGGGGTCAAGCTCTCGCCGGAGACGCTGCTCCTCGACCGGGCGAACCTCCTCACGCTCACCGCTCCCGAGATGACGGTGCTCGTCGGTGGGCTGCGGGTGCTCGGCGCGAACGTCAAGGGCTCGAACCACGGGGTGTTCACCCCCCGCGTCGGTGCCCTCACGAACGACTTCTTCGTCAACGTGCTCGACATCGCGACGGAGTGGTCGCCTGCGGCGTCTGGCGACGAGGTGTACGAAGGGCGCGACCGCACGAGCGGCGAGCCGAAGTGGACGGCGACGTCGGTCGACCTCGTCTTCGGGTCGCACTCACAGCTGCGGGCGATCTCGGAGGTCTACGCGTCGAGTGACGCAGCCGAGAAGTTCGTCCGCGATTTCGTCGCTGCTTGGACGAAGGTGATGGAGCTCGACCGCTTCGATCTTCGCTAAGCGGTCAGCCGGCGAACCTGCCGAACGACGGCCCCGGCGGCGAGCACCGCTGCACCTGCAACGATGCTCGCCGCCGGGAGCGTGAACGCGAGGACGACGCAACCGAGCAGCCCGGCTGCCTGCAGCGGCCGCGGCCACCGTCGGTGCTCCGGCGGCAACGTCAACGCCGCTGCGTTCGTGATGGCGTAGTAGCCGAGGACGCAGAAGGAGCTGAATCCGATCGCGCCTCGCAGATCGGTGAGTGCGACGACCGTCACGATCGTCGCACCGATCACGACGTCGGCGCGGTGGGGGACGGAGTGCACCGGGTGCACGGCCGCGAGCCAGTGCGGCAGCTCGCGATCAGCGGCCATGGCGAACGTGGTGCGGCTCACGCCCGCGATGAGCGACAGGAGCACGCCGAGAGCCGCGATGGCTCCTCCGGCTCGAACGACACCTGCCGCCCATCCGCCAGCGGCCCCGCCGGCTCCGGCCACCGTCGCGAGCGGGGCCTCGGACGAGGCGAGCGCGCCCGGGCCCACGGCGAGCAGCGATGTCGTCGCCACCACGGCGTAGACGACGAGCGTGATGCCCAGCGCTCGCGGAATGGCCTTCGGGATCGTGCGGGCCGGATCGACCACCTCCTCGCCGAGTGTCGCGATGCGTGCATAGCCGGCGAAGGCGAAGAACAGCAGGCCGGCGGATCGGAGGATCCCGAACGGTCCTACGTCGCCGGTGCCCTCCAGGCGCGACGGGTCGACGTCTCCACTCGCGAGCGCGGTCGCCACGACGACGGCCAGTGCAACCAGCACGAGGAAGACGAGGACGCCCGTGACCGCGACGGTCTTCCGCACGCCGAAGTAGTTGACGGCCGTGAGGACGACGACCGCAGCGACCGCGATCGGCCGCTCCCAAGCGGGCGCGGCGTATGCGCCGAGCGTCAATGCCATGGCTGCGCAACTCGCGGTCTTGCCGACGACGAACCCCCAGCCCGCGAGGTAGCCCCAGAACGGGGAGAGTCGAGCACGGCCGTACACGTACGTCCCGCCTGACGACGGGTGCACCGCGGCGAGAGCGGCCGACGACGTCGCGTTGCAGTAGGCCACGATTCCGGCGATCGCGAGGCCGACGAGCAGCGCGCTGCCGGCGACGTCTGCAGCTGGGCCGAGCGCGGCGAAGATGCCGGCGCCGATCATCGAGCCGAGCCCCACGACGACGGCATCTCGTACGCCGAGCTGGCGCGACAGCCGGCTCGGCGGCGGCGTCAACCGTGCAGCCGGATCAGGCGTCGTAGGCGACGAGCTGCACCTCGGCTCCGCCGCGCTGCGTCAGGAAGGAGGTGTACATGCGAGCGAAGTCTCGCCGGTGCGGCGCCTCGCTCGTCTCCATGCCTGCGTCGACGAGTGCGGCGTGCGCGGTATCGACGTCGTCGGATCTGAAGCCGAAGTGCCGGAAGTGGACCTCGTCGTCCTCCGACCTGCTGAGCTCGAGCTTGAGACCCGTCACCGGATCGACCAGCACCGCGAAGAACGGGAGCCGGCTCTCGACGGCGAGGCCGAACGAGCCGGTGAGGCGATCGATCTGCTCGTCGAGGTCGGGAACGGTGAGCGCGATGTGGTCGATGCCCGGTGTGATCATCGGGAGCCTCCGATCGGTAGGGGAGCGGGTTGGAAGAGCTCGACCAGGTTCCCGGCCGGGTCGATCGCGAGTGCCTGCGCGCCGCCGGGTCCGGTGACGATCTCGTTGCGGAAGCGAACGCCTTCGCCTTCGAGACGTGCGACCTCGGCCTCGATGTCGTCGACGATCAGGTGGATGCGGTTCCACCCGCCTGGAGCCGGACGCTCGCCGTCGCTCATCGCGCGGCCGGCCGAGCTCTGCGGCCCCGACAGCAGGAGCCGGAGGTTGCCGCGGTGGACGTCGGCGAACGCCGGGCTCGCGATGCCGACCGTGAAGCCGAAGTGGCGGGTGTAGAAGTCGGTGCAGGCTGCGACGTCGTCGACGATGTAGCGGACGTTGACGGTCTCGGCGTCAGGCATGGGCGGTTCCCTTCGTCAGCTCCGCCAGGAGCAGGTCGACTCGTTCTTCGATCTCGTCGGCGGCGGCGTCGAAGGCGTTGGTCAACGACGGGTCGGCGACGCTCCAGTGCGCCGTCGTGGGCGATCCCGGGAACTCGGGGCACACCTCGCGGACCTTGTCGCAGAGCGTGACGACGCGATCGAAGCGCGTGCGTTCGAACGTCGACAGCGGCTTGCTCGCCCAGCCGGAGATGTCGATGCCTCGCTCGGCCATCACCCGCACCGCGTCGTGGTGCAACGGCTTCGGGTGGCTGCCCGCGCTGCGGGCCTCCACGACGCCGCCCGACCGAACTTGCGCCAGCGCCTCCGCCATCTGCGACCGGGCGCTGTTGCCGGTGCAGAGGAACAGCACCTTCTGCGTCTTCGTCCGTCGTTTCGCGGCGCCGCCATCGTGCACACGCGCCAACCCCGGATGGAGGGTGCCGGCGGCGTCGCCGAGCAGGCGCCCGCACCGCAGCAGGTCGACCCGGTAGTAGACGTCGCGACCGTCGGCGGAGCTGCGGCGAGACGTCACCACGCCGCCCCTGCGCAGCTCCGACAGGTGGTACGAGACCAGGTTCTGCGGCTTCCCGGTCAGGCGCACCAGCTCCCCGACGCGCCGGTCGCTGCGGCCGAGCTCGCCGACGATCTGCCACCGCACCGGGTCGGCGAGCAGACCGAGGATCTCGGGTGGTGCCGGCGCGGCGACAACGGCCATGCCGCGATTAGATCAGTTCAGATTGATGGAATCAAGAGGTTCGTGCGATGAAGTCGACGAGCAGGCGCCCAACCTCCTCGCCCCGGTCTTCCTGGAGGAAGTGGCCGCCGCCCTCGATCGTCACGTGGGGCTGGTCTTGCGCTCCAGCGACCTGCTTCTGGAACACGCGGAAGCCTCCGGCCGTCACCGCGTCCTTGTCGCTGAAGGCGGTGAGGAACGGCTTGTCGAACCGGCTGAGCACCTCCCACGCCGCGACGTTGTCGCGGTGCGCGGGGTCGTCGGTGCCGGTGGGCACGAGCGACGGGAAGATGCGGGCGGAGGCCTTGAACGACTCGTCGGGAAACGGGGCGTCGTACGCGGCGATCGCATCGTCCGAAAGGCCATCGGCGCAGCCTCCCGACACGATGCGTCCGATCTCGAAGTTCGGGGACTCCTTCGAGAACTTCTGCCATGCGAGGAACGCGTCGGTGAGCGGGCGGTCACCGGTCGGCAGCCCCGTGTTGGCCACGCACACCCGGGCATACCGCTCAGGATCGAGCGCGACGAGGCGCAGCCCGATGAGCCCGCCCCAGTCCTGGCCGAAGAACGTGATGTCGTGCAGGTCGAGGTGCTCGAAGAGCAGCCGGCGCATCCACTCGACGTGACGTGCGTAGGAGTAGTCGCCCGGCTCCGACGGCTTGTCGCTGCGACCGAGACCGATGAGATCGGGCGCGACGACTCGGTGCCCGGCCTCGAGCAGCACGGGAATCACCTTGCGGTAGAGGTACGCCCAGGTGGGCTCACCGTGCATCAACAGTACAGGTGCCGCGCCGGCCGGTCCTTCGTCGATGTAGTGGGCACGCAGCTCCACGCCGCCGGTCTCGTCACCCGACACGTCCGCGTACCGCGGCTCGTACGGCCAGTCGGGGATCGAAGCGAACCGCTCGTCAGGGGTACGGAGGACCTTCACTGTCGACTCATCTCTGCTCGGGCCGCCACGGCGGCGGAGGGATCACGTTCGAGGAGCTGGATCACGACAGCGTCCAGCCTGCCGGTGAACGGGAACGGCGCCTGGTAGCGCTGCGACACCGCCGAGCCGTGGTCGTAACCGATCGTCGGCCCGACGCTCGAGATCATGCGCATGAAGAGCGGCAGTTCGGCGGCGCCGCACTCGATGCCGTCGATCGCGACCGACGCGGAGCCGTCGCGGCCACGGCGGCGGACGCGCACCTGTAGCTCGCACGGTTGCCCTACGGGCACCCGCTCCGCCGACTCGACGATCACGTGGTCGTCGAACGCGTTGTAGTCGAGCACCAGCCGCCCGTCCTGGACGAAGACGGAGATCCCGGAGTTCTCGGTGCCGGTGGCGAAGAGCACGCCCTCGTCTTCGGCGCGTGTGAGCTCGACCGTTGCCGTGAGGTCGAAGCTGCGTCCGCCCACGGCCGCCGCGGCCTGGGCCGACATCGGCGACATCGGCGGCCGGTAGACGTAGCGCTTCGATGCGGGATGGGGCGAGCGATCTCGGAAACGGGCCCCGAACAGCTCGATCGTCCGCTCGTCGAGGGGGAGCACCTCGTGACGTTCCGCCTCCTGCCACCACAGGTCGACGAGCTCGCGGAGACGCTCGGGGTCCCGCGCGGCGAGGTCGTTGCACTCCGATGGATCCGCGACGAGGTCGTAAAGCTCCCACTGCTCGGTGTCGAAGTCGGCTCCCGCGACGTGGCGGCACACGGCCTTCCAGTTGCCGCTCACGAGGGCGCGACTGCCCGCCATCTCGAAGTACTGCAGCGCGTTCGCCGCGGGTGCGTCCGGCGAACGCAGGATCTCGACGAACGAGTGCCCGGTCACCGGCTTCTGCTCGACACCCCGGAACACGCCGGGCGCCTGGACGCCGAGCAGCTCGTAGATCGTCGGCGCGATGTCGGACACGTACGCGAACTGGTGTCGCATCGTCCCCCGCTGCGCTTCACCGACGCCGTGCGGCCAGTGCACGATCATCGGAACGTGGACGCCGCCCTCGTGGGTGTTCTGCTTGTACCAACGGAAGGGGCAGTTCCCGGTCTGGGCCCAGCCCCACGGGTAGTTCGTGTGGCTGTGCGGGCCGCCGATGTCGTCGAGCCGCTTCACGGCCTCCGAAGGCTGCTCGAGGATGCCGTTGAAGAACTTCATCTCGTGCAGGACGCCGAGCGGTCCGCCTTCCTGTGACGCTCCGTTGTCGGTGAGGAACATCAGCAGCGTGTTGTCGAGCTGGCCGAGCCGCCGAAGCCCGTCGACGAAGCGACCGATCTGATCGTCGGTGTGATCGAGGAACGCCGCGAACGCCTCCTGCAGCCGGGCCGCCAGGACCCGCTCGTCGTCGCTCATGTCGTCCCACGCGTTGACGCCCGGGTTGCGCGGCGACAGGACGGTGTTCGGCGGGATCACACCGAGCTCGAGCTGGCGCTCGAACCAGCGCTGGCGAACCACATCCCAACCTTCGTCGAACGCGCCGCGATACTTCTCGAGGTATGCCGCCGGCGCCTGGTGGGGCGCGTGGGTCGCACCGAAGGCGAGGTAGGTGAAGAACGGCCGGTCCGGGCGGATGCCCTTGCTGTCGGCGATCATCCGCAGCGCCTGGTCGACGAGGTCTTCCGACAGGTGGTAGCCGTCGCCGTCGCCGGAACGAGCAGGCGGCTCGATCATGTGGTTGTCGACGACGAGCTCGGGGTGGAACTGGTCGGTCTCGCCTTCGAGGAAGCCGTAGAACCGGTCGAAGCCGCGACCGAGTGGCCAGTGGTCGAACGGCCCTGCAGCGCTGCACTCCTCCATCGGTGCGAGGTGCCACTTGCCGACGGCGAAGGTGGCGTATCCGGCCTCGCGGAGGACCTCGGCCATGGTCGCCGTGTGACTCGACATGTGGCCGAGCATGTTCGGGAAGCCCGTTCGGAAGTTCGACACGTTCCGCATGCCGGCCATGTGGTGCGACCGTCCGGTGAGCAAGGCGGCGCGGGTCGGCGAGCACAACGGCGTGACGTGGAAGTTCGTGAACTGCACGCCGCCCGACGCGAGCGCATCGATGTTCGGCGTGTCGATCGTCGAGCCGTAGCAGCCGAGCTGGGCGAACCCGGTGTCGTCGAGGAGGATGACCACGACGTTCGGAGCGTCTTCGCCTGGATGCGCACGCTCGTCGAACCACGGTTCGGAGTCCGCGATCGTCCGGCCGATGCGGCCTTCGAAGCGCTCGGGGCGCGTCATGCCCACCCTCCTGCGAACGCCACGAACTGGCCGGTGGTGAAGCGGCTCGTGCCGTCGACGAAGGGCATGCAGAACGAGGCGAACTCCTCGAGCGAGCCCAGCCGTCCCATCGGCACCTGTGCCTCGACGCGGGCCCGACCCTCGGGGTCTTCGGCGCGAGACGCCCGCAGGAACTCGGGGAAGTCCATGAAGTTCGTGCCGACGACGTTGATCTGGACGCCCTTGTCGACGACTTCGGCCGCGACGTTGCGGGCGAGCATCGTCGCCCCGGCGCGCGCCGCGGAGTAGAGCGGAGCGCCCGGCGTCGGCCGAGCACCTGCGGCGCTGGTGATGAGCAGCACCTGACCGTCACCCCTCTCCACCATCGGTGGGACGACGCTGCGGAGGAAGTGGTACGGCGCCTCCAGGCACCCCTCGATCACGGTTCGTAGGTCGTCGACCGTCGACCGCAGGAAGCGACCGGTGACGATGCGGCCGCTGAAGGCAGCGGCGGCGTCGATGCGCCCGAAACGAGCCAGCGCGGCTTCGACGAGTCGGGCGGACGAGGCCGGATCGGTCAGGTCGCGCACGCCGGCGACGGCTTCGACCGACGCGCCGGCGGCCTCGAGCTCGGCGACGAGTCCGTCTTCGGGGTCACCGACGACAATGTCGTGGCCACGAGCCGCGAGGTACCGAGCGAGCACCGGGCCGACGTAGAAGCCGCCGTCGTTGACGAGCGCGACGCGGCGATCGGGAGAGGGCACGATGACGACCGTAAAGTTGTGACAGTACCTCTGTCAATAGATTGCCACCGCGTTGGGCGGTTGTCGCTCAAAGGTGGCGGTTCGCACCACCCGGACCGACCGTCAGTCGTTCTTCGGCGAACGCACCAACCGCCACGCGGTCGGCAGCGCGACGCCCGCGGCGACCGCCTTGAGCGCGTCGCCGATGAGGAACGGCGCCACACCGAGCTCCACCGCTTTGACCGCGCTGACGCCGAGGTGGTGCGCGAGCCAGGTCGCGCCGCAGGCGTAGATGATCGCGGTGCCGGCGAGCATCGCCGACCACGCGCTGAGCGGTCGCCGATCGTCGCCCTTGTCGGCCAGACGCCCGACGACGCCCGCAGCGATGATGAAGCCCACGAGGTAGCCCGCGGTGGCACCGGTCGCGACCTTCCAGCCGCCGGAGGCGTCAGCGTAGAAGGGGAGTCCGACGGCGCCGAGCACGACGTAGAGGCCCTGCGATGCGATGGCCCGGCGAGCGCCCAGCGCGGCGCCCGCCACGAGCACGGCGAAGGTCTGCCCCGTGAGCGGGACCGGCGTCCACGGCAGAGCGAACGACACCTGCGCCGCTGCTGCGGTGAGCAACGCGAAGCCGACGACCGCGACGATCGACCGGACACGAGCCGAGGCCACGGGCAGCGTGTCGACGAGGTTGCGGGGAGCGGTGATTGCAGTCAACGACGAATTCTCCTTGAGGTGCCTGACGCGGCGGGTGAGGTTACCTTGCAGCCCATGACGGGCGAGGAAACGCGACGGGACGTCATCGTGATCGGGGCCGGCTTCGCCGGGCTCTACCTGGTTCACCAGATGCGCAAGGCGGGCTTCACGGTTCGAGCGTTGGAGGCCGGGGGCGGCGTCGGGGGTACGTGGTACTGGAACCGGTATCCCGGCGCGCGCTGCGACGTCCAGAGCCTCGAGTACTCCTTCGGCTTCGACGACGACCTCCAGCAGGAGTGGGAGTGGACGGAGAAGTACGCGTCCCAGCCGGAGATCCTCCGCTACCTCGAGCACGTCGCCGACCGGTTCGACCTCCGCCGCGACATCCAGTTCGACACGAGAGTCGTCGCCGCGACCTTCGACGACGAGACCACGACGTGGACGGTCGAGACCGAAGCAGGCGAGCGGTTCGTCAGCCGCTACCTGGTTGCCGCCACCGGGTGCCTGTCGTCGGCCAACGTGCCCGACATCCCCGGCCGCGACGACTTCGACGGCCCGACCTACCACACCGGTCGCTGGCCTCACGATGGAGTCGACTTCACCGGCCAGCGCGTGGCGGTGATCGGCACGGGATCGTCGGCGGTCCAGTCGATCCCCATCATCGCGGAGCAGGCGGCCGAGCTGACGGTCTTCCAGCGCACGGCGACGTACTCGGTGCCGGCGAGGAACGAACCGTTGCCGCCCGAGCTGCAGGAAGAGGTGAAGCGGCGCTATCCGGACGTTCGAGCCGCGAACCGTCTGACCGCTGCAGGGTTCGGCGCGCTGTCGACGACGAACGCCCCCCTGCGGACGATGGCCGAGCTCGACGAAGACGAGCGGCAGCGGCAGCTCGAGGAGCGGTGGGAACTCGGCGGGCTCGGCTTTCTCGGCACGTTCAGCGACACCATCATCACGCCCGAGGCGAACGAGGTCGCCGCGGAGTTCGTGCGGTCGAAGATCCGCGAGATCGTGCACGACCCGGCCGTCGCCGAGCTGTTGAGCCCGAAGCAGGTGATCGGCTGCAAGCGGCTCTGCATCGACTCCGGCTACTACGAGACGTTCAACCGGCCGAACGTCCACCTCGTCGACATCAGCTCGAACGGCATCGAGGCCATCACTGCCACGGGCGTTCGGGCGAACGGGGTCGAGCACGAGGTCGACGCCATCGTCTTCGCGACCGGATTCGACGCGATGACCGGTGCGCTGGCGAAGATCCGCTTCACCGGCGCCGGCGGACGCACACTCGACGAGGCGTGGGCCGAGGGGCCGAAGACCTACCTCGGTCTGGGAGTCCCTGGCTTCCCGAACCTCTTCCTCGTCACCGGCCCCGGCAGCCCGTCGGTGCTCACCAACATGGTCACCTCCATCGAGCACCACGTCGAGTGGATCACGGAGTGCATCTCGTACCTGCGAGACATCGGTGAGGAGCGCATCGAGGCCGATCCGCAGGCCGCGGAGGAGTGGGTGGCCTACGTCAACAGCATCGCCGGCTTCACCCTCTTCCCCACGTGCAACTCGTGGTACCTCGGCGCCAACATTCCTGGGAAGCCGCGCGTGTTCATGCCGTTGCCCGGCTTCGCGCCCTACGCGGTGAAGTGCGCCGACGTCGCGGCCAAGGGGTACGAGGGATTCGTCACCGGCGCGCGCGACCTCACGCGGGCGTAGTGCGGTCGGTCATCTCGGTCGACGGGCTCGTCAAGACGTTCGGCTCGTTCCGCGCGCTCGATGGCCTCGACCTGGATGTCGAGGAAGGCGAGGTCCACGGCTTCCTCGGCCCGAACGGCGCCGGGAAGACGACGACGATCCGCGTCCTGCTCGGGTTGTTGCGCGCCGACGGCGGCACGGTTCGACTGCTCGACGGCGATCCGTGGAACGACGCCGTCGAGCTGCACCGCCGGCTGGCGTACGTCCCGGGCGACGTGAGCCTGTGGCCGAAGCTCACTGGCGGCGAGGTGATCGACTTCTTCTCCCGCCTGCGCGGAGATGTTGCGCCGGCGAGGCGGGACGAGCTCATCGAACGATTCGAGCTCGACCCGACGAAGCGATGCCGCACCTACTCGAAGGGCAATCGCCAGAAGGTCGCGCTCGTCGCTGCGCTGGCGTCGTCGTCGCCGCTGCTCATCCTCGACGAGCCGACCTCGGGCCTCGACCCGCTCATGGAGTCGGTCTTCCAGAGCTGCATCGAGGAGGCGAAGGCAGAGGGCCGCACCGTCCTCCTGTCGAGCCACATCCTCGCCGAGGTCGAGGCGCTCTGCGACCGGGTCAGCATCATCCGCGCTGGTCGCACCGTGGAGTCGGGGTCGTTGCAGTCGCTGCGGCAACTCACCCGCACGTCGATCGTCGCGGAGACGGAGCGGCCGCCGGCAGGGCTCGCCGAGATCGCCGGCGTGCACGGCGTCCGGGTCGATGGGTCGAAGGTGCACCTCGACGTCGACACCGCGAACATCGACGCCGTCCTCCGTCGCCTCGTCGACTGCGGCGTGCGATCGCTCGTCAGCACGCCGCCCACGCTGGAGGAGCTGTTCCTCCGGCACTACGGCGACGAGTCGTGAACGAGCTCGCCGGTCTCGGACCGCTCGCGCGGCTCGTGGTGCGGCGCGATCGCGTGCGGTTCGCCACATGGCTTGCGGGCGTGTTCCTGCTGGTGATCGTCACGGCGGCGAGCACGAAGGGGCTGTATCCGACACAGGCGAGCCTCGACTCCGCGGCGAAGCTCGCGGAGACCAACCCGGTCGCCCTCGCGTTCAACGGCCCGGCTCAGGCGCTCGACACGATCGGCGGACAGGTCGCGTTCCAGCTCGGCTCGTTCGGGTTCATCGTCGTCGGGCTGCTCTCGGTGCTCCTCGTAGGCAGGCTCACTCGGACGGAGGAAGACAGCGGCCGGCTGGAGCTCGTCCGCTCGATGCCCGTCGGCAGGCGTGCGCCGCTGGCCACCGCACTGGCGGTCGTGATGGCCGTCCAGGTGCTGGCAGGAGCGCTCACGACCGCCGCCCTCGTGAGCCAGGGCCTCGCGGTCACCGGATCGGTCGCGCTCGCCGTCTCGTACGTCGCGTTCGGGTTGTTCATGCTCGCCGTGACCGCGCTGACGGCGCAGGTCGCGGAGAACCCGCGCGTCGCGACCGGAACCGCAGGCGCCGTCCTCGGTGTCTCGTTCCTCTTGCGAGCGATCGGTGACACCGGGCCGGAATGGCTCTCGTGGATCTCGCCCATGGGCTGGGCCCAGAGGATGCGGCCGTACGCAGGCGAGCGGTGGTGGCCGTTCGCCCTGCTGCTCGTCGCCGGACTCGCCGTGCTCGCAGGCGCCGTGCGCGTGGCCGACGCCCGTGACTTCGGCGCAGGCGTCGTCGCGCCCCGTGCTGGCCCTGCGCGGGCGAGCGCTTCGCTCGGCTCACCCGTCGGGCTGGCGTTCCGCCTCCACCGGGGTGCGATCCTCTGGTGGGTGGTGTCGGTGATCGTGCTCGCGGGCGCGTACGGGGCGCTGGCAGACAGCATCGACGACTTCGTGCGCGACAGCCCCGACCTCGAGGACATCATCGCCAGCGTCCAGGGAGCGAGCCTCGCCGACTCCTACCTGGCGACGTCGCTCCTCGTCGTCGCGCTTCTCGCGGCCGGACCTGCGCTGCAGATCGCGCTGCGCCTCCGATCAGAGGAGACCGAGCACCGGACCGAGATGATCACCGCGACGCCGACGTCGCGCGCTCGCTGGATGTCGAGCCACCTGCTCGTGGCGCTCGGCGCCGGCGCCCTGGCGGTGGTCAGCGGGGGAGCGGCCCTGGGCGGGGCCTACGCCGCAACCGGCGCCGACGCGACGCAGGTACCGAGGCTCGCTGCCGCCTCGCTGGTGTACGTGCCGGCCGTGTGGGTGCTCACGGGGCTCGCCGTCGCCCTGTTCGGCGTGGTGCCGCGAGCCGTTGCCGCCGTGTGGGGCGCCCTTGCGGTCTGCTTCGTCATCGCGATGTTCGGGCCGATCCTCGACCTGCCGGCGTGGGCGCTCGACATCTCGCCGTTCCAGCAGACACCCGCTGCACCCGCCTCCGACGTGCGCGTCGTGCCGATCGTGGTCTTGCTGGGGATCGCCGCGGTGTTCGCCGGAACCGGCCTCGCCGGGTTCCGGAGACGAGAGGTCGGCTGATCTCGAGCTCGTCATCCGCTCGACGGCGGCGCGTGCTGCTCCTCGAGGCACACCACGGCGGTTCGCACCGACAGTGGGCCGAGGGCGTCGCTGCGCACAGCCGCCACGACGTCCGGCTCCTCACCCACGCGGGCGGCTTCTGGAAGTGGCGCATGCACGGGGCCGCCGTCACCCTCGCACGAGAAGCTGACGCGCTCGCCCGCGACGGCTGGACGCCGGACGTCGTCCTCGCCAGCGACATGGTGAACGTCGCCGCGTTCCTCGGTCTCGCTCGGCGGAGCTGCGGCAGCGCGGCGGTCGCGCTGTACATGCACGAGAACCAGCTGACGTATCCGCTCCCCGATGGCGCGGCGCGCGACGACTCGTACGCGATGACCAACTGGGTGAGCATGTGCGCCGCCGACGTGGTCGTCTTCAACTCGGAGTTCCACCGTCGCGAATGGTTCGACGCGCTTCCCGGCTTCCTCCGTCGGTTCCCCGACCACCGGCACAGCGCGCTTATCGAGGGCGTCGAGCAGCGCAGTTCGGTGCTGCCTGTCGGTGTCGACCCGGTGGTGTTCGGCGCCCGGCGCGACGTCGCCGACGGGCCGCCGCTGATCCTCTGGAACCACCGGTGGGAGTACGACAAGAACCCGGACGCGTTCGTCGCCGCGGTCGATGCACTCGCCGCGGACGGCCTGCCGTTCCGACTCGCCATCGCGGGCCAGCGGTTCACGAACGTGCCGCCAGCGCTCGACGGGGCGCGTGTGCGCCACGCCGGCCGCCTCGTCCACTTCGGTACCGCGTCGCCGGACGACTACCTCGGTCTGCTGCGACGAGCAGACGTCGTCGTCAGCACGGCGCTGCACGACTTCTTCGGCTTGGCCGTCGTGGAGGCCATGGCTGCCGGCGCGCTTCCCGTCCTGCCTCGACGGCTCGCGTACCCGGAGCTGGTGCCGCCCGAGATCGCCGCGCGTTGGCTCTACGACGACGACCGACAACTGGTCGACCGCCTCCACCGAGCGGTCGTCGACGACGCGGCGCGATTGCACGACGCCGCGGCCGTTCGTGCCCACGTCCACCGGTTCCGCTGGCCCCACGTCGCTCGCGAGTACGACGCGCTGATCGACCGTCTCTGACGCAACGCCGCGTGCAGGGCGAACACACGTTCGGTACTGTTCGCGGACGTGGCGTCCTCGCCCCGGCCGCTCCCGACGATCCTCCACGCTGACCTCGACGCCTTCTACGCATCGGTGGAACAGCTGCTCGATCCTTCCCTGAAGGGTCTGCCCATCGCCGTCGGCGGAGGCGTGGTGCTCGCAGCGTCCTACGAGGCCAAGGCCTTCGGCGTCGACGGCGGGATGTCGGGGTGGCGGGCCAAGCAGCTCTGCCCGACGCTGCGGTTCGTCGGCGGGCACTTCTCGGAGTACCAAAGGCTGGCGGACGAGGTGATGGCGGTGCTTCGGGACGTCACGCCGTCGGTCGAGCGCATCTCCATCGACGAGGCGTTCCTCGACGTCGCCGGAGCGATCCGCCTCTTCGGCCCGCCCGACCGCATCGCGACCCGCATCCGCAGCCGTGTGCGAGACGAGATCGGCCTGCCGATCTCGATCGGCGCGGCAACGACGAAGCACCTGGCCAAGGTGGCGTCGCAGGTCGCGAAACCCGACGGGCTGGTCGTCGTCGAACCCGGTCTTGAGGGGCAGTTCCTCCACCCGCTGCCGGTCGGGCTCCTTTGGGGCGTCGGACCGAAGACGAGGGAGCGTCTCGCATCGGTCGGGATCCACACCGTCGGCGATCTCGCGGCGACCGATCCGGACAACCTCGAGCGGATCCTCGGCCGTGCCATCGGGTCGAAGCTCGGCGCGCTGGCGAACAACGCCGACACGCGGCGCGTCGAGGGGCGGCGACGCGCCCGGTCCGTCGGCGCGCAGTCCGCCCTTGGGCGGAGGGAGGCGACGCCGCTGCTCCTCCGCTCCGCGTTCGGCCACCTCGCCGAACGCGTCGGCGCCCGTCTTCGCAAGGGCAACCGCGCCGGTCGCACCATCACCATCCGGCTCCGGTTCGCGGACATGCGATCGATCACGAGGTCGGTGACGCTCCCGGTTCCCACGTCGGCCACGTCGACGATCGCGGAGGTCGCCGTCGATCTCGCGTCACAGGCACTGGCGGAGCATCCCGAGGAGCGGGAGATCACGCTCGTCGCCGTATCGGTGTCGGGCGTGGTCGACGAGGCCGCGATCCAGCTCGAGCTTCCGTTCGGGAAGGGCTTGACCCAAGCGCCCACGAGCGCCGGCGCCGGGGCTCGTGCCACGGTCGAGCGGGCTCTCGACCGGGTGCGTGACAAGTTCGGGCGAAGCTCCATCGCCTACGCCGGCGTCACGTTCGGCGATGCTCGAGGAGCCCCCGATGCGTTCCGGGAGCTCGCCGAGGACCCTGCGCAAGAGGACCTTCGGCCGTGGTGAGCGGGACTCTCCGGGCTGACCATGAGAGCACCACCCCGAGGAGGGAGGCTCTCGATGAAGGCGAAGATCGTCGTAGGTGTCGACGGGTCCAAGGCGTCGCGTCGGGCGCTCGAATGGGCGGTCGCCGAAGCACGGCTTCGCGACGCGTCGCTGCACGTCGTCTACGCGTGGCACTACCCGTACTTCGCAGCCATGCCGACCGGCGGTCCGCTGGTGAGTGCGCAGTCGCTCGAGGAGGCGGGCGAGCAGGTCATCCAGGACTCGCTCCACGACCTCGACACGGCGGGCATCGAGATCGTCACCCGCCCGATCGGTGGCCCTGCTGCGTTCGTCCTGATCGATCTCAGCGAGCACGCCGACATGGTCGTCGTCGGGTCACGCGGCCACGGCGGCTTCGCGGGCCTCGTCCTGGGCTCCGTCAGCCAGCAGGTCGTGTCACACGCGAGGTGCCCGGTGGTGGTCGTGCGTGACGCCGACGATTGACTCAGATCGCGATCAGCGTCAGCGGCACGAGGAACAGCAACCCCATGAAGACCGCGAGCCGGTGCCGTGACTCGAGTGCCAGCCGCGCCGTCGCGAGGCACGCCTGCCGCAGGAGCGGGTAGCCGACCGCCAGCAGCAGCAACGTCCAGGTGCTCACACCCACCGTCACCGCGACGACCACGCGCACCGCGTCCTGGTTCCCGAGGAGGATCGCGGCCACCAAGGTGTCGGCGAGGGTGGTGATGTTCGCCCCCGCGATGTACGGCAGCGTGTTCGCTCGCCGCAGGTAGCCCTTGGCCACGAGCGGAACGAGGACGGTGAGCGCGACCGACACCGACAACGTCAGCAGGCAGACTCCGCAGCCGACGAGGAACATCGTCCACTTCCGCTCGTGCCAGGCGTCGTCGCGCTCCTCGAGCCGGTGTTCGCTGACCGCCGGAAGCACGCGGTCGAACAACGCGAAACCGGCGAGCAGCACGACCACACCCACGGGGAACAGCGCCCAGTCGGGAAGCACGGCTCGTCCGAGATCGACCGCCCACCCGAACAGCGCGTCGGTCGCTGACGAGATCGACGGCGACGTGCCGACGTCGAGACCGTCGATGCTGCCGCTGCTCAACAGCGCCAACCCGATCGCCGCGCCAGGCAGGTACGTCGCCATCGTCATCAGCAACGACAGGATCCCGATGGAGATCGGGGCGCGCCGCCCGTCGCCTTCCTGCTTCCGCAACGCGTAGATCGTGCCGACCACCAGAACGACGAACGCGGCGCCGAGTCGTGACCCGGTGAGCATCGCGAACGACGACGTCCGGTCGATCGCACCGCCGTCGAGCAACGTGAGCGCCGACGCCGCGATCGGGGAACCCGACATCACGAGGCACGCCCCGAGCCAGCCGAAGCCCAGCGTGCTCCAGGCGTTGTCGGTGAGGAACGAGCCTTCGAGCGCGGGCACGAGCCCCGTCGCGCCCGCCTTCATCAAGCCGAGGGCGGTGACGAAGAGGCCGAGGCCGGAGACGAGGTACACGCCCCGAAGCGGGAGCGAGGGCGACGAGAGCTCGGGGACCGCGATGTCCTCGTCGGGGAGCTCCCGGCCTTCGATGTGGACCACGTGGGCGATGTGAACGCCCTCGTCCGCCGTCTGCTCGTCCGTCTCCATCCACCAAGTCAATCGGAAGTGTGGAAATTCCGCAACCTGCTGTAGTACGTCCACATGGAGCGAGTGGCATACGACGAGTTCTCGATGTTCCACGAGAACGCGGAGGAGCACGGCATCCCCTACGACGGGCCGCCAGCGGTTCGCCGCGAGGCGGTGGGTCTCGGTGACGGTCGGTCGCTCAGTGCCCTCGTGTGGGGAACCTCGCCCGCGGAGCTCGTCTTCCTTCACGGCGGCGGCCAGAACGCCCACACGTGGGACACGGTCGCCCTCGCGCTCGGGTGTCCGCTGGTGGCGATCGATCTGCCCGGTCATGGGCACTCCGACGGCCCGAAGGGTGGTGCCGACGCCCTGGGGGACAACGCGGACGACGTCGCCGCAGCGGTCGACGCGCTGGCTCCCGAGGCTCGCGCCGTCGTCGGCATGTCTGCCGGCGGGTTGACCGCCCTCGCTCTCGCGCAGCGTCGTCCCGACCTCGTTCGCAAGCTCGTCCTGGTCGACATCCTCCCGAACCCTGACCCGACGATGGTCAAGCGCATCACCGACTTCATCGCCGGACCCGAGACGTTCGAGAGCTTCGATGCGTTGCTCGAGCGGACCGTCGCGTTCAACCCGACCCGCTCCGTCTCTTCGCTGCGGCGGGGCATCCTCCACAACGCGGTGCAACTCGACGACGGCACCTGGCAGTGGCGACACCGTCGACATCGGCGGGAGGGTCCGCCGCCCGACCCTGAGCAGAGCGCAGCCCGCGTCGCGTCGCTGTGGGACGCCATCGCCGGGCTCCGATGCCCCGTCATGCTCGCTCGGGGCATGGCCGACGGCTCCGTGATCACCGACGAGCAGGAGGCGAAGCTGCTCGCGGTGCTGCCGTCGGCGCGCGTCGAGCGGGTCGAGGGCGCTGGTCACAGCATCCAGGGCGACAAGCCGGTCGAGCTCGCCGCGCTGATCGCCGGCTTCGCGTGAGCGGGCCGGTCAGCGACCGCGACCCGGTGCGCGCCGGGTCGGAAGCCGACGATGCCGTGCATGACGACGTCGAGGTCGTCGAGGCGCGTCAGGCCGACGTCGGTGGGATGGCAGTGGCGCGGGCCCTGCCTCGCCGGGCGAGGCGGACGGTCGGCGCATGGTGCTTCGCCGACCATTTCGGGCCTGCCGCGGTCGCCGCGGCCGCGATGCAGGTCGGGCCCCACCCGCACATCGGGTTGCACACCGCGACGTGGATCATCGAAGGCGAAGTGGTCCATCGCGACAGCCTCGGCACCCAGCAGCCCATCCGGCCAGGGCAGCTCAACCTGATGACCGCCGGCCGAGGCGTGTCGCACGCAGAGGAGACGCCGGCGTCGCGTGTCGACACGCTGGAAGGTGTGCAGCTGTGGCTCGCCCAGCCGGATGCGACGCGCTTCGGCGACCCCGCCTTCGCGCATCACGGTGAGCTGCCTCGCGACGACGTCGACGGCGCGACGGTGACGGTGTTCCTCGGGGCGGTCGCCGGGCTCACGTCGGCCGCCGAGCTCGACGTCGAGGTCGTCGGTGCGGAGATCGAACTGCACGGGCCGGCGACGCTTCCGGTCGATCCGTCCTACGAGCACGCCGTTCTCACCCTTGGCTCGAGCGTGTCCGTGCGAGATCGCGCGGTCGGTCCGGCCCACCTCGTGTACCTCGCGCCCGGGCGCGACGAGATCGACATCGCGCGACGGCGGACGGCGGTACCGCCCGCGTGCTCCTCTTGGGGGGTGTGCCGTTCGAGGAGGAGCTGCTGATGTGGTGGAACTTCGTCGCGCGGTCACGCGACGAGATCGAGGAGGCGCAACGCGACTGGAACGGCGGGCACGAGCGGTTCGGCGACGTCGAGTCGTCACTCTCGCTGATCCCGGCACCGCGCCCGAACTGGTTGCCCCTCTGAAGACCCGCACCGCCGAGGGCATCGTCCTCGTCCTCGTCTCTGCGGTGTCGTTCGGCGCGCTCGGCGTGCTGGCGCGCGTGGCCTACGACGACGGCGCCGATCCCGTGGGCGTGCTGACCGTTCGATTCGCCATCGCCGCGGCGTGCTTCGTCGCCGCGGTGGTCGCGACGGGTCGAATCCGCCGGCTGCCTTCGAAGCGGACGACCGCCGGTCTGGCCTTGATGGGCGTCGGCTACCTCGCACAGTCGCTCTGCTACTTCACCGCGGTCGACCACGCGCCGCCCGGACTCGTGGCGCTGCTCCTCTACTCGTATCCCGCGCTGGTGGTGATCCTCGGCGTCGTCTTCGCCGGTCTGCGCCTCACCGCCCGAGCCGCGGTTGCGTGCGCCGTGGCCGTCGCAGGCACGGTCGTGATCGTCGGCCCGTCCGCGAGCGGCGGCTCGCCGATCGGCATCGCGTTCGGCCTTGCAGCGGCGTTCGTCTACGCCGCGTACATCCTCATCGGCGGACGCATCCTGCCGAACGTCGACGCGCTCACCGCGTCCGCGATCATCATGTCGACCGCGGCGATCGGATACGCGGTGGTGTTCGCGTTGCGTCCGGCCGAGCGCGCGCTTCCGCAGTCCGGTGGCGGATGGGCAGCCGCCCTCGCGATCGCACTCGTCTGCACGGTCGTGGCGGGCATCACGTTCCTCGGTGGCCTGGCGCGGGTGGGTCCTGCGGATGCGTCGACGCTGTCGACGGTCGAGCCGGTCGTCAGCGTGCTCCTGTCCGCGATCGTGACCGGTGAAGCGATCACCGGGTGGACGGTCGGCGGCGGGGCGATGGTGCTCGCCTCCGTGGTGGCGCTGGCGCGGAACCCTTAGCCGGACGCAGAAGCCGAGGCAGTCGCGCGCGCACCGGCGCGCTTGTGCGACAACACGATGATCGTAGCGCCGATGATCCCGCTGCTGATCGAGCCGAGGAGGATCCCGATCTTTGCCTGGGTCTCGAGCGCCGGATCGTCGAAGGCCAGCGACGCGATGAACA
Source organism: Acidimicrobiales bacterium (assembly GCA_035540495.1). Lineage (GTDB taxonomy): Bacteria > Actinomycetota > Acidimicrobiia > Acidimicrobiales > CADCTF01 > DASVEG01. Next base: position 135,262 of record DATLGL010000029.1, read on the forward strand.
AGGCGACGGTGAAGCCGATGCCGCCGAGCGCGCCGGCGCCGAGCACGTGGGCCCGGTCGACGCCGCTCGGGAGCCTCGTCGCCTTCGTGGCCAGCGCTCCGAACGTGGCAAGCGTGATGCCAAGGGTCTTCCCGACGATGAGACCGATCGCGACCGCAAGGGTGACTCGACTCGTGAGCGTGTCGCCGAGGTTGTTGCCGACGTCGACGCCGGCGTTGGCCAGGGCGAAGATCGGCACGATCACGTAGCTCGACCACGGATGCAGCCGGTGCTCGAGCTCCTCGAGCACCGAGCGACCCTTCACCGGAACGGCCGGCGTCAGGAGCCCGAGCGCGACACCGGCGATGGTGGGGTGGATCCCGGCCCGGTACGTCGCGTACCAGGCGAGCGCGCCGACCGGCACGTACGCGAGTGGTGACGCCGCGCCGATGCGCCGGATGAACACCACGACGGCGAGGAGCCCGGCGACGCCGAGCAGCCAGAGCACGCCGACGTTCGTCGAGTAGAAGAGCGCGATCACGAGGATGGCGCCGAGGTCGTCGACGATGGCGAGCGTGAGGAGGAACAGCTTGAGCCCGACCGGCGCACGCGTGCCGAGAAGCGCGAGGACCCCGACGGCGAAGGCGATGTCGGTCGCCATGGGGACGCCCCACCCGCGCGTCGCCTCGCCTCCGCCCGACAGCGCGAGGTAGATCAACGCCGGAAGGGCCATGCCGCCCACCGCCGCGACCGCCGGCAGGAGCGCAGCGCGCGGATCGCGCAACTCGCCGACAACCAGCTCCCGCTTGATCTCCAAACCGATCAGGAAGAAGAAGACCGCCATCAGCGCGTCGTTCACCCACGTGTGCAGGTCGAGGTCGAGCTTCCACGACTCGGGCCCGATCTGGACGTGGGTCTCCCACAGGTGGTGGTAGGTCTCGGAGAACCCGCTGTTGGCCCAGACGAGCGCGATCACGGTCGCCACGAAGAGCAGGGCACCGCCACCGGCCTCCGTCTGCAGGAACTCGACCAGCGGGGTGATCCTCCGCCGGCGCTCGGAGGTGGTGGATGACGTCATCGGGACGGTGCACTCTAGATGGCTGCTGCTGCACCTCCGACCGGCGCCGGCCGTGGGTTTCGAGGCGACCACGGTTGCGGGTACACGTGCGACGTGATCGATCTCCAGCGGCTGACGGTTGGCGTCGAGGAGGAGTACCAGATCGTCGACGCGCAGACCGGCGCCCTGCGGCCGAGGGCGGAGCGCGTGCTCGAGCGTGCGACGCCACGGCTCGGTGACAACGTGCAACCGGAGCTGAACCTGTCGCAGGTCGAGATCGGCACTCCGATCTGCGAGACGCTCGCCGACGTCCGCGAGGCGGTCCTCCGTTCTCGCCGCGAAGTCGACGGCGCGGCTCGAGAGGCGGGGAGCCGGATCGTCGCGCTCGCGACCCATCCGTTCGCTGAGTGGATCGCGCAGTCGACGAATCCCGGCGACCGCTACCAGCACCTGGAGGACGTCTACCAGCAGCTCGCGCGCGAGCAGCTGATCTGCGGCTGCCACGTGCACGTGTCGGTGCCCGACCCCGATCTCGCCGTGCGGGTGTCGACCGACATACGCCCGTGGCTCGCTCCGCTGCTCGCGATCACCGCGAACTCGCCCTACTGGGAGGGCGTCGACACGGGGTACGCGAGCTACCGCAGCCAGATCTTCAGCCGTTGGCCGGCCGTCGGGACGCCGCCGCGCCTCGAGTCGCGGACGGAGATGGACTCGCTCGTGGAGAAGCTGGTGCGGGCGGGCGGCGTAGCCGACGCGACGTTCCTCTACTGGGACGTCCGGCCCTCGCAGCGGTACCCGACGGTCGAGATCCGGATCGCCGACGTCTGCTCGCTGGTCGACGATGTCGTCTTGCTGGCCGCCCTGTGCCGCTCGCTCGTTCGCACGCATCTCCGCGACCTCGTCGACGACGCACGACCGGTCGACCGCACTCCCGACGAGGTGCATCGCGTCGCCCGATGGCGTGCCGCCCGCTTCGGCCTCGACGGCGACCTGGTCGACCCGATCGAGGGTGATCAGCGTCCGGCGCGGGAGGTGATCGGCCGGCTCCGCGCGCACGTCCGCGCCGATCTCGAAGATGCGGGAGAGCTCGACCTCGTCGACGAGCTCTTCGACGCGCTGCTCGCCCGCGGCAACGGCGCGGCGCGGCAACGGGCTGCGCTCGACCGCACGGGAACGCTGGCCGGCGTCGTCGCCTCCGCCGCGGACGACACCGTACGGGCCATCGAGGCCGCACGGCACTGAGGCGCGGTGGTGACCCGACGTCGAGGTCTGCGACCATGGCGGCGTGTACATCTCGGCCAAGGTCGACTACGCCACCCGAGCGCTGCTGACGTTGGCCGCCGCGGACGCTGAACGTCCGGGCTCGTCGTTGAAGGGCGAAGCCGTCGCGGAGAGCCAGAAGCTGCCGACGAAGTACGTCGAGAACATCCTCGTCGACCTCCGCCGAGCCGGCTTCGTCTCCGCGCAGCGGGGAGCCGTCGGCGGGTACCGGCTCGCCCGCGACCCGAGCGACATCGCGATCGCCGACGTCATCCGTGCGCTCGAGGGCCCCTTGGCCGAAGTGCGTGGGGAGCGTCCCGAGAAGATGCGTTACGACGGTCCGGCCGAGCACCTGCAGTCGGTCTGGATCGCGGTGCGGGCTGCGCTGCGCAGCGTGCTCGAGAAGGTCACCATCGCCGACGTGCTGGCGGGAACGTTCCCGCCGGAGGTGTCGAGGTTCGTCGAGGACCCCGACTCCTGGAAGGTTCGCACCTGAGCGTTCGCGAGCTCTGGAAACGGCGATGGGTCAAGGTGGTCGCCGGTGTCACCGCGCTCGTCGTCGTGACGGTCGCGGTGCTCGGCGCGCTCCTCGTCTACCGCTACCAGCAGATCGACCGCATCGAACTCCCGGACGGCCTGCTCCCGGACGAGGCGAGGGGCGACCCGCAGAACTTCCTCATCGTCGGCAGCGATTCGCGGAACTTCGTCGAGGTCGACGCAGAGCGGGACGCCTACGGCACCGCGGACGAAGTCGGTCCTCCGAAGGCGGACACGATCCTCGTGGCCCGAACCTTCCCCGACGACGACCGCATCGCGCTGGTGTCGTTTCCTCGCGACCTCTGGGTCGACATCCCCGGCGCAGGCCAGGGCCGCATCAACACCGCCATCGAGGGTGGCACCGCGCGCCTCGTCGAGACGCTCGACCAGCACTTCGGCATCCCGATCAACCACGTCGTGCAGATCGACTTCCGCGGCTTCAAGGGGCTCGTCAACGCCGTCGGCGGTGTCGACGTCTACTTCCCGTCGCCCGTCCGTGACTGGGACCGCGAGAAGAACCTGTCGCCGACCGGCCTCGAGATCCGCGACGGCGGCTGCGTCCGCCTCGACGGCGACACCGCGCTCGCCTACGTACGGAGCCGCCACTACGAGCGTCTGATCGACGGCGAGTGGCACCCCGACCCGACCGGCGACCTCAATCGCATCACCCGGCAGCAGGACTTCATCCGCCGCACGCTCCGCCAGTCGCTCTCCCGCGGTCTCGGCGACCCTCGTCGATTGAACGACGTGGTCCGCAGCGCGGTCGACTTCGTCGAGCTCTCCGAAGGACTCGGCTTCCTCGACATCCTCGCCTTCGGCCGGCAGTTCCGGTCGCTGTCGGCCGAGTCGCTCGAGACGTACTCGCTGCCGACGAAGCCTGGAGTCACCGCGGGCGGAGCCCAGGTGCTCTATCTCCAAGACGAGGCGGCTCAGCCGGTGCTCGACGTGCTCCGGGGCCGCATCGCGCGGCCGGAGGTGCTCCTGCCCGGGTCGGTGCGACTGAACATCGTCGATGGCAGCGGCGCCCGGAACCAGCTCCAGCGCGCCGCGTTCCGCCTCGCGGCCGCCGGGTTCATCGTCGCGAACACGGGCGACGCGGCCGACGTCACCCGCATGACGACGATCCGCTACGGGAGCGGGCAGCGGGGCAAGGCCGAGCTGCTCGCGACTGCGCTGGTGGGTCCGTCGGAGCTCGTCGAGGATGCCGATCTGGCAGGCGTCGACGTCGTGCTCGTCCTCGGGCGCGACTTCCGCGGCGTCAAGGAGACGGCTCCGACGTCGACGATCGCGTCGGAGTCGTCGACCACCACGGCTGCGCCGGCCAGCGCCGCGCCGCCGAGCACCAGGGCCGAAGAGGCTCCTACGACTCCTGAGTGCTGACGCCCGCAGTCAGCGCGCGCTGCGGTGGCCGGTCGGGTCGTCGTCGCCCACGTACAGCTCGCGCAGCTTCCGCCGGTAGAGCTTGCCGTTGTCGTGACGCGGGAGCTCGTCGACGAAGTCGATCGTCTTCGGGCACTTGTAGTGCGCCAGCTTGTCGCGACACCACGTGATGAGCTCGGCCGCCAGCTCGTCCGACGGCGACACGCCATCTCGGAGCTCGACGACGGCCTTGACCTCCTCGCCCCACTCCGGGTTCGGGATCCCGATCGTTCCCGCGTCGCCCACGGCCGGATGCTGGAGAAGCACCGCGTCGACCTCCGCCGGGTAGATGTTCACGCCGCCGGAGATGATGAGCTCCGCGCTGCGCCCGGTGAGGAACAGGTATCCGTCGTCGTCGATGTAGCCGTGGTCGCCGAGGGTGAAGTAGTTGCCCCGGTAGCTGCTCGAGGTCTTGGCGTCGTCCTTGTAGTACCGGAAGCGGCCCGTCTCCGGCGCACGCATGTAGACCGTGCCGACCTCGTTCGGGCCGAGCACGTTGCCGTCGGGGTCGTGGATCTGGATCAGCTCGGGGACGCTCGGTTTGCCGACGGTGCCGGGCTTGCGCAGCCACTCCTCGGGGCCGACGAACGTGCCGCCGCCCTCGGTCGCCGCGTAGTACTCGTAGACGACCGGGCCCAGCCAGTCCATCAGGCCCTGCTTGACCTGCACCGGGCAGGGCGCCGCGCCGTGGATGATGTAGCGAAGCGACGAGACGTCGTACTTCGCCTTGACCTCGTCGGGCAGCGCGAGCAGGCGATGGAACATCGTCGGCACCATGTGGGTGTGCGTGACGCGGTGGCGCTCGACGAGGCGGAGCGTCTCCTCGGCGTCCCAGCCGTCCATCAGCACGACGCCGACGCCCGCTGTGAGCGGACCGTTCAGCGAGAAGGCCAGCGGCGCCGCGTGGTACAGCGGTCCCGTGCACAGGTGCATGTCGGTCGCGGCGTCGTAGCGGGCCGCGCTGGCCGATGCCGTCGTCGTCGGAGACGTCGCAGGAGTGGCAGCACCGCCTGACTGCGTCGAGCGGTCGACGCCCTTCGGCCGCCCGGTCGTGCCCGACGTGTAGAGCATCGTCCGCCCGAGGACCGGATCTTCGATGTCGGCACCGTCGTGCTCGGCGATGACCGACGCGTAGTCGTCGAAGCCGTCGATGGCCCCGCCCACGGCGAGCTTCACGACGACACCAGGCGACGAGGAGACCGCTTCAGCGATGGCCTCGGCGTACCGGACATCGCCGACGACGACCTTCGCCTCCGAGTTGTCGATGATGTAGCCCATCTCCTCGCCGGTGAGGTGCCAGTTCACGGGCGTGGCCCGAACGCCCATCCGGAGGACCGCGTTGAGCACCTCGGCGAACTCGGGGCGGTTCGACATGATCAGCGAGAGGGAGTCGCCGGCCCCGACGCCCCGTGCACGGAGCGCCCGCACGAGGCGATTGGCGTTGGCGTTGAGCTCAGCGAAGGTGCGATCGCCGGCGTCGGAGACGATCGCCTTCCGGTCGGCGCCGTAGCGAGCGTGCAGCGCCAGCGTCATGCCCCTCGCCGCCGCCTCGAGGCGCTCCTCCTTCGTCGGTCCTGCGGGCGCTTCGGTCGACGTCATCCGATCACCTTCTCGTCGCGGTCGGACTCCATCCCCGGCTCCTTCGGCAAGCCGAGCACGCGCTCGCCCGCGATGTTCCGCTGGACCTGCGCGGTGCCACCCCAGATCGTGTGCGACCGGCTGCCCATGAACAGCGCCTGCCACCGGTCGAGGCGGTAGTCGCCGGGCTTCTCGGCGTCGCCGAGCACCGTCGCTTCCATGCCGAGGGTGTTCATGATGATCTCGCCGAACCGCTGCTGGTACTCCGACCAGAACATCTTGTTGATCGAACTGCTCGGCCCCGGATCCTTCCGATCGGCCAGCGCGGACAGCAGCCGGAGCCCCTGGAACCGCATGATCTCGACGTGGCTGTAGGCCCACGCGAGGTGCTGGCGCAGGAGCGGGTCGTTCTCGCGACCGAGGTCCCGAACCTTGTCGACGAACGCCCAGAAGTCGCGCGAGTGCTGCACGTGTTGCGTGGTCGCGCTGCCTCCACGCTCGTTGCCGAGCGTCGTCATCGCCACGCGCCATCCGTTGTGCAGGCCGCCGATCACGTTGAAGAGCGGAGCGCGGGCCTCGGTGATGAACGTCTCGGTGAAGCCGGCCCGGCCCGTCATCTGCTTGATCGGCCGCAGCTCGAAGCCGTTCGACGATCCGTCGTCGCGCTTCATGGGGATCAGGATGTAGGAGATCCCCTGGTGCTTCGGCGCCTCGGGGTTCGTGCGGGCGAGGCAGAACATGATGTTCGCGGCCTGCGCTCCGGAGGTCCACACCTTCTGGCCGGTGACGACGACCTCGTCGCCGTCGATCTCGCCCCGCGTCTTCAGCCCTGCGAGATCGGAGCCGGCATCAGGCTCGGAGAACCCCTGGCAGTAGCGGTCGGTGCCGTCGATGATCCGAGGCAGGAAGTGGGCCTTCTGCTCGTCGGTGCCCCACACGATGATCGACGGCCCGACGAGGCTCTCGCCCATCCCTCTGGTGACGCGAGGAACGCCGGCCTTGGCGAACTCCTCGTTCATCACGGCCACCTCGATGCCCGTGAGGCCGCGTCCGCCGTACTCCTTCGGCCACGACACGCAGACGTACCCGGCTCGCTGGAGCGTGTCGGCCCACGCGGGGTCCGCCGCGAGCTTTCGCCGGGCCTCCTTGTCGGTCGGCGCGTGCTCGGCCAGCCAGTCGCGGAGCTCGGCGCGGAACGCCGCCGCTGCCGGGCCCAGGTCGATGTCGATCGTCATACTCCCCCCGAAGCAGGTCGCGCCCTTCGTGCGCGCCGCCGCCGACATTACCTGTGAGGGAGTGGCGACAGAACGGGCCGTCCGGCGACAGTGGTCGGATGACGCCCTCCGGCGACCCGCTCCGTGACGCCATGCCGCTTTGCGCTCGCCTCGACTTCCGCACCGTCACGAACTCCCGCGAGCTGGTGGAGGTGGAGGTCGACTGGGACGAGTCGCTGTGCACGACTGCCGGCGCGCTCCACGGCGGGGTGCTGATGGCGCTGGCCGACTCGGCCGGCGGCGCATGCGCGTTCGCGAACCTTCCGGACGGCGCCGCGGGCACGTCGACGATCGAGTCGAAGACGAACTTCCTTGGAGCGGTGCGTGGCGGGACGGTGCGCGCCTCGTCACGTCCGCTGCACGTCGGCGGATCGACGATCGTCGTCGAGACCGAGCTGCGGACCGGCGAGGGGAAGCTCGTGGGGAAGACGACGCAGACCCAAACGGTGCTGCGCCCCCGTAGCTGACGCGCCTACGCCGAGGCGGGCTGCGAGATGCCGATGCCGCCGCGCGTTGCGGCGCCGTACTTCGCCTTCTCGCGCTCGAGGTCGAGGGGGCGGATGCGGCTCCGGTTCGCCAGCGCCTCGTCGTCGAGCAGCGCGGCCGGAACGATCCAGACCACCTCGAACTCGAGGCCGTCGGGATCGCGGCCGTAGAGGCTCTTGGTGGTGCCGTGGTCGCTCGCACCGCCGAGGGCGCCGTCGGCGGCGAGCAGACCGGCGATGCGTTCGAGGTCAGCGAGGGTGTCAACCTCCCACGCGAGGTGGTAAAGGCCGACGGTCGAACGGCCGGCGCCCGACGGGCCGGCGCCTGGCCCGATCTCGAAGAGCCCGAGGTCGTGATCGTTCGTCGACCCCGGCGCCTTCAGGAACGCAGCGCCTCGCAGCTCGGCCATCCCGGGGATGGGCTCGAAGCCGAAGATGCGGTTGTAGAACGAGACGCTCCGGTCGACATCCGACACGTAGAGCACGGCGTGGTTGAGACGTGTGACCGACATGACCTCACCAACCTAGTTGAAGGTTCAAGTATTCCGCTACCCTGGAGCGCATGGCCGAGAAGATCTGGTTGTCGACCGACGAGCAGCGTGCGTGGCGGGCGTACCTCGAAGCAACGCAGCTGCTGTTCGACGGCCTCGAGCGCCAGCTCGGCCGCGACGCCGACCTCTCGCACGCCGACTACGAGATCCTGGTCCACCTGTCGGAGAGCCCCGACCGATCGATGCGCATGAGCGAGCTCGCGGACCGGACGCTCTACTCCCGAAGCCGTCTGTCGCACGCGGTCGCACGGCTCGAACGGCCGGGATGGGTCGTGCGCGAAGCGTGCGATACCGATCGGCGAGGCACGATCGCCCGCCTCACCGACGAAGGGTTCGCCAAGCTCGAGGCGTCGGCGCCCGGTCACGCACGGGAGGTGCGGCGGTTGATGTTCGACCATCTGAGTGCCGACCAGGTCGCCCAGCTCGAAGCGATCGCGACGACCGTGCGAGATGTCGCGTCCCGGGTCAGAAGAGCGTGAACGCGATCGTGTCGCACGGGTCGAGGTGACGCAGAAGCCGCCGGGAGGCGACGGACAGTCGTCAGGTGAGGTTGAGGGTCTGCGCCTGGAGGTCGTTGCGCAGCTGGGTCTCGCTGTCGTCGCGCGGCGGGATGCCGAGGTGCTGCTTGATCTGCGCCAGATCGGCTTGCACCTCTTCCATGTCTTCGGCGTCGGCCTTGAAGAGGATGTGCTTCATGCCGAGCAGCACGACGGCTTGGAACGCGAGCTGCAGCCACTCGCTCTGCCAGTTCTCGAACGTCGACGAGAAGAACTGCGGCAGGAAGTCAGTCATCGAGAACTGCTGCCCGTGCTGCTGGGCTTCGTTCGACACCTGCGCCATCTGGGTGAAGAACTGGGCGGCCCAGCTGGCGAGGAACAACCCGAACATGAGGTAGGCGGCGCCCCACCGCTTGAAGTGTGAGCCCTTGTCCATGCGCGCTACGTGCCCACTGCAGAAGCTGCCCTAAACGTCAGTAATCAGTGCTGAGTAGTGCTCAATCGGCCAGGAAGTGGACGAATCCGTCATCGACGCTCCACGATGAGCGCCCGTGACCGACACCCCGTTCGTCCGGCGGGTGCTCGCTGCAGCCGCAGCCACCTGCCTCATCGCCGCCGTGCTCGCGGCGGCGATCGTCGCGGGCGGCGACGGCGACAGCGACCAGCTCGTGGCGGGGAACACCGTGAGCTCGACGTCCACCTCGTCGTCGACGGTCGTCGGCGCGTTGGCTGCCGATCCCACGGCTCCTCCCGCGGCCGCCGGCGCTGGCGACGACGAAGGCGACGGAGGCGGTGCAACCGGGGCGCCGGCTGCCACACCGACCACCGCGGCGGACCGGTCGCACGCCACGCCCTCGACCGCAGCGCCACCACCCACGACTGCCGCAGCCTCCGGGCCTTCACCTGCCGCGACCTTCGCCGATCTCGGCCCCGGCGATCCCGGGCCGACCGTCGTTCCGAAGCCGGGCACGTACCGGTACTCGGTGCGTCGCGGGGAGTCGTCGCAGGAGGGCACGATCACGATCGAAGACCGAGGTGCCGCTCCGAACGGTGGACGTGCGCTCATGCTTCGGCTGAAGAACCTCCCGGCCGACATCGACAACGACGTCGTGTGGGGACCCGACGAGATGCGCGTGGCGAAGAGCACCTTCATGTTCGGCGCCACGCCGATCGTGTGCGACTGGGAGCCCGACCACGTCGAGTTGAAGCTCGCGCTGTCGAAGGGCGCGACCTGGACGTCGTCGACCGCGTGTGCCGCGGGTGGCTACGTCGTGAAGAGGTCGTCGTCGAACGTCGTCAGCGACGCTCGGCGGGTGAAGGTGGCAGGGGAGGAAGTGGCCGTCTGGGTCATCTCCACCAAGGAGCGGTTCGAGCTCAACGGCGGGGTGCAGGAGGCGACGTCGACGACGTGGTTCTCCCCGAAGCACGGCTTGATGGTCCGCTCCGTCGCGGAGTCGAGCCAGGGTCGCATGGAGATCGAGGCGCTCTCGCTGCAGCCGTCCTGATCCGCTGAGGTCAGATCCGGCGCACCCCGCGCAGCCCGCCCCATGCGAGGTCGGCGAGCTGGCGGGCCAGCCTCGGCGCATCGAGCTCCTGCGCCTCGGGCGAGAGGAGACGCTCTCGCACCGCGCCCTCGGCCATCCCGACGATCGCGTGGGCGACCAGCACCCGTTGCTCGTCGTCGATGTCGGCGTCGATCAACGCCGCGATCGCACGGGCGATCGTCTGCTCGACCCGGCGCGCCGCATCGGCGAACTCCTCGTCTCGTCTCGTCCCGCTCCCGAAGAGCAGCCGGAAGGCATCGGGATCGGCCACCACGACGTCGAGGTAGGCGGCGAAGCCTGCTTCGACCTGGGCTCTCGGTGACGGCGCCTCGCGTGTCGCGCGGTCGATGGCGGTGACGAGCCGGCTGCTCACGTCGTCGAGCAGCTGGAGGTACAGGTCGCGCTTCGACGAGAAGTGCTGGTACAGCACCGGCTTCGTGACCCCCGCAGCCTCTGCGACGTCGTCCATCGACGTCGCGTGGTATCCCGCGGTGGCGAAGCGGCGGAGGGCGACGTCGAGCAGCTGACGGCGTCGGGCGGGGGCGGGGAGGCGCGTCGACATGGACCTACCGGACGGTAACAAGCGGCTGCCGAGGGCCGCCTGCCCCGTTTGTCCGAAATACCCCCTCAATCGCGCTGATCTTCAGGAAGGAGCCGAAGCGCAGGCGCCGAAATCCTGATCGTGCAGCGCCCGCCGAAGCAGGCCCCTCAGGGCACCACTCGCCGGCCGCCGGAACCGATCCGGCCCGCACCGGCGCGCCGTCCCGGGGTCACGCTCCTTGCGGCTCGGGTCCGTAGGCGCCGCTTCCGGATCCACTGACGCGAAGAAGCCCCAGCGGGCGGTCGTGCGACCACCACGCCGGGGCTTCGCCGGACGAACCGAGATCAGTGCTCGTGGACGATGACCGAGCGGGCCACCTCGCCCGACTTCATCGCGTCGAACGCCTCGTTCACCTGGTCGACCTTGATCTCGCGGCTGATGAGCTCGTCGAGCTTCAACTCGCCCTTCTTGTACAGGTCGAGCAGCATCGGCACGTCCTTGTCCGCGTTGGTCGAGCCGTACCAGCAGCCCTTCACCGTCTTCGCGGTGTAGAGGAACGTGAACGCCGCGTTGAGGTTGAGCATGACGTCCATGCGCGGAACGCCGACGAGGATGGCCTCGCCGCCCGGCCGGGTCATGTTGATCGCCTGCTCGATCGTCGGGCCGAGGCCGATCACCTCGAACGCCGCGTCGACGCCCTTCCCGGTGAGTCCGTTGACCTGACCCACGGGGTCGCCCTCGCCCGCGTTGACGAAGTCGGTGGCTCCGAACTCCTTGGCCATCTGGAGCTTCGAGTCGACCATGTCGATGGCGATGATGCGCTCGGCACCCGCGATCTTGGCGCCCTGGATCACGTTGAGGCCGACGCCGCCGCATCCGATCACGGCGACGGTGTCACCCTTCTGGATGCTGGCGGTGTTGAGCGCGGCGCCGACGCCGGTCTGCACGCCACAGCCGATGAGGGCGGCCGACGTGAGGGGCACGTCCTTGTCGATCTTCACCGCCGAGATCGCCGGGGCGATCGTGACGCCGGAGAACGTGCCGCAGCCGGCCATCTGCGAGAGAGGCTGGCCGCCGGACGACAGGCGCTTCGTGCCGTCGAGCATGCCGCCCATGTTCAGCATGGCGGCCTTCTCGCACATGAAGCCCTGGCCGCGCTTGCAGAAGAAGCACTCCTTGCACTGAGGGACGAAGGTGAGGACGACGTGGTCGCCAGGCTCGAAGCCCGTGACGCCCTCGCCGACCTCCTCGACGACGCCCGCGCCCTCGTGGCCGAGGACGATCGGCGGCGGGAGCGGGATGGTGCCGTTCTGCACGGACAGGTCGGAGTGGCAGACACCCGAGGCCGCGATGCGGACCTTGAGCTCGCCCGCCTTCGGACCCTCGACCTCGATGTCGTCACGGATCTCGAGCGGCTGCTCGAGCCCGACGTGGACCGCGGCCTTAGTCATTCGGTGTGTTCCCCTTCGACGTTGAGAAGTTCTTGCACGGTGACTGTAGTCACCGTCTGTCGCGATCGTCCCGCTCGGCGGCCTTCACCGCGTAGCCGAGGACGATCGCCGGCGCGAGGGTGACGGTGCACGCGAGGAGGGCGACCACGACGACGGTTCCCCACGGGTCGAACCCGAAGATCAGCCCGAGGACGAAAGCAATGACGGCTGCGAGGATGCAGATCCAGCCGAAGCCTCGGCCGGCGCTGGCCAGCTTCGCCATCTGTGCCCGCCGCTCGAGCACCGGGTCGGTCATAGAACCTGCTCTAGCACGGGGCGGAGGGCGTCCGGCAGTCGCTCGAGCGCGAAGTGCTCCCGCGCTATCGACTCGTTGGCGTCGAGCAGCCCGACATCGGGATCCGCGAGGAAGCGGCGGATCTCGTCGACGTCGCGCTCGGCGTCGAACCAGCGGAAGCCGAAGGCGCGCAGCTCGTCGAGCACGGGGTAGCTGCCGACCGCCAACGGCTTGCGGACCAGCGCCGACTCGATGGTGGGGTTGCCGAACCCCTCCCACGTCGACGGGTACACCACGAGGTCGCACTGGTCGTAGGCATCCCCGATCGAACCGCCGCCGCGCAGCACGGGCACCTCCGTCGAGCGAAGGAGCGACTCGAGCTCGGCCTCGTAGCCGTCCTCCGGCGGGCCGAGCAGCCAGTAGGTCCCGCCGACCGCCTCCGCCAGGCGGATGGCCGCAGGGACGTTCTTGCGAGGGATCGCCCGCGTCGGATGCAGGAGGAGGGGCCGGTCGAACGCGAAGGCGGGCCGCTCGCCCGACACGGCCGGGCGCTCGAAGTGGTTGTAGATCGTCACGGCGTCGATGCCCGCTCGCGCTCTGAGCTCGCGCGCGTTCAGCCGGTTGATCGTCACGTGCCGCCACGCGACGTCGGCCGGCGGCGGCGGAGCGCCGGCGAAGCGTTCGCGCTGCCACGGGAGGTCGTGGTGATGGACGATCGTTGGCCGGCCTCGGAGCGCCTCGGCGACGGCGCGCAGGGCGGCGACGTTGAGTGGGAGTGACAGCAGGTTCTCGACGACCACGACGTCGCACCCGTCGACCGCGGCCCGCACCTCATCGGCACTGACCGGCGCCGTTGCGTCCAGCGACAACCCGCGCACGACCACGTCGAGGCCGTCACCGTCTCCTGCGATCCACCGGACGTCGAGGCCGAGCCGCTCGAACGCCCACGCCCACTTGCGCGCCTCGATCGACACGCCGTCGAAGGCGGCGAACCGGAACGAGAGGATGCCGGCGGTGCTCAGCGCAGCTGGCGGAGGCGCCGGTTGGTCGCGTCGAGGACGGCTCGAGCGACGGCGTCGAGCTCGCCCGCGGCGCGCACCACCGCGGAGCCGGACGACACCTCTTCGTACGGCGGGACGACGATGACGACCGTGGCCAGCGCCACCGCCCGCTGGCCCATGTGGACCACGCTCGCGCCCTCGATGTCGGCCCGAAGCGCCGCAGGCTCGAGCTGGCGCAGCGCCGAGATCGTCGACTGCGCGACGAGCCGGAGGACGCTGCTGGTGGCGACGAGCCCTTCGGCCGTGCCGGTCGCCCGCTGGTCGCCGAGCGTCAGCACCACCTGGGCCGTGCACTGGAGCCCGGCCCGCACCGCGCTCACCGACGCCACGTTGATGCGCTCCTGCTCGGCGAGGTCGATCTCCATCTGCTCGCCGTCGTCGTCGGCGACGCCCGACAACGTGCTCGAGGCGACCGTGTCGAGCTGGACCACGGACACGATGCGGCGGTCGATGTCGAGATCGAACGCCGCCATCGCCACCGACTGCACGTCGCGCACCACCTGCTTCGCGTGCTTCGACGGCAACGAGAGGATGTGCACCTCTTCGACCGCGCCGTCGGCTCCCGCGACGACCCGCGCCGCGGTCACCTCCGGGATCCTGCACAGCTCCCGCTCGAGTTCTGCGAGTTCGAGGACCGGCTCCACCAGCCTGCACCGTACGGGCCAGCGGCCCCCAGCTGTGGGATCCCTGAGTTTTGTGTGACACCTGTTGACGTTGTGGTGATGGGACCGTAGGTTTTGAACCTAAGCGACGTTCACCTCTCGATTCGTCCGAGTTGTCCGACCCGCCAGGGTCAGCCCCCGATCCTCCCGAATTGCTGTGTGTTCACCGACGACGAGCGGGTGTTCGAGGCGGACCACCGCCAGAACGACTCGATCGGACCATCGACTTCCATAAAGAACGGCCCTCTCCGTCCGAATAGGACGGAAGCGCAGAACGACCGGAACCCGGGCGCTCGGCGCATCCTCGTTCCTTGACAACCGAGTTGAGACGGAGCCGGCAGAGGCTCGTCGACCTACGCCTCACCTGAGCGGAGCGGATACATCCCCGTAACTAGCGGACACGGGGTTCGTCCACACCAAGCAGAAGGGAGGTGACTCGCATGAAGAAGCTCTATGTCCGCGCCGCCGCCCTTGCGGCCAGCCTGGCCGGCCTCCTGCTCGCAGGTGGCGCCGGTTTCGGCCTCGGCGGAAAGTGATCCTCAGGCGAGATCGAACATCAAACCCCTAGGCGGGGGCCTCTGCCGTCTCCGGCTCGACTCGTTGTCACCACCACCCGCTTCCGTCCGGCGTTCCCCCCACGAGGACCCCTTGGCCACTCCCGACCACAAGCGCGCAGCCTCCTTCTGGATCGGCCTGTCGTACACCGCGCTCGCAGCCGGGTCCGTGGCGATCGGCGCAGCCGTCGACTCGTCGCTCCCGTCGCTCGTCGCGTTGGTGCTGTTCGTCGGCCTCGGCCTGTGGGCGGAGAACGCCGGCGTGCCGCTCCCGTCGGCGATCACCATCAGCCCGAGCCTCATGGTCGTCATGGCGGCGATGGGCGCCATGCAGTCGGACGGCGTCATCCTCGGCGCGGCCGCGGTGGGCGCCGCGAACGGCCTGACGTGGAAGCTCGCGCGCCAGCGCCGCTTCGGTGAGCTCGCCGCGAACTCGAGCCAGTACGTCGTCGCGTCCGTCGGCGCGGCGATCGCGCACCGGGCGGCGGCCGACCTTCCGGCGGCGCTGCAGGTGAGCGCGACCTGCCTGGTCTTCACCGCCCTGAACGTCGTCCTGATCCTGCTCGCCGCCGTGATCCTCTACGAGGAGCCGCGTGCCGCGGTGTGGGCCGACATGCGGCCTGCGCTTCCCGGCGCCCTGGCCTTCGGCGTCCTCGGTGCGCTCGTGGGCTTGCTCTACCAGACCACCGGGCCCGTTGCCGTGGTGCTCCTCCTCACCCCGGTCGTGATCGCTCGGGCGACGTTCAACAGCTACATAGAGCTCACGCAGGCCCACGACGCGACGATCAAGGTCTTCCTGCGCGCCATCCAGGCGAAGGACGAGTACACGGGCAAGCACACCCTCCGGGTGTGCAAGTACTCGATGTACATCGGCGAGCAGCTCGGTCTCAGCCACGCCCGCCTCCAGCACCTCGAACGCGCCGCGCTGATGCACGACATCGGCAAGCTCGCCGTGCCGAAGCACCTCCTCAACAAGCCCGGCAAGCTGACCGACGAGGAGTTCCACCGGGTGCAGCGCCACGCGCACGTGTGCGTCGACATCCTCGACCTCGTCGACTTCCTCAAGCCGATGACGGCCGCCGCGGCAGGTCATCACGCGCGCTTCGACGGCGGCGGTTACGGAGGCACCGGCGATCGCCCGCTCGAGGCGTACATCGTCGCCGTCGCCGACGCCTACGACGCGATGACCTCGACCCGCTCGTACCGGCGCGCGCTCGCGATGGAGGTCGCGTTCGAGGAGCTGCGGTCGAAGTCGGGCTCGCAGTTCCATCCCGACTGCGTCGACGCGCTGATCGCCGCGATCACCGCGCGCGGCGAGCGCCACGGCCTCGGCCATGAAGAGGACGTCGTCGACTTCGACGTGCCGCCGCCGGTCGCAGGCGTCGGCAGCGCCGGGCTCGGCGACACCGACCCGGGCGTGGCTGCGACCCCGCCAGCGCCCGAGACCGTGCAGGCAGAAGCGACCCGATGACCGAGACGATGGCGACGGCAGCTCGGCGCGTCTTCCCCGACGCGAGCCATCCGGCGACGCTGGTCGCGCCGCTGGTAGCGGTCGGTCTCGCTGCGGTGGTGCTGCGGCAAGCCGGCCACGAGTGGGTCGCGAGCGGCCTGTGGCTCACGCTCGCGGTCGCCGCCGGGCTCGCGTTGCACGTCGACCTGCCCTGGGGCGGGCGACTCACCCTCGGCCACGCGATCCTCGTCGCGATCGTCGCGAGGGTCGATCCTCAGTGGGCCGTCCTCATCGCCGTGGCCGGCATCGTGCTCTCGCTCCCGTCGTGGCTCGACCACGAGGAGGAAGGTTCCGTCGGCGCCCGGCTCGGTGGCGCTGGCGCCGTCGTTGCCGCCGTCGCAGCAGCCATTGCCGGACGGCTCGTCGCCGATGCGCTGCTGCCGTGGAACCTCGACGCAGAGGATGCAGCGATGGCGGTGGCTGCGATCGTCGGCGTCGCCTTCCTCGGCGTCGACCACGCGATTCGTGGTGTGGTCGCCCGTACGACCGGTGAGCGCTCCGATCTGCGACAGGCGTGGCCGCTCTACGTCACGCTGCTCTGCGTCGCCGTGCTCATCGATCTTGCGGCCGACCAGGGCATCGCGCTGGCGTTCATCGCCGCGGTGCCGTTGCTCGTCACCCGCTTCGCCTTCCAGCGCTACACGTCTGCCCGCATCACCTACGAACAGACCACCCGCGCGCTCAGCCTGCTGCCGGAGGTGGCCGGCCTCACACCCCTCGGGCACAGCGAGCGGACGGCGGTGTACGTCGAGGCCGTCGCCGACGCCATGGGGTACGACGGCAAGCGCCTCGATCAC
Organism: Acidimicrobiales bacterium; assembly: GCA_035540495.1. Taxonomy (GTDB): domain Bacteria; phylum Actinomycetota; class Acidimicrobiia; order Acidimicrobiales; family CADCTF01; genus DASVEG01. Next base: position 152,293 of record DATLGL010000029.1, read on the forward strand.
CTCGTCAACGCGGCCCGGCTCCACCACATCGGCCACATCTCGTTGCACGAGGAAGCCGAGCGTGACGGTCCCCCTGATCCCGCCGATCTGGCCGACGTCTCGGGCGACATCCTCCAGGAGACCGGGTTCCTCGGCGACCTCGTCGACCTCGTGCAGGACTCCCAGCCCGGCGGTCCGCCCGCGAGCAGCGTCGAGGCCGCGATCATCCGGGTGTGCTCGATGCTCGACGAGCTCGTCGAGGTCGACCACGAGGTCGACCCGTTCGCCGCGCTCGTGGCGATGCACCCGGTAGGCCACGAGCGGCGGGTGGCGATCGAGGTCCTCAATCTGAGCCACCGCAACCCGGGCCTGATCGCGCAGGCCCGTGCCGGCGTCGAGCTCATGCACCAGATCGCCGCCAAGGCGGAGGCCGCCGGCCACCACGACCACTGAGCGTGGTCTTCAGGGAGGGTTCCTCGCATCGGCGTCGAACTTCCCCAAGGTGGGTTGGCGGAGGCGGCGCAACCAGGCGGAAGACACCGGCACGGGCGCCGGTGCGGCACCCGCGCCTGTGCAGCTGGTGCCGACCCTCGACCGTCGTCCTGATGCGCTCCTCGTGTCGGTCACCGAGGATCTCGCGAGCAGTGACACCGGCATCGAGTTCGTGTACCGCTCGCTCGAACGGCTGCGTGATCGGGCCAACGCCGAAGACGTCATGGTCATCGTCGACGAGCCGCCGCTCGGCCGGCAGGCGTTCCGAGCCGGTCGGGATCCGATCGAGACGTCGTGGGCCCGCGAGCTCGTTCGCTTCGGCGAGCCGGGGGTGCACGCGACGCCCGTCGACGTCGATCCGGTCGTCGCGTCGAGCGTCGCGAGCTTGTGCTCCCTCGCTGTTCGTCTCGACGTCGCCCGCCACGACAGCCTCCACGACGGCCTGACGGGCCTGCTCAACCGGCGGGCGTTCGACGATCTGCTGAGCGAGTCGTGCGCCCGCAGTGACCGGTACGGCTGGCAGTTCACGCTGGTGCTCGTCGACCTCGACGACTTCAAGGACGTCAACGACAGGCTGGGCCACGCCGCGGGCGACGCGACGCTGCGCGCGGTGGCCGCCGAGCTGCGCAGCAGGCTCCGCGTCGGCGACGTCGCCGCCAGGGTGGGCGGAGACGAGTTCGCGATGCTCCTGCCGAACGCGAGCGCCGACCACGTCCCCGAGCTCATGTCGCGCCTGGGCGACGCGCTCGAGGCAGCGCTCCCCGAGGGGCGGGTTCACTTCACGACCGGCGTCGCAAGCGCACCTGCCGACGGCGTCGACCCTCGCCTGCTGTACCGCATCGCCGACCAGCGCCTCTACGAGGCCAAACGATCTCCCTCAGGACTGATCGCATGAAGACGCTCGATGTGCTGGAGCTCGAGCTCCGCCGGTTGCCGAACGTGTCGTACGTCGGGTTCCTCGATCGGCCCGACGCGCTCGTCGTGCAGGTTCTCGCCGTGGGCGCCCCCGACGCGGGGTCTGTGCGGACCTCGGCCGAGCGGCTGTGCCGGGCCCACCTCGACCGGCCGTTCCACGTCGACCTCGCCGGCGGTAGCCGCCCCACGCGCGTTCGCATCCTCGACGTGCGAACTGCGCCGTCGGACGACGGAGAAGGTGACGACGTCGAGGTGCACCTCGGCTACGAGGGCGTGCGCACCATCGGCCGGGCGCGTGCCGGTGATCCTCAGGCCGCGGCGAAGGCGACGTTCGACGCTCTGACGCGGCTGGGCGCGCGAGTGCCCTTCCAGGTCGAAGCTGCTGCGCTGTTCGAGCACACGCTCGGTGAAGGTGTGATGCTCGTGTTCGCCTCGGCGACGGCCGGCGACCGCTACGGAGTCGCGGCAGCCGATTCGGTCGAGCTCGCTGCCGTGCGCGCGACGTTGCACGCGCTCAACCGCTACCTCGCGACCCAGTCTCTTCCAGCTCTCGCCGGCTGAGCGCGCCCGCCGGGCGCATGAGGTGGACGATCACGTCCGCGACGCCCACCGCCATCACGAGGTCGCCGAACGACAGCACCTCACCGACGCCGGGCACCGGGATGATGTCGGCGAGGAACGTGAGGCGGTCGTCGTCGGTCTCGAGATGCCACTTCGCGTTGAAGTCGAGCTCGTCGATCTCGTCCGCTTCGGCGAGACCCGAGGCGATGATCGCCTCCTTCCGCACCGGCATGCCGCTGTTGACCGCGATGACGAGCGCGTTCATGGCGACGCCGACCAGCACGATGCCCATGCCCGCCCTCGTGAAGTTGCGCGCGGTGAAGACGATCAACAGCGCGAACGACGCGAGGAGCAGGCGCGCCCCGAGCGTGGTGTCGATCGTGAGCGACGCGACCTGCAGCGCGACCGCCGCTGCGAGCACCGGCCACCAGTGGACCGGCGCGGTCGCGAGCGCGAGAAGCCGGCCACCGCGGAGGTAGCCGATCCCGATCCCCAGGACGACAGCGGCGACGACGTACGACACGAGGGTTCCAGCTTCCCAGGACCGGTACGGTGAGCGAGCGATGCCCGTGCCCGCGAGCGGCTCCGATGAGGTGCTCTACGCCGTCGCCGACTCGATCGCGACGATCACCATCAACCGCCCCGAACGGCGCAACGCGCTGTCGTGGGACGTGGTGCAGTCGCTCCGCGACCGGCTCGCGGAAGCCAAGTCCGACGCGGATGTGCGGGTGGTCGTGCTGACAGGCGCCGGCGAGCGGGCGTTCTGCGCCGGAGCCGACCTCGGGAACATGGCATCGGGCGCTTCCTTCCTCGACCTGCACGAGGGGCGGGGCGGGCTCGCGGAGCTGTTCCTCGAGCTCTACGACCTCGGCAAGCCGACGATCGCTCGCGTGCGTGGGTTCGCGTTGGCGGGAGGGTTCGGCCTCGCGCTCGCGTGCGACTTCGTCGTCGCATCCGACGACGCGCAGTTCGGGACGCCGGAGATCGACGTCGGGCTGTGGCCGTTCATGATCACGGTCCCGCTCGTGCGCTCGATGCCGCCGAAGAAGGTGCTGGAGCTCATGCTCACCGGGCGGCGCGTCGATGCCGCGGAAGCCGACCGCATCGGCTTCGTCAACCGCGTCGTTCCGGTCGAGGAGCTCGACGCCGCCGTCGACGAGCTCGCATCGTCGCTCGCCGCGAAGTCGCCTGCCGTGATGAAGCTCGGCCGCGACTCGTTCTACGCGGTGTGGGACCGGGCGGCCGATGATGCGCTCGCATATCTGCATCCGATGCTCACGCTGACGACGCTGACCGAAGACGCGCAAGAAGGGATCGCGGCGTTCTCCGAGAAGCGATCCCCGCGCTGGACGGGCCGGTAGGCGGCTCGTGATCGTCGCGCTGCTCGTCGGCGTCGCGATGGCGTTCGCCGCGGGTGGCGGGCTCGCCCAGAGCGAGTATCCCGACGACGGCGGCCCGTACTACGCGTCGGGCGTCCCGGCGATCGAGATCTACCTGCACGACGCCGGCGGCGACGCGATCGATCTCTACACCGACACCGGCCCGGCAGACGTGCGTTCGCTGATGAACGACATCGCCCACGCCTTCGGCGCCGTTCCCGACGAACCGCTCATCACCGACTATCGCGACTTCATCGACGACTTCCGGACGGCCGGCGCGCAGTTCGACGGCAGGCTCGCCCGGCGAGGAGCTGACACGTCGCTGGTCTTCGCCTTCGACACGGCCCGGCTGTCGACCGTGATGCGCCGGGCGGGGTTCGAGTCGTACGAGCTCGCCCTGTGCCTTCCCGACGTCGACCACGAGCTCGGCGCCACCGGCGCGATCGAACGCGCCGACGGGTTCGGATGCCGGCGATGGGAGGTCGTCGCCGGACGACCTCCCTTGCGCATCGACCTGACCCTGCGCCCCGACGCGTCGCTGTACACGAAGCTCGTCTTCGGGATGCTCGCGGCAGCGCTCATCGGTGCCGTCGTCGCTGCACTGGTTGCCGGGACGCTGCGTCGCTCGCTGCTGCGGTCGTTCGGCGGGGCAGCGATCGGTGTCGCTGCGGCCGGCGTGATCGGAGCGGTGCTGCCGGCGCTCGTCGCGATGACGTTGCTGGCCAACTTCCATGCGCCGGTGTCGTCCCTCGTGCTCGCCCACGGCCTCGGCGTCGGCCAGCAGGTCGCAGCGACGATGCTGCCCGCCTCGCTGCTCGCGATCCCCGGCACCGTGCTCGCTGTGCTGGCGTTGCGCGCGCCGGTCGACCTCGCCGCGGGCGGTGGGTCCGCAACTCGCGGCGCGCCGCCGCCGCCCGGCGCGCCGGGCCTACCGGCGTGGCTCGATGGTTGACGCGCTAAGCCTGTCGTCATGAAGGTGCGAGTCGGCTTCGGCTTGGGAACCACGACAGCGGCAGGTGGCCCGAACGGGTTCGCTTCGCTGGTGGATGCGCTCGAACGTCACCGCTTCGACTCGCTGTGGCTGTCGGAACGGGTCACCGGCGGCGCGGTCGATCCGGTGGTCGGTCTCTCGGTCGCTGCGGGACGGACGCAGAAGCTCAAGCTCGGGTTCTCCGTGCTCGTGCTGCCCGGGCGCAACCCGGTGCTCCTCGCGAAGGAGCTCGCCAGCCTCGACCTGCTCTCGAACGGGCGGCTGCTCCCGGCGTTCGGCCTCGGCGTCGCCGACCCGAACGAGCAGCAGGCGTTCGGTGTGGAGCGGTCGGAGCGGGCCGCTCGGTTCGATGAAGCGCTTCCTCTCCTCCGGCGCCTGTGGTGGGAGGAGTCCGTCGATCACGACGGCCGCTTCTTCTCGTACAAGGGCGTGACGGTCCGGCCGAAACCGGTCTCGAAGATGGAGGTGTGGCTCGGCGGTCGCGCGCCCTCCGAGCTTCGGCGCGTCGGCCGGCTGGGCGACGGCTGGCTGCCGTCGTTCTGCACGCCGGCGGAGGCCGCCGAAGGGCGTGCCGTCGTGGAAGCCGCAGCGGCGGACGCCGGACGTTCGATCGACCCCGAGCACTACGGCGCCCTCGTCATCTACAACCGAGGCGGCGGCCCGCTCCCGGAGCGACTGGCCCAGCTCGTCACCCTCCGCCGGCCGGACACGGACCCGTCGGAGGTGATCCCGTCCGGCACCGTCGAGCTGCGCCGCCAGCTCGAACGCTTCGTCGACGTCGGCTTCTCGAAGTTCGTCGTCGTGCCGGCCGGCGATCCCCCGTCGTGGGACGACGAGATCGCCGACCTCGCGGCCGACGTCCTCCCGATCCAGAACTGACCCGCCACCCGCCACCACCCACGCCCCCAGCGATCTGGAGGAAATTCTCCGGAACTATTCCGAAGAATTTCCTCCGAGTCCGTCGTGTGCGGCGAGGCGGCCGAGGGCGGTGTCGAGGAGCGCCTGCTCACGGCGGTCGTGCGCCTCCTTGCGGAGGAGGCGGAGGCGGTCGGTCCAGCCCGCCCGCAGTGACTCGTCGAGGCCCCGCTCGACATCGGCGTCGAGCATGCGGAGCTGCAGCTCGACCTCGGTGTAGCGCGCCACGACGACGGGGAGCCGTTCGGCCTTCGCGACCGGATACGCGGTACCGGCGATCAGCTCGTGCGGCTCCATCTTGAAGATGCCGGCGAGGAGGGCGAGCGTGCGCTCGCCCGGTGTGCTCATCCCTGCCTCGACGTGGGAGAGGGCGGCGCGGGAGATCCCGACCCGTTCCGCCAGGTCGGCCTGGGTCCAACCCAGATCGCCCCGCAGCTGGGCGATGCGCCGGCCGAGGGATTCGGGCACCACGGTCTCCAGTGTGGCGTGCCAACCCAGTTGGCAGACACTCGGCGCGGCGACCTGTAGAACGTCGTCCCATGACCAAGCGCGCGCTCGTCACCGGGATCACCGGCCAGGACGGGTCCTACCTCGCCGAACTGCTGCTCGAGGAGGGCTACCACGTCATCGGCATGGTCCGCCGGACGAGCACCATCAACTTCGACCGGATCGCCGCGATCCAGAACGACGTCGAGCTCGTCGCGGGCGACCTGCACGACGAGGCGTCGCTGATCCACATCCTCCGCGAGAACCGGCCGAACGAGGTCTACAACCTCGCGGCGCAGTCGTTCGTGCAGACGTCGTTCACCCAGCCCGTGCTCACCGGCGAGACGACCGCGCTCGGTGTCACCCGTCTGCTCGACGCCATCCGCATCGTCGACCCCGACATCCGCTTCTACCAGGCGTCGTCGTCGGAGATGTTCGGCAAGGTGGTCGAGGTCCCCCAGAAGGAGACGACCCCCCTGTACCCCCGTAGCCCCTACGGCGTCGCCAAGGTCTACGGCCACTGGATCACCATCAACTACCGCGAGAGCTACAACCTCCACGCGTCGAGTGGGATGCTCTTCAACCACGAGTCACCCCGCCGCGGTCTCGAGTTCGTGACCCGGAAGATCACCAACGGCGTCGCCCGCATCAAGCACGGACTCGACGAGACGCTGCCCCTCGGCAACCTCGACGCCGAGCGCGACTGGGGCTTCGCCGGTGACTACGTCCGGGCCATGTACCTGATGCTCCAGCAGGACACGCCGGACGACTACGTCGTCGCGACAGGCGAGACGCACCAGGTGCGCGAGTTCTGCCAGCTCGCGTTCGCCCGTGCCGGCCTCGACTACACCGACCACGTCACGCAGGACGAGCGCTTCATGCGTCCGGCGGAGGTCGACCTGCTGATCGGCGACCCCACGAAGGCGAAGAACCAGCTCGGTTGGGAGCCGAAGGTCTCCTTCCCCGAGCTGGTCAACATGATGGTCGACGCCGACCTGGAGCTCGTCGAGCGTCAGAAGAAGCAGGGCCTGCTGTAGCGAGCTCGATCTAGAAGAGCCCGCGGCGCCCGCCGACCAACGGGCGGCGCCGGCGCGCTCCGCCGCTGACGAGGTAGACGAGGCCCGTCGCGCACAGCACGGCGATGGCGAAGGCGGCCCATCCGCCGACGCCGATGGCCGTGGCGATGATCCCGCCGATGAAGGCGCCGGCGATGCCGCAGACGATCGTCATCAGGATCCCGATCGGGTTCGGACCGGGGAGGGCGAGGCGCGCCAGCGCGCCGACGACGAGCCCGGTGAGAAGAAGCGAGATGAGGAACTCGAGGGTCATGCGGCGTAGCGTTCCCGGGCGTGCCCGACCGCAACCAGAGCGACATGATCGAGGTGTCGACCGCGGGCGACGAGCGCGTCCGGCTGCTCACGCTCGACCGTCCTGACCGGCGCAACGCGGTCGACATCGACGCGGTCAACACCCTCGCTGACGCGGTGTGGCAGGCCCACGACGAAGGTGCGCGCGCCGTGGTGCTGGCGGGCAAGGGCCCGCACTTCTGCGCCGGCGCCGACCTGAAAGCAGGCGAGCCTCTCGAGTTCGCGGCCCACCTGCGCCGCGCCCTCGACGCGCTCCGCGACGTGCCCTGCGTCACGATCGCGGCGGTGCACGGAGCGGCGCTCGGCGCCGGGATGCAGCTCGCGGTTGCGTGTGATCTGCGGGTCGCGACGGCCGATGCCCGTTTCGGGATCCCTGCCGCCAAGCTGGGTCTCATGGTCGATCACTGGACGGTGCAGCGGGTCGCGTCGCTGTGCGGGCAGGGACCGGCCCGCGCCGTCCTGCTCGCCTGCGAGGAGATCGCCGCCGACGATGCGCACCGGCTCGGCCTCGTCTCGCGGATCGGCGATCTCGACGCCGCAGTGGCATGGGCCGAACGGATCGCGGAGCTCGCACCGCTGACGATCGCGGGCCAGAAGCTCGCGCTCAACCGCTTGGAGCCGCCGGCCGACGACCCGGAGGTCCGGGCGGCGTTCGAGAAGGCGTGGGCGTCGGAGGATCTCGTCGAGGGGCGTGCGGCGTTCGCCGAGAAGCGCGCCCCGAGCTTCCGAGGTCGCTGAGCCCGGCGATGGGCACCTTCCTCCTCGCGTTCGGCGGCGGCATGGTCTCGTTCCTGTCGCCGTGCGTGCTGCCGCTGGTGCCCGGCTACCTGTCGCTGATGTCGGGTGTCAGCCTCGCCGAGCTCGGATCGCCGACCGCCGCCGACACCCGCCGGCTGCTCCGGTCGACCCTGCTGTTCGTCGCGGGCTTCACCATCGTGTTCGTCGCGCTCGGCGCTTCCGCCAGTGCGCTCGGGCAGTTGCTGCTCGAGAACAAGCGGGTGCTCGAGCGCGTCGCCGGGGTGCTCGTCATCGCCATGGGGTTGTTCCTCGCGGGCGTCATCGCGCCCGGGTTCCTGCAGCGGGAGCGACGGTTCGACGTCCTGCCTTCGAAGCTGGGCGCCTTCGCCCCACCCGTCATGGGCATGGCGTTCGCGTTCGGATGGACCCCCTGCATCGGCCCGTCGCTCGCGGCGGTCCTCGCCCTGGCGACCAACGAGAACACGTTGGGACGCGGCGTCGCTCTGCTGTTCGTCTACTCGCTCGGGCTGGGCGTGCCGTTCGTCGCCGCGGGCCTCGCCTTCGGGCGCCTCACCGAGGTGTTCGCCTGGGTGAAGCGCCACTTCCGAGCGCTGAACGTCACGTCAGGAGCCGTGCTCACGATCGTCGGAATCCTGCTCTTCACCGGCCGGATGGGACGCGTCTCGTCGTTCCTCATCGACGCCATGGACCGCGTTGGTCTCGACTGGCTCTCGAACATCGGCTGACCGTCACACGTTGGCGGGCAACAACCTCGCGAAGTTCTCGAAGAAGACGAACAGCACGACGAGGAACACGGGCACGCCCATCGCGTAGGCAGGCACCCGTCCCCAACGCTTCGAGAGCAGCCACGTGACGAGCCAGATGAACGCGGCGAGGGAGCCCCAGGCGATGGCGGGCCACTTCGACACCGACTCGCCCGACACGGAGGCGTCGTCCGCGAGCGACGGCACGACGGTCGGATCCTCGGCCGGCTCCTCCGCGCCCGGCTCGTCACCCGGCTCCTCGTCGGTCGGTTCCTCCGGGACGGTCACCGGAGGCGGGGTCGCCTCCACCGGCTCGTTCGTGAGCGAGGCGGTCACGATCATCCGTTGCGCGGCCGAGAACCGAGGATGGCACGTGGTGAGCGTGAGCCGGTTGTCGTCGGTCGGTGCGAGCACCTCGTTCTGCGACGGCCGCACGATCTTCGTCTCCATCACGCGGTAGACGAAGTCGCCCTGCTTCGTCGTGACCTCGATGCGGTCGCCCGGTTGGAGCTCGTCGAGGCGGTAGAACGGCGCTCCGTACGTGGTGCGGTGGCCGGCGATGGCCGCGTTGCCCGGCTGACCAGGCAGGGGAGTGGAGGGGTAGTGGCCCGGCCCCTTCTTCAGGGCGCCTACCGAGACCCCTTCGACCACCGCCTTCTCGACGTCGATCTTCGGGATCCGAATGATGGCGACAGCCTCGCCGGTGGGCGTGGCCCGCGGCGCCGCAGCGGGCGGGGCCGTCGCGTCGGACGAGCCATCGTCGCCCGGTGCGGTGGTCGTCGTCGTGGTGACCGGGGTCTGCAGCGCGTCGAGGAAATCGGCGCGCAGCCGGTCTTGCGCTCGTGCCTCGGAGAGTCCGGTTCCCCACAGCTGGTACGCGACGAAGAGGAGGATCAGGACGCCCGACGCGATGCACGTCCGCCCGATGCCCGCCACGACGCGCCGCCAGTCCACGACGGGCGAGGATAGGCCGACCCCGCCGGGCTGCCTGGTCACAACTCCCAGGCCACCCGTAGTCTTGACGGCGGTCCCATGACCGCCATCCGCCTCTCTCGCGCCGTCGTCCTCCTCGGACGCTTCCCCGCACTCGCCGGAGCAGACCTCCTGGTCGAGCGCGGGGAGATCGTGCATCTCGCGGGTCCGAACGGGGCGGGCAAGAGCACGCTTCTGCGTACCTGCGCTGGCCTGCATCCGCTGGCCGAAGGGAGCGGAGAGGTGCTCGGTCGCGACCTCGCGAAGCAGCGTCGTGAGGTGCGCCGGCGGGTGGGCCTCCTCGGCCATGCCGGGTTCCTGTACGACGATCTGACGGTCGAGGAGAACGTCCGGTTCGCCGTGCGTGCCGCCGGTCTCGAGGCCACGGAAGCGGAGCCGGCGCTCGCGCGTCTCGGCCTCGACAACCGCCTGCGCGGCGTCGCGGTCGGCCGCCTCTCCGCTGGCCAACGGCGCCGGACCGCGCTGGCATCGCTCGTCGCCCGCCGGCCCGAACTGTGGTTGCTCGACGAACCCCACGCCGGCCTCGACGCCGACGGCCGTGACCTCGTCGACCACTTGATCGTCGACGCCGCGGCGGGTGGGGCCACCGTCGTGTTCGCCAGCCATGAGCTCGACCGCGCCACACCCCTCGCTGTCCGCCGGCTCGTCGTCACCGGCGGCGAGGTCCACGAGGCAGCCCGTGCTGCTTAGAGACGCCGCGCTCGTGGCGGGCAAAGACCTCCGCATCGAGGTCCGCAGCCGCGTCGCGATCAACCAGGTCGCTCCGTTCGCGCTGCTCGTGCTCGTGCTCTTCGCGTTCGCCCTCGATCCCGACCGCGGCGTGCTCGCCCGCGCTTCTGCGGGCCTCTTCTGGCTCGCGGTGACGTTCAGCGCGCTCCTCGCCGTCCAGCGAAGCTTCGGCCTCGAGGGCGCCGACGGAGCCCGCGACGGCCTCCGTCTCTCCGGCCTCGACCCCGCCGGCATCTTCATGGGCAAGGCCGCGGCGATCGTCGTGCAGCTCCTCGCGCTCGAACTGCTGCTCGCGTTCGGCGTCGCGGTCCTCTACAACGCCGATCTCGGTGGATGGTGGGTGCTCGCGAGCACAGCCGTGCTGGCCTCGATCGGTCTCGCCGCCGCGGGCTGCCTCTACGGCGTGCTCAGCGCGGGCACTCGCGTGAGAGAGACGCTGCTTCCGCTGCTGCTCGTGCCGGTCGCCGCTCCTGTCGTGCTGTGCGCCACGCGCGCGTGGGAGGCGGCCCTCGCTGGTGTCTCCGGTGAGGCCGGCCCGTGGATGCGCCTGCTCGCGGCGTTCGCCGCCGTCTACCTCGCAGCGGGTGCGTTCTCGTTCGGTCTTCTCTTGGAGGAAGCGTGAGGCTCTCGCGCCTGGAGATCGCCTTCGGCGCGGTCGCGTTCGGACTGCTCGCCCTGACGATCGGCCTCGGGTTCAACCTCCCGCCGACGATCGAGCAGGAGGAGTACTCGCGGCTGATCGCGGTCCATCCGCCGATCGCGTGGGTCGCCTACGTCGCGTTCGGCGTGATGGCTCTCGGCAGCCTTCTCTACCTGGTGCCCGCGACGCGTCATGCGCGGTGGGACCGCCTCGCCGCAGCATCGGCCGAGCTCGGCGTCGTGTTCACCTCGCTCATGTTGATCACCGGTTCGATCTGGGGCCGCCCGACCTGGGGCGTGTGGTGGGTCTGGGACGCGCGGCTGACCTTGAGCGCGCTGATGCTCGCTCTCCTCGTCGGCTACGGCGCGCTGCGCCGCATCACCCCCGATCCCGATCGACGCGGCATCCTCAGCGCGGTCACCGGCCTCGCCGCCGTCGTCGTCATCCCGATCAACCACTTCGCCGTGTCGTGGTGGCGCACGTTGCACCAGGGTCGCTCGCTCGCGCAGGCGAGCCCGGGCAGCGACCTCGACGGCTCCTACGTCGCGGTGATGCTCGTCGGCTTCGTCGCGATGTCAGCGGTGTTCGGCTTCCTCCTCCTCGTGCGCACCCGCATCGAGCGCCTCGACGAGGAGCGTCAGGGCGAGGCCCTCGAAGCGGCGATCGCCGAACGTCGACGCGAAGGAGCGGCGGTGTGACGTACGTCATCGCCGGATACGCGGTCACCGCCGCGACACTCGTCGGGTACGCCGCGTTCCTCCTCAAGCGCCTGAAGGGATCCCGTTGACCACGACCGACTACGAGCCGCTCGAGGTCCGCCCGGAACCGGAGCGACCGAAGCGGAACGGCGCGCTGCGCGTCGTGCTCGTCGTCGCGGTGCTGGGTGCGGGCATCGCCCTGCTGGTCACCAACCTCAGCGAGTCGACGACCTACTTCAAGACCGCGGACGAAGCGGTCGCCGAGCGCGACGAGCTCGGCTCGCGCCGCTTTCGCGTGGAGGGTCTCGTCACGGAACCGGTCAGCTCGACGGGAGATGCGGTCCGATTCTCGATCATGTCGGCCGGCGTGTGCGTCGACGTGAAGCACCAGGGTGACCCGCCCGAGCTGTTCAAGCCTGGGATCCCCGTCGTTCTCGAAGGCCGTTGGCAGGGGAGCGTCTACGAGAGCGACCGGATCATGGTCAGGCACTCGAACGAGTACAAGGAGCAGAACCCCGAGCGGCTCCAGGAGGCGGCAGCTCAGCAGCAGCAGTACGCCTCCTGCGCGGAGTAGGCGATGAACGCCGCGCTCGGCCTCGCCGGCGTCACCCTCGGCTTCGTCATCTCGCTCGCTGCCATCGCGGTGATCGGCGCGGGGCTCCGCAAGAAGCGCGCCATGCTCATCGCGACGTCGGGCCCGTTCAGCGTCGCCCTGCTCGGCGCTTCGCTCCTCGCGGTCGTGGCGATGGAACGAGCGCTGCTTACCGACGACTTCTCGCTCGTCTTCGTCGCCGAGAACTCCGCACGGTCGACGCCGTTCCTCTTCAAGTTCGCCACGATGTGGGCCGCGCTCGAGGGGTCGATCCTCCTGTGGGGCCTCGTCCTCGCCGGGTTCATCGCGGCGATGGCCTACCGGTTCCGGCGCCAGGTCAGCGACCCGCTGATGGGATGGGCGCTCCTCACGGCGTTCGTCGTCGCGGCCTTCTTCTTCGCGCTGATGATCTGGCCCGCGAACCCGTTCCAGACGGTCGCCGGGAAGATCCCGACCGACGGCCCGGGGCCGAACCCGCTGCTGCAGAACCACGTGCTCATGGCGTTCCACCCGCCGATGCTCTATCTGGGCTACGTCGGGTTCACGGTGCCGTTCGCCTTCGCCATCGGCGCCCTCGTCACGGGCCGCCTCGACGAGGGATGGCTCGCGGTCAGCCGGCGCTGGACCCTCTTCGCATGGGGCTTCCTGACCTTCGGCATCGTCCTCGGCTCGTGGTGGAGCTACGAGGTGCTCGGCTGGGGCGGCTTCTGGGCGTGGGACCCGGTCGAGAACGCATCGTTCCTGCCGTGGCTCACTGGCACCGCGTATCTGCACTCGGTGCTCGTGCAGGAGCGTCGCGGGATGCTGCGGGTCTGGAACCTGTCGCTGCTCGTAGCCACGTTCGCGCTCACGATCCTCGGCACGTTCCTCACCCGTTCGGGAGTCCTCGACTCGGTGCACGCGTTCACCGAGGAGGGGCCCGGGCAGTGGATCCTGGCCTTCTTCGGCGTCATCTGCGTCGTCAGCGTCGGCCTCATCGGCTGGCGTGGTGACCGGCTCCGCTCGCCGGGCTCGATCGACTCGCCGATCTCGCGCGAGGGCGCGTTCCTCGCGAACAACGTGCTCTTCGCCGGGTTCGCGTTCGTGGTGCTGCTGGGCACCGTGTTCCCGCTCATCGTCGAGGCGATCAACGGGTCGCGCATCTCCGTGGGCCGGCCCTACTTCGATCGGATGACCGCGCCGATCGGGCTCACGCTGCTCTTCCTGATGGCGATCGCTCCGGTCCTTCCGTGGCGCAAGGCTTCGACGGAGCTCCTCCGCACCCGCCTGCACTGGCCGGCGTGGTTCGCCACGGCCGCCCTCGTGGTCGCGGTGGCCGTCGGTGCCCGTGGGCTCGCACCGCTGCTGGCGTTCTTCCTCGGGGGATTCGCGGCAGGTGCCGCGTTCCGCCAGCTGTTCCTGGCTGCCCGCCGACAGGGCTGGCGCGGGCTGGTGGGTCGGGCGAACGGCGGGATGATCGTCCACCTCGGTGTGATCATGATCGCCATCGGCTTCGCGTCGGCCACCGCGTACGGGGAGCGGGCCGAGGCGCGCCTCGCGCCCGGGGAATCGGCGACGCTCGCCGGGCACCGCATCACCTACGTCGGGCGTGACATCGTCCAGTACCCGAACCGCCGGGCCATCGAGGCGAAGGTGCGCATCGACGGCGGGCAGATCTACCGGCCGACGTTGTCGACGTACCCGTTCGTCGGACAGGCGATCGGCACGCCGTCGGTTCGCACCGGCATCACCGAGGACGTGTATCTCACCCTGATCGACGCGCCGCGCAACGCCGAGGATGCCGCGGTCATCGGGGTCGCGCGCCAGCCGATGGTGGTCTGGCTCTGGATCGGCGGCGGCACGATGGCGCTCGGAACGCTGCTCTCAGCGGTGCCCGGACGGAGGAGGCGGCGTCCGACCGATCCGGTGTCGGCTCCGGTCGACGCCGATGCTCACGGGGATCAGCCCCGCGAGGCGGCGCTCGTCCCGTGACGTCGACCCTGCCCGACTCGCCTGCCGCATCGCGCGACGGTGCTGACGGATCCGTCGACGTCATGGAGCGCCGGCGTCCGATCGCTCGGTGGATCGCGCTCGGGGTCGGGGTGATGATGGTCGCGCTCGTCGCGGTGTTCGCAACGCGCGAGCCGGCGGCGAACCAGGTGGCAGAGAGCCCTCTCATCGGCAAGCTCACACCGGAGATCACCGCGGAGAACCTCGATGGCGAGCTCGTGCGGGCGTCGCGGTTCCGGGGGCGCTACCTCGTCGTGAACTTCTTCGCGAGCTGGTGCGTCCCGTGTCGCAACGAGCATCCGGAGCTCCTCAACTTCTCGGCGCGGCACGCCCGCACCGGCGACGCGCAGGTCGTGGCGGTGGTCTTTAACGACGACATCGAGGCGGCACGCGACTGGTACGCCAAGAACGGCGGTGACTGGCCGGTGCTGAAGGACCCGCGCGGTCGGATCGCCCTCGACTTCGGCGTGGGCAAGCCGCCGGAGACCTTCGTCGTCGATCCGGACGGGCTGGTTATCACCCGCATCGTCGGCGAGGTGACGGCCGACGGGCTCGACCGGATCCTCGCCAGGGCAGAGGAGCTGCGCGAGAGCGCAGCGGGCGCTCTGCCTGCCCGGCCGCAGGGCAAGGGGCAGTCATCGTGAGTCGGGCGAATCGCGTGTCGTGGATCGTGATGATGATCGTGGTCGTCGTTGCGCTCGCTATCGGCGCGACCGGCGACCGCGCGCCGCAGACCGAAGCCGAGCGCGTGCGCGCGATCGCTTCCGGGGTGAAGTGCCCGACCTGCCAGGGACTGTCCGCGGCCGAGAGCGATGCGATCGCGGCCCAGGCGGTGCGCGACGCCATCCGCGAGGGCATCCGCGCCGGGCAGAGCGACGAGGAGATCCGCGGCTTCCTGGTGAGCCGGTTCGGCGACTCCGTTCTCCTGAAGCCGAAGGCGTCCGGGATCTCGGCGCTGGTGTGGGTGCTTCCGGTCGCTGGGCTCGTCCTCGCGGTTGCCGGCCTCGCCGCCGCGTTCAGGAGGTGGCGTCGCCAGCAGCCGGCGACACCGTCGGAGGCCGACCGCGACCTCGTCGACGCCGCGCTGCATCGATGAGCGAGCTCGCCGAGCTCGAGGAGCAGCGCGCGTTCCTCCTCCGGTCGATCGAAGACCTCGATGCGGAGTTCGAGGCGGGAGACATCGACGAAGCCGATTACCGGAGCCTGCGCGACGACTACACCGCGCGCGCCGCCGCCGTGATCCGCCGGCTGGAGGCGACCGATCCGACGCCGCGGTCGGAGCGCACGCCTCCGCCGCAGCGACGGTCGCGCCTGGTCTGGGCCGCCGGCGTCCTGGTGGTCGCGCTGGGCGCGGGCTGGCTCGTCGCCGCCGCGGCAGGCGAGCGTGTCGACGGGCAAGCCGCGACCGGCTCGCTCCCGGAAGCGAGCACCGACCGCATCGCACGAGCCCAGCGCCTCGTGCGGGAGGGTGAGGTGCTCGAGGCCATCAAGGTCTACGACGAGCTGCTCCGCGACGACCCGGACAACCCCGTGGCGCTCGCCGAGCGCGGGTGGCTCATCAGCCGCGTCGACCCGTCGCTCGTCGACCGCGGCCTGGCGAGCATCGACAAGGCCATCGACGTCGATCCGGGCTACGCCGAGGCGTACTTCTACCGGGGGATGATCCTGCTGCAGGCGAAGCAGGACAACGCCGGCGCGGCGGCCGCCTTCTCGAAGGCGCTCGAGAGCGACCCGCCGCCCGACCTCAGGTCGTTCCTCGAAGACGCACTCACGCGTGTGCAGGAGCAGCAACCGTCCGCGGACGGCTGAACCCTCCTCCGTAGGATCGGTGACATGACGGCCACCCTCGATCGCTGGTTCGGCATCACCGAACGCGGGTCCTCGATCCGTACCGAACTCCGTGGCGGCCTGGCCACGTTCTTCACGATGGCCTACATCGTCGTGCTCAACCCGATCATCCTGTCGGGAGCCGAAGACGCGAACGGTGAGCGGCTGGCGTTCGCGCAGGTGGCGACTGCGACCGCCCTGGTCGCCGCCCTCATGACGATCCTGATGGGCATCGTCGGCAGGTATCCGTTCGCGATCGCGGCAGGGCTCGGCCTCAACGGCGTCGTCGCGTTCCAGCTCGCGTCGCAGATGTCGTGGGCGGCAGCGATGGGCATCGTCGTGATCGAGGGCATCGCCATCACGGTGCTCGTGCTGACGGGCTTCCGGGAAGCGGTCTTCAACGCGATCCCGCTGCCGATGAAGCAGGCGATCAGCGTCGGCATCGGCCTGTTCATCGCGCTGATCGGATTCGTCGACGCCGGCTTCGTGCGCCGGAACCCGGACGCCGCGGGCACGCCCGTGCCGGTCGGCCTCGGCACCGGCGGGCGGCTCCTGGGCTGGCCGACCGTCGTGTTCGCGTTCGGGCTCCTGCTCACCGCCGTCCTCATCGCCCGCCGGGTCAAGGGCGGCATCCTCATCGGGATCATCGGCACCACGATCTTCGCGATCGTGATCAACGCGATCTTCGACGTGCCGCCCCAGTTCGGTCCGGACGGAACGTTCAACCCTCAGGGATGGGGCCTCAACGTGCCGGAGATCCCGAGCGACATCGTCTCGGCGCCCGACTTCGGGCTCCTCGGCAACTTCTCCCTCGGCGGGTCGTTCGCCGACGTCGGCGTCGTCGCTGCGCTGCTGTTCATCTTCACCCTGATGCTCGCCGACTTCTTCGACACCATGGGGACGGTCGTCGGCGTCGGCGCCGAGGGTGACATGCTCGACGAGGAGGGGCGGCTTCCCGGCGTGCGTCGCGTGCTGCTGATCGACTCCCTCGCCGCGATGGCCGGCGGAGCGGCGTCCGCCTCCTCGAACACCTCCTACATCGAGTCCGCGGCCGGCGTCGGCGACGGCGCCCGCACCGGGCTCGCGAACCTGATGACCGGGGCGCTGTTCCTCGTCGCCCTGTTCCTCACGCCCCTGGTCGAGATCGTCCCTTACGAGGCCGCATCGCCTGCGCTCGTCGTGGTCGGCTTCCTGATGATGACCCAGGTCAAGAACATCCCCTGGGATGACTACGACATCGCGCTGCCGGCGTTCCTCACGATCGTGCTGATGCCGTTCACCTACTCGATCACCAACGGCATCGGCGCCGGGTTCGTCTCGTACGTCGTGATCAAGCTCGCCCGCGGTCGCGCCCGCGACGTGCACCCCCTGCTGTGGGTCATCTCGGCCGCGTTCGTCCTCTACTTCGCCATCGAGCTCGTCGAGAGGGCGCTCGGGGTCAAGTGACGTCGACGAGGTTCTGCGACCTCGTCGGCTGTCGTCTCCCTCTGCAGCTGGCGGGCATGGGAGGCGTCGGCTCGACCGCGTTGGCGGTGAGCGTGGCGCGAGCCGGGGGACTCGCGATGTTGCCGGTGCTCGGCGACGTGCCGGTGGTGCAGCGGGTCACCGAGGTGCGAGCTTCCGGCGTCGTCGGCGTGAACGTGCTCATGCCGTTCGCCGCGTTGCAGGTCGACGCCATCGAAGGCGCGGTCGCAGCCGGCGCCCGCGTCGTCGAGTTCTTCTACGACGACCCGCAGGCGGCGTTGGTCGAGCGGGTGCACGACGCCGGAGCGCTCGCGTGCTGGCAGACGGGGTCGCTCGACGAAGCTCGAGCCGCCGTCGACGCGGGGTGCGATCTCGTCGTGGTGCAGGGCGTCGAGGCCGGCGGGCATGTGCGCGGCACCGTGCCGCTCGACGAGCTCCTGGGCGCGACGGTCGACGCGGACCTCGGCGTACCGGTGGTCGCGGCAGGGGGCATCGCGACACGAGAGCGGGTCCAGGAGGTGCTGCGTGCCGGAGCCGATGCCGTGCGGATCGGCACGCGGTTCGTCGCGACACCGGAAGCGGACGCGCATCCCGGGTATCGACGCGGCCTCGTCGACGCGGGGTCCGGCGACACCGTCCTCACGACGGCGTTCGGCAACGGGTGGCCCGACGCGCCACATCGCGTGCTCGCATCGTCGGTCGACGCGGCCGAACGGCTGCCGGACGACGCGCCCGCGCGGTTCTCTCCGAACCCGCCCACGTCGACCTATCGGGGCGACCCGATGTCGGCTGCCCTCTACGCCGGCACCGGCGTCGGCGAGATCACGTCGATCGAACCGGCGGACGACATCGTCACCCGACTGTTCTCTGACTAGCCGTTTCTGTGAGTAGTTGTTCGACCTCGGTCGAACAACTACTCACAGAACGAAGCGGAGGAGGGCGGCGACTGCGGCGGCGGCGATGATGCACACGGCGAACGGGGCCTTCCGCCGCGCCAGGACCACCGCGACGGCGACCCCGGCCGCCTTCTCGTCGAGCTGGGGGATCCCGCGGTCGCCGGTGAGCTCCACCGCGACCAGCGCGGCGAGCAGCGCAGTGGCGAGCCCGGCGAGCCGGTTCGCGATCGGCTCGGGGATCTCCCGCGCCAGCGAGCCGGCTCCCTTGAGCAGCATCGTCAGCGCCGCGAGCGCGAGAACGGCGCCGACCATCAGCGGTACGTCACCAGCCCGGCCACGGCGGCACCGGCGAGCGCGAGACCGATGCCGGCGACCGGCGTGAGCACCAGCGCGGTCAGCGCGCCGATCAGCGCAGCCCGCATCTCGCGCTTCCCGGAGAGCATCGGCCAGAGAAGCGCGACGAAGAGGGCAGGGAAGGCCGCATCGAGGCCGAGCGTCTGCGGGTCACCGATGACGTCGCCGACGAGCGCGCCCACGAGCGACCCTGCTGACCACCCGACCCACAGCGCGACGCCGCCGTAGGTCATCATCCGCTGATCGGGTTCACTGGCCGATCCGGCGCCGACGCCGAGCGCGTAGCTCTCGTCGACGACGAGCTGTGCGAGCACGAACTTCCGCAGGCGCCCGCCGGGCAACACACGTGCGGCGGCGGCTCCGGTGGCGAGGTAGCGCGTGTTGAGGAGGGCGGCGGTGATGGCCGCGCTCGCGGGCGAAGCGCCCGACGCCAGCACGGACACGACGGTGAACTGCGCCGAACCTGCGAAGACCGTCAGAGACGCCAGCACCGTCAGCCACCATGGGAACCCCGCGGCCGTGGCGAGGACGCCGTAGGGGATCCCGAAGCCCGTCACGGCTGCCACCACGGGCGCGGCGGCAGAGAGGTTCGAACGGGGCATGGTCCATCGTGCCGCGTACTGTCGTCGTCCATGGGGTTCTTCGACCGCAACCGCAAGGAGCTCGAGAAGCGGGGCGTCGATCCGGCTCGGCTGCCGCCGGGGCAGTACTTCACCGACCGGTTCCCCGTCCTGCACGCAGGCAGCGTCCCGATCTACGACGACCTGTCGACGTGGACCTTCCGCATCTTCGGGGCGTTGCGGTCGCCGTCGGTCACGCTGTCGTGGGACGAGCTGCGGGCGCTTCCGACCGCGGAGATCACCACCGACATCCACTGCGTGACGAAGTGGTCGAAGTTCGACACCGGCTGGCGTGGCGTCCCGTTGGACGAGGTGCTGAAGCTGGTCGACGTCGACCCGGCCGCGACCCACGTGATGTGGCACAGCGAGTACGGCTTCACCGCGAACGTCCCGCTCGACGACATCACCGGCACGTGGGACGACGGCTCGCCGAAGGCGATGCTCGCCTACGAGTTCAACGGAGAGCCGCTCGAGCCCGACCACGGCTACCCGCTGCGATCGCTCGTTCCGCACCTCTACTTCTGGAAGTCGGCCAAGTGGCTGCGCGGCGTCGAGCTGATGGTCGGCGATCGTCCCGGGTTCTGGGAGCAGAACGGCTACCACATGTACGGCGACCCGTTCCGCGAGCAGCGCTACTGGGGCGACTGAGTCCGCAGACTCCGCAGCCGGTCGAGCACCGCTGGGAAGGCAGCTGCGAACGCGTCGACGTCGGCCGCCGTGGTCGACCAGCCGACGGAGACTCGCAGAGAACGTTCGGCCTCCACGGCCATCGCCTGCAGCACCGGCGACGGCTCGAGGGACTCCGAGGAGCACGAGCTGCCGGAGTGCGCAGCGACGCCAGCCTGGTCGAGCGCGAGCAGCACAGGCTCGGCCTCCACATCGGCGATGCCGAGGCAGGCGATGTGGGGGAGCCGGTCGTCGCGGTCTCCGTAGGAGACGACGCCGTCTACGGCGAGGGCGGCGTCGAGCACCGCTTCGGTGAGCCCTCGCTGCGTGGCGCCCTCTGCGTCGACGTCGACGGCTTCGGCTGCGGCCCCGAACCCGACGATTGCAGCGACGTTCTCGATGCCACCCCGCCGCGCGCGCTCCTGTTCGCCGCCGAGGAGCAACGGGGGCAGGCGGAGGCCGCGCCGCACGAGCAGCGCGCCGATGCCCTTCGGTCCTCCGAACTTGTGAGCGGTGATCGACATCAGGTCGGCGCCGACCTCGCCGAAGTCGACGGCGACGTGGCCGGTCGCCTGTGCTGCGTCGACGTGCACCAGGACGTCTCGCTCTCGGCACGCCGCGACGATCTCCACGACCGGCTGCAGCGTCGCGACCTCGTGGTTGCCCCACTGCACGTGCACCAGCGCCGTCTCGGCTGTGATCGCAGCGACCATCGCCTCGACGTCGACGCGTCCGGTGCCGTCGACCGGCGTGATCACCAGATCGTGGCGGCGGGACGATTCCAGGACGGCGGAGTGCTCGACCTCGGTGGCGACGATGCGCGGCCCGCGCGCTTGCGTTGCGCCGAACACCGCGGCGTTGATCGCCTCGGTCGCTCCGCTCGTGAACACCACCTCGCGAGAACGCGCGCCCACCACTGAGGCGACCTTGTCTCTCGCGTCCTCGATCGCGGCGCGAGCCATCCGTCCTTCGGTGTGGACCCGCCCTGGATCAGCGGCCTGCTCACCGGTGAGCCACGGGAGCATCGCGTCGACGACGCCGGGACGCGCCGGTGACGTCGATGCGTGGTCGAGGTAGTGGCGGCCCACGCGGTCAGACGACGGTGACGCAGGCGTCGTCGCCGAGGGCCCGGCTCGACTCGGTTGCCGGCATCGTCTCGCCGTAGAGGCCGGCGAGCATGCCGCGCACCATCCCGCGATCGACCGCGCAGATCACCGGGTTCTGCGAGGCGACCGCACCGAACGGGCAGTGCTGGTTGATGATCGCCAGCGTGCCGTTGCCGCGCGCTTCCGCGTGCGCGGCGAACCCGTGGGCGGTGAACGCGTCGGCGACGGCTTGGATCGCGGCTCTGCGGGACCGGTTGCCCTCGGTCGGCGACATCGCGGCGGCGAGGGCCCGCCCGTGCTCCTCGCCGACCTGCTCGGCGAGGGCCTCGGCCTGCTCCTTCGGGAGCAGCGCCAGCGTGCGGGCGAGCAGGGTGACGATGAGGTCGGTGGAGGGAGCGGAGAACTCGAGCGTGGCTGTGGTCGACACGCGGTACCGCTTCGACGGACGACCGGCCCCTGCTCCTTCGGTGCGACCGACGTGGACCTCCACGTACCCGCCGGCGGCGAGCTTGTCGAGGTGGTGTCGGGCCACGTTCGGGTGGAGGTGGAACCGCTCCGCGACCTCGGCCGCCGTCACGCCCCGATCGTCGTCGCGCGCGAACAGATAGATCTCACGGCGGGTCGGGTCGCCGAAGGCGTTGGTGACCGCTGCCACCATCGCCGAGAAGTGGTCGTGCTCACGCACACCGGTATTCTACCTACGCGCGTAGTGGAAATCCGGTGCCGCCGGAAGCGCTCAACCCGCCTTGAAGATCCTTCGCCCCAGGAGATCCCCCGTGCCCACCCGAGACCAGGTGCTCGACGCGCTCCGTCCCGTCGAAGACCCCGAGCTTCGTCAGAGCATCGTCGACCTCGGGATGGTGAAGGACATCGAGATCTCGGGCGGCGCCGTGCGTGTCACCGTCGCCCTCACGGTCGCGGGCTGCCCGCTCCGGGCCGAGATCACGAGCCGCGTCCAAGCCGCGGTGTCCCCGCTCGAGGGTGTCGACCAGGTCGGCGTCGAGATGACGGTGATGTCCGACGAGGAGCGGGTTGCGTTGCGCGGCCGGCTCCAGGGCTCCGGCGGGCACTCCCACGGCCACGCGGGCCACGATCACGGGCCGCAGAAGACGATCCCGTTCAACGAGCCCGGCTCGCACACCCGGGTGCTCGGCATCTCGTCCGGGAAGGGCGGCGTCGGCAAGTCGTCCGTCACGGTGAACCTCGGGCTCGCCCTCGCGCAGCGCGGCCACGACGTCGCCCTCTTCGATGCCGACGTCTACGGCTTCTCCATCCCGAAGATGCTGGGCATCGAACACGACCCCGTGATGATCGACGGGATGATCGTCCCGCCGGTCGCCTACGGCGTGAAGTCGTTCTCGATGGGCTTCCTCGTCGAAGACGACCAACCGGTCATCTGGCGGGGCCCGATGCTGCACAAGTACCTCCAGCAGTTCCTCACCGACGTGTTCTGGGGCGAGCCCGACTACCTGCTCATCGACATGCCGCCCGGCACGGGAGACGTCGCGCTGTCGATGGCGCAGTACCTGCCGCGGGCCGAGGTGTACGTCGTCACCACCCCACAGGCTGCGGCGCAGCGCGTGGCGCAGCGCGCCGCCTACATGGCCGAGAAGGTCAACCTCACGGTGCGCGGCGTGATCGAGAACATGAGCTGGTTCACGGGCGACGACGGCAAGCGCTACGAGCTGTTCGGAGCAGGCGGCGGTGCTGCGCTCGCCGAGAAGCTCGGCGTTCCGCTCGCCGGCCAGGTGCCGCTCGTTCCTGCGCTCCGCGAGGGAGGCGACGAGGGCGTCCCGATCGTTGCCGCGGCGCCGACGAGTGAGGCGGCCGAGGCCTTCGGTGCGCTGGCCCAGTTCGTCGAGGCGAACGCGCCGAAGCAGATCTACCGGCCCGAGCTCACGATCCGCTGAGCCGCAGCGGGACGACGCGCTGATGCCGACCTTCGCCATCACGTCGGTCGGTCAGGACCGGCCGGGCATCGTCGCCGCCGTCACCAAGGTGCTCCTCGACTCCGGCTGCAACCTGGAAGACACGGCGATGTCGATCCTCGGCGGTCAGTTCGCGATGGTGATGGTCGTCGCGGGCCCCGATGAGGTGCAGGCGGTCGACCTCGAGGAGTATCTCGCGACGCGTACGGCCGATCTTCACTTGTTCGTGTCCGTGCGGGAGATCGAGGCGGCTTCGGCGACAGCGGACGAATCAGGCGCGCGCTGCACCGTCGTCGTCTACGGCCCCGATCACCCCGGCATCGTGCACCTCGTGGCGCAGGAGCTCGCGGCGCGAAACGTGAACATCGTCGACGTCACGACCCGCATCAGCGGCACCGACGGCGGGCTCTACTCGATGGTGATGGAGGTCGTCCTGCCGACCGGCATCGACGCGAGCGACCTCGAGCGCGAGCTCACGACCGCAGCGGCGAACGACGAGCTGACGGTCCGCGTCACGCCGGCCGACGCCGACCTCTTCTGATCGCGATGGCCGTTCGCCCGGTCGTCGAACTGCCGGCGCGCGTCCTGCAACAGCCGACCCGCGCGGTCGCAGCCGTCGACGACGCCGTCCGCACGCTCATCGACGACCTGGTCGACACGATGCGAGTCTCGCCCGGTTGCGTCGGCTTGGCCGCGAACCAGATCGGCGACGACCGCCGCGTGTTCGTCGTCGACGTGACCGGACACAAGAAGGCGCGTGCCCAGCACGGGCTGATCGCGCTGGTGAACCCCACGCTGCTGGCGGCTGAGGCCCCGGAGCTCGCTCGCGAGGGTTGCATGAGCGTCCCCGATCTCACGGGCGACGTGCCGCGGGCGACGCGGGTCGTCGTCGCGGGGCTCGACCGCGAAGGACGTCAGCTCACGATCGCGAGCGACGCGTTCGAGGCCCGAGCGCTGCTGCACGAGCTCGACCACCTCGACGGCTACGTCTTCCTCGACCGCGTCGCCTCGCACGCGGCGGTGTTCCGGCGCAAGGTGTACCGGTAGGTCGCGGCCTCCGCGGGCGTCCGTCGTCCGCAGGCGCTCGCAGGTCCGTACCCTCGGAGCAGTGGAGGACGTCGTTCGCAACGGCCCGGAGCGGCCGGAAGACGCCGAGGTCTCGGGCGCCGGCGTGCCCATCGGCAGGCGGACGCTGTTCGGGCTGCTCGGCCTCGGCGCCCTCGGCATCGCCTTCGGCCCGGCGATCCAGGATCGGATCGCTTCGACGTTCCGTCCGGTTGCCGACCTGTTGCCGTCGGGTGGCAGGTTCCGCATCTACTCCGTCGTGGGCTTCCTCCCGTCGAGAGCGCGCCCCGACTACACGTTGCGCGTCGACGGCCTCGTCGACACGCCGTTCGAGATCTCCTTCGACGAGCTCGCGGGGATGACGCCGACATCGATCACCCGCGACTTCCAGTGCGTCACCGGGTGGAGGGTCGACGACGTGATGTGGCGCGGCGTGAAGCTGTCAGAGCTCCTCGACCGGGCCGGCGTGCAGTCGGGGTCGTCCGCGCTGCGGTTCTTCTCCTTCGACGGCGAGTACACCGAGAGCCTCACCCTCGAACAGGCCCGCCGGGCGGACGTGCTCGTCGTCTACGAGATGGAGGGCAAGCCGCTGAGCTCTGCCCACGGCGGCCCCGTGCGGTTGTTCGTCGCTCCGATGTACGGCTACAAGTCGCTCAAGTGGCTCGACCGCATCGAGGCGACCGCCGATGTCGTGCCGGGATACTGGGAGGAGCGCGGCTACGACGTCGACGCGTGGGTCGGACGTTCGAACGGGCGGGACGATGCGCCCACGGCTTGACGGCGCGGTCGCCCAACACCGCGCCGACGACGTCGTGCGCTTCGACCGCACCGAACGCAACGTGCACTGGTGGACGGCGGCATTGGTCGGCCTGTGCGCGCTCACGTCGCTGGGGCTGTCGATCGCGCCGATCGCGTCGATCGTCGGCCAGCGCGACCTCCTCCGCCAGATCCACGTGGTCGCCGGGCTCGCGATCCCGGTCCCGTTCGTCGTCGGCTGGATCGGGCCGTGGTCGCGGCGACTACGGGCCACCGTCACCCAGCTCGACCGCTTCGACGACGAAGACCGGCGGTGGTTCCGAACGCTCGGCAACCGGTCGGCCCGACCGGCACGGTCGGGTCGATTCCACCCTGGACAGAAGCTCAACGCAGCGGTGGTGGCGGCATCGATCGTCCTGTTGCTCGCCACGGGCTTCGTGCTCCGCTGGTTCGAGCCGTTTCCCCTCGGCGTGCGGCGGGGCGCGACGTTCGTCCACGACTGGGTGGCGTTCCTCCTGGCGATCGACCTGCTCGCCCACATCGCGAAGGGTTTCCGCGACCGCGAGGCACTGCGCGCCATCACGAGCGGCGTCGTGACGAAGCGCTGGGCCGAGACCGAGCACCCGCGATGGACCACGGCGGAGGAAACGTGAGAGCGTCTACACGCCGCGAGGCAGCTTCGCCGGATCCCAACCGAGCCGGTCGACCGCCATCCGCAGGGCGAAGCGGTCGGTCATCCCGCTGACGTAGCGCACCGCTGCGGCGAGCGGATCGGGCTCGGGCGACGGCAACTCGTTCGGATGCACTGACAGCCAGTCGACGAGCGCCCGCAGCAGCTCGATCGCGCGATCTGCCTGCTCGACCGACTCGGGGCGGAGGTAGATCCGCTCGAAGTTGAACGCCCGGAACGCGGCGAGAGCCTCGGCCTCGGTCGGTCGCATCCCGACATGACCGGTCGACTCGATCGCGTCGAGCATCGCGGTGATGAAGGCGTTCAGCTGGGCGGATCGGCGGACGCCCACGACATCCCGCACCTCCGCCGGGAGGTCGTCTTCGCGGACGATGCCGGCTCGCACCGCGTCTTCGAAGTCGTGGCACACGTAGGCGATGCGGTCGGCCCATGCGACGACCTCGCCCTCAGGTGTGAGCGGCGCCGGCCGGTTCCACGAGTGGTTGCGGACCGCATCGAGCGTCTCTGCGCACAGGTTGAGTGGCTCGAGCACCACGTCGGCTCCGTAGACGGCGTGGTGATAGCCCTGATCGAGATACGGCGACAGCGCCTCCTCCGACGCGTGGCCGGCCGGGCCGTGCCCGCAGTCGTGGGCCAGCGCGGCAGCTTCGGTGAGCGCCACGTTGAGGCCGGAGGGCCGAGCGATGCCCACGGCGACCTGCGCGACCTCGAGAGCGTGGGTGAGGCGGGTGCGCAGATGGTCGTCTTCCGGAGCGACGAACACCTGGCACTTCCCGGCGAGCCGGCGGAACGGGCGCGAGTGGAGGATGCGGTCGCGATCGCGTTCGAAGCAGGTGCGGAACGGATCGGGCTCCTCCGGCATCGCGCGGCTGCCGGCGCCGACTGCCCTGGTCGCGCCCGGTGCCAGGAGGTCGTGCTCGAGCTCTTCCCGCGCACCCCGCTCGGCGAGGGAGTGCGGAACGCGCCCGACCGCCGCGGCCCGGTGGGCGACTGAGAGCGGCGTGCGATCCATGCCTCGGACCGTAGCGGCCGACTCGGACAAGAACGGCGACGACCACTAGAACTGATGCTCGTGAACGCCCTTCTCGCGGCGATCTCGTACGACCCGATCGTCCACATCGAGATCGGGCCGTTGAAGATCTCGCCCCACGGCATCGGGATCGCCGTCGGTTTCCTGCTCGGTGCGCGCCTGATGCTCCCCGAGGCGAAGCGGCAGGGGATCTCGGAGGAGTCGGTCTACACCGTCCTCATCCGCGCCGCGATCGGCGCCATGGTCGGCGCCCGCGTCGCCTATGTCGTCAACCACATCGGCGACTACGCGGATGCACCGCTCGACATCCTGCGGGTGTGGGAGGGCGGCATCTCGCTGCTCGGCGGCATCTTCGGAGCGATCATCCTCGCGCTGCCGGTCATGCGGAAGCTCGGTCTCGACGTCTGGAAGACGCTCGACGCGGCCGCTCCCGGGATCGCCCTCGGCATCATCGTCGGGCGCATCGGCGACCTCGTCGTCGGCGACCATCTCGGCACGCGGACCGACTTCTTCCTCGGGTACCGCTGCACGACCGCAGAGACCGCGTCGCCCTGCGAGGCGCCCGTCGGCCAGCTCGTCCACCAGACCGCGCTGTACGACCTGATCCTGACCTGCGGGCTGCTCGCTCTGTTGCTCACCCTGCGCAAGAGATGGCGCGACAGCCCGTCCGGCTACGACGGCCAGCTCATCCTCGTGTTCGGCGCGTGGTACGGCGTCGGCCGGCTCATCGAGGACTTCCTGCGGGAAGACGTCCGCCGTCTCGGCCTCACCGGCAGCCAGTGGACGGCGCTGGCGACCGTGCTCGTCAGCCTGACGTGGCTCGTCGTGGTGAAGCGGTCGCCGCGCTGCGGTCACTGGAGCAAAGCGCCCCGAACGGCGACCGGCGACGCCGAACCTACGATATCGCCCGCAACGCCTTCGCCTACCAGTGAGGAGACGGATCCCTCGTGGAAATCCGCATCGGAGTGACCCAGACGCCCAGGGAGATCGAGGTCGACCTGGAAGACGGCGACGCCGCCGCCCTGCGCTCGCAGGTCGAGTCGGCCGTCGGGTCGGAGACCGGGATGCTCTGGCTCACCGACCGCCGGGGCCGCACCGTCGGCGTGCCTGCAGCCAAGATCGCCTACATCGAGATCAGCCCGCAGGAGGAGCGCCGGGTCGGCTTCGCGGTGTCGTGAGCGACTCTTCGCCCGTCGAGCCGGTTGATCTGCTCGACCGGCGGCTGCTGTTCGTCACCGGCAAGGGCGGCGTCGGAAAGACTACGGTCGCCGCTGCGCTCGCCGTGGTCGCCGCTGGTCGTGGCAAGAAGGTGCTCGTGGGCGAGGTCGACGCGAAGGGGAACCTCGCCGACTTCTACTCCGTGCCGCCGACGGAGTTCACGCCACGGGAGGTGCAGCCCAACCTGTGGGCGATGACCCTCGATCCCGAGGAGTCCCTCAAGGAGTACCTCACCCTCCAGCTGAAGCTCCCGATGATGGCTCGCATCGGGCCGCTCGCCCGGATCTTCGAGTTCGTCGCGACCGCAGCGCCCGGGGTGAAGGAGGTGCTGACGGTCGGGAAGTTCCTCTGGGAGACCGACCGCAAGGACTGGGACCTGGTGATCGTCGACGCCGTCGCCACCGGACACATCGTCGGACAGCTCGGCGCGCCCCAGGCGATCAACGACCTCGTGCACGTCGGGCTCATCCGGAGCCAGACGGACTGGATGGTCGACATCCTCCGCGATCCGGCCCGCACCGGTCTCTGCATCGTCGCGACGCCGGAGGAGATGCCGGTGAACGAGACGATCGAGCTTGCGGCCCGGCTACGTGCCGAGACCGAGGTCGACTTGGCCGCGGTCGTCGTCAACCGCGTGCTTCCCGAGCTGTTCGGGCGGGGTGAGGAGGAGGTGTTCGAGCGACTGGAGTCACCTGACGGGCGCGCCGCGTTGTCGGGCGTGCTCGGCGTGGCAGCCGATCCGATCGTCGATGCGGCGCGCCTCGCGGTGACGCTGCGGCGGACGCGAGCCGAGCACCTCGATCGCCTCCGGGCGGAGGTGCCATCGCACCTGCCATTGCTGTTCGTCCCCGAGCTGTTCCTGCGGGGCCACGGGCTGCGCTCCACGCGACTGGTCGCCGAAGCGCTCGGCGCGGAGCTGGGCTACTGATGGAGAAGCTGTTCGCGGGCCGCGAGGTCGTGATCTTCTGCGGCTCGGGCGGCGTCGGCAAGACGACGACCGCTGCTGCCGCGGCAGCGACAGTGGCCGTGCGCCAGGGCGGCAAGGTGCTGGTTCTGACGGTCGATCCGGCGAAGCGGCTCGCGAACGCCCTCGGGTTGGCCGGCTTCGGGAACACCGAGACGCAGGTGCCCCCGGCTGCCTTCGCCGCCGCCGGGGTGAAGCCGCGAGGTGAGCTGTGGGCGGCGATGCTCGACACGAAGGAGTCGTGGGACAACCTCGTCCGCCGCGACGCTCCTGACGCCGAGACCGCTCGCCGCATTCTCGAGAACCCGCTCTACCAGAACATCTCCGGCAAGTTCGTCCAGAGCCACGACTACATCGCGATGGAGCGGCTGTACGACCTGTACAGCGCGGGCACGTACGACCTGATCGTCATCGACACGCCGCCGACCCGGAACGCCATCGACTTCATCGAGGCGCCCCAGCGGATGGCCGACTTCTTCTCGTCGCGCTTCCTCCGGCTGCTCATCGCTCCCGCCCGTTCGAAGGTCATCAACTTCGCGACGCGGCCCTTCTACCAAGTCGCCGACCGGATCCTCGGCACGCAGTTCCTGCAGGACATCGCGGAGTTCTTCATCCTCTTCCAGTCGATGTACGAGGGCTTCGTGCGCCGCGCGCGCGAGGTCGAGACGCTGCTGCACAACCGGCGCACGAGCTTCGTCGTCGTCACCACGCTCGAACCGGCGCCGGCCGCGGAGGCCGAGTTCTTCGTGCGTGCGCTCACCGATCGCAAGTTCCACCTCGGCGCGGTCATCTTCAACAAGGTGCTGCCGTCCTACCTGCTCGGTACTGAGTCGGTCGACGGGGCAAAGCGCCTGTGCGAGACCTCGGGGGAACTGGCGGCGTCGTTGCCGTCGCTCGGTGAGCCCGCGCAGGTCGAGCGGGTGTTACGCGAGGTGGGGGAGAGCTTCCTCCGCTTCCACGTCGTGGCCGAGCGGGAGGCGGAGCAGCGCGGCGACCTCGCCAACGCGGCCGAGGAACTCGCGTCGGTGCCGTACTTCGACACCGACATCCACGACCTCGCGGGGCTGTTGCGTTTGGGCGAGGCGATCTTCGCGAACGGCTGAATCGCGGCCCGGATCACCTGGCATTCTTAGTGCGTGAGCCCCCCGCTCACGCACTGATCAGCGGATGGTCCTGCCGACTACGACTGGACCGAGGCGAAGCCCATGATCGGCGGCGTCATCGACACGGTCCGGTTGTCACCCAGGTACTCGGCGTCGCCGAACACCATCACGCGGCCGTTGCTGTCGGCGAGTCAGTGGCGGTAGGCGCCGAAAATGAAACAAGGGCCCTTTCGGGCCCCTGTTCCATGATCCGTCTCGTGTCAGCCGGTCGCCCGGCCGAGCCGGCTACGGCTTCGGCTGGACCGCCGCGAACGCGACCATCGGTGCGTTCTTCGGCGCCGCGCTGCGATCACCGAGGAAGCGGGCGTCGCCGAACGGAACGACCTTGCCGTTCTGGTCAGCGACCCAGTAGCCCTTGCCGGTGGGCGTGTCGCTCATACCGATGACGGTGGTCACGCCCGAGTTCGCAGCGGACCCATAGAACGCGATGTCGCCGAAGGTGAACACGCCGCCATCACGGGCGACGAGCCAGTAGCCCTTGTCGCCCGCAGCCGGAGCCATGTCGAACACCGGCTGGTTGAGCTTGCGGTCACCGGTCGAGCCGAAGAACGGGGCGTTGAAGGTGAACACGCCGCCATCCTGCGCCACGAGCCAGTAGCCGTCGCCCTTCTCGGTCACGGCCATGCCGACCATCGGTGCGTTGAGCTTCTTGTCACCGGTGGAGCCGAAGAACCTGGCATCGCCGAAGGTGAAGATGCCGCCGTCGGCTGCGTACAGCCAGTAGCCGTTGCCGCTCGGAGTCGACTCCATGCCGAGCACCGGGGCGTTGAGCTTCTTGTCGCCCATCGACCCCCAGAACTTGGCGTCGCCGAACGTGAAGACGCCGCCGTCACGAGCAACGAGCCAGTACCCGGTGCCGCCCGGCATGTAGGCGATGCCGATGATCGGCTGGTTCAGCTTCTTGTCGCCCAGCGAGCCCTTGAACTGCGCGGTGCCGTAGTTGAAGATGCCGCCGTCGCCGCCGACCAGGACGTAGCCCTGGTCTTGCGCTGCCTCGGCCGGTGGCGGCGTCGGCGTGCCTCCGCCGGTCGACGTCGCGCCAAGCGTCTGCTCCATGTTCAGCAGCGTGTCCTCGCCGACCGGGATCGACGGACGGCCGCGGTAGTCGACGGTGTCGGTGCCGCTTTCGCCGTTGAGAACGTCGTTCCCGTTGAACGTCGCGTCCTGGTCGAAGCGGTCGTTGCCGCTGCCGCCGAGCTCGATGTCGTCGCCACCGCGCCCGGCGAGAACGTCGTCACCGGCGAGGCCGAACAGCTGGTTGGCGCCGCTGTTGCCCTCGAGGTTGTCGTTGCCGGAGCCACCGACGATGTTCTCGACGTCGGTGAGAACGTTGTCGCCTTCGGCGGGCGTGTCGCCCGCGGCGGGCGTGCCATCGTTGGCGACGCCGTTGAGGCTGACGTTGACGCCGGTGGTGCGCGCCGCGTACGACACGGTGTCGACGCCGTCTCCGCCGCTGATTACGTCGGCACCAAGGCCGCCGTCGAGGGTGTCGTTGCCGGGGCCGCCGACGAGCACGTTCGCGTTCTGGTTGCCGACGAGCGAGTCGTTGCCGCTGCCGCCGGTCACGTTTTCGACCGTGTTCTGGATGGTGTCGGTGCCAGCGCCCTGCGTGTTCTGCGGGTCTGTCGTGGCGAGCGACACGCTCACGGCTGCGGTGATGTCGGCGTAGCTGACGGTGTCGTAGCCGTCACCACCGTTGAGGGTGTCGTCGCCGGCGCCCGGGAGCAGCGTGTCGTTGCCCCCCGCACCGGCGAGCGTGTCGTTTCCGCCGCGACCGGTGAGGATGTTCGCGCCACCATCGCCGGTGAGGCTGTCGTTTCCGGGCGACCCCGCGACGTTCTCGACGGCGTTCAGATCGTCGGCGCCGTGGCCTGAGACCTCGCTGCCGCCGACTCCTGGAGCGAGGTTGACCGTTACCCCAGACGCAGCGCCGTAGTCGGCCGTATCGGACCCGGGGCCGCCGTTGAGGACGTCGGTTCCGGGTCCCGAGAACAGCGTGTCGTCACCTGCGTCGCCGTTGAGTGTCGAACCGCCGGGTGCGGGTGTGAGGAAATCGTTGCCCGCGCCGCCGGTGACGGTCTCGACGTCTGCTTCGACGGTGTCGCCCTCACCGGCCTCTCCGTCGTTGGCCGATCCGACTCCGACGGTGACGGTGACCGGTGCCGTGCGGCCAGCGTAGCTAACGGTGTCGGTGCCGGCGTTGCCTTCGAGTCGGTCGGCGCCGTTCGCGGCGGCGCCTTGGTGCAGCGTGTCGTTCCCGGCTCCGCCCTCCTCGCGGTCGTTCCCTGCGCCGCCGTTCAGCGTGTCGTCGCCATCGCCGCCGTACAGCGTGTCGTTGCCGTCGCCACCGTTGAGGGCGTCGTTCTGGAAGCCGCCGCTCAGGATGTCGTCGCCTGCGTCGCCGTGGAGGATGTCGTTGCCGTCGAAGTCGGTGTTCGTTTCGGCGTTGCTCTTGCCGCCGGATAGCTCGTCGTCACCGCCTCCGCCCCAGATCTCATTTGCGGTCGCGCTTCCGAGAGCGTTCACCTCTGGGTGGCCGAAGATCACATCGTTCCCAGAGCCGCCTTTGGCGTTCTCCGTGTTGACGTTGTCGCCTTCACTGGAGGTGGCGATGATCTCTCCGTCGTTGCTGGCTCCGTCCCCAAGGGTGATCTCCAACCGGCCGCTTCGGCTCGAGTAGTCGACAGTGTCGACGCCCGCCCCGCCGACGATGACGTCGTGGTTGTCCATGGCAGCGGTGGCATTCTGGACGAAGGTGTCGTTGCCGTCTCCGCCGTATTCGGTGTCGTCCCCTGATCCCCCGTTCAGCGTGTCGTCGCCGGCGGACGTCTCGGTAGCTGAGCCCTTCTCGCTCGGACCGCGCTCGTCAAGGGTGTCGCTGTCGGCACCACCGTACAGTTCGTCGTTGCCGGCGTCGCCGTCGAGCGTGTCCCTGCCGTCCTCGCCGTAGAGCCTGTCGTTGCCGGCTCCGCCGCTGATCGTGTCGTCGCCGGCCCCGCCGGACAGGTCGCGGTCGTTGCCTGCGCCGCCGCCGATGACGTCATCGCCTGCTCCGCCCGAGATCTTGTCGTCCCCGTCGCCGCCCTGGAGGCCGAGCGGCGTGCCGCCTGGGTGCGCGGCGTTGTCGGAGCCACCGCGGCCTTCGATTGCGTCGTCACCGGCACCGCCGTCGATGGCGTCGTTGCCGGTTCCGCCGTACAGCTCGTCGTTGCCGGCCCCGCCGGCGATCCGCTGGCCGCTCTCCTTGTTGGTGCCGGTGATCACGTCGACGCCGTCGCCGCCCTCGATCACCAGCGAGGTGTACGTGCTGAAGTCTGCGACGTCTTGGCCCGTCAGCGTGTCGTCCCCGCCACCGAGGACGATGTTCACCGTCTCGACCGCGGTGATGGTGGAGACGTCGGCGTCACCGTCGCCCGACAGATCGATCGCACCGCCCGTGACGATGCGCTTGCTGTCCGGATTCACGAGCGAGTCTGAACCGATCACGCGAAGCGTGTCGTTGTTCTGCCCGGGGTCGTTGTCCAGCGTGATCTCGAACTTGATCTCGGTCTCCGGTGCGAGGAACCTGGAGAACGGACCGTTGCGCTCGTCGATCTCGAAGGTCGTGCTGCCGACGAGCGTCTGCGCGGCCGTTGTGAGCGCAACGCTGAACTTCGTGACGTTGTCGATGCGAGCGTCGGCGCATTGCTCGGACCCGCCTGCGTCGCGGACGTAGATCTGCGATCCCTCGCGGTAGACGCCGACGGTCGCCGGCTCCGTCAGGATCTCGATCTTGACCTCGGCTGCCGCGACGCGGTCGCACGATACCGTCTCGGCGGCAGCGCTCACCGGTAGCGCGCCGAACAGCACGAGCCCGAGAGCAAGAGAGATGGTGGTGAGGATCGAGATCGCGCGGCGATCGCGTCCGAGCATTGACAGTCGTACGGACGTCACGTCCGAGACCCCTTTCCGGGCATGCAGGTTCCCCCGTGATGTGGACCGGCTCAGAGACGTACACCTCCGAACCGTCTAGCTACAACGCGAAACGGTACCGGCGATTACAGGAACCCGTACGATTTCGCTCCGGCGTGCTCGACTACCACCTCCACCTCTGGCCGCACGGCGAACGACATCGCACGCCGACCCTCGAGGAGCTCGCCGCCTACTGCGAGGCGGCGCAGGCCGAGGGGATCGAGGAGATCGCCCTGACCGAGCACCTCTTCCGGTTCGCGCAGGCGGACGGCCCCCTCAGCGGCCATTGGAGCGACGCCGACGACGATCCCCGCCTTGAGCAGCAGGCTGCCGACTACTGGCGAGAGCACAACGGCGCCGACCTCGACGAGTACGTGGAGACGGTGTTGGAAGCCAAGGCAGCCGGGCTCCCGGTGGTCTTGGGCCTCGAGGTCGACTTCTACCCGCACCGGATGGACAAGGTTCGATCTCTACTCGAGGGTTACCCCTTCGACGTCCTCCTCGGCAGCGTGCACTGGATCGGAGCGTGGCTCTTCGACGTGCTCGAGTCGGCGGTCGCCCAGGACGAGTGGTCGAACCGCGGCGTGGATCACGCGTGGGACGCCTACGTCAGAGCGCTCGAGGAGCTCGCCGGCACCGGCGTCGTCGACGTCCTCGCCCATCCCGACTTGTGCAAAGTCGCGGCGAGGTGGCCGTCGAGCGGATCGTTCGTCGACGAGTGCCACGACCGGATCGCGGACGCCGCTGCCCGGGCTGGCATCGCCGCCGAGGTCAGCAGCGCCGGGTGGCGGAAGCCGTGTGACGAGGCGTATCCCGCTCCGTCTCTGCTGACCAAGTTCCGCGCTCGCGGCGTCCCGATCACGACGGCCTCCGACGCCCACTCGCTCGACCTCGTCGCGTACCGAGCCGCCGACCTCCGCCCGTACGTCGTGGCGGCGGGCTATGACGAGGTGGTGGCCTTCCGCCGACGCCAGCCGCACCGCCTCCCTCTGGCAGGCGCATGATGGCGACCTTCGACGAGCTCAGCCGGCTCCACACCCGCCTCGACCACGCCGGCCTCGGCCACCTGAAGCGGCTCGTCGCGTCGTGGGGGATGCTCTCCGACCTCTGCTTCTCCGACCTGCTGCTGTTCGTCCCCGTGGCGAACGCCGGCGGGTCGAGCAGCAAGTTCGTCGTGCTCGGGCAGGTGCGTCCGACGACGAGCCAGACCCTCTACCGCGACGACCTCGTCGGCCGTCTCGTGGCGGAGGAGGAGCGCCCGCTCGTCGCCCGGTCGCTGCTGCTCGGAGAGATCGTCGAAGGCGAGATGGAGGTCGCGCCCCGCCACGAACGCGCCCGCGTCCAGTGCATCCCCGTCCGCTGGAAGGGCGAGGTCCTCGCGGTGCTCACCCGCGAGTCGGTGCCCCACATCGGACGCCAGCAAGGTGAGCTCGAGCGCGTCTACCTGGAGACGTTCGGTCGCTTCGCCCGGATGATCGCCCGCGGCGACTTCCCCTTCGGCGGCGAAGACCTGGCCGAGGAGGAGGCGCCCCGCGTCGGCGACGGCGTCATCGTCCTCGACGAGGGTGCGCGCATCGAGTACGCCTCGCCGAACGCGGTCTCCGCGCTCCACCGCATGGGGATCTCGACGAATGTCGAGGGCATGCGCCTCGACGAGCTCGGTCTCGACGAGACCGCGGTGCGGGCGGCCTACGCCACGCTCTTCCCCGTCACCGAGGAGATCGAGCGCCGCCCGGAGGTGATCATCCTCGTGCGGTGCATCCCGCTCCTCGACGACGGGGGTGTCACCGGCGCGCTCGTGTTGATGCGCGACGTCACCCAGCTGCGCCGCCTCGACCGTCTGCTGCTGTCGAAGGACGCAGCGATCCGCGAGGTCCACCACCGGGTCAAGAACAACCTGCAGACGATCTCGTCGCTGCTCCGGCTGCAGGCCCGCCGCCTCGGCACGGCGGAAGGGCGATCCGCGCTCGAGGAGGCGGAGCGCCGTATCCGCGCGATCGCCCGGGTCCACGAGGTGCTCAGCCGCGAGCCCGGCGATCAGGTGCCGTTCGACGAGATCATCGAAGACCTCGTGCGCGTGGCAGCCGACACCGCCACGTCGATGGAGCGCACGGTCGGCTTCACCATCGACGGCGACGCCGGTGCGCTGCCGGCGGAGATCGCGACGCCGTTCGCTGTCGTGCTTCAGGAGATCCTGCTGAACGCCGTCGAGCACGGGTTCGAGCCGCGCGACGACATGGGAGTGGCCGAGCAGGGCGTCGTCGACGTCCGCATGCAGAACGACGGCGAGCACGTCGAGGTCGAGGTCGCCGACAACGGCCAGGGGCTACCGCCGGGATTCTCGATCGAAACGACCGACAGCCTCGGCCTGTCGATCGTGAAGCGACTCGTCGAGACCCAGCTCAGCGGCGCCATCACCATGGAGAGCCGCAGCGAGGGCGGCACGCGGGTGCACCTGTCGGTTCCCCTTCACGTCGAGGTCTGAAGAGGGCCGAAGAGGCTGCTGAGGACGGGCCGGCGCGTTGCTCAGCCGGCGGTGCGCTGCGCCGCCCGGCGCTGGCGGCGGAGCTTGCGGCGCTCCTCCTCGGAGGTGCCGCCCCACACGCCCGACTCCTGGTTCGTGGAGAGCGCGAACTCGAGGCACGCAGCCTGGACGTCGCACGACCGGCACACCGACTTCGCGTGCTCGATCTGGACGAGCGCGATGCCCGTCGTGCCGACCGGGAAGAAGAGGTCGGGGTCGACGCTGCGACAACTGGCCTTGGTGCGCCAGTCGTCGGCATCCCAGTCGGTTGTGCGTGTCCACGTGAGCGTCACAGCGCCTCTTTCAAATCGGGGGGTTCGTGCGGTTGTCGGGCATCACAGACAGCGACCGATGTCGTGAAACCGTTCACATACCGCCGTGCACGATTTCGGCTCTGTAAAACTTCGGTACCCGAACGGTAAATCCCTGCTGACCGCGGTTCAAGGAGCTCTTTGTCCCGTCTGACCGATCTTCCGCAGGTTTGGGGGCACCGAGGTGCCTCGGCGGCCAAGCGTGAGAACACCATCGACGCGTTTCGGGAGGCGGTTCGCATGGGCGCCGACGGGGTCGAGCTCGATGTCCGGCGTTCGCGTGATCACGCCATGGTCGTCCACCACGACGAGGCACTTCGCGACGGCCGCCCGATCCGCGAGCTGACCGTCGCCGATCTCCCTCGCGAGGTGCCTCTGTTGCACGCTGCGCTCGACGCGTGCGACGGGATGCTCGTCAACATCGAGATCAAGAACGTCGAGGTCGACGGCGACCACGACCCGGAGGAGTACCTCGCCGGCGCGGTGGTGTCGCTGGTGAACGAGCGGACGCTGCACCCCCAGGTCCTGGTGTCGAGCTTCAGCCTGGCGACGATCGACCGCGTGCGCGACCTCGACGGAGACATCCGCACCGGCTACCTCGCGTCCGGGCGGTGGGACCAGATGAAAGCCCTCGGCCGCGCGATCGAGGGTGGCCACGACGCCTTCCACCCGTTCGATCTCGTTGTCAGCGCCGAGCTCGTCGCAGCCGCACACGACGCCGGCATCGACGTGAACGTCTGGACCGTCGACGACCCCGACCGCATCCGGTGGCTGGCCGAGCTCGGCGTCGACGCGATCATCACCAACGTCCCCGACATCGCGATCGAGGCCCTGAAGCGCGGCTGAGCCCCTCAGGTGTCCGCCGGCGGAACCATGGGCTCGGGGAGCACCAGGTTGAGGACGTCGGGTTCGTGGCGGAACTCCAGACGTTCGGTCTCGCCGAGGAAGTCGCCGTCGACCTGGTACGGGAACGGCCCGTGCCCGTCGACCACCGCGTCGACGACACCCGGCTGGTACGCGATCCGGCGGTGCCTGCTGATCGGGCGGCCGATGTTCAACGCCGACGCCGCGATCGTCAGCATCGGCACGAACGACATCGTGCGGGCGGTGACCATCACGAGGGACCGGTCGAGCCCGGCGTCGGGTGCGATGTCGAGCGGGCGGTTGCCGAGGAAGGTGTACGGGTTCGTGTTGAGGCAGATGGCGAGGTAGCCGTCGTCGACGACCGGATGCCCGGCGGCCGAGACCGAGAACCGGGGCCGCGCACGGTCGAAGTGACGGAACCACGTCGCGAACGCGGCGTACACGAACAGGGGATGGCCGGCGTAGCGCTTGAGGCCGGCCCGCCGCTCGACCTGCTCGACCACCGCCGCGTCGAAGCCCATGCCGACGTGGAAGAGGAAGTACCGTCCGTTGACCGACCCCAGCCCGACGCGTGCGATCGATCCGCGAGCCAGGCCGACCAGGAGCTGCCCGGTCGCCTCGATCGGCTGGTTGACCATGCCGATGGTGCGGGCGAAGACGTTCGTCGAACCCCCGGGGAGCACACCCAGCGCGGTGTCGGTGCCGGCGAGTCCGTTGGCGGCCTCGTTCAGGGTGCCGTCGCCCCCGAGGACGACGACGCAGCCGTATCCCTCCGCTGCGGCGCCTTGGGCGATGCGCGTGGCATGCCCCCGCCGTGACGTCTCCGCGACCTCCACGTCGTGGTCGGCCGACAACGCCTTCGCGATCACCACACGTGTCCGCGGCGTCACCGACGACGCGCTCGCGTTGACGAGCAGGAGGACCCTCACGGGCGGCGCTTACTCGGTGTCTTCGGGATCGGTGGCGGCGGCGCGCAGCTGGGCGAGGCTGCGGGCGAGCAGTCGGGACACGTGCATCTGGCTGATGCCGAGCCGAGTGGCGATCTCCGACTGGGTGAGGCCTTCGAAGAATCGGAGGTGAAGGATCTTCTGCTGACGCTCGGGCAGTTTGGCGATCAGCGGGCTCAGCGCGACCCGGTGCTCGACGTCGACCATCGACGCGTCTTCCTCGCCGAGCGAGGTTGCGAGGGTGCCCGCGTCGTCACCTGGGCCCGGTGCGTCGAGCGAGGCGAAGCGGTAGGCCTGCCCCGCTTCCATCGCCTCGAGCACCTCTTCTTCCGACACCCCTGCGGCCTGCGCGATCTCGGCGACCGTCGGCGCGCGACGGAGGTCCTGGTTGAGCGTGTTGACGAGGCTCGACAGGCGGAGATGCAGTTCCTGCATCCGCCGGGGCACGCGAACCGCCCAGCCCTTGTCACGGAAGTGGCGCTTCAGCTCTCCGACGATCGTGTGCGTTGCGTAGGTGGAGAACTCGAGACCGCGCTCGGGTTCGAATCGGTCGACCGCTTTGACGAGACCCATCGACGCGACCTGGACGAGGTCGTCGAGCGGCTCACCCCGGTTCGAGAATCGCCTCGCGAGGTACTCGGCGAGACCCAGATGGGCCTCGATGAGCTCCGCGCGCGTCCGCTCGCTGCGAGTCTGCGCGAACTCGACGAACTTCTCGCGTAGCTCCTGGCGCCGGGCGGCGTCGAAGGACATCTAGGCGGCCGGCTCGCTCCGGCGCTTCAACATGCGGAACCGCGGCGACGACGGATCGCGAACCAGTTCGTGCTCGTCGGCGACGGCGTCGAGGATCAGCTCCGACAGCTCCGTCAGCCCCGGCGGCTCTTGCGTGTCGTCGAACTCGGCGGTGCCCTCGACCTCGAGCCCTTCCGCCTGGAGCCGGTACTTCATGACGACTCGACCCGACCGGCCCTTCGTGCCGATCAGTCCGAAGACGAGCTCGTCGATCGCGATGCGCAGATCGTCGATCTCGTCGATCGTGAACGACAGCCGGCTGGCGAGGCCCATGGCCGTGACGCGCGCGAGCCGCAGGAACTCCGGATCCGCGGGCATGACGAGCTGAACCTCGTCCGTAGGCATGCGAGCGACACTACCCCTTGCGTCCGAGGAATCACCCAGCGCCGTTTGGCTTGTTCCGGGCTCGATCACGCAGAATTCGCGCATGCCCTTGAACGTTGCGGTCTGCGTGAAGCAGATCCCGGATCCGGCCACGCCCGGAAAGCTCGATCCGGACACGAAGTTCCTCGTCCGTGAGGGGAAGCTGATCCTCGACGACTCCGACGCGTACGGCGTCGAGATGGCGTTGCAGCTCGTCGACAAGGCGGGCGGCGGCGAGGTCACCCTCGTCTCGATGGCCCCGAACGACGAGGTCAGCGGCCTGCGCACGGCGCTCGCGATGGGCGCCGCGAAGGCGATCCTCGTGTCCGACGACGCCCTCCGCGGGTCCGATGCGCTGACGACGGCGAAGGTCCTCGCGGCGGCCATCAAGCGGATCAACCCCGACCTCGTGATCGCAGCCACCGAGTCGACCGACGGCTACACCGGCACGACGCCTGTGCAGATCGCCGAGCTGCTCGATCTCCCCGCCGTCAGCTTCGCCAAGTCGGTCGCCGTCAACGACGGCACCGTGAAGGTCGACCGTCAGACCGAGGCCGGCTACGACGAGGTCGAGTGCCCCCTCCCGGCGCTCGTCACCGTGACCGCCGGCGTCGTCGAGCCCCGCTACCCCTCGTTCAAGGGGATCATGGCGGCCAAGGGCAAGCCGGTCGAGACGCTCAAGGTCGCCGATCTCGAAGGCGTCGATCAGGTCGGTCAGGTCGGTCAGACCATCACCGACGTCGTCGCCGCCGAGGAGCGGAAGGCCGGCGAGATCATCGAGGATGACGGCGAGAGCCACGTCCGCATCGTCCAGTTCCTCGAGCAGCTGAAGGTGATCTGAGAGTCATGGCATTCGACAAGGTCTGGGTGGTCGCCGCGGTCAACGAGACCGGCGCGCTCACCAGTGCAACGACCGAGCTGCTCACCAAGGCTCGGGAGATCGGCAGCACCGTCGAGGCGTTCGCCTTCGGCGACGCCAACGCGATCGCCGCCGACCTCGGCAAGTTCGGCGCGACGAAGGTGTACACCACCGGCGATCTCGGCGACTCGCTCCCGGGCGTCCCCGTGGCCGCTGCCATCGCCGCTCAGGTGCAGTCGGGCAACGCCCCCGACGCGATCCTCTTCGCGCAGGACTACGACGGTCGCGACATCGCCGCTCGTCTGTCGGCGAAGCTGAACGTTGGCGTCCTGACGAACGTCGTCGGCCTCTCCGCCGACGGTACGTCGGAGCACGCGGTCTTCGGCGGCACGTCGATCGTCAAGGCGCAGTTCACCGATCAGGCGCCGCGCATCTTCGTCGTGCGCCCGAAGTCGTTCGCTCCCGAAGAGAGCGGCGGCGGTCCGGCCGAGGTGGTCACCGTCGACGTGCCCGACGCGGGCGCGACGAACGCAGCGAAGATCGTGCAGCGCCACGTCGAGGAGCGGACCGGTCCGAAGCTCGACGAGGCCGCAATCGTCGTCTCGGGTGGGCGCGGGCTCGGCGAGGCCGACAAGTTCGAGATGATCGAGACGCTCGCCAAGCTGCTCAAGGGCGCTCCCGGCGCGTCGCGTGCGATCGTCGACGCTGGCTGGGTCCCGTACGCCTACCAGGTCGGTCAGACCGGCAAGACGGTGAAGCCGACCGTCTACATCGCCGCCGGCATCTCCGGCGCGACGCAGCACATGGTCGGCATGAAGGGCGCGAAGAACATCATCGCCATCAACAAGGACCAGGAGGCGCCGATCTTCTCGATCGCCGACCTCGGCATCGTCGGCGACGTGCACAAGGTCCTGCCGAAGCTCATCGAGGCGCTGCAGGGCAAGTAGCCCCGCACCCGCCGACACCACCCCTCTGAACTGGAGGAGATTCTCCGGAACTATCCCGGAGAATCTCCTCCAGATCGCGTCTGGCGCCTGCGACCGTCACACCAGCGGCCACGGGTACGGACGCCCTGGGCCGGGGTCGGGGAAGCGCTTCATCCGCACGACGCCTTCCATCCGCCGGCGGAGCGCGACGAGCTCTTCGTCGAGGAGCAGGTCGCAGAGCGAGCTGGGGATGCCCCGCTCGAGCAGAGCGGCGACGTCCGCCTGCAGCGCCGCCGGAAGCGGCTCCGACGCGAAGTCCCAGATGACCGTACGCAGCTTCGGCTCGTCGGAGAAGCACACGCCGTGGTCGATCGCCCAGATGTGGCCGTCGTCGCCCACGAGGCAGTGGCCGCTCTTGCGGTCGGCGTTGTTGGCCAGGAGGTCGAACACCCCGATCGTGCGCAGCTGATCGTGGTGCTCCTCGCGCTCGAGGAGCGTGAAGTAGTGCTCGGAGAAGTCGACGGCGACGAAGCGCTGGAGCGATCCGACGCCGAGCGGTGCGTCGTGGCGGACGATCGTCTCCGGGACGTGGCCCCAGCCGAGGGCGGCGTCGAGCTCGTAGGCCGCCACCTCGCGCCGGTAGAGGCCGGGCGGGAAGTCCCACAGAGGTCGCTCGCCCCGGAGCGGCTTGTACACGGCATCGATGGCTTCACCGTCGAGCGACACCGACACGAGGAAGGTCGCGTTCGAGCTCCAGGGCATGCGGCCCTTGATCTCGAGGTCGCCCTGCGACAGCAGGGTCAGTGCTTCGACGACCCGTTCGTCTTCGGGCACACGTGTCCTTGGGGATCCTTCGGCCGTCCGCACAGCTCGCAATTGGGCCGCCCTCCCGCGAGCGACTCGACACAACGCGCCGCAAGGGCCGCGAGCTGTGGTGGAGTCATGCCGATGGTGGCGCGCGCGGCGTCCTCGGCGTCTTCCTCGGCGACGAGCTCGTTGCACACCAGCAACGCACGGCCGGTCAGTTCGTCGAAGGAGGTGAGCCCCATCGACCCGACGATCCAATCGGGGACACCGGGGTCGAGGATGTCGGGCAGATGCGGCGTGCCTTCGACCGCGACGTCGGCCAGCAGCTCCGTGATCGCCTCGGCGAGAGCGGCCACGTGCTGCTTCTCGAGCTTCAGCGAGTGGATGCGCCCGCCGGTCCAGACCTGGAGGTAGAAGACGCGCGCTCCGGGCTGGCCGATGAAGCCGACGGTGACCGTCTCCGCCTCGGATACCTCGATGCTCTCGCTCATGCTCCCCACCCGCTCATGACGGCTTCAGCCCTCCGACGTCGCCGCTGGTGGAGTTCACCGTGAGCACGATCGGTCCGGCGGTCGCGTAGGCCACCGCCGTGATGGAGCAAGGCGAGATCACGATCCGCTGGAAGAGATCGAGATGCGTACCGAGCGCCGCCGCGACCGCAGCCTTGATCGGGTCGGCGTGGGAGACGCAGACGATCGTCTCGCCGCGGTGCTGCTCGACGAGTCGGGCGATCGTCCCGACCATGCGGGTCTGCATCTCGGCGAACGACTCGCCGTTCGGAAACCGGAACCCGCTGGGATACCGCTGGACGGTCGACCACTCCGGCAGCTTCATGAGCTTCTTCAGCTCGGCGCCCGTCCACTCTCCGAAGTCGCACTCGAGGAGGCCCTTCTCGGGCACGACCTTGAGGCCGAGCGTCGCGGCAAACGGGGCTGCCGTCTCCCGGGTTCGCTCAAGAGGCGAGGCGTAGATGGCGGCCACCTTCATCCCCTCGACCCGCTTCGCCGCGGCCTCTGCCTGCTGCTTGCCGGCGTCCGCGAGGTGCAGGCCCTTGGCGCGACCCGGCAGGACCGATCCGGTCGTCGGCGTCTGGCCATGGCGCACGAGGAGGACGGTCGTGGGCGGCGGCGCCTTCGGTCGAGCGGTTCGGGGCATGCAACCGTCGAACCTACCTTTGAGGGTGGTGCTACGGGATTCGCTCGAACGGGTGACCGAGGAGATCGTCAACTGCTTCGCGTGCCCGCGTCTGGTCGAGTGGCGTGAGATCGTCGCCGAGGAGAAGCGGGCGGCGTTCCGCGACGAGGAGTACTGGGGGCGGCCCGTGCCCGGCTTCGGTGATCCGGACGCGCAGCTGCTGGTGGTCGGCCTCGCGCCGGCTGCTCATGGCGGCAACCGCACCGGTCGCGTGTTCACCGGCGACCGCAGCGGCGACTGGCTGTTCGCTGCGATGTACCGAG
Organism: Acidimicrobiales bacterium; assembly: GCA_035540495.1. GTDB lineage: Bacteria > Actinomycetota > Acidimicrobiia > Acidimicrobiales > CADCTF01 > DASVEG01. The sequence goes on from DATLGL010000029.1 coordinate 196,070, forward strand.
CCGGATACGCCAACCAGCCCACGAGCGTGCACGCCGACGACGGCCTCGAGCTGCGGGACGCCTACATCGCCGCAGCCGTGCGGTGCGCGCCCCCCGCGAACAAGCCCACCCCGGAGGAGCGAGACACGTGCCAGCCGTACCTGGAGCGTGAGATCGCGCTGTTGCACGACCTCCAGGTGATCGTCGCCCTGGGGTCGTTCGGGTACGAGGCGGTCTGCAGGGTGCTCGGCGTGCGGCCGCGTCCGAAGTTCGGCCACGGCGTCGAGGTGGCGTTGCCCGACTGGCGCGACGGCCTGACGATCGTCTGCTGCTTCCATCCGAGCCAGCAGAACACCTTCACGGGGAAGCTGACGGAGCCGATGATCGATGCGGTCTTCAACCGAGCGAGGGAGCTCACTGCGTCATGAGAACGGTCGCATGAGCACGACGGCGCCACCCCCGAAGCTCGCCGGCTCGAAGCTCGCTCAGACGATCCTCGTCGGCCTCGGAGCCGGCTTCCTCTCGGGACTCTTCGGGGTGGGCGGCGGCATCCTCATCGTCCCTGCTCTCGTCCTCGTCCTCGGCATCACCCAACGCCTCGCGCACGGGACGTCGCTGGCCGCGGTGCTACCGATCGCGGTGTCGGGCCTCGTGGGGTTCGCGGTGGAGGACAGCGCCGACTGGCCGGTGGCTGCCGCGCTCGTCAGCGGAGCGATGGTCGGGGCCGTGATCGGCACCGCTGCGCTCCAGAAGCTGTCGGCCAAGGCGCTCGCGCGCGGGTTCGCGATCGTGCTCGTGCTGAGCGCGGCACGGCTCGCGCTCGATTCGTCAGACGGCTCGGGACGAAGTGACCTGACGATCGTGGCGATCGTGGGCCTCGCGCTCGTCGGGCTCCTGTCGGGAACCCTCGCCGGGCTCCTCGGCGTCGGCGGCGGTGTCGTGATGGTGCCGGCGATGATCATCCTCTTCGGCATCCCTGCCGCAGTCGCGAAGGGGACGTCGCTCGCCGTCATCATCCCGACCTCGGTGGTAGCGACCCAGCGCAACCTCCGCAACGGCAACGCCGACCTGCCGACCGCCGCGGCCGTCGGCATCGCCGGCATCGTGTCGGCCTATCTGGCGTCGAAGATCTCGGTCGGGCTGGACGAGCAGGTGTCGAACGCGCTGTTCGGTGCGCTCCTCGCGTTCGTCGCGGTGCGCATGTTCGTGCGGTCGTTCCGCGAGACCGAGTAGCGCCGGACGCCGCTGAGTAGCACCGACGGAAGCGGCCGGCTGTCTACCCTGACACCTATGGCTTCGCTCGATCCCGCGACCGCCGTCGCGCGCCTGAAGGGCACCCGGCGCGAGCTCGTCGCGCTGCTCGGCACGGCGAAGCCGGACCAGCTGCGCCGCGCGCCGGGGCCCGACGACTGGGCACCCGCCACCGTTCTGGCGCACCTCGCCGACGCGGAACTCGTCTACGGCGTCCGCATCCGCATGATCCTCACCGGCGACCGTCCCTACATCGCCGCATACGACGAGGAGGCGTGGGTCGAGCGCTTCGCGGAGCTCGAAGACGACGTCAAGGAGACGCTCGCGCGCTGGCGCGCCCTGCGCGACGCGAACCTACGCGTCTTCGCCTCGCTCGAAGAGGGCGAGTGGGAGCTCACCGGCGTTCATGCCGAACGCGGCGAGCAGACGATCGCCCAGATCGCTGCGCTCATGGCCAAGCACGACGCCGACCACGTCGACCAGATCCGCACCGGCCTCGCCACCGACGACTGAACCGTCGAAACGGTTCATCCGCTGACAATCCGGGTAGCGCACGGCCGACAACTGGGGAAGTCCCTCTGTTGCAAAATGGAGGTACAAATGCACGTGAAGCCTGCGCGTCTACGCGCTTGCTATCGGCGGGTGCAGCGACGCTCCTAGCAGGATCACTCGTCGTTGTTGCTGCGTCGCCCGCATCGGCGCTCACCTACGTCGTAACACCGGACAACATGAACGGTTGGGCGACGCTCGCGTACGACTGCACCGCGGAAGACCTCGAGACCACGCAAGTGTTCGTCGAGGGGCCGGAGACTCCGCCACAAGGATCAGGGAGCCTGAAGTTCGATCTCTCCGACAAGGATGGCAACTTCACCGACCTCTTCCGCACGGACGAGTACGACGGCCTGCCGCTTTCGGGAATCAGGCAGCTCTCGTACTCGACCTACGTCGAAACTGAGGGAAGTCAGCCGCCGTATCTGCGACTGACGATCGACCTCGATGACGATGGCGTGCGCGATGAGTCGCTGTTCTTCTATCCCGCGAACAACGCTGACCAGCAGGCAATCGCCGTAGGCGAGTGGCAGACGTGGGATGTGTTCGGCGGCCGGGTGAACGTCGACGGCGACTCGGGTCCCGACGGCGCCATGACCTGGGACGAGTACCTCGACTCACGGGCTGAGGACAACCCGACGATCGTCGAGTCCTTCGAAGGCGGACCAGAGGCGGGCGGCTTCACGATCGGGACCGGATGCGGTGGTGCTGGAACTGCCGGATCGGTCACCTACATCGACCTGCCTACGATCGGACTCGCTGACGGGGGGGTCGACAAGTACGACCTCGAGACGAAGGCGCAGGCTCGCACGCTCACCGTGTCTCCCGCATCGGGCCCCGCGGGCACGACGCTGACCGTCTCTGGCACCGACTGCTGGGAGGACGAAGCACACGCTTTCCTCTTCCGCGGCGACGAGCGCATCGACGCCGAGAACGACATCCCGGTCAAGGAGGATCGCACGTGGTCCACGACAGGGCTGTCCATTCCTGCAGGTTCAGATCCGAACGCGACCTACGTGGTTCGTGCGACCTGCGGCGGACCCACTGCGGGTGCTGCGTTCGCGTATGGGGAGAAGCCGTTCGACGTCACACCGACGACCGTGGCACAGAACCCGAACACGCCGACTGGTGCCAATGGGTACCGGATGGTGGCTGCCGACGGTGGCATCTTCACCTTCGGAGCTCGCAACTTCCACGGCTCGACCGGTGCGATGAAGCTGAACAAGCCGATCGTCGGCGGCGCCACTGACGTGTCCGACTACGACGGCTACTGGATCGTCGCTTCGGACGGTGGTGTCTTCACCTTCAACGCGCCGTTCTTCGGTTCCCTTGGTGGAACGCCTCTCCCGTCCCCCGCCGTCGAGATCGAGCCGACGCCCACCGGTGACGGTTATTGGATCGTCCTCGCGAACGGCCGTGTCCACGCGTTCGGTGGTGCGAAGCACTACGGCGACATGTCGACGCGGGCGCTCAACAAGCCTGTGATCGGGATGTCGGTGGCTCCTGACGGCATGGGGTACTGGCTCGTTGCGGAGGACGGTGGAATCTTCAACTTCGGTAGCGCGAAGTTCTTCGGGTCGACGGGCGCGATGAGGCTGAACGCTCCCGTCATCGACCTAGCCCCGATGCCGGATGGACAGGGCTACTACCTCGTGGCGAAGGATGGTGGTGTGTTCACCTTCGGCACCGCACTGTTCAAGGGCTCGACCGGGAACATGCGGCTCAACCAGCCCGTGATCGCGATGTTGGTCGCGCCGAACGGCACCGGGTACTGGTTGGCTGCGAGCGACGGCGGGATCTTCACGTTCGGCAACGTCGACTTCCTCGGGTCGATGGGCGGAACGAGGCTGAACTCACCGGTACTCGACTTGATCAACTAGGTCGAACGGTAGGAGTGACCTGAACAATCAGCCCCAGGGAAACCCTGGGGCTGATTGCCGTAGGAGGAGTGGTTTGCACCGTTCGTTCGGAGGGCAGGTTCACGGCTGATGCGTACACGTCGCGCGCTTGCGCTCCTCACGACCTGCGGGCTCGCCGCTGCCTCCTTCGTCCTCAGCCCGTCGACCTCGTCCGCCCAGACAGACACCGCCGACCAGCCCGTGCCGGGGTACCGGATGACCGCCGACGACGGCGGTGTCTTCACCTTCGGCAACCGGACCTACGAAGGCTCCGCTGGCAACATCCGACTGGCGAAGCCGATCGTCGGCGGTTCGACCCGCCAGGACACCCTCGAGGGCTACTGGCTCGTCGCCTCCGACGGTGGGGTGTTCACCTACGGCGACGCGGAGTACTTCGGGTCGCTCGGCGGCCGCTCGCTCTCGTCGCCCGTCGTCGCGATGGACAGCACGCCGACCGGCAACGGCTACTGGCTGGTCACCGCCGATGGCCGTGTCCACGCCTTCGGTAGGGCCGCCGACGCCGGCGGCTACACGACGACTCCGTCGGCACGCGTGGTCGACATCGCCGGCGGCCCCCTCGGCACCGGCTACTGGATCGTCACCGCCGACGGCGTCGTCCGGAACTTCGGCTCGGCCGAGCACTTCGGCGACCTCAAGGGCAAGCCGCTCAACAGCCCGATCGTGAGCATCACCCCGGCCGCCAACGGCAAGGGCTACTGGCTCGCCGCGGCCGACGGCGGCGTGTTCACGTTCGGTGCAGCCGACTTCAAGGGCTCGGCCGGCAACATCAAGCTCAACCAGCCCATCGTGGCCATGCTGGTGACGCCGAACGGCGGCGGCTACTGGCTCGTCGCTCGCGACGGTGGCGTCTTCACCTACGGCACCGCGACCTTCCACGGCTCGCTCGGCGGCCAGCGCCTGAACGCGCCGATCAACCACATCATCGACTGACCCCGGAGGGGTCACCCACGACCCCACCCGCTTCTGTCCGGTGGTTCGAAAGACCCGTGTCTCTCGAACCACCGGACAGAACGCGTGCGGAGAGCTACGCCGGCTTCGCGGTACTGATCAGCTACGCCGGCTTCGCGGTGTCGATCAGCTACGCCGGCTTCGCTTCGGCGGGAGCGGCGGTGGCCTTCGCGGTCGTGGTCTTCGCCTTGGGAGGCGCGATCGGTACGAGGCCCGGCTGCGACTCGGCGAATTCGGGCCAGCGCTTCCGGCTCTTGATCGCGAGCTTCCGCATGAGCTCGATCGCGGCCGGATCGTCATCGCCGGGGCGGCCGTAGATCAGGCCCTGCTCGAGCATCTCGATGATGATCTTGCGCCCGAGGTCGGTGCGGACGACGGTGAGCGTCCAGTCGTTGAACTTGCCGATGCCGCCCGTCGAGATGTCGGCGTGCTCAGCCGCGAAGTCAGGGCACATGTTGCAGCCCTCACGAGTCCACGCGTGGCACTCCTTCAGCGGGATCTCGTGGTAGTCGCCGTTCTTCATCCAGATCTGGAAGACGCCCTTGATGTTCATCTTCTTGATCTGGTCGCGCTTGAGGCCGTACTTGGCATCGAAGAGCTCGTCGAAGATCGCGTCGTCGAACGTCTTCGAGCACAGCAGCCCGATGTTGAGCGTGAACTTCCGGGCCACCTTGCCCGCCTTGCGAAGCGTCATCGCCGGCGGCGACGACGTCTGGCACGACATGCCCACGAGGGCGATCTTCTCGGCCCCGCCCGACACGGCCTCGCCGTAGGCGAGCGTGTTCGCGGAGTACGTGTATCGGGAGCCGGCGGCGCGCAGCACGTCGTCCTTCGTCTTCGCAACGCCGGGGATCGCCTTCCACGTCGACCCGTCGCCCTCGAGGTACGAGACCAGCGCAGCGTCGATGTAGCCCTTCTCGAGGGCGTAGATGAGGATCGCGGAGACGAGGCCGCCGTCCTGGCCCATCTCGTGGATCATCTTGTCGCTGGCGCGGGTGAGGATCACGTCCTTGTAGACGCCCGCCGGCTCGTCGACGGTGCGCTCACGACCCCAGAGCATCTCGTCGATCGGCGCCTCCCACACCCGGAACCGGGGGCAGGCACGGGTGCAGGTGGTGCAGCCCTTCTCGCCGTGGATGCAGTTGTCGGGACCGAGCTCCTCTTCGAGGTGGAACGGCTTGTAGACACCCTCGTTGTCGTTGTAGCCGAGCACGTCGTGGGGGCAGACGACGACGCAGCCTGCGCACCCGGTGCACAGCCCCGAGGTGACGACCTCGGCGTACAGCTCCTTCCACTGCGCAGTCCAGCGCTCAGCCATTCCCGAAAACTACCGGGCGGCTACTCGACGCGGCGAACCCCCGGCCACGTCGGTCGGGGTTCGCCACCTTGGGGGAGTGATCTCAGTGTGCGCCCGCGACGCACGAGCGGGCAGGTGCGGCGGTCCTCCCGATTCGGGACCTTCGGCCCTGCTCCGGATCTCCTTGCACCGGCGAGGATGCACGACATGAACGTCGACCAGAACGGGCTCGAGGTGCTCACGCGCGCCGAGTGCCTCGATCTGCTCGCGTCGTCGACGTTCGGCCGCATCGCGCTGACGTCGCAGGCCCTGCCGCTGGTGCTCCCCGTGAACTACCGCTACGACGGCCGGAGCGTCGTCATCCGCACGAATCCGGGCACGAAGCTCGACGCCGCCACCCGGCACGCCGTGGTCGCGTTCGAGGTCGACTCGATCGACCCCATCTACCACTGCGGCTGGAGCGTGGTCGTGCAGGGCATCGCCCGGGCGGTCGACGACCAGGACGAGATCGCCCGCCTCCGGCAGCTGCCGCTGTCGACGTGGATGCCGGCGGCTCCGGATTCATACGTCGCCATCTCGCTCGACATCGTGAGCGGGCGACGCATCCCCAAGGCGCATCGACAGGGTGTGCCCTTCGCGAGCGCAAGAATGGGCTGGTGACGTTGCGCGTCTTCCTCCTCGACGACCACGAGGTCGTCCGCCGTGGCATCCGAGAGCTCCTCGAGAGCGAGGACGATATCGAGGTCGTCGGTGAAGCAGGCACCGCGGAAGAGGCGCTCGCCCGCATCCCGCCGACCCGTCCGGAGGTTGCGGTCCTCGACGTCCGTCTGCCCGACGGCGACGGGGTGGAGGTGTGCCGAGAGATCCGGTCGCGGCATCCGGAGATCCAGTGCCTGATGCTCACCTCGTTCGCCGACGACGATGCGTTGTTCAGCTCGATCATGGCGGGCGCGGCCGGCTACGTCCTGAAGCAGGTGCGGGGGACCGACCTCGTCGACGCCATCCGGCGCGTCGGTGCAGGCGAGTCGTTGCTCGATCCTGCGGTCACGAGACGGGTGCTCGAGCGGCTGCGGACGAAGCCGGAGGAGGACGAGCTCGCCGGCCTCACCGACCAGGAGCGCAAGATCCTGGAGCTCATCGCCGACGGTCTCACGAACCGGCAGATCGCCGAGCAGATCTTCCTCGCCGAGAAGACGGTGAAGAACTACGTGTCGAACATCCTGGCGAAGCTCGGGATGAGCCGCCGGTCGGAGGCAGCGGCGTACGCGGCTCGCCTCCAGGAACGCCGCCGTCACGAGGGCTGACGTCAGAGGGCTGACGTCCCGCCGGCACGAGAGCTGCGTCGCGGCGGTGGTGCTGCCGGCGTCAGACCCGCCGGCAGGTGCCATAGGTCCCGGCGCCTTGTCGCCGTGGGCCTCTGACGTACGACGTCACCGGAGCCGATCCTCGGAGCATGACGTCGAGAGCGACCGTCGCCTGCGTGATCCGAGCGGGTATCGAGCGTGATGCCCTGGAGCCGCTGCTGCGTGAGGCCGACAAGCTCGCGTCGCATCTCGGGGGGCAGCCCGGGCCCGGTTCGCTTCGCCAGGTCGCAGCTGTCGCCTCGGCGCTGTCGAACGAGCTTCTCGTGCACCTCGAGAACGAGGAGCGCGACGTGTATCCCGTCGTCTTCGGCGACGAGCTGCGACCCGCGGTCGACATGCTCGTGCTCGATCACGAGGCGATTCGTGGAGCGGTCCGTCGCCTCGAGAGCGCCATCGAGCTCGCCCGTGCGACCGACTTCGAGCACTGCGAGCCCGTCGCCCGCGCGTTGGGTGCGTTGGTGGTGCTCGTGAGGGCGCATCACGCGAAGGAGGGGTACCTGTACGTCCGCACGATGGCGACGCCGGACGACCTGTAGCGGCGGACGTGCGGGTACGTTCCGCGGGTGCCGGAGCTGCCCGAGGTCGAGCGGTATCGCGTGCTCGCCGAGTCGGCTCTGCACCGTGACGTCACCGGCGTCGTCGCCACCGATGCGTGGTACCTGAAACGGGGCCTCGACGAGGAGACGATCACGTCGCTTGTCGTCGGTCGCCGCTTCGTCGACGCGCGCCGGACCGGCAAGCTCCTGCTCCTCGACGTCGATGGTGATGGGCTCGTGGTCGGCCTTCGTTTCGGGATGTCCGGACGGCTGATCGTCGACGGGCGCGCGGGAGTCGACGACCTCCTCTACACGTCGAACCGTGAGGACGAGCGGTGGGACCGCTTCGTCGTGCGCTTCGCTGACGGCGGCGACCTCCGCATGCGCGACCCGCGTCGACTCGGCGGAGTCGAGCTGTCGCCGAACGAAGCGCTGCTCGGCCCCGATGCCCGCACCATCACCCGGAGCCAGCTCGCGCGGGCTCTGCGAGGCGCCCGCACCGCGCTCAAGGCGCGCTTGATGGATCAAGCTCACGTCGCGGGCGTCGGGAACCTCATCGCCGACGAGGCGTTGTGGCGTGCAGGGCTCGATCCGCATCGCGAGGCGGGAGGGCTCGACGACAACGAGACCCGCCGCCTCCACAGGCATCTCACGAAGACGATCGCAGATCTCATCGAGCGCGGCGGCTCCCACCTCGGTGACGTGCTCCCGTTCCGCCAGGCTGGCGCGCGGTGCCCCCGCGACGGCGCCGAGATGGTGCGCAGCGTCGTCGGTGGCCGAACCACGTGGTGGTGCCCGGAGCACCAGCGCTGAGGGAAGAAGAAGGCCAGGGTCGCCCGAGGAGTCGGCGTCGAAGCGCCACGACTGACGGTGCGCCGATCAGCGGCGCTTCGGCAACTCGATGCGGTCGAGGTCGTTCGCTGCGACCACGTCGGGGAAGACTTCGCGTGCCTCGGCCAGGAGAGGCTCGATGTCGCGGTATCTCTGCGAGAAGTGGGTCAACACGAGGCAGCGAACTCCGGCTCGCTGCGCGATCTCGCCCGCTTGACGCGCCGTGAGGTGGCCGTAATCCTGCGCCAGCCCGGCGTCGGCGTCGGCGAACGTCGCCTCGGCAACGAGCAGGTCGGCACCGGCAGCCAAGCGGTGGGCCGCTTCGCACACGCGGGTGTCCATCACGAACGAGAACACCTGGCCCGGCCGCGGCTCGGAGACGTCGTCGACGTGCACCACGTCACCGTTGTCGAGGACCAGCTGACCCTGCGCTCGAAGGCGAGCGACCGCCGCACCGCTGATCCCGCGCGCATCGAGAGCCGCGCGGTCCATGCGCCGTCCGTCCGGTTCTTCGACGCGGTAGCCGATGGTGTCGGGACCGTGGTCGAGATGCACCGCGTGAAGAGTGAACTGCTCGCACTCCGCGATCGGCCCGTCGACGCCGCGCTCGATCGGGTGGAGCCGGACATCGAGCGACGTGTCATCGAACAGCGACGCGTGGCGGAGTCGCTCGACGAACTCGAGGCCCGCGGCCGGGAAGTAGACGTCGACGGGACGCCGGACGCCGTCGAGCGCGAAGCGCTGGAGCACCCCCGGCAGCCCGAGGCAGTGGTCGCCGTGCAGGTGGGTGATGCAGATGCGGGTGATCGACGCCGCCGACACCCCGGCGTACGTCATCTGCCGCTGCGTGCCTTCGCCAGGATCGAAGAGGACGCCCTCACCATCCCATCGAAGGAGGTAGCCGTTGTGGTTGCGGTGCCGGGTCGGGACCTGGCTCGACGTCCCGAGGACGACGAGGTCCCTCACATCGGGAGGGGACCGCTCGCGGTCACTCGGCGTAGATGGCGTCGAAGAGCGCGCGGATCGGTCCGGTGGGGACGATGAGGTCGTTCGACTGGGCGTAGAGGAGCAGGCTGAGCACGCGTCGCGCACCGTACTGCCGTGCCCGCCGGACGAGGTACTCCCAGTCGATGTCGGCGATCGCGATGACGGCGAGCGCGTCGTGCCAGTGGCGCGGCATGTGCTCGTCGTGGACGACGGCCTTGATGACGACGAGGTCCTCGGGCGGGATGACCTTCACGTCGACGCCCTTGAACTGGATCGCCTGACCTCGCGAGATCATCTCCTCGTCGAGCAGGATCCCGCCTGACGACTTGAAGATCAGGTCGACCATGATGTCGCTCTTGAAGGCCTTGAACAGCCAGTCCGGATAGGTCTCCTCGGTCTCGAAGTCGGCCGCCGCGAGCACCTCGATGGCTCGCTTCGCGTCCTCCGGCCGCACGAAGACGTCGATGTCGTGGGTCCAACGCGGGCGCCCGTGGCTCGCCGAGCCGATTCCTCCCATGAGGACGAACGGGATGCCGGCATCGTCGAGCGTGCCGACGGTCTCGGCGAGGATGGCGCAGAAGTTCGCCTCTTCGTTCTCGTCCCACGACGGGACGACGGTGCGCGCTTCGTCCATGGAGATCGGACGTACCGGGCTGGCCATGGCGGCTCACGTACCCTCCCCGTTTGTCGCCGTAACCAGCGGGAACAACGCGCGCATGCCTCGCGCCATCTGGTCCGGCTCGATCAGCTTCGGGCTCGTCAACGTGCCCGTCCGGCTGCACTCCGCGACCCAGCAGAAGGACGTCCGCTTCCACCAGTTCGAGCGGGAGACGGGCGAGCGGATCCGCCAGAAGCGTGTGGCGGAGGACTCGGGGCACGAGGTCGACTACGACGACATCGTCAAGGGGTACGAGATCTCGAAGGGTCGCTTCGTGATGGTGACGCCCGAGGAGCTCGAGTCGGTCGAGCCCGGTCAGTCGCGCACCATCGACATCGAGGACTTCATCGAGTTCACCGAGGTCGACCCGGTGCACTACGAGAAGACCTACTACCTCGAGCCGGAGGACTCGCAGGGCGCGAAGCGGGCGTACGCGCTTCTGCGGGAGGCGATGGCGTCGAGCGGTCGCGTCGCCATCGGCCGGTTCGTGATGCGTTCGAAGCAGTACCTCGCAGCGATCCGGCCCGTCGACAAGGTGCTCTTCCTGGAGACCATGTTCTTCCCCGACGAGGTACGCGACCCGAACGCCCTCGACAACGTGCCCGGCAAGATCGAGTTGTCCGACCGCGAGAAGAAGGTGGCGAAGCAGCTCGTGGAGTCGCTCACGAGTGAGTGGGATCCCGACCGCTACCAGGACACGTACCGCGAGGCGGTGCTCGACCTCGTGAAGCGGAAGGACGAGGGCGAGGACGTCGTCGTCGAGAAGCCGAAGGAAGCGGCGGCGCCGGTCACCGACCTCCTCGCCGCGCTCGAGGCCTCGATCAACGAAGCGAAGGAGCGACGGGCATCATCCGGCTCCTCGTCGGGTTCGTCGTCGTCGAAGTCATCGTCGAAGAAGGCGAGTGCCAGCAAGTCGACCCGCTCGACCCGGAAGTCGTCGACGCGGAAGTCGGCCGCGAAGAAGAAGACCGCGGCCCGGAAGGCTTCCTGAGAATTTCCCCGGTTGCCGCGTAAGTCGGGGCGTGCACCGGCGTTCTCGGTGCACGCTCCTACGGACGGGGGCGACAACTCACTGGAGAGACTCATGAAGAAGCTTCTGCTCGTCGTCGCGTTCGTCGTCGCTGGTGTCTTCGGCTTCGCCGCTCCGGCGTCGGCCGCGGGCCAGATCTGCATCGAGGGCTATGTCAACGGCACGCCCCTTCCCGTGAACGGCTGCACCGCCCTGCCGTAGCGGTTCCGGAGGTCGACGGGTCGAGCCGCGACCCGCTGTCGTCGAAGGCCACGTCCGCGGAGGCGGGATCGGACGTGGCCTTCGCCGCGCTCGACAACAGACGAACAACCGGCCCTCAAGACCCTCGTCGACGACTCAGGTCGGCGGCGGCGCGCTCCGACCACTCGGGCGTGGAACAGATGACGGCGATGGCGGGCTACCAGGACGCGATCTGTGCGTTGCGCTTGGCGATCTGGACCCTTGAACGTTCTGCTGCGAGGGATGGCGTCGACCCGCTGCACGTGGTCGAGCTGATCGCGAGACGAGCCGAGGAGCTGCGCCAGATGCTCGTCCTCGAACGCGCCATCGCCTGACGTCCGCGCGCCGAAATCGGCTGGCTGCACCTCCTGCTCGCTCCGTAGGCTGACCGGGCTTCGGCGGCTGGGGGTCGCCGGCGTCTGGGGGCATTCGTGGTTGACGGCGCAGGAACCGAGCGGCGCGACGACTGGTGGCTGAAACGGCTCCTCGGCTACCTCGCGCCGTACAAGGGGCGCCTCGTGCTGGCATTCGTGGCCGCGGTCGTGAGCATGATCGCCACCGCCGGGCTCCCCCTCGCGATCAAGTCGACGGTCGACCGTGCGGTGATCGGCCGGAGCGACCCTCTGGCGTTGTGGCTCGCGGTGTTGGTCGGCGTCGGACTGGTCCGGACGGTGTTCGCGTACCTCCGCCGCTACACCGCGACGGTCATCGGCTATGAGGTCGAGCACGACCTGCGAAACGAGATCTTCGACCGCCTCCAGGGTCTCGACTTCGCTCGGCATGACCAGCTCGAGACGGGGCAGCTCGTCTCGCGCACCAACGGCGACCTCGCGCTGCTCTACGAGCTCCTGATCTGGACGCCGTTGATGACGAGCAACGCTCTCCTCTTCCTCCTGTCGTTCGGGATCATGTTCGTGCTGTCGCCGGTGCTGAGCCTCGTGATGGCGTTGACGATCCCGGCGTTGTTGTTCGGCGCCATTCGCATGAGCCGCGTCTTGTATCCCGCGAGCTGGGACACGCTGCAGTGGAACGGCGAGGTGGCGAACGTCGTCGAAGAGGCCGTCTCGGGCGTCCGTGTGGTGAAGGGCTTCGGACAGGAGCGCCGCGAGCTCGGGCGTCTGATCGACGCTGCCGGTCGGCTGTTCGGGTCGACGATGCGGAACGCCCGCATCACCGCTCGCTACGCGCCGTCGCTCAACCTCGTACCGGCGCTCGGGCAGCTGGCGATACTCGCCGGTGGCGGGTGGCTGGTGATCAACGGCCGTCTCACGCTCGGCACGTTCCTCGCGTTCCAGGCGTACCTGGCTCAGATGATCTGGCCGATCCGGATGATGGCCCAGGTGCTGGTGCAGGCCCAGCAGGCGCGCGCGGCCGCAGGTCGCGTGTTCGAGATCCTCGATGCGACGTCGATCGTCAACGAGGCCACCGAGCCCCTGGAGCTTCGTTCGATCGGCGGGAGGGTGACGTTTGAGAACGTGAGCTTCGGCTACGGCGACCGTTCCGTGCTCGACGACGTCAGCCTCGAGATCGAGCCCGGTGAGCGCGTGGCGATGGTGGGTGCGTCGGGCTCCGGCAAGTCGACCGTCGCGCTGCTCGTCCCTCGCTTCTACGACGTGCAGAGCGGAGCGGTGCGTGTCGACGGCGTCGACGTGCGCGACGTGTCGCTGCACTCGCTGCGTCAGCGCATCGGCGTCGTGTTCGAGGAGAGCTTCCTGTTCTCCGACAGCGTCCGCTTCAACATCGCCTACGGACGACCGGACGCGACCGACGAGGAGATCGAGGCTGCAGCACGAGCGGCGGAGGCGCACGGGTTCATCTCGGCACTGCCCGACGGCTACGACACCGTCGTCGGCGAACGCGGTCTCACCCTCTCGGGCGGCCAGCGCCAGCGAATCGCGCTCGCTCGCGCGCTGCTGACCGATCCCGAGATCCTCGTCCTCGACGACGCCACCTCGTCGATCGACGTGCGCGTCGAGGAGGAGATCCACCGAACCCTCGACCGCCTGATGGAGGGCCGGACGACGATCCTCATCGCCCACCGGCGATCGACGCTCGATCTCGCGACGCGCATCGTCGTGCTCGACGAAGGACGTGTGGTCGCCAGCGGTACGCACGACGAGCTGATGTCGACCTCGGCGCGCTACCGCGAGCTGCTGACCGGGCTCGACGCCGACGCCGCCGCACGCGTCGACGACGACCTGGTCGTCCTCCCGACGCCCGAGGCGTGGGTCGAGCCCGACTGCGACGACGACCTCGAGCTCGCGCAGCACATGGCTGCGGGCGAAGGGGTCGACGGAGAGCTGGCGGCGGGCCTGCGAGCGCTCCCGCCGATCCGTGACGTTCCGTCGATCGATCTCCAGCGTGAGCTGCGGGCCGACGTCGACGGCGAGCCGTTCTCGCTCCGTGGGTTCCTCCGTCCGTACGTCTGGGCGCTCGTCGCCGGCATGGCGCTCGTGATGGTCGACTCGATGCTCGCGCTCGCCGGTCCGTCGATCATCCGACGCGGCGTCGATCACGGCATCGCGCGACGTTCGTCGGGCGATCTCCTCGAGGCGTCGGCGCTGTTCGTCGCGACGGCCCTCGCGGGGTGGTTCACCTTCCGATGGCTCCTCGTGACGACGACGAAGACCTCGCAGCGCCTGCTGTTCGCGCTCCGTGTCCGTGTGTTCGCTCAGCTCCAACGGCTCGGGCTCGACTTCTACGAGCGTGAGCTCGCCGGCCGGATCATGACGAGGATGACGTCCGACGTGCAGGCGCTCAACCAGCTGCTTCAACAGGGGCTGATCAACGCGCTCGCCGCCCTGATCACCTTCGTCGGCTCCGCCACGATCCTCTTCGTCATGAACTGGCGGCTCGCGCTGGCGACGATGTCGGTGGTGCTCCCGCTGCTCGTCGTGAGCCGCTGGTTCCAGCGCCAGTCCGACAAGGCGTTCCTGGCTGCACGCGATCAGGTGGCCACGGTGAACGCCACGTTCCAGGAGGCGCTATCTGGTGTGCGGGTCGCGCAGGCGTACGTTCGTGAGCAGCGGAACATGGTGGAGTTCCGGGAGGTCACGGGAGACCTCCGCAGGGCTCGCGTGCGCACCGCGTGGCTCGGGTCGATCTACTTCCCGTTCGTCGAGTTCCTCTCCACCGCAGCGACCGCGATCGTCCTCGGGTACGGCGCCAGCATGATCGTGGGCGGCTCGCTCACGGAGGGCGCGTTGGTGGCGTTCGTCCTCTACCTCGGGCAGGTCTTCTGGCCGATCCAGCAGCTCTCGCAGGTCTTCGAGACCTACCAGCAGGCTCGTGCCGCGCTGGTGAAGATCAATGACCTCATGACGACGCGGGTGTCGGTGCCCGAAGCCGACCTCGCGGTCGATCCCGGGCGCCTCACCGGTCGGATCGAGCTCGACGGTGTCACGTTCTCCTACACCGATGACGGTGTGCCGGTGCTCGAAGGCGTCGACCTGGCGATCCGTTCGGGCGAGACCATCGCGCTGGTGGGGGAGACCGGTGCCGGCAAGTCGACGATCGTCAAGCTCGTCGCCCGCTTCTACGACCCGCAGCGGGGCGATGTGCTGGTCGACGATCTTCGCCTGCCCGACCTCGACGCGTCCGCCTACCGGAGGAACCTCGGCTACGTCCCTCAGGAGGCCTTCCTCTTCTCGGGCACGATCCGCGACAACATCGCCTACGGCCGCTTCGATGCGACCGACGCCGAGGTCGAGCAGGCGGCGCGAGCCGTCGGCGCGCACGAGTTCATCGCCCGCCTCCCCAACGGCTACCTGACCCTCGTCACCGAGCGAGGCCGATCGTTGTCGGCCGGTCAGCGTCAGCTGATCGCGCTCGCGCGAGCGCTGCTCGTCGATCCGGCGATCCTGCTCCTCGACGAGGCGACGGCGAACCTCGATCTGGCCACCGAGGCTCGCGTCGCGAACGCGATGGGCCTCGTGTCGCACGGGCGGACGACGCTGCTCATCGCCCACCGGCTCCAGACGGCCGAGCGAGCCGACCGCATCCTGGTGATCGACCACGGGCACATCGTCGAGCAGGGCCCCCACGACGAGCTGCTCGCCGCCGATGGTCGCTATGCCGCGCTGTGGAGAGCCTGGTCGACCGGCGTCGAGGAGCCTGAGCCCGGCGTCAGCGCCGTGGTCACGCCGAGTCCGACGTAGACGAGGCCCGTCAGACGCTGGCCGAGGGTCACGCCGGAGCGGCGCCGGCGGATCCTCGCCGCGATCGTGCCGGCCACGACGGCGTAGGTGCTGTCGGTCGTCATGCCGAGCAGGAGGAACGCCATTCCGAGCACGATCGTCTGAACGAGGACGCTGCCTCGTTCCGCGTCGACGAAGCGGGGCAGGAAGGCGAGGAAGAACAGCGCGACCTTCGGGTTCAGCACGTTCACGGCCACGCCCTGCCGGAAGGCTCGAGCAACCGACGCGGTCGACGGTGCCGCGTTCGGCGCGCGTCGCGATCGCGTCGTCGCTGCCGCCGGCGGAGTGGGCCCGAGGAGCCGGCGGGCGCCGAGCCACACCAGGTAGCCACCGCCGACGAGCTTCACCGCGCTGAACGCCGCGGCAGACCGCACGAGGATCGCCGACAGGCCGACTGCTGCGCCTGCGACGTGGACGAGCCCACCTGTGGCCACGCCGACAGCCGACGCGATGCCGACCGCACGCCCGTGCTCGACGCTGCGGGCGACGATGAAGACGACGGCGGGGCCCGGTATCACGAGCAGAACGAGCGCCGTCGTGAAGAACAGCGCGAGCGTCGCACCGTCAGGCACAGCTCACCTCTTCTTCGGGTGGTCGCGGGACGCCTTGTGGATCGCCTTCCACTTGCGCTTGCGCTCCTGCTGGTACTGGAGCTCGTGCGCGTGCTCGGCGTACTCGACCTCGCGCAAGAGCTTGAGGTAGCTCGCGACGCGCTGGGCGTCGAGCGATCCGTCGGCGACCGCGGCGTGTACCGCGCATCCGGGCTCCGACTGGTGACGGCAGTCGCGGAAGCGACATGCCGTCGCGACCTCCTCCACATCGGCGAACGCCGCCGACAGCCCTTCCTCACCTCGCCACACGCTGATGCTGCGGATGCCGGGCGTGTCGATCAGCACGCCGCCCCGCGGGAGCGGCACGAGCTGCCGTGACGTCGTCGTGTGGCGCCCGCGGTGGTCGCCTTCACGCACGTCGCCGGTCGCGAGGACGTCGTCTCCGAGCAGCGCGTTCGCCAGGGAAGACTTGCCGGCGCCCGATGGGCCGAACAGGACCGCAGTCCGGTTCGGGTGGAGCACGGCGGCGATCTCGTCGAGGCCTGCGCCGCTCCGGGCACTGGTGACGACGACGTCGGCGCCGGCGAGGCGGCTCTGCACCTCGTCGAGCGTGCGGTCGAGGTCGTCCGCGACGTCGGCCTTCGAGAGCACGACGACGGGCCGGGCACCGCTCTCCCACGCAACGAGCAGCTCGCGTTCCACGCGCGCGATCCGGAGGCGGTCGAGCGGAGCGACGATCAACACCACGTCGATGTTCGCCGCGAGCACCTGCAGCGAGTGTTCGTCGCCCGGATCCTGCCGGGTGAGGGCCGACCAGCGGTCGAGCACCACCTCGAGCAGCTTGGTGTCGTCGTCGACGACCCTCACGAGCACCCAGTCGCCGACCGCGGGGAAATCGTCGGCCGACGTCGCCAGCACGTCGCCGTCGGGCAGCCGCACGATCGCCGACGCGATGAAACCTTGTTCCTTCGGCGCCCGCTCGACTCGCACGACGCGCCCGGCGACGGTGTCGTCCCTCGCCGCCGAACCGACGAGCGCGGCGACGCGTTCGTCCCACCCGTAGGGGATCAGCGCGTCGTAAGCCGGTTCGGGCACGGCACGACCGTACGGCCAGAGCTCAGGGCAGCGGCACCATTTTCGTCGGCCGGAGCAGCGCCTCCTGCGCGATCGACGCCACGAGCAGGCCGTTCTCGTCGTGGAACGAGCCCCGCGCGAGCCCCCTCGCACCGAAGTTCGAGATCGGATCGACGGAGAAGAGCAGCCATTGGTCGGGACGGCACGGTCGGTGGAACCAGACCGCGTGGTCGAGGCTCGCACCGCCGAAGATCATCGACGTCGCCTTCGGCGCGCGGGCGCTGCCGACGACGCCCATGTCGGACATGAACGTCAGCACGCACGCGTGCAGCGCCGGATCGTCCGGCAGGGGGTCGCGCGTGCGGACCCAGAACGGGTGCATGACCGGGAACGTGTCGCCCGAACGGACCGGGCGCATCTCGAGCGGGTTCATCGTCGAGAAGCGGGCGAACGGCGAGTCGAGCCCGGCGACCTCGTCGGGCCCCGGCACGTCGAGCGGCGCGGGCTCGTGCCAGTCGTCGCCCTCCTCGGGAACGTGGAACGAGGCGGTCAGCACGAAGATCGGGTCGCCGTTCTGCGACGTCGTGACGTGACGGGTGCTGAACGAACGGCCGTCGCGCGTCCGTTCGACATCGAGCTCGAGAGGGACGCCGGGGATACCGGGCCGGATGAAGTACGCGTGGAGCGAATGCGGCGGACGTGCCGGGTCGACGGTGCGGAGCGCGGCGCGGAGGCTCTGGCTCGCCACCTGCCCGCCGAACAGTCGAGGCGGCCCCTCGCCGGGGTTCGACGCGACGGCCACGAAGCGGTCGTCGCCGCGATCCTCGAGTTCGAGCATCGCGAGCAGCCGGTTGTGCGATCCGCCTTCGTCAGCCATCGGTAGAACCTGGCTCAGCGGCGGCGAACGCGTCCAATACGCGCTGGCGCCACGCACGGAGCGCCGGCGACCGCTCGGCCGGCGTCTTCCCGAGCCGGACCACGACGAGGTCGAGCGCGGGCGACACCAGGATCGACTGGCCCTCGTACCCGTTCGCCCAGAACGCGCCGGTGTCGTCGCCGAGCACCCACCACTGCGCGCCGTAGCCGTTGCCGGTCTCGTCGTCACGTGAACGGAGACGACGCGCGTGGTCGACCCAGCCTTCCGGGAGGATCCGCCGGTCGCCCCACACGCCGTCGCGTAGGTAGAGGAGCCCGAAGCGCGCGAAGTCGCGAGCCGTCGCGTACACGAACGACGATGCGATGAACGTGCCTGCGTCGTCGAACTTGGGCGTGGCCGACCGCATGCCGAGGGGATCGAAGAGCTCCTCGCGGATGAACGCCTCGTACGCGTCGCCTGCACCGACGACGTCTCGCACGACCCGGGAGACGACGTTGGTCGTGCCGCTCGAGTAGTTGAAGAACGTGCCGGGCTCGTGGGCGAGAGGTCGATCTGCTGCGAATGCCGCGACGTCGTGCTGGCCGGCGCCGAAGAGCATCTCGATGACGTCGGAGACCGTGTCGTCGACGTAATCCTCGACGAAGTCGAGCCCGTCGCGCATCGTGAGCAGGTGTTCGAGCGTGATCGCTCGGCGGGGGTCGTCGGGAGGCCCCCACTCGGGCACCTGCGGGTGATCACCCGCAGCCAACGAGCCGCGGCCGACGAGGATGCCGACGAGCGCGTGCAGGATGCTCTTCGCCATCGACCACGAGATGAGGGTCGACGAGGCATCGATGCCATCGGCGCCGCGGTAGCGCTCGGCCACGATCGCACCGCGATGCACGACGAGCGCGGCGAGGGTTGTGGTGAGCTCACCGTCGTCGGCCATCACCTCGTCGAGCAGGCGGTCGAGGTCGACGCCGCCGGGAACCGGTGCGGTGGGCCACTCATCGACGGGCCACGACACGCCGTCGGGCTGCGGCGGCAGGGGGACGAGGGGGCGGGGGTCGGTCGCGTCGGCCATCGATCGCGCAGCTTCGCAGCTTCGCAGCGGCCTCAGGTCGGTGCCGCTGGTAGGTCGATCGTGAAGGTGGAGCCCTCGCCTTCGATCGAGCGCACGGCGATCGATCCATGCATCAGCTCGACGTAGCGCTTCGCGATGTTGAGCCCGACGCCGCTGCCGCGAGCGGTGAACGACGCGGACGGCGCTCGGTAGAACCGATCGAAGATCCGGGCCGCGTCGGCGCTCGAGATGCCGATCCCCTGATCGCTGACCTCGATCATCGCTCGGTCACCGCTGAGACGCGTCGAGATCCTGATCGTCGTGCCGTGACCCGAGTACTTGGCCGCGTTGGTGAGGAGGTTCCGCACGACGTGACCGAGACCGTGCTCGTCGGCGATGACCGTCTCTTCGCCCACCTCGTCGACCACGACGTGGGCAGCCAGCTGGTGGGCGACCGTGCTCAACGCGTTGTCGACGACCGAACGCAGGTCGACCGGCTCGAGGTCGAGGGTGATCCGGCCTGCTTCGAGGGCGGAGAAGTCGAGGACGTTGTCGATCATCGTCCGCATGTCGGCTGCGCTGCTCGAGATGCGCGTGATGAGGTCGGCCTTGGTGGTGTCGTCGAGCGAGCCCGATCGCACGAGGTCGGCGAACCCGACGATGGCCGCCAGCGGAGTGCGGAGCTCGTGCGAGACCGTGGCGAGGAACTCGTCCTTCAACCGGTCGAGCTGCGCCAGGCGTTCGGCGTTCGCCCGCTCCTGCTCGTAGGCCTGCTGGAGCTGCTGCGCCGCGGCCTTCTGTTCGGTGACGTCGTGGAGGGTGATGACGATGCCCTCTACCGCAGGGTCGCCGAGCAGGTTGACCGCCGTCGCCTCGACCCACCTCCAGAGGCCGCTACCGGGCCGGCTCTCGAGGCGGATCTCGACACGGACGGTGTCGCCCGGCTCTCCCTGCGACACCTGGCCGAGCGCCTCGATGGCGACGGGCAGGTCGTCGGGGTGGATGTCGTTGAAGGCGCTCATCCCGAGGTTCGTCTCGGGCGGCGCGTCGATGACCCTCGAGATGCTGTCGCTCGTGTACGTGATCTCGAACTGGTCGTTGATCACGACGATGACGTCGGACAGGTTCGCGATCAGCGCCTCCCGCCGCGTCTCGGCCGCCTTGCGGTCGGTGATGTCCCGCATCGACACGACGAGCCCGTCAATGCCTTCGACGTCGAGGAGGTTGTTCACGGCGCCCTCGATGTCGTGCCACCGGCCGTCGGCGAAGCGAACGCGGAACTCCTCGCGCCGGCTCGGACCTGGCGTCGCCAGCGCTTCGGCGAAGGCGACCGAGACCCGTTCGAGGTCGTCCGGGTGGATGAGGTCGAACGCGAAGCGGCCGTTGGCGTCGGCCCCCGAGAGTCCGGTGAGACGCCCGGCGGCCGCGTTGGAGAAGCGGATGGTGCCGTCGCGGTCGAGGACGGTGATCATCTCCGCGGTGTGCTCGAGCATGGCCTCGAGCCGCTGGCGGACCTCGTCGTCACCCGCGGCGAACGGGCTGCCGGGCGCCGAGAACGAGACGACGATCGGGCCGCTGTTGTCGATCGGGTGCGCCATGAGCACGCGGTCGACGAGACCGACGTCGGTGGGCAGGCGCGCCTCTCCGGCCGCGGGTGCGCCGGTGTCGACGGCCGCTCGCACGGGATCGCTCTCGACGATCGCCTTGATGAGCCGTGACGTGGTGACGTCGTGCTCTGCTCCTGCGAGCTTTCGGGTGACGGCGTTCGCCCACACGACGTCGCCCGCGCGGTTCACGATCACCGCGGCGACCGGGACGGCTTCGAGGGCAGCCTGCATCGCGCCCATGTCGACGTCGGTGCTCACACCCTCAACGATGGCAGGCTCGGGGGATGGGCGTTCGCCGATACGTGGTGTTCGGTGCCGGCGCGGTGGGAGGCACGATCGGTGCCGTCCTCGCGAACGCGGGCAGGGAGGTCGCGGTGATCGCGCGCGGACGCCACGGCGAGGTGTTGCGTGAGCGGGGCCTCACGTTCCGGCAGCCGTCAGGCACGACGGTGGTTCGCTTCGCCCTGGTCGCCGGCGACCCGACGGGGGTCGATTGGCGGCCCGACGACGTCGTCGTCCTCGCGATGAAGACGCAGGACACGACCTCGGCCGTCGACGCGCTGGCCGACGTCGCACCGGCGACCGTCTCGCTCGTGTGCGCGCAGAACGGGGTCGAGAACGAGCGGATCGTGCTCCGCCGGTTCGCCGACGTCCACGGCATGTGCGTGATGCTCCCGGCGTCGCACCTGGAGCCCGGCGTGGTGGTCGCCCACGGCGCTCCGGCTCCTGGGATCCTCGATGTCGGGCGAGCGCCCGGCGGCGCGGACGCCACTGACCACCAGGTGGCGGCTGACCTGACGGAGGGCGGCTTCAGCAGCGTCGCCCAGCCGGCGATCCTCCGATGGAAGTACGCCAAGCTCCGGATGAACCTCGGGAACGCGTTCGACGCCGCGTGCGCCGACACGGGCCTCATGCGCGACGTCGTCGGCCGGGCGCGTCGCGAGTTCGAGGCCTGTGTCGACGCCGCGGGCATCGACGTCGCATCGCCGAGCGAGGACGCCGAGCGGCGCGGCGACCTCATGCGCATCGCGCCGGTCGAAGGCCACGAACGCCAAGGCGGGTCGAGCTGGCAGAGCCTCGCCCGAGGCCTCGGCTCGATCGAAGCCGACTACCTCAACGGCGAGGTCGTGCTGCTCGGACGGCTCCACGGCGTCGCGACGCCCGTGAACGCAGCGCTGCAACGCGTCGCGCGCCGGATGGCGGTCGAGCGTCGACCTCCTCGTTCGATGGCCGCGGACGAGATGCTGGCGGAGATCGAACGAGCCGAAGGCGAGGTGCCTCAGGCCGGCTGATCGGGCGCCGGCTGCGAATGCCGGAACGTGATGCTCATCCGTGGTCCGGCGTTCGACAGCTTCGGGATGGAGTGGTCCCACTCCCGCTGGCACCGCCCGCCGGTGACGAGCAGGTCGCCGCGCTGCATGCGGATCTCACGGCTCGGCCCGCCGCCGCGCGGCCGGAGCCGGAACGGCCGCGGGTGCCCGAGCGACACGATGGCCACGAGCGGATGGGTGAGCGCCTTGTCGATGCGGTCGCCGTGCCAGGCGACGCTGTCGTGACCGTCCCGGTACAGGTTCAGTCCTCCGGAGTCGAACTCCACGCCGTAGTGCGCCGAGAGCGTGTCCCGCATCGCGCCGACCGCAGGATGTATCGGCACGCCGTTCCCGTCCCGCCACGAGGCGGTGAGGCGAGGCTCGTCGACCCGGCGCTCGTACATCCACCGGTTCCGCTGCCGCCACCCGGCCGCGTCGAGCAGGTCCTCGAAGAGCTCGTCGGCGCCGGCGACCCAACCGGGCACCACGTCGACCCAGGAACGCTCGTCGAGGTGCAGCCGCGACGACGTCGCGAACGTCTCGTCGATCGACGGCGCACCGGCGTCGAGCAGAGAGGGCTGCCACGGGAGCGCGGCGTCTGCGGCCACCCCGCGAGGGTACGGGTGATCCCGTCTCTTGGAATCGTCGGAAGCGAGGCTACGGGCGGAGCAGCCTCAGCGTGCGATGGCCAAGTCGACGGTGTCGAGATGCGCCGCCGTCGCCTCGTACCCGCGCTCGATCAGCTCCGTCGACCGGCTGAAGTCGTTGTAGCGGAGCTTGCCGGGGTTGACGCCCGGGAGCACCAGCAGCTCGACGCCATCCGGAGCGCTGCTGGTCAGATCGAGGTGGAAGCGATGGCCACGGGCGATGGAGAACGCCTGGATCATCACGTCGATCGGGCGCTTCGGTTCGGGACGAGCCCGCTCGAAGTTGCCGACGTGGAAGACGACGACCCGCGTGGCACGCAGGTCGTACGCCTTGGAGATCGGGACGTTGTTGACGACCCCGCCGTCGATGAACGTCTCGCCGTTGATCGTGACCGGCGGGAACACCCCGGGCAGCGCGGCCGACGCGAGGATCGGCCCCACGACGTCGCCCTCGGAGAACCACCGCTCGTGACCCGTCCGCATCGAGGTCGCGACGACGTGGAACGGCACCGGGAACTCCTCGAACCGCCGGTGTTCGAGCATCTCCTCGATCAGCATCCGCAGGCCGCTGTTCGGCTGGAGCGCCGTCCCTCGAGTGAGGAGGCGGAGCGCCTCGAAGCGCGTCGCGGCCATCGCGGTGTCGGGCACCGTCAGCCACAGCTCCTGTAGGCGGTGGATGCCTTCGACCGTCGGGTCCGACGCCAGGGCGCTTGCGTTGATGGCGCCGACGGAGCAGCCGACGATCTCGTCGGGCGCGATCCCGCGCTCGACGACGGCCCGCAGCATGCCGACCTGGATCGCGCCGAGGTTCCCGCCGCCGCCGAGGACGAACACCGTCTTCGCCTGCGGCGTCTTCACCCACGGCAGGCGGATGATCGCACGGGCGGGGTGCCGGGGATGGGCGGCAGCCATGGTCAAAGTGTCGAAACAGAACGGCCCGCCTGACAATGGCGCAGGCGGGCCATTCGGTCTGCTCCTACCGGTTCAGGAGGTCCCTTGCGATGTGGGTCACCTGGATCTCATCCGTGCCGGCGTAGATCTGGAGAACCTTCGCATCTCGGGCGAGTTGCTCCACCTGGTACTCGGCCATGTAGCCGTTGCCGCCGAAGAGCTGCACCGCCTCGAGAGCGACCTCCATCGCGGCCTGCGCGGAGTACAGCTTCATGGCCGAGGCCTCGGCCAGCGTGAGCCCCTTGCCCGCAGCACCCATCTCCATCGACCGGAAGACGAGGTTCTGGACGTTGAGGCGCGCCACCTCCATCTTCGCCAGCTTCAGCTGGATGAGCTGGAACTCGCCGATCGGCTGACCGAACTGGACGCGGTTCTTGGCGTAGTCGATCGAGAGGTCGAGGCACTGCTCGATGATGCCGAGCGCCATCGCGGCGACACCGGAGCGCTCCATCGAGAACGTGTCCTTCGCCGCGGCGCGCCCGCTCTTCGCTGCGGCCTCCTCCGACTCGCCGATCAGGCGGTCGATGCCGACCCGAACGTCGCTGAGGAACAGCTGGCCGGTCGGGGAGGAGTGCATCCCCATCTTGCGGAGGGGCTTCGACTGCTCGAGGCCCGGCATCCCGCGATCGAGGACGAAGCTGAGCACCTTGCGCTCCGCGGGCGGGTTGCCCTCGTCGAGCTTGCAGATGAAGACGATCGTGTCGGCGTAGGGGCCGTTGGTGATGAACGTCTTCGAGCCGTTGAGGATGTACTCGTCGCCGTCACGCCGGGCCGTCGACTTCATCGACCCGAAGGCATCCGATCCGGAGTCGGGCTCCGTGATGGCCCACGCGCCGACCTTCTCCATCGTGAGCAGGTCGAGCGCCCAGCGCTCCTTCTGGCGGATCGTGCCGCGGCTCATGATGGCGCTGGCGGTGAGGCCCATCGACACGCCCATCGCGGTGACCATGCCTGGGCAGTAGCGGCAGATCTCGATGATGGGGATGAGGTTCATCCCGCCCCCGTCGCCCCCTCGGGCGGCGCGCTCCTCGACCTGCTCACCCGCCTCGATCGCCTTCTCCCGCTCGATCCGGCGCTTGAACGAGTCCTTCGCCATGGCGTCCATGCCGAAGGTCGAGAACAGCTTGCGGAGGATGTCGTACGGCGGCATGTCGCCGTGCTCGAGCTCTTCGACGTGCGGCTTGATCTCCTTCTCCACGAACTGCCGAACGGCGTCGCGGATCATCTTCTGCTCTTCCGACCACTCGAACATGCTTTTACACTACGAGTGCAAGTTCAGGAGCGGCCACTCGGGGTGAACTCCGCCCGAAGGTGCTTGATGCCGTTGATGAAGTTCGACCGGAGCCGGTCGGGCTCGCCGACGGATCGGATGTCGGGCACCCGCCGGAACAGCTCGCGGAACATCACCGACATCTCGCGCCGAGCGAGGTGCGCCCCGAGGCAGAAGTGGGGGCCGGGGCCGCCGAAGCCGACGTGATCGTTCGGCGTGCGGCCGACGTCGAAGCGGAACGGGTCGTCGAAGACGTCTTCGTCGCGGTTCGCCGACGCGTACCAGAGCACCACCTTGTCGCCCTCGGAGAACTCCTGGTCGCCGATGCGCACGCCGTCCTGCGTCACGGTGCGCCGGAAGTGGATGACGGGTGTCGCCCACCGCACGAGCTCCTCGATCGCCGTCGGCATGAGCCCGTCGACGTCGGCCAGCCAGCGCTCCTTCTGGTCGGGGTGCTCGGTGAGGGCGTGCAGCCCGTGCGCGATGGCGTTGCGGGTCGTCTCGTTGCCGGCCACCACGAGCAGGATGAAGAACGACCCCAGCTCCGTCGGCGTCAGCGTCTCGCCGTCGACCTCTGCGGTCACGAGCGCCGTCGTCAGGTCGTCGAGAGGATCCTTCTGGCGCGCCTCGCCGAGCTCGATCACCAGGTTCGCGAGCTCCTGCCCGGCCGTCAGCAGCGCCGTCGTCACCACCATCGGATCGAGCTCTCCGTCCGGGCCGGGCGGCACGTACTCGGGGTCGGTCGCCCCCAGGATCACGTTCGTCCGGTCGAACACGAACTGCTCCATCGACCGTGGGATCCCCATCATGTCGAGGATGATCCGGAGGGGCAGCAGTGCGGCCACGTCGGTCACGAAGTCGCACTCGCCCTTGTCGATGATGTCGTCGACGATCTCTGCCGCGATGCGCTCGACGCTCTCCATCGCGTCGTTGAGCTGCTTCGGGGTGAAGCCCCGCGACACGATCCGGCGCATGCGCGCGTGGCGAGGGTCGTCCATGTTGATCATCGACCCGAAGAAGTCGAGGAACGGTGGCGGCATGTCGGGGATGTTGGTGCCGCGGCCTGAGCAGAACAGGTGGGGTTGCTTGCTCGCCTCGAGCACGTGCGCGTGCTTGGTGAGCGAGTAGTAGCCCGGTCCGGTGATCAGCGCGCCGGCGACCTCGGGCTCCTTCATGAACGGGATCGGTCGTTCACGTCGAAGGGTGGTGAAGGCATCGTGGCGGGCCTGGTAGTCGCCGCCCCAGAGGTTGATGTCCGAAAGGTCGATCTCGTCGAGCTCCACCCCTTCTCGCTACCACAGCAGGGATCTACCGTGACGGTGTGAGCGACCAGATCCTCGACGTCGACCTCCTCGCCTTCGAGCGAGGCGACCAGACGCAGCGAGCGGCCGTCGTCGACGGCGTCATGCGGAGCCTGGCGACCGGGTTCGTCTACACGAGCCACGACGTCGGGGAGTCGCTCCTCGACGACGCCTACGGGATGCTCGCCGAGTTCTTCGCGCTTGACCAGCCGACGAAGGACCGCTCCGTCGCCCCTGGCACGCATGGCCAGACCGGCTACACGGGGCTGCTCGTCGAGACGGCGGCGACGGCCGATGTCGCCGACTGGAAGGAGATGCTCAACTGGGGGAGAGCGGTGCCGGCTCACCATCCGCTGCGCGGCCGCTATCCGCACCGCTACCACGAGCCGGTGCTGCCCGACGCGGACGTCCCCGGGATCGCCGAGGTCCTCCTCCACCTCCACGACCGGCTCTTCGACCTCCAGCGGCGCTTCCTGCGCATCGTCGCGGTCGGCCTCGGCTGCCACGAGTCGTTCTTCGATCTGCTGCTGGAAGACGGACCGACCCTGAGTCGAGCGATCCACTACCCGGCGATGGCCGAGGCTCCCGCAGCCGGCCACGTGTGGGCGGCCGAGCACGCCGACATCAACCTGATCACCGCGCTGCCGCGTGCCACGGAGCGAGGCCTGCAGGTGAAGACCGACGGTGGATGGGTCGATGCGGTGCCGCCGCCGGAGCACGCGATCATCAACACCGGGATCATGCTGGAGCGCATCTCGAACGGCCGGATCCCGTCGGGGCGGCACCAGGTCGTGGCAACGGCCGACCAGGCCGGCGACCGGCTTTCGATGGTGCAGTTCTGCCATCCCACGCCGTGGACGATCCTCCTGCCAGCGGCCCCGACCGTCGACGACGACCACCCGCAACGGTTCGGAGCGATCGAAGCGGGCGATCTGCTCGACCAAGTGCTCTACGAGATCAACCTCGTCGAAGCCGCGCGGGGCGAGCGGGCGTGAGGAAGTTCATCGAAGACGGAGCCGACGATCATCCCGAGATCGACGACGAGAAGGCGCCGGCCAACTGGGGGGTCGCGGTGACGGACGACTGCGAGGCCTGCGAGGACCCTCGCGTCGTGCTCACGGTCGAACCACGCGGCGAGCACGGCCGAGGCGTCGTCGCGCACCTCGGGCCGGATGCCGCTCGCCGGCTGCGGGTCGCGCTCGGCGCAGCCCTGAGAGAGATCGGCGAGGCGCCCGACTAGACAGCGCCGGCGAGCGCCTCGAGCACCGTGCTGGTGTCGTCGGTCTTGCCGAAGACCGCGGCTGCGCCCATCGACAGGGCCCGGGCGCGGACGTCGGGTGCCGCGGCGGCGGAGAACACGACCACGTCGGTGTCCGGGCAGCGCTCCTTCAGGAGGGGAAGAGCGGTCCAGCCGTCCATCACCGGCATCATGAGGTCGAGGAGCACCGCATCGGGGCACCTGCCGTCGCACGCTGCCACCGCCGCGGCGCCGTGGGCCGCCTCTCCGCACACCTCGAGCCGCGGGTCCCGTTCGATGGCGAGCCGCATGAGGAGCCGGATGTCGTCGTTGTCGTCGACCAGGAGCACGCGGCGGGCACCCGTTCGTCGGGGTACCGGCGCGTCGAAGGCGAACGGCGGGACGACCTCCTCGAACTTCGCGGAGAACCCCTCGCGATCGTCGATCGCGGAGGCTTCGAGGATGCCGATCGTCAGGGCGTTGTAGAACTCCTCGCCCTCCGGTGGCCCCGGCCTCAGCCCGGAAGCCGGGTCGGTTCTCGCGAGCGTCACGAGGCGGGCCCATTGCGCCGCGAGCCGCCGGAGCATCTCGCTGTCGATCTCGCCCGTCCACACGAACGGGTCGATCGCCTCTCCCACCTCGGCCCAGGTCTCGACGTAGGCGTCGAAGGCGCTGAGCACGTCGGGCGTGACGCCGAGGTCGTCCCGGGCGCGCACGATCGCCAGCGTCTCGCGCGCCGCATTCGCCCAGGCGCGCACCGATGCGGATGCCACCGGCCCGATGGTCACGCGAACAACTCCCACCCTGGCATCACAGCAGATGTCAGGGGCTGACGCGCGCATTTCCGAAGCGGTGCCGTGGTAGCCAACACGCCATCACCGACCTCCAGGCCACCGATCCGAAGCCCCCGTCGCCGCGCTGGTACCGGCTCGCGGGGATCATCGCCGTCGCGGGCATCGTGGCCGCGCTCGCGTGGTGGCCATATGCCGCGACTCGGGTCCACGACGCGGTGTACGGCTTCGCTCGCACGAGCCCGTTCGGCGGCAAGGTCGACCTCGAGCGCGGTCCGCACACGTTCTGGATCGAGGGCGACTGCATGAGCTGCCGCGGCAACGAACCCCCGGAGTACCGGGCGGTGGCGAGCGTCACGGTCGGGCCGCTCGACGGCTCGGGCGGGCCTCTCGAGCTGCGCCCGGCACCCGACACCTGGGTCTACAACACGGGTGCGAAGGAGGGCCGCGCGCTGTACCTGCTCGACGTCCCGAAGGCGGGCTCCTACGGCGTGCGCTTCGGACTCGACACCTCCTCACCGTCGTGGGACAACCGTCCGCCGGCGGCCATCGCGATAGGGGAGGGCACGGGCCTCCCGGTGGGGATCGTGCGCCCGATGGTGTACTCCGCCGTGGGGTCGATCGTGATCGCACTGGGCATCTGCGGGGTCACCTTCGAGCGCAGGCGGCGGTTCTACGAGAGGCGGTATCCGGCCTCGTCCCGGTAAACTGGTGTTCGCTCCGCCAGGACAAGCCGCGGGGCCCGGTTCACCTGCTGTTCCTCGTCTCGATCGTGGAGTCGCCGAGGTGGCCACCTGACGAGAGGCGCAGTGCATTGGTTCGATTCGAAGATCTGGGGATCGACGGACGTCTGAGTGAGGTCCTGAAGGGCCAAGGGCTCGACGTTCCGTTCCCCATCCAGGCCGCGACGATCCCGGACGCCCTGAGCGGCCGAGACGTCTGCGGCAAGGCGAAGACCGGCTCCGGGAAGACGCTCGCGTTCTCCCTGCCGGTCGTGCAGCGGACGCTGTCGAGCCACCCCGGGACGCCACGCGCGCTGGTGCTCGTTCCCACGAGAGAGCTGGCGTCGCAGGTGCTCGAGGTCGTCGAGCCCTTCGCCGCCGCCGCAGGCCGCAAGGCGATCGCGGTCTACGGCGGCACCCCGCTCGAGAAGCAGATCAAGACCCTCGCCGATGGCGTCGACGTCGTCGTCGCCACGCCTGGTCGCCTGATCGACCTGCTCGAGCGAGGCGCGGTCGATCTCGGTGCGATCGAGATCTGCGTGCTCGACGAGGCCGACCGCATGGCCGACATGGGCTTCCTGCCCCAGGTCGAGTGGGTGCTCCGCCGCCTCCCCGACTCCCGCCAGCTGCTTCTGTTCTCAGCGACGCTCGACAGCGAGGTGAACGCCCTCGTCCGTCACTACCTGAAGGATCCGGTCGTCCACGCGGTCGACGAGCAGCAGGTCACCGTCGAGGAGATGCACCACGCGTTCCTCGCCGTGCACGAGATGGATCGGGTCAAGGTCGTCGCCTCGATCTCGAAGGGCGTCGAGCGGGTGATCGTGTTCTGCCGCACCAAGCGCGGCGCCGACCGCCTCGTGTCCGAGCTCAAGAAGGAAGGTGTTCGGGCGGAGGCGATGCACGGCGACCTGCGCCAGCAGGCCCGCGAGCGGTCGCTGCGCAACTTCGTCGCCGGCAAGGCGGTGCTCGTCGCCACTGACGTCGCGGCCCGCGGCATCCACGTCGACGACGTCGATGTGGTGATCCAGTTCGATCCCGCCGAGGATCACAAGACCTACCTCCACCGGGCGGGCCGCACGGCTCGTGCCGGCTCCACCGGCGTCGTCGTCACCTTCGTGCTCTGGAACCAGGAGAACGAGGTCGAACGACTGAAGCGCCGTCTCCAGCTCGACGTGCCGACGATCGAGGTGTTCTCGAACAACCCGGGGCTCCTCGACATCCGCACCATGTCCGCCGCAACCGCAAAGGCATCCTGACCATGGCCAAGCAACGTTCCACCTTCGGCAAGATCCAGCGCGAGCAGGAGAAGCGCGCCAAGCAGCAGGCGAAGCGCGACAAGCGGGCCCAGAAGGGCTCGGAAGGCGACGGCGAGGTCGAGGAGCGTCAGGTCGCGGCCGATCAGGGCGCGATCCTCGATGCGCTGGCTCGGCTCTACCAGGCCTACGAGAACGGCGAGATGGAGACGGAAGACTTCGAGCTGCGCCGTGACGAACTGCGGGCCCAGATCGACCTCAGCTGAGACGATCGTCACAAGAAGGGGCTGACGGAAGAGACCTCCTCTTGTACGCTGAGCCCAGCCCTGGTGTTGATGCACGCGGCCAGGACTGCTGCACCGGATTCTCGTGGTCCCGCGCAGGTAAGTCAGCGTGCGGGAAACGAGTTTCAAAGAAGTGCCTGCAGGTACGGTCAAGTGGTTCAACGCTGAGAAGGGCTTCGGGTTCATCACCCCGGACGGTGGCGGCGAAGACGTCTTCGTCCACTTCTCGGCGATCCAGGGTTCGGGGTACCGGAGCCTGGATGAGGGTCAGCGAGTGGAGTTCGAGACGAAGCAGGGCCAGAAGGGCCTGCAGGCAGCCGACGTCCGTCGCGTCTGATCCGACAACACCAGTCGTTCTGCGAGGGCGCCCTTCGGGGCGCCCTCGTCGCGTCCCGGACGAGAATGAGCGCGTGAAGCCGGCTCCGTGGGAGTGCCCCTCGTGCCACCGTCGGTTCGGGCGGACGAACCAAGGGCACGCGTGCCAGCCCGGGTTGTCCGTCGAGGAGTACTTCTCGACGGGTCCTCCGTGGGAGCGCCCGATCTTCGAGGCCGTGCGCGCCCACCTCGAGAGCGTCGGGCCGATCCACATCGAGCCGGTGCAGGTCGGCATCTTCTTCAAGACGAGCCGGACGATCATCGAGCTGCGTCCGAAGACGAAGTGGGTGGCGTGCTCCTTCAGCCTCGAGCGGAAGCTGCAGAGCGCTCGCATCGCTCGGAAGGTTCAGGAGTGGCACGGCCGCTACTACCACGTGGTCAACCTGCGAGCGCCCGACGAGGTCGACGACGAGCTGAAGGCATGGCTGACGGAGTGCTACGAGCTGCACTCCAGCAGCGCTTAGAGGATCTAACTATTCTTCCGGCGCATGAAGGTCGATCCTGATGCCGCCGGTCTCGACGCCCGCCGCCTCGAGAACATCACCGAGCACTTCCAGCAGCGCTACCTCGTCCCCGAGAAGATCGCGGGCTGCCAAGTAGCGGTCGCCCGTCACGGCGCGGTCGGCTACTTCCGCAACTTCGGGTCGATGGACCTCGAGCGGGGGAAACCGGTCGACGACGGCACGATCTGGCGCATCTACTCGATGACCAAGCCGATCACCGGCGTGGCGTTGATGAAGCTGTACGAGCAGGGCCACTTCCAGCTCGGAGACCCGGTCCACCGCTTCATCCCGGAGTGGCGGGGGCTGAAGGTGCGGGAGACGACGGCCGACGGCGAGACCCGCATCGTCGACCCCAAGCGACCGATGTCGGTCAAGGACCTGATGATGCACATGTCGGGCCTCGGCTACGGCGTGGAGCGGTCGGCAGCCGAAGAGGGCTCGACCGACATCCTGTCGCTGCTCTCGGCGGGGCGTGAGGGCACCACGCTGGAGGACTTCTGCGCTCGCTTCTCCGACCGCCCCCTGCGGTTCCACCCGGGGACGCAGTGGTTCTATTCGGTGTCGACCGACATCTGCGGCCGGCTCGTCGAGATCATCAGCGGCCAGCGCTTCGACGAGTTCCTGCAGGAGAACATCTTCGACCCGCTCGGCATGAACGACACCGGCTTCACCGTGCCCGACGACAAGATCGACCGCTTCGCCGCCCTCTACCGCCGCGGTGCCGACAAGAAGATCAAGCTGGCGGACGATCCCGAGCGGAGCGCGTATCGCAAGCCGAAGACGTTCCTGTCGGGCGGCGGCGGCCTCGTGTCGACCATGGAGGACTACCTGCGCTTCGCGCAGATGCTGACCAACGGCGGCGAGCTCGACGGCGTGCGCATCCTCGGCCGCAAGACCGTGGAGCTGATGAGTCTCAACCACCTGCCGGGCGGCGCCGACCTGCGGCAGTTCGCGCTGCCCGGCGGCTACGGCGAGGTCGGCTTCGACGGGATGGGATTCGGTCTGACCGTCGCGGTGAACCTCGGGCCTGCGGCGTCGCAGTCGATCGGGTCGGCGGGCGACTTCTCGTGGGGCGGCGCCGCCTCGACGATCTTCTGGTGCGACCCGGCCGAAGACCTCACCGTCGTGTTCATGACCCAGCTGCTCCCGTCGGGCACGTTCAACTTCCGGAACCAGCTGAAGAGCCTCGTGTACTCGTCGATCGTCGACTGAACGCGAAAGGAGCCGCCCACGGGGGGGCGGCTCCTCTCACATGGTCGTTGTTCTCCTATGCGTGGCCGCGAGCGGTCGCGTTGTAGTCCGGAGCGCCCGCCCGGCGGGTGGCGAGGAGCGCCGTGGCGAGGCCGGCCAGCGCGGTGACGAGGTGGAAGACGTTGTCGGCGCTGTTCAGCGACAGCACCGGCTCGTCCGGCACGGTGATGAAGCCGTACAGGGTCACGAGGCTGTAGCCGAGGAACGTGATCCAGCCGTAGTTACGGGCGCCCATGGGCGTGCGCCACATCGCGAGGCCGAGGGCGCCGAGGCCAAGGTGCACCAGGTTGTGGAGGCCGTTCACCTCGAGACCCAGGAGGGTCTTGTCGGTGTTGCCCGTGAAGTTGTCGAAGCCGGTCACGAAGAAGCCGGCGATGCCGGCGACGACGAAGGCTACGCCGATGGCGAGCGCCATCCACTGTCCGATCGTCTTGTCGCCTGCGTCATGGGTCGTGCGCATCTGTGTGTGTGTCCTCCCGGTCGTGGGTGCCGCGGACGTACCCGCACCCGAACGTCACAAACCGGTCACAGCTGTTGCGCCTCCGCCTGGACTACTTCGCGGCTCTCTCCTTGACGTCGGCGACGACGTAGAGCTTCCCGTCGGCCCGCAGCGGCTCCAGCCACACGTCGATCGGGACGCGGGTTCCGTCGGGGCGCTCGAGCTCCGGCTCGAGGCCCGGGTCCATCTCGCGTGGCTTCTCCTCGCTCATGAAGCCGCGGCGGTACGCCTGGTGGCCGAACCGCATCTTCTCGGGGACGAGCAGCTCGATCGCCTCGCCCCGGATGTCGTCGATGCCGACCCCACACAGCTCCTCGGCCGACTTCGTCATCAGGACGATGAAACCCTGTGAGTCGACGACGACCAGCGCCCGGTCGTCGGACTCGAGCTTCTGCACCTCTTCGGGAAGATCACTCATGGCAGGTGCAGTCCTACCCGAACAGTTCGCCTAACGAGAAGTTCTCGGGGAACAACTCCACCATGACGTACGTCAACCCGTCAGGCGACTTCGACCGCGACGCGAACTACATCACGACACGCATCACTCGCGACGGCCGCGATGGCTACCCCGTCGAGCCCGGCCGGTACCGGCTGGTGGTCAGCCGGGCCTGTCCGTGGGCCAACCGGGCGATCATCGTCAGGCGCCTGCTCGGCCTCGAGCAAGCGATCTCGATGGCCGTGGCCGGCCCGACGCACGACGAACGGAGCTGGACGTTCGACCTCGACCCGGGCGGCCGGGATCCCGTGCTCGGGTACGAGCGCTTGCAGGAGGCGTTTCTCGCCCGCTTCCCCGACTACTCGCGCGGGATCACGGTGCCGGCGATCGTCGACATCCCCACCAAGCAGATCGTCACCAACGACTACCCGCAGATCACCATCGACTTCTCGCTCGAGTGGGCGGAGCACCACCGCAAGGGCGCGCCGCAGCTGTACCCCGAGCACCTGCGCGACGAGATCGACCAGGTGAACGACGTCGTGTTCCGCGACGTCAACAACGGCGTCTACCGGTGCGGCTTTGCCGGCACCCAGGAGGCCTACGAGAAGGCGTACCGCCGGCTGTTCGACCGCCTCGACTGGCTGTCGGAGCGCCTCGAGGGGCAGCGCTACCTCGTCGGCGACACGATCACCGAGGCCGACGTCAGGCTCTTCACGACGCTCGTCCGCTTCGACGCGGTGTACCACGGGCACTTCAAGTGCAACCGGCAGAAGCTGACGGAGATGCCGGTGCTGTGGGCCTACGCACGCGATCTGTTCCAGACGCCCGGGTTCGGCGACACGATCGACTTCGACCACATCAAGCGCCACTACTACGTGGTGCACACCGACATAAACCCGACCCAGATCGTGCCCGCGGGGCCGGAGTTGTCGAACTGGTTCGAGCCGCACGGGCGCGAGGTGCTCGGCGGCCGCCCGTTCGGTGACGGCACGCCGCCCGGGCCGCCGCCGCAAGGGGAGACGGTCGCTACCGCGTCGGAGTTGCGCGGCGCAGCGATGTGACCGCTGCCGCCGCGATCCACGCGTGGCCGATCGAGATGCCGGTCCGTTGGAAGAGCCCGTTCGCGACGTCGAGCGTCGTCGCGACGAGGCACGCGGCGCACGCCACGCCGGCCGCGACCGACAGCGGGCGTGGGAACGGCCGGCGGGCCAGAAGGGGCGTGGCGGCGAGCGTCGCGTAGCCGATCGTCGCCGCGACGCCGTGGGCGAGGTCGCGGGTCGGTGAGCCGAGCGGGATGGCGGCGACACCCAGGCTCGCGATCCCGCTCAGGAGCGCGGCCGTGCCCGCCGCCCGCTCGCCGTGCGCGCGCGAGAAGCCGTAGCCGAAGGCGGCGAGGCCGGCGCCGAGCGCTGTGATGCCTGCGGTCATGGCGGCCTGAGTGGGTGCGCCGGTGGCGGCCAGGCGGCTGATCGCGTCGTGCACCGGCGAGTACGGGGCACCCGTGGTCGCGCCGAGCGCGGCCCACGACGCGGCGAACGCCACGGGGCCGGCGATCCCGCCCGTCAGCGCCGCCTGCGCTGTGCGTGCGTCCACACGGCGACTATCGCATGCGCCCGCCTCCTAGCGACAAGCGACAAGCGACGAGCGACGAGCGACGAGAGACGAACGTCGGCATCGCCTCGACGACCTGCGCGACAAAGGGCGCCTCGGAGACGTGCATCTGTCGCGCAGGTCGCGCATCGAGGACCTCGTGCGCCGGAAATACCGCCCGCGCCACCGCCCATCCCTGCGACGATTCGGCATGACCATCACGGTCGACGGGCTCACGAAGTCGTTCGTCACCGGCCGCCGCGCGAAGCGGCGGTCGTTCGACGCCGTCGAC
Organism: Acidimicrobiales bacterium; assembly: GCA_035540495.1. Taxonomy (GTDB): domain Bacteria; phylum Actinomycetota; class Acidimicrobiia; order Acidimicrobiales; family CADCTF01; genus DASVEG01. Next base: position 231,697 of record DATLGL010000029.1, read on the forward strand.
CACATCTCGTTCGACGTGGAAGCGGGCGAGCGACTCGCGTACATCGGGCCGAACGGCGCCGGGAAGTCGACGTCGATCAAGATGCTGACCGGCATCCTCCATCCCTCCTCGGGCGCAGCGGAAGTGCTCGGACTCGTCCCGTGGCAGCAGCGGAAGACGCTGGCCCGCCGCATCGGCACGCTGTTCGGCCAGCGGTCGCAGCTGTGGTTCGAGCTCACACCCCGGCAGTCGTTGCGCATGCTGGCGGCGATCTTCGGCGTCGACGACGCCCGTCTGCCCGCGCGCCTCTCGGAGCTCGGCGAGCTGCTCGGAGCGACCGACCTGTTCGACGTGCCGGTGCGCAACCTGTCCCTCGGCCAGCGGATGCGGTGCGAGCTCGCGGCGTGCCTCCTGCACGGGCCGGAGATCCTCTTCCTCGACGAGCCCACGATCGGCCTCGACCTCGTCGGCAAGCAGCGGTTCCGCGAGCTGCTGGTTCGCCTCAACCAGGCCCAGCGGACGACGATCTTCCTCACCTCGCACGACGTCGCCGACATCGAGCACGTCGCCGAACGCGTGATCGTCATCAACCACGGACGCGTCATCTACGACGACGACGTGGCGACGATGCGCCGCACCCTCCTCGCCACGAAGCTGGTGGAGCTCACCCTCGACCATCCGGTCGAGGCCGTACACGTCGACGGAGCGACGGTCACCGAGCACACCCCGACGACGATGAAGCTCGTCGTCGACACCCGCCAGCGCAACACGCGGCAGGTGGTCGACGCGCTTCTCGACGCACTCCCGGTGAGCGATCTGTCGATCGTCGACCCGCCCCTCGAGCAGGTGATCGCCGAGATCTACGAAGCGCCTCGAACATGATCTGGCGCGCCTTCACCGTCAGCCTCGGCACGGCGATGCGGCGCGTCCTCGCGCAGCCGGCGAGCCTGATGTTCACCGTGGGCTTCTACCTCGCCGTCACGTCGGTGGTCTCGTCGCTGTGGCGCACGGCGGCCGATGCCAGCGGCGGGCTCGTGGTCGGCTACACCGCCGTCGCTCTCACCTGGTACATCGCGACGTCGGAGGCGGTGACGATCGCCTTGAACCAGCGGGTGATCGAGGAGACGGGGGAGGCCATCGCATCGGGGGCGGTGGCCGTCGAGCTCCTGCGCCCGGTCTCGGTGTTGCTCGTGCGGGTTGCCATGGAGATCGGGCACACGCTGCCTCGCCTCGCGACGTGCATCCTCGTCGGGCTGGCGTACGCGCAGACGTTCGCGGGGGAGGCTCCGAACCTCGTCGCCCTCGCCCTCGCGGTGCCGTCGATGGTGCTCGCGGTCACGTGCAACCTCCTCGCGCAGCACGCCTTCGCCGCGGTGTCGTTCTGGATCCGCGACTCGCGCTCGACGTGGTTCCTGTACCAGAAGCTCGTGTTCATCGCCGGCGGCATGCTCCTGCCGCTGGAGGTGCTTCCCGACGGCATGGAGGCGGTCACCCGCGTGCTGCCGTTCATGGCGATGGCCTACGCACCTGCCCGGCTCGCAAGCGGCCACGTCGAGCCGATGCTGCTCCTCGTCCAGATCGCCTGGCTGGTCGTACTCGGCGGCCTCGCCGTCGCTGCGTTCTCGAAGGGCGAGGCGCGCCTCCGGGTGGTGGGCGGATGAAGACGATGGTCGCGACCTCGCGCTCGGCGTTCTTCGAGGCGTGGGGCAACCGCGCCGGCTTCTGGACCCAGGTGCTGACGATGGTCGCCAACGACATCGCGTGGGTGGTGTTCTGGGTCCTCTTCTTCCGCGAGATCGGCGAGCTTCGGGGGTGGGACACGTCGCGGGTGCTCATGCTCCAAGCGATGCTCACCGTTGCCGGCGGGATCGTGCTCGGCTTCTTCTACAACGCCAGGGCGATCGGGCGGATGGCGGTCGGCGGGGAGCTCGACGCCGCGCTCGCCCTCCCGGTCTCGCCCCTGTCGTACCTGCTCGTGCGGCGGGTCAACACGACGAACCTCGGTGACATCGCGTTCGGCGTCGTGCTGTTCGCCATCGCCGGCAATCCGAACCCCGAGCGCATCGCGATCTTCGTGGTCGGTGTCGTCACCGCCGTCGTCACACTCACGGGGTTCCTCGTCGCGATCGGGTCGCTCGCGTTCTGGGCCGGCCGCACCGACGCCGGCGATCTCGGCTTCCAGGCGATGCTCGTGTTCGCCTCGTACCCCGTCGACGTGTTCGGCGGCGCGGCGCGGATGTTCCTGTTCACGGTGATACCCGCCGCGTTCGTGGCCGCCGTTCCCGCTCGGCTCGTCGACGACTTCGACCTCGGCGTCGCCGCCACGTGCCTCGCCGCAGCCGCCGTCTTCGCTGCGCTGGGGTGGGTCATGTTCCACGCCGGCCTGAAGCGCTACACGTCGGGTGCGGTGTGGACGAGAGCCTGAGTCAGCGGCCGATCAGCTCGTAGTCGTCGGGGTTCGGCTCGAGGGTGCGCTGCCAGTACTCGAGCAACGTGAACGGCCAGTTCTGGGCCACGTGGCCGTGGTCGTTCTTGTACCAGCTGTTGACCTTCGAGACCCCCCACGCCATCCGCCGGTTCTCCGCGTCGCAACGTTCGTTGAACTCGTCGTGGACGTCCTTGCGGACGTCGATCGCGGCGAGGTCGCGTTCGAGCATCAACTGGATGAGCCCGAGGATGTACCGGACGCCGAGCTCCGAGAAGTAGACGATCGAGCCGTTGATGACGATGTTGGTGTTCGGGCCGTAGAGCAGGAACAGGTTCGGGAAGTTCGGGATCGTCACACCGAGGTACGCCCTCGCGTCGCCGCCCCACATCTCGTGGAGGTCGATGCCGCTGCGCCCGGTCACCTTCATCGGCGTGAGGAACTTCGATGCCTGGAACCCGGTGCCGTAGATGACGACGTCGGCCTCGTGCAGCTCGCCGTTCCGGTCGACGACGCCTTCGGGCGTGATCTCCCTGATCCCGTCGGTGACGAGGCGGACGTTGTCGCGCTTGAGCGTGCGGGCCCAGATCCCGTCGTCGAGGATCATCCGCTTCGCACCGACGGGGTAGTCGGGGATCGCGTGCTCGAGGAGGTCGGGCCGGTCGGCGAACTCCATCTGGAGGTAGCCGGTCAGCAACTGGCGCGCCATGTCGTTCATAGCGCTGACCGACTGCTCGCCGCCGTCCCACGCGGGGTCGACCCGCACGGTGGCCAGCGCGCCGTCGCCCATCCGCCAGAAGATGAGGAAGCGGTTCCACTCGCTGTACGACGGCACGTGCTCGTACATCCACCGCATGGCCGACGGCACCTCTTGGTGGTACTTCGGCGACGGCGCGAGCCACGGCGGCGTCCGCTGGAAGACCGTGACCTGCGCCGCCTCCTCGGCGACCTCGGGGATGAACTGCACGGCGCTCGCGCCCGTGCCGATGACGACGACGCGCTTCCCTGCGAGCTCCACGGAGTGATCCCAGCGGGCCGAGTGGAAGGCCGGACCGGTGAAGGTCTCGATCCCGGCGATGTCGGGCAGGTTCGGCCGGTTCAGCTGACCGACCGCGCTGACGATCGCGTTGGCGACGACCGTCTCCTCCGCGCCCGTCTTCCGGTCGCGCACGAGCACCCGCCACACGCCCTCCTCCTCGTCCCAGTCGGCGGATACGACCTCCGTCTCGAACCGCACGTGGCGGCGCACGTCGAACGCGTCGGCGCACTCCTTGAAGTACCGGTGGAGCACCGGCTGCGGCGAGTAGTGGAACGGCCAGTCGTGACGCTGCGCGAACGAGTAGCTGTAGTTGTGGTTCGGGTTGTCGACCCGGCACCCCGGATACTGGTTCTCGTACCAGGTGCCGCCGACGTCGTCGTTCTTCTCGAAGATCGTGAACTCGACCCCGGCCTGCTGCAGTCGATGGGCCGCGAGGATGCCCGACATGCCCGCCCCGATGATCGCGACCCTGAAGTCGCGATCCGCAGCGAGCTCGTCCTTCCGGAACCGCGGGCCGCGCCGGTCTTCGCCGAGGTGGGCCATCTCCTCCTCGATCAGCGGCAGGTAGTCGCGCATGCCCTCGCCGCTGACGGCGTACTCCATGATGCGGAGGACGTCGTCGTCGGAGGGCACCGGCGCCGGCTCGCACCCGCCGTCGCGGAACGCGCGCAGCTTCTCGAGCGCGATGGCGCGGATCTCCGCCTGCTGCTCCTCGGTGAGGCCGTACTGGGGCATCTGCGCGAGCAGCGGGTTCGTCTTCAGGTGCTCGTGGAGGATCGACAGGTCGCCGGTCGCGTAGGCGAGCGCCGGGAGCAGGGGTGCGAGCTCGGCCTCGGCCAGGATCCGCTCGAGCTCCTCGTCCGATTCGGTGATCGGCTCGATCGCCTTGACGAACGGGCTGGACGTGAAGGTGTCAGCCATGGACCGACGCCACTCCCTTCGGTGCTTGCTGCGACATGAAGCCGAACAGGTAACCGGCCACCCGGCGCATCTGGATCTCCTCTGCGCCCTCGGTGATCCGGTACCGACGGTGATGACGGTAGATGTGCTCGAAGGGCTTGTGGCGCGAGTAGCCGAGCCCGCCGTGCACCTGCATGGCCCGATCAGCGGCCTCGCAGCACAGCCGGTTCGCCCAGTAGTTGCACATCGACACCTTGTCGGACACCGAGAACGCGCCGTAGGTGTCCATCTCCCACGCCGTCTTGTGGATCAAGGCGCGGAGCATCTCGCACTGGGTCACGAGCTCGACGATCGGGAACTGGATGCCCTGGTTCTGCGCGAGCGGCTTGCCGAACGGGGCGCGCACCTTCGCGTACTCGATCGCCTGGTCGAGGCAGTACTCGGCCGCGCCGAGGCTGGATGCCGCCTGGCGGATGCGGTTCTCGTTGAAGAACAGCTGCGTGACCGCGAGCCCCTTGCCCTCGCCACCGAAGATCGCGCTGTCGGGGACCCGCACGTCCGTCAGCCGGATGTGCCCGTGGTCGGTCGGCATGTTGAACGTCCAGAGGTACTCGACGATCTCGAACCCGGGGGAGTCGACAGGCGTGATGAAGGCGGTGATGCCGCTGCCGTCGCCGTCGTTGCCCGAGGTGCGGGCGAAGATCAGCGCGTGCTTGGCCCGGTGGATGCCGGTGTTCCAGGTCTTCTCGCCGTTGATCACCCACTCGTCGCCGTCGCGGCGGGCGGTCGTCTCCATCCACGTCGCGTCCGACCCGTGTTCGGGCTCGGTGATGCCGAAGGTGAACCCGCCCGTTCCCTCGAGCAGCTTCGGCACCCACTCCGCCTTCTGCTCCTCGGTGCCGTGGTGGAGCATGAGCAGCAGCCCGACGTTGTTGCCGACGATCGACGACTCGTTCTGCAGGTCGTTGTGGAGGCCGAGGCCCTTGCGGGCGAGGTGCTCGCGGATGATCGCCATCGCGAGGTTGGAGCCCTCACGCCCGCCGTACTCCTTCGGGAACGCGTACCGGTAGTGGCCGGCCGCGTCGGCCCGCCGGCGCATCTCGCCCAGCAGCGCCTCCCACTCCTCGTTCGGCAGGCCGCCCCGATCCCAGTCGGTGCGTGCGTCTTCCCGGCGGTGGTCGAAGAACCGGATGTTGTCGTTCTCCTGCTCGAGCGGCTTGATCTCCCGCTCGATGAACTCGTCGAGCTCGACGAGGTAGTCCGCGATGTCCTGGGGGATCCGGAAGTCCACCCCCGCAACTTAGGGTTCTGGTCGATGCCCGAGTCGGTGTTCCCTCCGCATGCCGTCGTCCGCAGGGTGAACGCCGAGCCACCGATCTCCACCGGTGCGGGGCGCGCGCTGTTGCTGCAGCTCGCGCACCCTGCCGTCGCCCAAGGCGTTGCCGACCACAGCGAGTTCAAGGCCAACCCGTTCAAGCGGCTGCAGGGCACGCTCGAGGCGATGTACGTGGTCGTGTTCGGGCCTCGGGACCTGGCCGAGGGTGTGGGCCGCCGGATCCGGTGGATCCACGAGTTCGTCGTCGGCCCCTCGTACGCCGCGAACGACCCCGCGAACCTGCTGTGGGTGCACGCCACCCTCGTCGACACCGCCATGCGCTGCCACGACGAGATGCTCCGCCCGCTCCGCCCCGCCGAGGCGGAGACGTACTACCAGGAGATGACGAGGGTCGCGACGTTCTTCGGCCTGGCTCGCGACGACCAACCGGCGACGTTGGCGGAGTTCCGCTCGTACTTCTCCGACACCGTGCGCTCGCTCCACTTCACCGACACCGGGCGGGACCTGGCGCGTTTCATCGTTCGGCCGGAGCTCCCTCTCGATCTCCACGTCCCGCTCGCGCCGGTCGTCGCGCTGCACCGCCTGGTGACGCTCGGGCTGACCCCCGCCCACCTGCGCGACGAGCTCGGGTTGCGGTGGGGACCGCGGGAGCAGCGGCGCTTCGAGGCCGCCACCGGCAGCCTCCGGCGGGTGTTCCGATCGACGCCCCGTCTCGTGCGCACGCTGCCGACCCTGGCTCAGGGCCCGCTGCTGATCCGACAGGCCCGCCGCCACGTCGCGGCGTTCGACGCGCGTCAGGCGCAACGCGTGACACAGGCGGCTCGAAGGAGTACCTAGGAGGACATGCAACAGGCGGTGTGGGAGAAGCCCGGTCCGGGCACGTGGCTGCTCGACTCGTCGCACGCCGGCCCTGCACCCGGGCCCATCCTCCGTGAGCTCTACGAGACGAGCCTCGAGCGCGGGATGAGCGACGGGTTCGCCGTCTTCGGCTCTCCGTTGAAGACGATGGAGATGCGGTTCGTGAACGGCAAGTTCTACCGACGCCTGGTGCCGCTGGTGGGTGGCGGGCGCGACCTCCCGCCACCGCCGACGCCCGTCCTGTGGCTCGCGAGCCGGATCCACCCGGAGTTCCGCAGGCAGGAGCGCCGAGCGAAGGAGAGCTTCGCCGTCAAGCGCTGGCGCGACGAGCTGGCCCGCTGGGAGAACGAGTGGAAGCCCGAGATCACGAAGCAGAACCTCGAGTTCTCGGACGTCGACGTCGCCGCGCTCGACGACGCGGCGCTCGCCTCGCACCTCCGCGACCTCTACGACCACCTCCGGGCGACCGTCAGGTTGCACTTCCGGCTGCACGTGTCGGACATGGGGCCGCTCGGGAACCTGATGGTGCACCTCGAGCAGTGGGGCCTCAGTCGAGCCGACACCTTCCGCGCCCTCGTCGCGGCCTCGCCCGCCACCAGGGCCCCGGCGCGCCAGCTCGCCCATCTCGCTGACGAGCTGGCGCGGGCAGGTGTCGACGAGACCGGGATCTCCAGCCTCGACGCCGTGCGGGCCGCTTCGCCAGAGTGCGCGTCGCTCCTCGACGAGTACCTACGCCACCACGGGTGGCGGATGACGACGGGGTACGACCTCGAAGACCGCACCCTCGTCGAGATCCCGAACGCGATCGTCTCGACGATCCGAGCAGCGCTGGCCAAGCGAGCCGCCGGTGCGGGCGAAGCCGAATCCGATGCGCGCACCAGTGAGCGGGAACGGCTCGCGCTGCGAGCAGAGGTGCCGCCGGAGCACTGCGACGCCTTCGACGATCTCGTCGAGGATGCCCGCCTCTGCTACGGCCTGCGTGACGAGAACGGGCCGATCACCTACGAGTGGCCCGCCGGGCTCCTTCGGCGTGCGCTGCTCGAAGCCGGCCGCCGGCTCGCCTCCACCGGCGTGATCTCGGCCGACGGGCGCATCTTCGAGCTGAGCGTCGACGAGATCGCCGGACTGCTCACGGGCGCCACCACTCCCACCTCCGAGGAGGTCGAGGAGCGGGCGAAGGAGCGGGCGTGGTGGGCGTCGCTCGAGGCGCCCGAGCGACTCGGTCCCGAGGAAGCGCCGCCGCCGGTGGACGCGCTTCCGCCGAACCTCGCGCGTCTGACCCGGATCGTCCTCACCGTCGTCAGTGCGCTCGAGGCGGATCGGGACGCGGCCGCGCTCACCGGGATCGGCATCGGCACCGAGGCCTACACCGGGACGGCGCGGATCGTCCGCGACGCGTCCGAGGCGTTCGACGTCGTCGAGCCCGGAGACGTGATCGTGACGCCCTACACGGCGCCGACCTACAACGCAGTTCTCGCCATGGCCGGCGCGGTGGTCACCGAAGAGGGTGGTCTGCTGTGCCACGCGGCCGTCATCGCACGCGAGCTCGGCTTGCCTGCCGTGATCGGGGCGAATTCGGCCATGGATCGCATCCCCGATGGCGCCACCGTCCAGGTCGATCCCGTCGCCGGTCGCGTGACCGTGGTCAGCGTCAGCTGACCGGAGGCGCGACGTAGGTCCAGTCGGGCTGCTTCCGGTAGTGGCTCTCGTCGTACACCGCCACGCCGTCGCGGATGTCGACGACCTTCGGCAGAGGGATCGGCTTCGGGCGCGGGCACCTGCCGCTCGCGATGTGATCTGCGAACTCCTCCGGGAAGGCGCGCAGCACGCTGGCCACGGTCTCCCGCTCCTCGACGGCGAGGTAGCAGCGATTCCCATCGGTGACCCGATCGAGCCAGTAGCGGAGGTCGTCGATGTGGCGATCGCTACCGGCTGCTGCCTCGATGTCGCGAAGCCGGTCGGTGATCTCGCCCGACCCCCGCTTGCACGGCGGGCACTGGCCGCACGACTCGACGTACAGGAAGCGTGAGATCTGGCGGACGGCTTCCACCATGCACGCCTCCTCGTCGAGCACGAAGAACCCCGCAGCACCGAGGCCGGTGCCTGCCGCCGCGAACGTCTCGTAGGCGAGGGGGGTGTCGAGGAGGTCGGCTGTCACCACCGGGTTCGCCACGCCGGAGAACGCGGCTTTGAAGCTGCCGCCGAGAGGACCATTGGCGATCTCCTCCATCGCCTCCCGCAACGTCGTTCCCATCGCGACTTCGCCGACGGCCGCACGTGCCACGTCGCCGACGAAGGTGCAGACGATCGTGCCGGGCGATTCGGCGGTGCCATGCTCACGGAACCAGGCCGCGCCGTTCGTGAGGATGCCCGGCACGTGAGCGAGCGTCTCGACGTTGTTGACGAGCGTCGGGTTCGACTCCTGGATGCCTCGCGCGCGGTCGTCGACGGTGGTCGCGGCCCACCCGGTCTGGGGTGCGGACGCGAAGAGGCCGTGCTGGTACGGCGGCAGGAGGCGGGGGAGCGGAGCGTTGCCCTCCACCACCTCCAAGAGCGCCTTCTCCTCGCCGAAGAGGTACTCGTCGGGCCCGTGCACGATCGAGATCGTGCAGTCGGTGCACAGGCCGGCCGACTGCATCTCGGTGATCGCCCGGGTGAGCGCGTCGATCTCCTGGGTGAACGACGCCTTCACCGCGATGTATGCGCCCTCTGCGCCGATCGTGTGCGCGGCGACGATCAGGCCCTCGACGACGGCGTACGGGTTGGTGCGCAGGATCGTGCGGTCCTTGAACGTCGCGGGCTCGCCCTCGGCACCGTTGCAGACGACGAACCGGCGCCTGCCCGGCTCGTTGCGGACTCCCGTCCACTTCGCACCCGTCGGGAAGCCGCCGCCGCCCCGGCCGCGAAGACCAGAGGCCCGCAGCTCCTCCAGGACCCCGAGCGGGCCCAGCTCCACCGCCCGCTCGATAGCCGCTCCGCCACCGGCTCGCTCTCGGTACTCGTCGAAGGAGGCGACGGGCGACGAAGGAAGGACGCGCTCGACCCTCATGACGTACTGCTACCCGTGGGCGCGCGCCACGACGCAGACTGTCGTGCCGATGCCGCCGTCGAACATGCCAGGCGCGGAGGTGGCGGTCGACGTCGAGCTGGCCCGGGCGTTGGTCGCCGCGCAGTTCCCCGCGCTGGCGGAGCTCTCGATCACGCCCGTCGCGCACGGCTGGGACAACGTCGTGTTCCGGTTGGGCGAGGCGCTGAGCATCCGGCTGCCTCGACGGTCGGCCGGCGCCGTGCTGATCGAGCACGAGCAGCGGTGGCTTCCCGAGCTCGCGGCGCGCCTTCCGTTGCCGGTACCTGCACCGGTGCACGTGGGCGTGCCAGCCGACGGGTACCCGTGGCGCTGGAGCATCTGCCCTTGGCTCGACGGCGAGCCCGCCGCGCTGTCGCCGCCGCACGACCTGTTCGATGCCGCGCGACGCCTCGCCGCGTTCCTGCAGGCGCTCCACCACCCGGCGCCTGCGGATGCACCCGACAACCCGGTGCGCGGCGTGCCGGTCGCCGCCCGTCACGAATCGTGGGTTGCTGCACTCAGGTCGCTGGGCGACGACGTCGGGACCGATCAGATACTCGTGCTCTGGGACCGCGCCCTTGCTGCGCCCGTGTGGAACAGGCGCCCGGTGTGGATCCACGGCGACCTCCACCCCGCGAACGTGCTCGTCGACGGCGGGCGGCTGAGCGCGGTGATCGACTTCGGCGACATCGCGAAGGGCGACCCCGCCAGCGACCTCGCGTCCGCGTGGATGCTCCTCGACTCGTCGGCGCGTCGTGTGCTTCGCGAGCTCACCAGCTACGACGACGCCACCTGGGTTCGAGCGCACGCATGGGCTGCAGGGCTCGGCGTCGTGATGCTCGCCAACTCGGCGGACAACGCGGTGATCCACACGATCGGCGAGCGTGCGCTTGCCGCAGCGCTCGCCGACCTCGCGGAGCCGTGAACTACGGGACGACGTTCGTGAGCACGAGGGTGCCCGACGCGGCGAACATGCCGCCGACGCCGTGGGCGACGGAGACCTCCACCCCGTCCACCTGCGCGGAGGCGGTGCCCCGCAGCTGACGCACCGACTCCTGGATGGCGAACATGCCGTACATCCCGGTGTGGGTGTACGACAGGCCGCCGCCGTTGGTGTTGAGCGGGAGCTTCCCGCCCGGCGACGTGTTGCCCTCCTCGATGAACGCGCCGGCCTCGCCCCGACCGACGAAGCCGAGGTCCTCGAGCCCGTAGATCGGCAGGTGGGCGAAGGCGTCGTAGATCATCAGGTGGTCGACGTCGGCGTGGGTGATGCCCGCCTCCTCGAACGCCTTGCGGCTCGCGATGCGGAACGCGGTCGACGACGTCATGTCGTACATCTGCGACACCATCGGCGTCTCGCACGACTCGCCGGTGCCGAGGATGAACACGGGCTTCTGGGGCAGGTCCATCGACTTCGCGCGCTCGGCCGACGTGACGATGAGCGCGCCGCCGCCGTCGGTCACGAGGCAGCACTCGAGCAGGTGCATCGGGTAGGCGACCATGCGCGAGTTGAAGACGTCGTCGACCGTGATGAGGTCGCGCATCATCGCTCGCGGCACCTGCGACGACCACTTGCGCTGGGCCACCGCCACCGACGCCAGCTGCTCGTGCGTGGTGCCGGTGTCCTTCATGTACCGGAGGACGCCCATCGGGAACATCGTGGGCGGCCCGACCGGTCCGTACGGCATCTCGAACTGGGCCTGGAGCGACGCGCCCCCCATGCCCCATCCGCCGACGCCGACGCGCGACTTGCCGGACTCGCCGTGGGTGACGAGCACGACCTCGCACATGCCGGCCGCGATCGCCGCCGCGGCGTGGCGCACGTGGAGCATGAACGAGCACCCGCCGACCCCCGTGCCGTCGACGTACTTCGGCTTGATGCCGAGGTAGTGGGCGACGGCGACGGGACTCTCGCCCGCGCAGGCGATGCCGTCGATGTCGTCCTTCGAGATCCCGCAGTCGAGGATCGCGTTGCGCGCCGCGTCGGCGTGGAGCGCGATCGGGCTCTTGTCGGGGATGCGTCCGATCTCGGTCGTCTCGGCCGCGCCGATGATCGCGATGTTGTTCTTCACCGAGGTGATGCTCACGACGCGCCTCCCGCACCGGCGCCGGCGGGTTCGAACACCGGCACCGCGACGTCGTCGCGCTGCTCGAACGTCACCTGCACCGGCATGTCGAGCACCAGGTTCTCCGGCGTGTTCTCGATGCCGACGATGTTGGTCATCATCCGCGGGCCCTCTTCGAGCTCGACGACCGCGATCGCATACGGCTCCGTCCACCCAGGTGCGGGTCGATGGTTGATGACGTACGTGTGCAGCGTGCCGCGGCCGCTCACCGGCTCCCAGACGACGTCGTCGCTCAGGCAGCGGGGGCAGAAGATGCGAGGCGGGAAGTAGTGGGCGTCGCAGGGCCGGCAGCGCTGGAGGCGCAGCTCGCCGGCGGCGGTGCCGTCCCAGAACGGCTGCGTCTCCGGCGTCGCGCGCGGCACGGGCTTCGGGGG
>DATLGL010000030.1:0-2875 GCA_035540495.1 Acidimicrobiales bacterium
ATCGATGGCCAAGCTCGCCGAACCACCGACAGCGGCGGCCGTCGACAGCGACGACCAACTCGCCATCACCGCCTGAGCCAAACTGGCCCAGCGTCGACGATCACGAACACGTCGACCTACACCACTCCACGGGGCGCGATCGGACCGATCGTCGACCCAACTCGCGCCTGGCGGTCCGTGGGCCTGCGCGTGAGCTTCTCGTTCCGCCACGCGCTGAGCGTCGAGCGGACGCGTGACGGAGTGATGGTCGACTCCGTCGCCGATGCACGAGTCGCTGCGCTGCTCTGATGGCCTACGACTGCTTCACGATCACCGTGCTTGCTGGCCGTCGGTACCGCCGTTCGCCGTGCAATAGCGTTTCGCAATTCTGGAGGCTGCCGGCGACCGGCTTTGACGGCTGCGGCTGCCCAGCGACGGCAGGGCCACGAAGACAGTCAGCATGGCGGCGACGAGGTCCCAGATGAGCGCGCCGACATCATCGTCCGTCGCGGCAAGCACGACGAACACCGTGTCGCCAGCGATCCTCGCGGTGACCGCGCCATGCAGCGAGCCGGAACGTCTCTATCTTCGTCGCCGGCCTCAACGCCCAAGACGACGGCGGGCTCGGCTGATGGACGATGGACCGACGCCCGCGAGCCGGCACGAGCCCGGTGTGGAGCGATGGGTTCTGGGCTGGCACAGTTGTGGCGCCGCGGTCGTGTGTGGCGCCGGTCGGTCGAGAAGAACGGCCAGACTGCTTGACCGAACCGTGGTCGCCTGATGAGGCCGCACGTGTCAGCGGATGTGTCAGCGGACCATTGGTCTCTTGCACGGACCGGTTGCACGCTGTAGGGCACGACGTCGATTCCGATAGGCGCTCCGACCTGGGCTAACGCCTACGCGAGGGAACGAGTCGGTACGACAAGGATCGGCGGACCTCATAACCCGAAGATCGTGGGTTCAAATCCCACCCCCGCCACCACTTAGCTGCAACCGAGCCTCGACCCGGTTTCCGACCGGGTCGAGGAGCAGCTGAAGCCCGAGGGTCCGGTACAACCGGGCCCTCGCTTCGCGTTCGGCGTCGTGCAGTAGGGCGGCGAGATCGCCGGCGTGGTCGAGGGCGGCGTTCACGTCGTCGGCCGTGAGCGAGCGCACAACCGTGTGCTGGTGCTCCCAGGTGGCGACGGTGCTCTCCGCAGCGGCGAGGTCGGGCTGGATCTGCTTGGTGGTCGCAGCGGCGAGGTTCGCATCCATCCCGGCGCGGATGGCGGTGAGGACGCGGTCGAGCTCGACCGGAAGGTTTGTGGGCGCGCGACGCGCCGCTCGAACCTCCGGCGGCTCCTGCGGCCCGGCGCCGTCGGCGGCAAGCACTGAGGCGATAATGGCGTTCCTGTGGCCAGCGTCCGCGAGCTGGTTCAGCCACTTGTCGACCGCATCGAGGATCTTCTCCTCGCGCACTGCCGTCGTCCTCGGATGGGTCGAGGTGTCGGCGTAGTCCGGCCGCTGCGCGTTGCACCGGTAGTACGGCTTGTTCTTGAGCGTGGCTCCGTGCATCGAGCGACCGCACGCCGCGCAGCGGACGAGGCCGGCGAGGACATACTTGCCCTCTGCGGCGCGCGGCCGTCGTCGACTCGGACCGCGTGTGTTCTGGATCCGATCGTTGACGCGCTCCCAGAGCTCGCGGTCGACGAGCGCCGGCCAGGTCGGCTCATTGGACATGACCCACTCGTCCTGCACCTGCCAGTGCTGTCGGCTCGTCGTGCCCGCCGCCGGATCTCGCGGGTCGAGCAACTCGTCCTTGCGCCGCTGCCGGCCGACGACCTGGTGGCCGAGGTAGCGAGGGTTCGTCAGGATCGTGCGGACGACTGATCCACCCCACACGCCAGCGGATCGGGGATGCCGCACCGGACCAATCTCGCCGGGGCTCGGATGTCCCTCGCGCTCGAGCGTCGTCGCGATCGATCGGTAGCCGATGCCCTGGTCGAACATCTCGAAGATGCGCTGCACGATCGGCGCGGTCTCTGGATCGGGAACGAGCGTGCGCAGCTTGATGCCGGCCGCTGCCTTCTGCCGCTGCGGATGCGGGATGTCGGTGTCGACGAGTCGGTAGCCGTAGTTCGGTCGGCCGCCGAGCCAGCGACCGGCGGCGCCGTGGGCGAGCATCGCGTTGCGCGTGCGCGTCTGCAGGCGGCGTCGCTCCGCCTTCGACAGGCCGCCGAAGAGACCCATGAGCATCTCGTGGCCCTCGCTGTCCGGATCAACTCGGCCGCCGAGCTCCGGCACCCATAGATCGACGCCGTAGTGCGTGAGCTGCGGGAAGACGAGGTTGAACTGCCCGCCCGAGAACGCGCGCTGCGGTTCGGCGATGACGAGCGCCGTCCAGCCACGGTGCGGATTGGCTGCGTCGGCGAGCAGTCGGAGCGCCTCCGGTCGGCGCGACCACGGACGCTCACGCGAGACGTCGATGTCGTGGTAGATCGCCACGATCCGGCCGCCGGCGTGCGCGACGAGTCGCGTCGCGATGTCGAGCTGCCAGCGCTTCGAGTCTTCAGGCGACTGCTGGTCGTCGGTGCTCGTCCGGATGTAGGCGGCGCACGCCAGGATCGGTGAGCTGCTCATGGGCTGAGTTTCCCAGTTCCGTCTTCGCCGGGCCGGCGAGGTCGTGGGCGTCGATGTAGGACCGAATGATCGACGCGAGCTCCGCTGCCGCGGGCGCTGGCAAGGATACGAGCGTCGGCCCGTCGAGCTCGACCGTCCGCGAATGCCTCACACCTACAGAGATGCGGGTTCGCGGCAGCAGAAACGCAACACGGATCCTGATCGTCCGTTGCGTTCTTGGGACGCCCGGTGCGCATCGCAGGGTTGGTGGAACGCGCACGGGCGGAGGGTGGAGGGC
>DATLGL010000031.1:0-65372 GCA_035540495.1 Acidimicrobiales bacterium
GCAAGGGGCAGGACGCCCGCTTTCTCGTGCAGGGGACGCTGTATCCCGACGTCGTCGAGAGCGGCTCGCACAGCGCGACCGGAGCGACGATCAAGTCGCACCACAACCTCATCGCGTTCCCCGAGGGTCTGCACTTCGAGCTCGTCGAGCCGCTGCGCAACCTGTTCAAGGACGAGGTGCGGGCGATCGGCGAGGAGCTCGGCCTGCCCGAGGAGATCGTCTGGCGCCAGCCGTTCCCCGGCCCGGGTCTCGCCGTGCGGATCATCGGCACGATCACCCAGGAACGGCTCGAGATCCTTCGTGCGGCCGACGCCATCGTCACCGACGAGATCAAGAAGGCCGGCCTCTATCGGGAGATCTGGCAGGCGTTCGCCGTACTGCCCGCGATCCGCAGCGTCGGCGTGATGGGCGACGAGCGGACGTACGCCTACCCGATCATCATCCGAGCCGTCACGTCCGACGACGCGATGACCGCCGACTGGGCCCGGCTGCCGTACGACCTGCTCGAGCGACTGTCGAGCCGGATCATCAACGAGGTGCCCGGCGTGAACCGGGTGGCGCTCGACATCACGTCGAAGCCGCCCGGAACCATCGAGTGGGAGTAGCCGCCTCCGCGTAGCGTCGCCGCCCATGGGTGTGAATGGGGGGTACTTCCGGCATCCGACGATCGCCGGAGACACGATCTGCTTCGTCTCGGAGGACGACCTCTGGGCAGTGCCGGCTGAAGGCGGCGTCGCGCGCCGGCTGACCGCCAATCTGGCCGAGGTCCAGTTCCCCGCACTGTCTCCGGACGGTGCGACGATCGCGTTCAGCAGCCGCGAGGAGCACCACACCGAGGTGTGGGTGATGGACGCCGCAGGCGGACCCGCGAGGCGTCGGACGTGGTTCGGCTCGACGACGTGGGTGCGGGGATGGACGCCGGACGGACGCGTCCTCGCGGTCAGCGATGTCGGACAACCGTTCGTCGGCGATGTGCACGCCTACGCCGTAGACGCCGCGGGGGCGCGGCGACCCGAGCCGTTGAACCTCGGTCCGGCGCGCACACTGTCGTGGCAACCGGGCGGGCCGGGCGTGCTCCTCGGCCGCAACACCGGCGACCCCGCGAGATGGAAGCGGTACCGCGGCGGCACGGCTGGCCAGCTGTGGGTCGACGCCCGCGGCACCGGCACGTTCAAGCGCGTGCTGCCCGACCTGTTCGGGAACGTCGGGTCACCGATGTGGATCCGCGACCGCATCTACTTCCTGTGCGACCACGAGGGGATCGCGAACCTGTACTCGGTGAAGCCGAACGGGCGCGACATCCGCCGCCACACCGACCACGACGAGTACTACGCCCGCTTCGCGATGACCGATGGCGGGCGGGTGGTGTACCAGCACGCGGCAGAGATCTGGCTGTTCGACCCGGTCACCGACGAGACGTGCCGCGTCGACATCGACGTCGCCAGCCCGCGAGTGCAGCGCAACCGACGGTTCGTGGCACCGGAGCGCTTCATGTCGGGCCTCGACGTCCATCCCGATGGACGCGCGATCGTCGTCGAGACCCGCGGCAAGCCGTTCTCGTTCGGGCTGTGGGAGGGCGCCGTCCACCAGCACGGCCAGCTCGACGGCGTCCGCTACCGCCTCACGAAGTGGACGCCCGACGGGGAGCGCCTCGTCACGATCAGCGACGAGACGGGGGAGGACGCGCTCGAGGTGCACGATGCGTCGAACTCGGGCGCTGGCCGCCGCCTCGATGGACTCGACCTCGGCGTCGTCACCGACCTCGCGCCCTCGCCGAAGGCGGATGTCGTGGCCATCGCTAACCAGCGCAACGAGCTGCTCCTCGTCGACCTTTCTGGTGGAGACGTGCGCCGCCTCGACCACAACGAGTACGCCCAGATCAACGGCATCACGTGGTCGCCCGACGGGAAGTGGCTCGCGTACAGCGCGCCGGTCGACAGCGAGCGGACGAGGTCGCTCAAGTTGTGCGATCCCACGACCGGCGTCGTCCACACGCTGACGCCGCCGACGTTCTGGGACTTCGCGCCGTCGTTCGATCCCGACGGCAAGTACCTCTACTTCCTCTCGCTGCGCGTGTTCGACCCCGTCTACGACAGCTTCTTCTTCGAGCTCGGGTTCCCGCGAGCGGTGAAGCCGTACCTGGTCACGCTGCGGCGCGACATCCCGTCGCCGTTCCTCCCGGAGCCGCGAGGGTTCGGCGAGCCGAAGAAGAAGGACGGCGAGAAGAGCGACGGCGACAAGAGCGATGCCGAGCCCACGTTCGACGTCGACCTCGACTCCATCGAACGACGGGTCGTCGAGTTCCCGCTGCCGGTAGGCGTCTACACGGACATCACGGGCCTGCCCGGCGGGAAGGTCGTCCTGCTCAGCGGAGACATCGAGGGCACCGCCGGCACGAGCTGGTCGTCGGCGGGCGACGGGCCGAAACGGCGCATCGAGATGTACGACCTGAACGAGCTGCACCACGACGTGCTCGTCTCCGGCGTCTCCTCGTATGCGGTGAGCGGTGACCGGTCGACGCTCGTGTACGACGCCGACCGCCGCCTCCGTGCGATCAAGGCGGGCGAGAAGCCGCCGGAAGACGATGCCGGCGACGCGCCGGGTCGGCGAAGCGGGTGGATCGACCTCGGCCGCATCCGGGTCTCGGTCGACCCGCCGAGCGAGTGGCGCCAGATGCTGCTCGAAGCGTGGCGGCTGCAGCGCGAGCACTTCTGGGTCGCCGACATGTCGGGCGTCGACTGGCGGCGCGTGCGCGACCGGTACCTGCCGCTCATCGACAAGGTGGGGAGCCGGTTCGAGTTCTCCGACCTCATCTGGGAGATGCAGGGCGAGCTCGGCACGTCGCATGCGTACGAGCTCGGCGGCGACTACCGGCCGGCGCCGAACTACGCCCTCGGTTTCCTCGGCGCCGACCTCGACCTCGACGAGAAGGGCCGCTGGGTCGTCCGCCACATCGTTCGCGGCGACCACTGGCATCCGACCGCAGACTCGCCGCTCGATGATCCCGGGGTCGCCGTCGAGGAGGGTGAGATCATCGTTGCGGTGAACGGCCGTCCTGTCGGGCGCGATCTGGCGCCCGAGCACCTCCTCGTCCACCAGGCAGGTGCGCTGGTCGAGCTCACGATCTCCGACGGCAAGGGCCGTAAGCCGCGAACCCGGACGGTCACCGTGAAGGCGCTCACGGACGAACGCCCGGCCCGCTACCGGGAGTGGGTCGAGCGCAACCGCGCGATCGTGCGGGAGCGCACGGCGGGCCGGGTCGGCTACGTCCACGTGCCCGACATGGGAGCCGGCGGCTACGCGGAGTTCCACCGGTCGTACTTCTCCGAGGTCGCTCGCGACGCGCTGGTGATCGACGTCCGCAGCAACGGCGGCGGCCACGTCTCGCAGAAGCTGCTCGAGAAGCTCGCGCGCCGTCGCATCGGCTACGACGTCCAGCGTTGGGGCGCGCCCGAGCCGTATCCCACCGACTCGCCGGCGGGGCCGCTCGTCTGCATCACCGACGAGCAGGCGGGCAGCGACGGCGACATCTTCACCCACTGCTTCAAGCTGATGGGCCTCGGTCCGGTGGTGGGGAAGCGGACGTGGGGCGGCGTCATCGGCATCAACCCGCAGCACATGCTCGTCGACGGGTCGATGACGACGCAGCCGGAGTACTCGTTCTGGTTCGTCGACGTCGGCTGGGGTGTCGAGAACTACGGCACCGATCCCGACTACGACGTCGACATCACGCCGCAGGACTGGGCTGCCGGTCGCGACCCGCAACTCGACAAGGCGATCGACCTGGTGACGCGGGCTTTGAAGAAGTGGAAGGCGGAAGCGCCGGACGTGCAGGTTCGCCCGAACCTGTCGCTCCCGGTGCTCCCGCCTCGCGCTACTCCTTGAGGTCGGTCGGAGGTTCCTCGTACCGCCCGCCGAGGTTGCGGGCGAGGAACCTCTCGGCCGCGCCGTAGAACTTCAGGCGGTTCTCCGGCTTCGCGAAGCCGTGGCCCTCGTCCTCGAAGAGCATGTAGTCGTGCTCGATGCCCTTCTCGGTCATCGCGGCGACGATCTGCTCGCTCTCCGCCTGCTTCACCCGGGGGTCGTTCGCGCCCTGCGCGATGAGCATCGGGATCTTGATCTCGTCGACCCGCGACAGCGGTGAGCGAGACCACAGGAACTCCTCGTCGGTCTCCGGGTTGCCGACACGGGTGTGGAACTGGGCGATCATCGGCGCCCAGTACGGCGGGACCGACTCGATCAGCGTCTTGAGGTTCGACGGACCGACGATGTCGACGGCGCAGCGGAACACGTCCGGCGTGAACGTGGCGCCGACGAGAGCGGCATAGCCGCCGTAGGAGCCGCCGTAGATCGCGACCCGCTCGCGATCCGCGTAGCCCTTCTCGACGATGTGCTCGACCGCGTCGATCAGGTCGTCGTGCATCTTGCCGGCCCACTCGCGATCGCCCGCGTTCACGAACTCCTTGCCGTAGCCGGTCGAACCCCGGTAGTTCACCTGCACGCAGAGGTAGCCGCGGTTCGCGAACCACTGCGCCTCGGGATTGAAGCCCCACGTGTCGCGGGCCCATGGGCCACCGTGGACGTTGAGCACGGTGGGCAGGTTCTGGCGCTCGACGCCGGTCGGGAACGTCAGGTAGCCGTGGATCGTGAGGCCGTCGCGCGAGGTGAACGAGAACGGCTCCATCTTCGCCAGCGTGTACTGGCGCAGCTCCGGTCGCTGGTGGAACAGGAACGTCGCCTGCTTCGTCTCCCTGTCCCACGAGTAGTACTCGACCGGCCCGTCGTCGAGCGTGAAGCCGACGAGCCATGTGCGGTCGGCGTGGTCGCGTCCGCCGATCCCCATGTCGCCGCGGCTGACCTGGGCGAGACCTTCGAAGTCGGCCCGCACGTCTTCGTCGATGACCTGCCACTCGAGGCGGTCGCGGAGGAACGCCACCGCCTGCACCTTGCGGGTGTCGGCGTGGATCATCGCGCCGCCGACGTCGTACGTCGGGTCCTCGGCGATGACCTCGAGCACCTCGCCCGTTGCAGCGTCGAGGCGGACGAGGCGACCCGCGTTCACGCCAGCCGAGCTGATCACGTACATGCCCTTGCCGTCGGCGTCGAAGCCGAGCGGCGACGTCGTGAGCGCGTCCTCCTGGCCCACCTGGAGGATCGGCTTCCACTCCGCATCTTCGGTCTCGCGGGTGACGACCACGATGCCGCCGTCCGGCGTGGGTGCCGCCGCCCCTCGCACCTGCAGCTCGTCATCGGCGACCCATCCGATGAACCCGGGGTTCTCCGCCACCTTGGTCAGCTCGCCCGACGCGATGTCGAGTCGATAGACGTCGTGGAGCTGCGGGTTGTCCTTGTTGATCCCGATGAGCGCGTCGTTGGGGTGGCGCTTGTCGAGCTTGACGACCTGGGCCTGCACGTTGTCGAACGGCGTCAGGTCGACCGTCTCCCGCGTCTCCAGATCGACGCGGTGGATGTGCCAGTTCTCGTCGCCACCGGAATCCTGCAGGTAGAGCAGGTGCCGGTTGTCGTGCGCCCACGTGTACATCCGGATGCCGCGATCGGTGTCGCGGGTGACCGGCTCCGGTTCGGGCACACCGATCTCGCCGACGAACACGTTGAGGACGCCGTCGAGCGGCGCGATGTAGGCGATGCGCCGGCCATCGGGAGAGATGGTCGGCATCGCCTTCTCGGGGTTGCCGAACAGGACGTCGCGAGGGATCAGTTGCGTCTCCGCCATAGGGACAAGAATTCTGTCCCGCGGGGCTACACCCCTGCTGTGGTGGTGATCCAGGTCCGGATGGCGGTGTTGTTGACCTCGCTGTAGACCCCGGGGAACGCCGGCAGCGCGCAGCTCATGCCGTAGCTCACGATGCCGATCTGGATCCGCGTGCCGGCGCTGGTGGCGAAGAGCGGGCCACCCGAGTCGCCCTGGCAGGAGTCCTTGAGGAGGGCGCTGGCGCAGACGCCGGTCGCTGCGTCGAAGCCGAGGTTCGTCGTGCCGCACTCGCGGTCGCTGACGACTTCGAGGTCGACCTCGCGGAGCTGGTTCGTCGAGAACAGGCCCATGGTCGGCAGCTGGTCGCCCCATCCCGTGACCTTCACAGGTGTGCCTGCGGCTTCGAGGCCGTCGTCACCTGCGGTGGCCAGCCGGATCGCCGGCGACGAGGTGGGCGACGAGAGCTGGAGGAGCGCGACGTCGTGGGTGTCGTTCGCGTACGCCGGGTGCAGCTTCACCGCCGCGACCTTGATCCGCTGCCCCCTCGACGTGTCGCTCAGGTTCGTCCGGCCCGTCACCACGTAGAGATCGGCCGCGCTGCCGTCGGAGACGCAGTGCGCGGCGGTGAGCACCCAGCCCGGCGCGACGACGGAGCCGCCGCAGAAGGCGAACCCGCTTCCGTCCTGCAACGACGCCATGAACGGGTAGGCGCCATCGGCTGCGGCCGATCCGTTGACGATGGCGGGGGAGGGTGCGGCCGACCCGATCAGGAAGGCGGCTGTGACGGAGAGAGCGGCGAGCAGGCGGGTCTTCATGTCGTGGGAACGCCCGCGGGCTCGGTTCCTGACGTTCTGGGAACGAATTCGCCGACATCTCGGCATCTCCGTGCCCGGAACGGAGAGCGGGCGGCCCGGGGGCCGAGCGAATGACAACCCGGTAACTTGGGGTGGGTGGAGAGGGAGGAACGTGGGGTGGTCGCCGCCGCACCGTTCGGTTCGAACCTGCTCGAGGGGCTGAACCCGGTCCAGCGGGAGGCGGTGACCCACCCGGAGGGGCCGCTGCTCATCGTGGCCGGCGCCGGCTCCGGCAAGACCCGGGTCCTGACCGCGCGCATCGCCTGGTTGATCCAGGAGCAGGGGATCTCGCCGTTCGAGATCCTGGCGATCACCTTCACCAACAAGGCCGCCGACGAGATGAAATCGCGGGTCGCCGCCCTTGTCGGCCCGGTCGCCCAGAAGATGTGGGTGTCGACGTTCCACTCGGCCTGCGTCCGCATCCTCCGCAGGGATGCGCAGCACCTGGGCTACCGGTCGGGCTTCACGATCTACGACCAGGCCGACGCCGTCCGCCTCACCGGCTACATCCTCCGCGACCTCAACATCGACGCGAAGAAGTTCCCGCCCCGCACCGTCCACGCCGTCATAAGCCAGGCGAAGAACGACCTGATCTCGGTCGAGCAGTACGTCGACGCGGCGCGCACGATCTACGACAAGCGGATCGGCGAGGTGTACCGGGAGTACCAGACCCGTCTGCGGGCCGCGAACGCGATGGACTTCGACGACCTGCTCGTGCAGACGGTCGAGCTCTTCCGCCGCAACCCCGACGTGCGCGAGCACTACCAGCAGCGCTTCAAGCACCTGCTGGTCGACGAGTACCAGGACACCAACAAGGCCCAGAACGAGATCGTGGTCCTCCTCGCGAAGGGCCACCGCAACGTCCTCGTGGTCGGCGACGGCGACCAGTCGATCTACAAGTTCCGCGGGGCCGACATCCGGAACATCCTCGAGTTCGAGGAGGCGTTCCCCGACGCGCACGTGGTGGTCCTCGAGCAGAACTACCGGTCGACGCAGCGCATCCTCGACGCGGCGAACGCGGTCATCGCGAACAACGCGATGCGGAAGCCGAAGGCGCTGTGGACCGAGCAGGTCGGCGGCGAGCTCATCAGCCGCTACCACGCGGAAGACGAACGCGACGAGGCGATGTGGATCGTCCACGAGATCGGCCGCCTTCACGACAGCGAGCACTACCGGTGGGGCGAGATCGCGATCTTCTACCGCACCAACGCGCAGTCACGAGCGATCGAGGAGGAGCTCGCGCGCCGAGGGGTCCCGTACAAGGTGGTCGGCGGCACCCGGTTCTTCGACCGCCGCGAGGTGAAGGACCTGCTCGCGTACCTCCGGGCGGTGGTGAACCCGGACGACGAGGTCAGCATGAAGCGGATCATCAACGTCCCCAAGCGGGGCGTCGGTGACACCAGCATCGGGCGCGTCGACAACTGGGCGAACGCCAACGGGATCAGCTTCGGCGAGGCGTTGCGGGATGCCGATCAAGCCGGCGTCACCGGCAAGGCCCGCACCGGCATCGACCAGTGCCTCGCGTTGCTCGACGACCTGCGGGCGATGGCCGACGACGGCAGCGGACCTGGGACGCTGCTCGAGTCGATCGTCGAGCGGACGGGGTACGCGGCCGAGCTCGAGGCGGAGAACACCGTCGAGTCGGCAGGTCGACTCGAGAACGTCGCCGAGCTCGTGGGGAACGCACGCGAGTACGAGTCGGTCGAGCAGTTCCTCGAGGCGGTGAGCCTCGTCGCCGACACCGACGAGATCGACGCGGACGACAGCAACGTCACCCTCATGACGCTGCACACCGCGAAGGGCCTCGAGTACCCGGTCGTCTTCCTCATCGGCCTCGAAGACGGCGTGTTCCCCCACCTGCGCAGCCTCGGAGAACCCGACGAGCTCGAGGAGGAACGGCGCCTCTGCTACGTCGGCATCACCCGAGCCCGCGAGCGGCTCTACCTCACCAACGCGTGGTGCCGGACGTTGTGGGGGTCGACGCAGTACAACCCGCCGTCGCGGTTCCTGAAGGAGATCCCCGAGGAGCTGGTGAACGTTGCGGAGGGCGGGCGAACGAAGCAGGTCCGCGAACGCGAGCGGCACCGCACGACCAGCACCGACGGACGCGTCTTCGGACGCAGCCGTGACGACATCGTCGACGCCGCCATGCGCGCCGGGCGCAACCCGAACATGCCCGCTCGCACGTCGGGCGCCGAGAACCTCAGCCTCAACGTGGGTGACGACGTCGTGCACGGCAAGTGGGGAGAAGGCGTCGTGCTCGACGTGATCGGATCCGGCGACAAGGCCGAGGTCGTGGTCCGCTTCCCCAGCGTCGGGGAGAAGCGCCTGCTGCTGGCGTGGGCACCGCTCAAGAAGGCCTGACCGCTCCACGGCTCGTCCCGTGGCTCTCGTCGCTCCCGATCGAGCGGCGCTCGACGCTCACCGCGATCGACCTCGACCTCGGCCCGAACAACTCGATCGCGATCTCGTGCGGCTCTCACCGGCACCACGCGCGCCTCGACGGATCGGACTTCGTGCTCCTCGACCACGACGTCGAGGCGGAGCTCGCGATGGCGGTGTTCGGCGCGGAGCTCCCTGACTGCCTCCTCTACCGCGCGGCGTGGGAGATCGCGACCGGCAACGGCGACACCTTCCTCGACGAGTGGGCGGCCGACGCCGACGGCGATCGCCTCGAGGCCGCGCGCGACGACTGGTACGGCAACTACTGGGAGTCGTGGCCGACGAGCCCGGCGGCCGCGCGTGTGCTGTTCGGTCCTCGCCTGCAGCGGCGCCTCGCGATGGTGCTCGCACCGTCGTGGATCAACCGGCGTGGCGCGGACGGACCGGGCGGAGGATGGGCGAGCGCCCGCCTGGCGGTCGCCGCCCGCGCCCGTCGCGCGTTCGTCCTCAGCCTCGCCCACGTCGATGCCCATCGACGCCCCGACGCGCTCGTCCCCCTGCACATCGCCGTGACGCCGGAGGGCGAGCCGTCGATCAGTGGTCGGCTCAGTCGCAGCGGAAGCGCGGTGTCGCTCCGGCTGCCCCTCCGGTGGCTGTGGGACGTGTGGGCACGCGACCTTCCAGGCGGCGAGGTGTTCGTCCTCGAAGCGTGGCCCGACGGCTCGATCGCCGTCGTGGAGTGGGTACCCACCGGCGAAGCGCACGGTGAACATCGCCCTTTGGTCACGCGACGTCATCTGGAAGATGAACGGGGTAAGACGGCGCCGTGATCGACCTTCCGTCCGAGCTCGAGCTCGCAGCACGCATCGGCCTGGCTCTCCTCCTCGGCGGCGTCGTCGGCTTCGAGCGCGAGATCAACGACCAGCCCGCAGGGTTGCGGACGCACATCGCCGTGTCGCTCGGCGCGTGCCTCTTCGCGATCGTCTCCGCCTACGGCTTCGACGAGTTCAACGGTCCACGAGCCGATTCGGTGTACCAGGTGGACGTCACGCGGGTTGCATCCCAGATCGTCAGCGGCATGGGCTTCCTCGGCGGCGGCGCGATCCTCAAGTACGGCGCCAACGTCCGTGGCCTCACCACCGCGGCCAGCCTGTGGGTGACGGCGGCGATCGGGTTGGCGGTGGCCGTGGGCAGCTACACCGTCGCGCTCGTCACCACCGCCGCAGTGATCCTCAGCCTGGTGTTGCTCCGCATGCCGAAGCGCTGGATCGAGGCCCGCATCGCGGCGAAGGAGAGCGACGTCGTCGTGATCCGGGTAGCGGACGGTGCGCCGGCTGCTCCCGTGATCGCCGCGGCCACCAGCCTCGAAGGGATCGCCGTG
Source organism: Acidimicrobiales bacterium (assembly GCA_035540495.1). Taxonomy (GTDB): domain Bacteria; phylum Actinomycetota; class Acidimicrobiia; order Acidimicrobiales; family CADCTF01; genus DASVEG01. The sequence goes on from DATLGL010000031.1 coordinate 10,331, forward strand.
AAGTCGCTCAACATCGAGCGGACGGAGACGGGCGTCGTGGTCAGCTTGCGCGCTGGTGCGGAGAAGGGACGCCTCGAAGACGTCGTTGCTCCGCTCGCCGATCGTCAAGACGTGGCAACGCTCGAGGTCGACTGACAGCCGGAGCTGCGAGGCGCTCGACGATCGTCCGAACGACGGCGGGCGAGGTCATCATCCCGAGGTGGCCGTGGTCCTTCACCAGGACGTTCTCGGCGCCGAGCGGCGCAGGGCGCAGGCGTGCCGACACCGCGGGCTGCACGACCAGATCGAGGTTCGAATACAACGCGACCCACCGGACGTCGCTCGCCGTCGCTCCCGAGGCGAGCCGGCGGATCACGCGCGAGCCGGGCCGCAGGTCACGCGCCGCGGGGCCGAACCCGGCGAGCGCGGCGACGGTGCCTTCGTGGGGCGAGGCGACCGTGATCGCCGTGCCGACGTATCGGTCGCCGCCGAGCTCCTGCACGTACCAGCGCAGGAGGATGCCGCCGAGGCTGTGGCCCACGACGTGGATCCGGTCGGAACCGGTGGTCCGGCGGACCTCTTCGACACGAGCCGCGAGCTGACGAGCGAGAGCCGGCACGCCGTCGCGGCCCCACGCGACGTAGTTCATCGTGTGGATGCTCGTGAACCCCGAACGGCGGAGCGCGTGCTGCAGCAGGAACCAGCCGGAGCGGTTGTGCCCGTAGCCGTGCACGAGCAGGACCGGCGTGTCTCGTGTGAGGTCGCCGCTCGGCGTGCCGGTGGTCACTGCGGTCTCGAGCAGCCCGAGGGGGTACAACGCCACGCAGCGCGCCGTCGCCAGTGCTTCCCGAAGGTGGCCCGAGTAGGTCTCCGGCCGGCGAAGAGCGGTAGAGATGACGCCCACGGAATGCATCTTCGATCGGCGGACCACTGCTCTAGACACCTGTGGAGGGGTCATTGATGAAATGGCTCGATCGGGCCAGCCTGGCGTTGCGAGGAGGACTCACGCTCGGTGAGACCCTCGAGCGGCTCGCGAGGTTGCACGGCGACCGCGTCGTCGTCGACCAAGGGGTCGAGGGTCGCCGGTTCACCTATCGCGAGGCGGCCGACACGGTGACCCGGTGGGCCGGCTGGATCGCCGAACGCACCGAGCCCGGCGATCGCGTCGTCGTCGGCGTTCCCAACTCCTACGAGATGTTCCTGCTCTGCGTGGCCGCGAGTCGCGCCGGGGGGCTCCCGGTTCCGGTGAACCCGCAGATGTCGCAGGGCGAGATCGAGCACGTGATCGCCGACTCGGGAGCGACGCTCGTGATCGACGACCTCGCGTCGATCGGCGACGCCGCGCCGCTCCGGGAGGGGGTGCCGGCGGAGGAGGGTGACGTCGCGGCGATCTTCTACTCATCAGGCACCACGGGGAAGCCGAAGGGCGCGCGCCTGACCCACCGTGCGTTGCTCTCGCAGGCGCGTTCCGGTGCGCTCTATCCCGCCGGCCTGCGCCGCGACGAAGCGGTCATCGGACTTCCGATCGCCCACATCATGGGCTTCGTCGTCGTGCTCGGCCTGGCCACCGCCGGGATCCCGGTGTACTTCCTGCCCCGGTTCCGCCCCGACGAGGTGCTCGACGCGATCGAACGCCGGCGGTCGACGATCTTCATCGGCGTGCCGGCGATGTACCGGCTCCTCCTCGAGGCCGGCGCCGAAGACCGCAACCTCCGTTCCGTGCGGGTCTGGGGTTCGGGCGCAGACGTCATGCCGCAGGAGTTGGCGCGGCGCTTCCAGCGGATGGGAGCGACCGCGACGCTCCCGGTGCTCAACCGGGACGTCGGTGAGGCGTTCTTCGTCGAGGGCTACGGCATGGTCGAGGTCGGCGGCGGCGTCGCGGCGAAGTTCCTCCCGCCCGGTCTCGCCGGGCCGCTGGCCGACGTCCTCGGAGTTCCTCTTCCTCCGTACCGGTTCAAGGTGGTCGACGAGGACGATGCCGAGGTCGGCATGGGCCAGGTGGGGGAGCTGCTCGTGAAGGGCCCTGGCGTGCTGCAGGGCTATCACGGTGATCCTGACGCGACGAAGGCGGTGCTGACCGACGACGGGTGGCTCCGCACCGGAGACCTCGTCCGCCGTGGACCGTTTGGGCTCGTGTCGTTCGCCGGGCGAGGCAAGGACGTCATCAAGGCCGGCGGGTACTCCGTCTATGCCCTCGAGGTCCAGGACGCGCTCGAAGGGCATGCCTCGGTCGCCGAAGCCGCAGTGGTCGGCGTACCGGACGAGCGGATGGGCGAACGGGTCGTCGCCGCGATCCGCCTGCTGCCCGGCGCCGCTGCGTCCGAGGACGAGCTGATCGCGTGGTGCAGGGAGCGCCTCTCGTCGTACAAGGTTCCTGCGGCCGTTCGGATCGTCGACGAGCTCCCGCGCACGGGCACCGAGAAGGTGAAGAAGGCCGAGGTGCGCGACATGTTCGCGAGCTGAGTTCTGTCAGGCTCGCGCCGTGAGCGTGGGGGCATCGATCGGCGAGCTGCGGGCGACGATGAGCCGCGTCGCCGACGGCCTGTACCGCATCGACGCCGACCCGGAGTGCCGCCTGCTCCGCGATCCCGACAGCCTCGACGGCGTGTCGGAAGCGCTCGCACGCGAGCTGACCGACGCGTTCGAGCGGGTGTGGGTCGAGTACCCGCTCCTCTCGGAGATGCTCGACGCAGCGTCGCCCGATGCGCCGCTGCCTCCCGACGCGGCCAACCGGGTCGCACGGCTCGACGACGACGTTCGCCGCATCCTTGGCGCAGCCGATCAGGTGGCAGAGGCGTGGCGAACGGCACTGCCGAGGGCGGACGAGCTGCGGGAGACGCTCGACGCCGTCGAAGCCGATGCGCGGCGCATCGGCCTCGGTGACGACCACGACCTCGCACACGCACGCCGCATGGTGGAGCACTTGGGCGGACAGATCGCGCGCGACCCGCTGAGTGTCGACCCGTCGCCGGCGACGCGCCAGGTGGTGCAGGTGGCCGACCGCGTCGCAGAGCTCGCGCGCCTGCACGACTCGTTGCCCGCCGACCTGCGCGACGCGAGGGCGACGTTGACGGCGCTCGCCGATGCCATCGCCGCGGGTCGCGAGGCGTTGACAGCGACGCGGGAGCGGATCGCCTCGCCGACCGGGCTTCTCCAGCCGCTCGACCCGGCGGCGCTCGACGACGGGGAGCTCGCCCTCCGACCATGGCTCGAACGTGTGGAAGCCGAGGCCGCAGCCGGGCGGTGGCTCGCGGCTGCGCGTGGCCTGCAGCGCTGGCGCGCCGTCGCCGACGGATGGGCCGCGAACGCCGACCGGGTCGTCCAGGCGAACCGCGCTCCTGTGGCCCGACGCAACGAGTTGCGAGGCCTCCTCGACGCCTACCGGGCCAAAGCGGCCGCGACGGGACGGGCCGAGGGCCGTACGCTCACCGCAGCGATGCAGCGGGCTCGGGATGCGCTCTTCACGCGCCCGTGCGATCTCGAGGAGGCAGAGGAGCTGGTGCAGGAGTACGCCAGGTTGGTGAGCGGAGGGTGACCGGCACCTGTGCCGAGCCCGGGTGCGGCGGCACGATCCTCGCCGACGGCTACTGCGACACCTGCGGCACGAAGGCGGCGCCGACGGGTCGCGACGCACGACGAGCCAGGCGCGCCTCTCGCGCCGCGACTCCCGCGGGCCCGCCGCCGTCGTCGGAAGCGCCTGCGGTGGAAGCGCCCTCGGCCGGCACGTCGTGCTCCGAGCCGGGGTGCAGCGGCACGATCCTCGCCGACGGGTACTGCGACACGTGCGGCACGAAGGCCTCGGCACGCCCCGTCGCCGCGTACGCGGCGCCCGTTGCCGCGGCCACGCCTCCCGCGGGCGCGCCCGATGGGCCGAGCCCCTCCCGTGTGTCGCGCCCGTCGCGCATCGGGCGGACCCTCGTCACCGGGTCGGCCCGAGCGAAGGGCGCTCGGCGCACGTCGAGCGCCCGTACCCGCTCGACCAGCCAACGCTTCTCCATCGGCGCCGGCCTCGTCGACGTTCCGCCGGCTCCGGTGATCGATCCCTCGACCGTCGTCCTCGCGAACCCCGTCGTCGACGAGGAGAAGCGCTTCTGCTCGAAGTGCGGCGCCGCGGTCGGGCGGTCGAAGGGGGGACGTCCCGGCCGGGAGAAGGGGTTCTGCGGCGCCTGCCGCCAGCCGTACGACTTCGTCCCGAAGCTGTCGACGGGGATGCTCGTCGGGGGGCAGTACGAGATCCTCGGATGCCTCGCCCACGGCGGCTTGGGGTGGATCTACCTCGCGCGCGACAAGGCGGTGAACGATCGGTGGGTCGTTCTGAAGGGCCTCCTCGACTCGGGCGACGAAGCGGCTTCGGTCGCCGCCGTCGCGGAGAAGCGGTTCCTCGCCGAGGTGCAGCACCCGAACATCGTCGAGATCTACAACTTCGTGTCGCATCGAGGCGCCGGCTACATCGTGATGGAGTACGTCGGCGGACCGTCCCTCAAGCAGATCCTCAAGAAGCGGAGGGCCGACAACGGCGATCAGCCGTCGCCCCTGCCCGTTGGCCAGGCGATCGCCTACGTCTTAGCGGTGCTTCCTGCGTTCGCGTACCTGCACGACCGCCGGCTCGTGTACTGCGACTTCAAGCCCGACAACCTCATCCAGGTCGTGGACCAGGTGAAGCTCATCGACCTCGGCGGCGTTCGCCGCGCGGACGATCCGAGCGGCGACGTGTACGGCACCGTGGGCTTCCAGGCGCCGGAGGTCGCTGAGGTGGGGCCGTCGATCGCGTCCGACGTGTACACGATCGGGCGGACGCTCGCCGTGCTGACGCTCGACTTCCGCGGGTACCAGAGCACGTTCCAGCACTCGCTGCCCGATCCGGAAGACCATCCGCCGCTCGTCCGCCACGAGTCGTTCCACCGGCTGCTGTTGAAGGCGACGGCGCCGCATCCCGACGACCGCTTCCAATCGGTGCCCGAGCTCGGTGATCAGTTGGTCGGCGTGTTGCGGGAGGTCGTCGCGCTCGAGCAGGGGAGGCCGCAGCCCGGCGCCAGCTCGCTTTTCGCCGCCGCGTCGCACGACGACGGCCTACCGACGCTCGCGCTCGACCCCTCCGATGCCGCGGCGTCGTTCCTGGGCAACGTCCTCGCACTCGGCCCGGAGCAGCGACTCGCCGAGATCGACGCTGCCGTCGCCGCGGGTCACGTCGACGACACGAGCGAGGTGCATCTTCGCCGCGCCGCTGCGTTGGCCGAGCTCGGTCGTGGCTCCGACGCCGAGGCGCTGCTCGCCGCGGTCGAGGACGACGACCCCTGGGACTGGCGCACGGCATGGCTGCGAGGTGTCATCGCGCTGCGGGCGGGAGACGCCGCTGCCGCGACCGCGGCGTTCGACCGCTGCCTCGCCGAGGTGCCAGGGGAGCTCGCACCGAAGCTGGCGTCCGCCATGGCCGCGGAGCGGGCGGGCGATCTCGAAACCGCGGCGACGCTCTACGACGTCGTCAGCTCTGTCGACCCGTCGTATGTGACCGCAGTGAAGGGGTTGGCCCGGTGCCGCCTCGGCAGCGGTGACGTCGCCGCAGCGCTGGCCGGTTTCGACCGAGTGCCGCGCACCCATCGGGAATACGAGGCGACGCGGCTCGAAGCCGCCCGAGCGCTGGCTCGTGCAGGGCGGCATGCAGATGCTGTCGGGCAGCTCGAAGGCCTCGACGTCACGGAAGGTGAACGAGACGCGGTGCTCCTCGACATCGCGGAAGACGCGCTCGCCAAGTTGACGAGCAACACGATCGGGCCCGACCCGCAGGCAAGGGTGGCGGGGCATCCGCTGACGACGGAAGGCATGCGCCGCGCGGTCGAAGCGATGTGCCGCCGCATCGCCGACCGGACCACCGACCGCGACGAGCGCTACCGGCTCGTCGATCGCGCGAACGCGGTCCGCCCGGTGACGCTCGTCTGATGGTCTCCGCAGGCGCGCTCGACTGCCCCGCGTGCGGGACGCCGATCTCGATCGGCGATCGGTTCTGTGAGGGATGCGGCCACGAGCTGGCTCCCACCGCCGCCGGCGCTGGTGCCGCGCCGTCCCCCTCGACGTTCGAGCCGGGCGCGCCGGCGCCGTGCGCGTCGTGCGGATCGACCGCCGTCGTCGACGGCTACTGCGACGTGTGCGGCGTCAAGGCCGCTGACCCACGCGACCACGAAGAGGCCGTCGCGGCGGGCGTCGCCGGCGTGTCCGACAAAGGACGCCGCCACCATCGGAACGAAGACGCGATGGCGTTCGCTCCGGAGCCGGGCGTCGTCTACGCCGTCGTGTGCGACGGCGTGTCGACGACCGTCGACCCCCACGTCGCCTCGCTCGCGGCGGCTCGAGCAGCTCTCGACGCCCTGGTCGCCGGCGGCTCCGACGCTCCGGCGATGGACGCCGCGTACGACGCCGCGCGCGACGCCGCCGTGGGTACACCGTTCGAGCCCGCGCCGGATCTCGGCCCACCCAGCTGCACCTACCTCGCGGCAGTCGTGACCGACCGGCTCGTCACGTTCGCGTCGCTCGGTGACTGCCGGGCCTACTGGTTGGGCGACGCCGGCGCCACGCAGCTGACGAGTGACGACTCGTGGGCGATCGAGCAGATCGAGTGCGGCGCCATGTCGGTCGAGGCTGCCTACGCGGACCCGAAGGGCCACATGATCACCCGGTGGCTCGGCATCGACGCCGATCCGGAGTGGCGGCCACGGATCACCCGGTTCGACCCGCCGGGCGCCGGTCGTGTGGTGCTGTGCTCCGACGGGCTCTGGAACTACACCCTCGAACCTGCGCAGCTCGTCGCGGCGGCAGGCGGCGAGCCCGACCTCCTCACGATGGCGCGGCGCCTCGTCGATTTCGCCAACGATGCGGGCGGCGCCGACAACATCACGGTCGTCGTCGTCGACGTCCCCCTCCCGAAAGGTGACCGGTGAGCTTCACCGCCAGTGCGTTCCAGAACGAGTACCTCCCGGCGGGAGCGGGCGAGGTGCACGCGATCGTGACCGTCTCGTCGTCGGACGACGTGTCGACCACCACGACGCGCGAGAAGGTCGTCGTCTTCATCCTCGACAACAGCGGCTCGATGAGCATGCCCGAGGCGAAGATCCGCGCCGCGCGCCAAGCCGTCGCGACCGCCATCAGCCTCCTGCCCGACGGGACGTTCTTCGCCGTGATCGCGGGCTCGCACGTGGCCGTCGGCATCTACCCACGGTTCGATCGGGGCCTCCGGCTCGCGCAGGCCGACGCCGCCACCCGCGACGAAGCGATGAAGGTCGTGCGCCGCATTCCGTCCGAGGGCGGAACGGCGATCTCGACGTGGCTCGACGTCGCTCGCGCGCTGTTCGAGTTGAAGCCGAACGCGATCCGCCTCGCGTACCTGCTCACCGACGGCAAGAACGAGAGCGAGGAGCCCGAGCTGCTGCGTGCCGCGCTCGACCGATGCATCGGTGTGTTTCAGTGCGACGCACGCGGCGTCGGCAGCGACTGGGCCGTCGACGAGCTCCGCCTGATCACCTCAACCCTCCTCGGCGAGGTCGACATCATCGCCACACCTGACGAGATGGACGACGACTTCCAGGCGTTCCTCGAGCGAGCCATCGGCAAGACCGTCGCCGACGTGCAGCTCCGGGTGTGGTCGCCGCTCGGGTCCACCGTGAAGTTCGTGCGCCAGGTCGCGCCCACCATCGAAGACCTCACCGACCGACGGGCGCCGGTCGACGACCGTTCGGGCGACTACCCGACGGGCGCGTGGGGAGGCGGCGAGAGCCGCGACTACCACGTGTGCGTCGAGGTCCCGCCGGGTGAGGTCGGCGCGGAGAAGCTGGCTGCGCGGGTCGGCCTCGTCGTCGACGGCGAGGTTGTCTCCCAGGCACTCGTCAAGGCGATCTGGACCGACGACGAGGCACTGTCGACGAGGATCAGCCCGCAGGTGGCGCACTACACGGGGCAGGAAGAGCTGGCCGTCGCGATCCACGAGGGGCTCGAAGCGAAGAAGCAGGGTAACGAGGCGACCGCGACCGTGAAGCTCGGCCGCGCGGTGCAACTTGCCCACGAGTCGGGCAACGAGGGCACCGTCCGGCTGCTGAAGAAGGTCGTCGACGTCGAGGACCCCGCCACCGGGACGGTTCGGCTGAAGCGGGCCGTCGAGGCCCTCGACGAGATGGCGCTCGACACCCGCTCGACGCGCACCGTGCGGGTCGGGAAGGCCCCGACAGCCGGGGAGGGCGCGTGAGCGACCCGGCTGTCTGCTCGCACTGCGGCTCGCCCCGCCAAGCCGACGAGGCGTTCTGTGAGGTCTGCGGGCTCGACTTCGCCACCGGCAACCTCCCTGCGGCGCCTCCACCGCCCGCCGCGGCCGCCGCGCCCGTCGAGGGCTGGGTGGTCGTGGTCGAGGTCGACGAGGACTTCTTCCGCAGCAACGAGAGCGAGGGAGACACCTCGCTGTCACCGCCCGCAGGCCAGGTCGCGCAGGAGCTCCCGCTGCGCAACGACGAGGCACTGATCGGCCGTACGAGCGCCAGCGCGAACCTCCACCCGGACATCGACCTGTCGTCGGACGCAGGGGTGTCCCGGCGCCACGCCGTCCTCCGCCTCCGCAACGACGCGTGGACGATCGCGGACCTCGGGTCGACGAACGGAACGCGCCTCGACGGCGAGCTCCTGCCGGCCAACGAGGAGCGGGTCCTCACCGAGGCGTCGGTGGTGCACGTCGGTGCCTGGACGAAGCTCACGGTCAGGAGAGCCACGTCAGCGTGAGCCCGCTCTCTCGCATGCGTGCCGCGGCATCGACGACGCCGGGGTTGTACCGCGTTCTGTCGCTCGTCGTCGCAGCGCTCCTCGCGCTGACGGCGCTCGCCGGCACCATCGCGGCCGGTGCGGCCGAACGCGCGACCGCTCGCCTGCGCGACAACACCGGTCCGGTGCTCGTCGCGACGCAGAGCCTGCTCGCGAGCCTCGCCGAGGCCGATGCCGCGGCAACCGCGGCGTTGTTGTCGGGAGCGGAGGAAGACCGCGAGCAGCGCCGGCTGTACGAGGAGGCGCTTGCGCGAGCGAGCGTGCAGAGCGAGGAGATCTCCGCGCTCATCGGCGACGACGCCGACGCGCACGACGACCTCAAGCGACTCTCGATCCGCATCAATCGCTACGCCGGTCTGATCGAAGCGGCCCGGGCGACCTCGCGGCTCGGCTCGCCGGACAGCGAGCAGTACCTCCTCGCCGCGCTCGACGAGCTCGCCACCGGCGTGCGCGCCGACGCCGCGAGCCTCACCGAGGCGTCGGAGCGACGCTTCGATCGCGACGAACGGGAGCGGTCGAGGTTCCTCGTCGTCGCGGTCGTCATCGGTGTCGTGGCGCTCACCGCGCTGGCTGCGACCGGGGTGGTTCTCGCGCGGCGATCCCGCCGGCTGATCAACCCGCTCCTTCTGCTCGCCACCCTCGTCACGCTGGCTTCCGTGGGATGGCTCGCGTCGAGCGACGTGCGCGCAGGGCGCCGGCTCGACCTCGCGCGCGACGAGGCGTATCAGTCGATCGCCCTGACGGCGCGGATCCAGTCCGCAGCGTTCGCGGCACGCACCGACGAGTCGGTCGCTCTCATCGCGGACGACGCCGATCGACGGACGTCGGCTGACAGCGCGGCGACCGACGTGCTCGCTGGTTCGGTCGACGAAGGTCTCCTGGTGCTGGTTCGCGAGGGTCAGGCGACCGACGTCGCACGCGGGCTCCTCGTCGACGCCGCGCTCGCGGCCGACACCGCTCGGGAGCGAGCGGCCGTCGCCGAGGCGATGGTGCGCTGGCAGCGCTACCGAGAGACCGTCAGCACCCTCCGCTCGTCGTCCGGCGACGCCGCGCGAGCGGTCGCCGTCGGGCCCGGAAGCGCCACCTTCAACGGCTTCAACTTCTCGCTCGAGGCCGTGCTCGGCGAGAACCGCGATCAGTTCCTCGATGCCATCGAGAGGGCTCGTGACGCGACGAGGTACCTCGCCACGATCACCCTGTTCCTGCCCCTGCTCGCTGCTGCAGCCGCGCTCGCGGGCATCCAGACGAGGATCAACGAGTACCGATGAGCGGCTTCAGTCGACGGACGTTCCTCGCCGGATCCGCGGCGACCGCCTTCGGGCTGTCGCTGCTCGGTGCATGCACTCGAGACGGCGCGACGGGGGGCGATCGCCGTCTCCGCATCCTGAACTGGCCCGACTACATCGACGACGAATCCGTCGCGCGCTTCGAGCAGCAGGCCGGCGCGCCGGTCGACTACGTCGAGGAGTACAACGGCAACGAAGAGGCGTTCGACGAGCTGTTCCGGCCCCGCCTCGGCGAAGGGAGATCGACCGGCTACGACGTGATCGTGCCCACGTACTGGGCCGTCGACCGGATGCTCGCGGAGGGATGGCTCGAGCCGCTGCCCCTCGAGCGCATCCCCAACCACGCCAACGTCGACCCTGCGTTCCTCGGGATGCCGTGGGACCGCGGCGCGCGCTTCCACATGCCTTGGCAGGTGGGCATCACCGGCATCGCCTACGACCCCGCCCAGACGAAGAAGGAGATCCGCTCGATGGCCGATCTCCTCGACCCGTCGCTGCGCGGCCGCATCGGCATGGTGAGCGAGATGCGCGAGACCGTGGGTCTGCTCATGCTCGCTCGCGGTGCCGACCCTTCGCGCGCCACGGTGCCCGCCGCTGAGGCCGCGCTCGAGCGCCTCGAGCAACTGGTGACCGACGGCCACGTCGCAGGCTTCACCGCGAACGAGTTCGTCGACGCGCTCAAGACCGGCCAGTTCGCAGCGGCGCTCGCGTGGTCGGGCGACATCATCCAGCTCCAGGCCGAGCGGCCCGACATCCGCTTCGTCATCCCCGCCGAAGGCGGCATCCGCTGGTTCGACAGCATGATCATCCCGAAGGGCGCGTCGCGCCCCGATCTCGCGGGCGACTGGATGAACTTCGCCTACGCGCCGGAGAATGCCGCCCGCATCACGGCGTCGGTGCAGTACATCAGCCCGGTCCTGGGGGTGCGGGAGGAGCTCGAACGCGCCGGCGGAGAGTCGGCGGCGCTCGCCGACAACCCGATCCTGTTTCCCGACGACGAGACCCGCCGCCGCCTCTACTTCTGGTCGGGCATGACCGCAGCGGAGGAAGACCGGATCCAGGAGCGGTTCACCGAGATCACCGGAGGCTGACTCCATGCACCGGTTCGACGAAGACGTCGACGCGTTCGCGTCGGAGGTGTTCCGCTTCGCCCGACGGCGTGCGTCCGAGGACGCCACGACCTTGGAGCTCGGGCATCCGCGCACCAAGGCGGAGCTCGACGCGCGGTGCGGTCAGACGATCACCGAGAACGGCATGGGCGCCCTCGACGCTCTCCGTCTCTTCGAGGACGTGCTCGAACCGGCGTGCCTGTCGGTCGACTTCCCCCGATACCTCGCGTTCGTGCCCGCCGCGCCGACCGAGACGTCGATCCTCGCCGACCTCGCGATCAGCGCGTGCTCGATCTACGCGGGGTCGTGGCAGGAGGGTGCTGGCGCGGTGTGGGCGGAGAACGAGGCGCTCCGTTGGATCGCGTCCCTGGCCGGTCTGCCCGACTCGGCCGGTGGCGTGTTCGTGTCCGGTGGGACCAACGGCAACCTGTCCGCGCTCGTGGCGGCGCGCGACGCGGCGCGACGCCGGCGCGGCGACCGACGGCCCGACGGCGGCTGGGTCGTCGTGGCCGGAGAGACGAGCCACTCGTCGATCGCATCGGCGGCGCGGGTGATGGACGTCGAGGTGGTGATCGTCCCGGGCGACCGCCTGCGGGGAGAAGCGCTTGCGCCGGTGCTCGACGATCTGGGCGAGCGGGCGTTCGCCGTGGTCGCCACGGCCGGCACCACGAACCTCGGCATCGTCGACGACCTCGCGACAACGGGAGCCGTGTGCAGCGAACGCGGCGTGTGGTTCCACGTCGACGGCGCCTACGGCGGCGCCGCGCTGGTGGCTCCGTCGGCTCGTGCTCGCTTCGACGGGATCGAGCAGGCCGACTCGTTCATCGTCGACCCCCACAAGTGGCTCTTCGCGCCCTTCGACGCGTGCGCGCTGCTCTACCGCGACCCCCTCGCAGCGCAGCAGGCGCACACGCAGCACGCGTCGTACCTCGACGTCCTCACCGAGGGTGGCGAATGGAACCCGTCGGATTTCGCCATCCATCTGAGCCGCCGAGCCCGAGGCCTTCCGTTCTGGTTCTCGCTGGCGGCGAACGGCGTGGCCGCCTACCGCGACGCGGTGGAGCACTGCCTGTCGGTCACGCGCGACGCTGCCGCGCTGATCGACGCGCATCCCGACCTCCAGTTGCTGCGCGAGCCGGAGCTGTCGGTGGCCGCCTTCACCCGCCGTGGATGGTCCGCGGGAGATCACGACGCTTGGTCGTTGCGGATGCTCGAGGCGGGCGAGGCCTTCGTCGTGCCGTCGTCGCACGATGGCCAGCCGATTCTCCGGTTCTGCATCGTGAACCCCAGAACGACCGTCGACGACATCCGACTCGTCCTCGACAGCCTCAGCTCCTGAGGTCGACCTCGACCTTCCCGTCGTCGTTGACGTCGGCCTCATAGCGGGTGAGGCGCTCGTCGTCAGGGTCGTACGTCTCGTTCGTGCACGGGTCGACGAAGTGGCGGTCGCCGATCTCCCACCGCAGCGCGCACTCGAGCTTGCGGTTCTCCGGGTCGACGTACGCGAGGACCGCGTACCACCCCTCCTCCGGATCCCTGCCGTCATGGAGGACGTAGATCTCGCGGCCAGCGCCCGCGGTCAACGGGTCCTTGAAGAAGATCGGCGCGCCCTGCTCGTCGATCCGCTGTGCGAACCGCTTCGCCTCGCCGACGACGAACGTGTCGCCGCCCGGAAGGTTCGCCTGTTGCGGGTTGTTCGAGGCGAGGTCGACGACGACCCACATCAGCAGCGCGGAGAGCGCCACGAGGACGATGCCGCCGACGATGCGCGCCCTGAGCTTCTGGCTGCGGCGGGGCGGTGGCGTGTACGCCGGCCGGTTCGGGGTGGTCATACGAGCCACCTACCGGTCGCTGCGTCGGGTCGCCGCCGGCGGTCGCCGGGAACGGCGTCGTCGATCGCACGCACCACGGCCTTCCGTACGGCGGCCGGATCGTCACGGATGACCTCGTCCACGATCCCGAGCGAGAGGAGGTCGGCTGCGGTGAGCTTCAGGTCCGCGGCCCGCTGCGGTGCGGTGTCGACGGTGCGGTCGAGGATCGCCGCCGTGCCTTCCGGCGCGATGACCGAGAAGATGGCGTGGTCGAGCATCAGCAGGCGGTCGGCGTGCGCGATCGCCAGCGCACCACCGCTCCCGCCCTCCCCGACGCACACGCTCACGGTGGGGCCGGCGACGGCGTCGAAGGCGGCGAACGTGCGGGCGATCTCTCCCGCGATGCCGGCCGCCTCCGAGGAGGGGCTCGGATCGGCGCCCGGGGTGTCGACGAAGGTGACGAGCGGGAGCTCCAGGCGGCTCGCGAGGGCCGCGGCTCTCTGGGCGAGTCGGTAGCCCTCCGGCCTCGGCTTCCCGCGGTTCATCGTCACCGCGACGACCCGCCGTCCGTCGATCGACGCCAGGCTCGCTTCGATGCACGGGTCGGGAGGCATTGCCCGCAGCGGCGTCGACGACCCGTCGTCGACGATCCCCGCCGCCCACGCGTCGCCCGACGGCCGCGCCGGATCCCGCGCCGCGAGCACCTCGTCCCACGCCGTCGGCTCGGCCCCGCCCCCGCCGCTTTTGGGAACGGTCAGGCCGGCATCTCGGCGATTCCGTTCCCAATTCCCGAAGCCAAGGGCGCGTTCGACGAACGCGGCCTGGTCGTCGCGGGCGACGAGCGCGTCGACGAGGCCGTGGCGGAAGGCCGATTCCGCGGTGTGCGACGACGCCGGCAGCTTCTCGCCGGTCGTCAACTCGACCACCCGGGGGCCGGCGAACCCGATCATCGCCCCGGGCTCGGCGGCGCGGACGTCGGCCAGCGACGCGTACGAAGCGAACACACCTCCGCTCGTCGGACCGCGCAGGATCGACACTTGGAGCAGGCCTGCCGCGGCGTGGTCGCGCGCCGCGGCCGCGGTACGGCCGAGCTGCAGCAGCGAGACCATGCCCTCCTGCATCCGCGCGCCGCCCGAGGTTGCGATCACCACGACGGGCAGCCGCGCATCGCGCGCCCGGCGGTACGCCCGCACGACCCGCTCGCCGTGGGCGGCTCCCATCGACCCACCCATCACGTCGAAGCGCCCCTCGATGACCGCGTAGCCGAGCTCGGTCCGACCGGTGCGCACCGACTCCTCGGCTGGAGGCGTGTACCCGGGGAACGACAGGGGATCGCCCGCGCGAAGGTCGGCGTCCCACTCGGCTTGGAGGGGGTGCAACAAGGGTCCCTAGTATTCACGCCCGTGATCCGCCCCTATCGCGTCGTCGTGGCCAAGCCCGGGCTCGACGGACACGACCGCGGTGCCAAGGTCATCTCGATGGCACTGCGGGACGCAGGCTTCGAAGTGATCTACACCGGGCTCCACCAGACCCCCGAGCAGGTGGTCGAGACCGTGATCCAGGAGGACGCCGATGCAGTCGGCCTCAGCCTGCTCTCCGGCGCCCACATGACACTGTTCCCGAAGGTCCTCGACCTGCTGAAGGACCGCGGCGCAGACGACGTCATGGTCTTCGGTGGCGGCATCATCCCGGACGACGACATCCCGAAGCTCGAGGAGCTCGGCGTGTCGAAGGTCTTCACCCCCGGCGCGTCGATCGCGTCGATCACCGAGTGGCTCGAGACCGCCCTCGACGAGCGAGAAGGACAGACGGCCTAACTCCATGGATCTCTTCGAGTACCAAGGGAAGCAGTACTTCGCGCGCTTCGGCATCCCCGTGAGCGCCGGCGACGTCACTGAAGACGTCGACGGTGCGGTCGCCATCGCGGAGAAGGTCGGCTACCCGGTCGTGGTCAAGGCACAGGTGCAGGTCGGCGGTCGTGGCAAGGCGGGCGGCATCAAGCTGGCGAACAACGCCGACGAGGTCCGCGAGCACGCCACGAACATCCTCGGGATGGACATCAAAGGCCACGTCGTGCGCCGCATCTGGATCGAGCACGCGAGCGACATCGCCGAGGAGTACTACGCGAGCTTCACCCTCGACCGGTCGGCGAAGAAGCACCTCGGCATGCTGTCGGCCGAGGGTGGCGTCGAGATCGAGGCCGTTGCCGAGTCGAACCCCGACGCGATCGCCAAGCTCCACATCGACCCGGCCGAAGGGCTCACCGAAGAAGCCGCCCGGAAGTGGGTGGAGGCGGCGAAGCTCAACCCGCAGGCGACCGACGGCGCGGTCGACATCCTCCTCAAGCTCTACCGCTGCTACACCGAGGGCGACTGCGACCTCACCGAGATCAACCCGCTGATCCTGACGCCGGAGGGCAAGGTCCACGCTCTCGACGCCAAGGTCACCCTCGACGAGAGCGCGTCGTTCCGCCATCCGGAGTGGGACGAGTTCCGCGGCCTCGCCCAGATGGATCCGCGCGAGAAGCTCGCCAAGGACAAGGGCCTCCAGTACGTCGGCCTGTCGGGCAACGTCGGCGTCATCGCCAACGGCGCCGGGCTCGCCATGTCGACGTGCGACGTCGTCAACCAGGTGGGCGGCGCACCCGCGAACTTCCTCGACATCGGCGGCGGCGCATCCGCCGAGGTCATGGCCAACGCGCTGGAGGTCATCAACTCCGACGACGCCGTCCAGGCGATCTTCATCAACATCTTCGGCGGCATCACCAAGGGTGAAGACGTCGCCAACGGCATCGTGCAGGCGCTCGGCCGGGTCGAGCTCAAGGCCCCGATCGTCATCCGCCTCGACGGAACCAACGCAGAGCAGGGAAGAGAGATCTTGAAGGAGCACGAGTCCGACCGGCTGATCTCGGTCGCCACGATGGTCGACGCCGCCAAGAAGGCCGTGGAGCTGGCGGGAGGTGCCTCCTGATGTCGATCTTCGTCAACAAGGACACCAAGGTCATCGTCCAGGGCACCGGTCGCCAGGGCACCTTCTACGCGCTGCGCAACCGCGCCTACGGCACCCAGGTCGTCGGCGGCGTGAACCCCAAGAAGCCCGGTGAAGACATCGAGGGCATCCCGGTGTTCGCCTCGGTGAAGGAAGCGGTCGACGAGACGGGCGCGACGGCGTCGATGATCCTCGTTCCGGCGCCGGGCGCGCCGGCTGCGGTGATGGAGGCGGCCGAGGCCGGCATCGAGCTCATCGTCTGCCTCACCGAGGGCATTCCCGCCCAGGACGAGGCGCTCTTCTACAACCGGGTCAAGCGGGAGTTCCCGAACTCGCGCATCCTGGGGCCGAACTGCCCTGGCCTCGTCACCGTCGGCGAGTGCAACATCGGCTTCATCCCGGCCGAGGTCGCCAAGCCGGGCGGACCGGTCGGGATCGTGAGCCGCTCCGGCACGCTCACCTACCAGGCGCTCGCCGAGCTCGGTCAGAAGGACATCGGCGTCACCACCTGCGTCGGCATCGGCGGCGACCCCGTCCCCGGGACGAGCTTCATCGACTGCCTCGAGGCGTTCCAGAACGACCCCGACACCAAGGCCGTGATCATGTTCGGCGAGATCGGCGGATCGGCCGAGGAAGAGGCGGCGCAGTTCATCGCCGACAAGATGGACAAGCCCGTCGCGGCCTACGTCGCAGGGGTCACCGCGCCGCCAGGCAAGAAGATGGGCCACGCCGGCGCCATCATCTCGGGCTCGAAGGGCACCGCCCAGGCGAAGATGGACGCCCTCCGCGAGGCTGGCGTCCACGTCGGACTGAACCCCACCGAGGTCGGCGACCTGATCGCGGACGTCGTCGCGAAGCTCTAGCTGCGGCGTCAGCGCTCAGGGGATCTTCAGGCGCGGCCGCGGGCCGGATCGGGACGAACTGCCCGTACCCTGACCGTCGTGACCAAGGCCCGCCGCCTACTTGGTGTCCTGTTCGCCGCGTCGATCGTGCTGTCCGCGTGCAGCAGCGGAGGCGAGGCCACCGACGTGCCCGCCGCCGCAGCGGACGACACCACGACGACGGCCGACGAGACGACGACCACCGAGGCTCCGACGACCACGACGGAGCCGCCGACGACGACGACCGCCGCGCCCACGACGACGACGGCCCCTCCCGTCGTCGGGCTGGCGGCGACCGACGCCAAGGCGGCGCTCTCGCCGACCGGGATCGTCGTCCCGATCCTCGGCAAGACGGCGGACGGCGGTGTGACCGTCGGGACGCCGTGCGGCCGCCAGGCGACCATGCGCAACGGACGCCCGCTCAACGGCGTCGTCGTTCTCGACGCGGGCCACGGCGGCAGGGAGCCCGGCGCGGTGGGTCCGGGCGGGCTCACCGAGAAGGAGCTCAACCTCGCTGTCTCCAAGCACGCGCAGCAGGCGCTCGAGGCCGCCGGGTTCCCCACGATCCAGACCCGCGACGGCGACTACCGCATCAGCCTCGAGGCCAGGGCGAAGATCGTCGAGACGGTGAAGCCCCGGGCGTTCGTGTCGATCCACTACAACGCCGAGCCCGACGGTCCGTTCCCGAAGCCCGGCGCCGAGACCTACTACCAGACGGTCGGCGCGTCGGCAGCGGAGTCGAAGCGTCTCTCCGGGATCATCTACGAAGAGATCGTGGCCGCGATGAGCAAGTACGAGGGCATCGCGTGGGTCGCCGATACCGACGCCGGTGCGAAGTACCGCAAGAACTCCCAGGGCAACGACTACTACGGCATCATCCGCCGCACGCAGGGCACCCCTGCAAGCCTCGCGGAGCTCGGGTTCATCTCGAACGCGCCGGAAGAGGCGCTGTACAGGACGGCCGAGGTCCAGAAGGTCGCCGGCGAGGCCGTCGCGAAGGGCATCATCCGCTTCCTGACGACGAAGGACGCAGGCAGTGGGTTCACGGAGCCGTACCCGCGGGAGACGCCCGCCGGCGGTGGTGGCGGGGCCGACAACTGCGTCGATCCGGCGCTGGAGTAGCCCTGGGCGACGCCTAGATTCGTCGCCCATGGAGACGAGGACCGTCGAGCTCGACACGCCTGATGGCGCGATGCCGGTCTACGAGGCGATCCCCGACGACCCACGCGCCGCCGTCCTGGTGATCCAGGAGGTCTTCGGGGTGACCGACCACATCGAGGACGTCACCCGCAGGGCGGCCGAAGCCGGGTTCCACGCGGTGGCGCCGCACCTGTTCCATCGAACCGGCTCGCCACAGCTGCCCTACGACGACTTCTCGGCGGTCATGCCGCACATGCAGGAGCTGACCGACGAACGGGTGCTGGCCGACGTCGACGCGACGATCGCGCACCTGACCGGGTCGGGCTGGGGCACGCCGCAGATCGGCCTCGTCGGCTTCTGCTTCGGAGGGCGCATCAGCTTCCTCGTCGCGACGGCCCGTCCGCTCGGCGCCGTCGTCGGCTTCTACGGCGGAGGCATCGTCACCGCGCGTTTCCCGCAGTTCCCGTCGCTGATCGACCGGGCCGCTGACCTGAAGGCGCCGTGGCTCGGGCTCTTCGGGAGCGACGATCAGTCGATTTCGCTCGACGACGTCGAGACGATCCGCACGGAGCTGGGCGCGAACACGCCGGTCGCCCACGACGTGGTCGTCTACGAAGGCGCCGGGCACGGCTTCCACTGCGACGCCCGCCCCCAGCACTTCGACGAACATGCCGCCAAGGAGGCATGGACCCGAACCCTCGGATGGTTCGACACGCACCTCGCTCGGAGGGGTGGCAACTAGACTCGGCCCAGTGGGGGTGGGCGTTCTCGTCTCGGGTAGTGGCACCATCCTCGAAGCGCTACTCGCCGAGCACGTGCCCGTCGACGTCGTGATCGCCGACCGTCCGTGCCGGGCACTCCAGGTCGCCGCGGACGCCGGCGTCCCCGCCGAGCTCCTCCACCGCACCGACTTCTCGAAGTCGTTCGACCGCGACGCCTACAGCGACGCCGTCGTAGACATGCTGCGCAAGTACGACGTCGACCTTGTCGCGATCGCCGGTTTCGGCACCGTCATCCCGAAGGCGGCGCGCGACATGCCGGGGCGCATCATCAACACGCATCCGGCGCTCCTGCCTGCGTTCAAGGGCTGGCACGCGGTCCGCGACGCGCTCGCGTTCGGCGTCAAGGTCACCGGTTGCACGGTGCACGTCGTGACCGAGGAGATGGACGAGGGACCGATCCTGGATCAGATCGCAGTACGCGTCGAACCCGATGACACCGAAGAGACGCTCCACGAGCGCATCAAGGAGGTCGAACGGGTCCTGTTCCCGATCACCATCAAGCGATACCTGGAGGAGCTCAGCCGATGAGCCGTCGCGCCTTGCTGTCCGTGTACGACAAGACGGGCGTCGTCGAGCTCGCCCGAGGTCTCGCCGACGCGGGCTGGGAGCTCGTCTCCAGCGGCGGCACCGCACGCGCGCTGTCGGAGGCCGGCCTACCGGTGACCGACCTCGCCGAGTTCACCGGTTACCCGCCGATGCTCGGCCACCGAGTCGTCACGCTCCACCCGCTGATCCACGGAGCGATCCTCGCCGACCGCGACGACCCCGAGCACCAGGCCGACATCGACACCTACGGCATCAAGCCGGTCGATCTCGTGGTGGCGAACCTGTACCCGTTCGGCTCCGACCCCTCGGAGTTCCAGCACGGCGGTGGGCGAGGTGAAGACCTGATCGACATCGGCGGACCCGCGATGACGCGAGCCGCCGCGAAGAACCACGCGCACGTCGGCATCGTCGTCGACCCCGCCGACTACGACGCGGTGCTCGACGAGATCCGGTCGAACGGCTCGCTGTCCGCAACCACTCGCCGCGCGCTCGCTCGCAAAGCGTTCGCCACCACCGCGGCCTACGACGCCGCGGTTGTCTCGTGGTTCGACAGCGACTCCGACGAGAAGCTGCCGCCGACGATCCACCTCGCGCTGGAGCGGGTGCAGGACCTCCGCTACGGCGAGAACCCGCACCAGGTCGGGGCCCGCTACCGGACGATGCGCACCACGTCGTGGTGGGACGAGATCGAGCAGCACTTCGGCATGGCCCTGTCGTACCTCAACCTCTACGACGCCGACGCGGCGTGGTCGATGGCGCACGACATCGGCCAGAGCCGCCCCTGCGTGACGATCATCAAGCACGCCAATCCCTCGGGTCTCGCCGTCGACGACGACCTCGCCGAGGCGTATCAGCGAGCGCTCGAGTGCGACGAGCGGTCCGCGTTCGGCGGCATCGTCGCCCTGAACCGCATCGTCGACGCCGACACCGTCGAGCGCATCGTCGCCGGTCCGCAGGCAGACGTGATCATCGCCCCCGGCTACGCGGAGGGCGTCGTCGACGCGTTGCGCAAGAAGCGGAAGAACACCCGCGTGCTGTCGGCGCCCGCGCCGACGCCCGACCCGCTGCAGCTGCGCCAGATCAGCGGCGGCATGCTCGTGCAGGACGCCCACCACTTCGCGTCGACGCGCGCCGACTGGCGGGTCGTCACCAAGCGCCAGCCGACCGAGGACGAGTGGCGCGACGCCGAGTTCGCCTTCCGCGTATGCGGCTGGGTGAAGTCGAACGCGATCATCCTCGCCAAGGACGAGACCGCGTGGGGCATCGGTGCGGGCCAGCAGAACCGGGTCGAGTCGGGACAGATCGCGGCGGCGAAGGCAGCCGGGCGGGCGAAGGGCGGAGCGTGCGCGAGCGACGCGTTCTATCCGTTCCCCGACGGCGTCGAAGCGGCCGCGTCGGCCGAGGTCGCCGTCGTCATCCAGCCCGGAGGCGCAATGAACGACCAGGCCGTCATCGACACCGCCGACGAGCTCGGCCTCGCCATGATCTTCACCGGAGAAAGGCACTTCCTGCATTGACCGCACGACTGCTTCCCGGAGGTCCCGTCGCCGAGGCGGTGCTGGCCGACGTCAAGATCCGCGCCGACAAGCTGCGCGAGGAGGGCGTCATCCCGTCGCTCGCGACGATCCTCGTCGGCGACGACGATGCGTCGGCCGGCTACATCCGGTTGAAGCAGCGGCGGGCGGCAGAGCTCGGGTTCGAGTCGCCCCACACGCACCTGCCGCAGGACGCGACGCAGCAACAGGTGGAAGACACGATCCGCCAGTACAGCGACGACCCGTCGGTCCACGCGCTGCTCGTGCAGTACCCGATCCCCGGCCACCTCGACTACGACGCGGCGATCGCGGTGATGAACCCCGACAAGGACGTCGACGCCGCGCATCCCCAGAACATGGGCCGCTTGGCGCTGTCGATGCCGGGGCCGGTGCCGTGCACGCCCGCCGGCATCGAAGCGCTGCTCGCGCACTACGACATCCCGGTCTCGGGGAAGCACGTCGTGATCCTCGGTAGGGGTGCCACCCTCGGCCGGCCGCTCGCGCTGCTGCTCTCGCAGAAGCGGCCGACGGCCAACGCCGCGGTCACGGTCGTGCACACCGGCGTTCCCGACTGGTTCGAGTACTCGAAGCAGGCCGACATCTTCATCGCGGCGGCAGGCGTGCCCGGCATCGTGCAGCCGGAGCACATCAACCCGGGGTCCGTCGTCATCGGCGGCGGCGTCCGCTACACCGGCAAGAACACCCTGCTCCCCGACGTCGACGAGTCGTGCGCCGAGGTCGCCGGCGCGATCACCCCCCGGGTCGGCGGCGTCGGCCCGACGACGATCGCGATGCTCTTCCGCAACGCGATCGACGCAGCGGAGCGCCTGGCTCTTCGGTGAGGCGGTACGAGCAGCCTGCCATCGAGGTCGCCGGCCATCGCATCGCCGGCCACGGGACCGAAACCGGGCTGTGGGTGTCGGACGCGCCGGTGGAGGATGCAGGTGCGGCCTGGCTGACGATCGCGCGGGACCCGGTCGCGCCTGGTTTCGTCGCCGTACTGATCGACGAGAGCGATGGCTCGTGGGTGGAGGAGCCCGACTGGTTCGAGCCGGGATACCTCGCGTCGGACGCCGACGCTGACCTCGTCTCGACCCTGACGTCGTGGTGGGAAGACGTCCTCGTCGACGAGGGCGACGACGGGGAGGATGGCGAGCTCGTCGCGGAGGAGACGGCACCGTTCGGACGGCGGTTCCCGGGGCTCGCGCCAGCGACCACTCGCGACGCGGATCAAGGGGCGGTCCAGCGCGCCGTCGTCGAGCGTCGCGGCTTCCGGCTGGCGGTCGTGGCCGGCGAGACGACGGCCGACGTGCCTGGAGCCGTGGGATGGCTGGGCGCCGTCAACGCCGATCAGTCACCGTCGGCGATGTCGACGGTGCTGCGGTCGTGGGAGCAGCGGTTCGGCGCGAGGCTCGTCGTCCTCGGGCGCGACACGATGGAGCTGCTCGTGACCCGTCCTCCGGCGACCGCGGCCGAGGCGCTGCCGATCGCTGCCGAGCACTACGCCTTCTGCTTCGACAACATCAGCCAAGGTGTCGGCTCGATCTCGGACTACAGCAGCGGCCTCGTCGGCGCGGTCGCCTGGTCGTTTTGGTGGGACTGATCGAGCGCTGAGCCGTAGCCTTGTCCGTATGACGAAGATCGCGGACCTGCTGGCCGCGGGCCCCACCTTCTCGATCGAGTTCCCGGCGCCGAAGAACGACGCCATGCTCAAGCAGCTCGAGAAGACGGTGCTCGAGCTCGAGCGGTTCGCTCCGTCGTTCGCGTCGGTGACCTACGGTGCCGGTGGATCGACCAAGGACGGCACGCTCGAGGCCGTCCTCTACATCCACCACAACACGAGCCACGTGGTGATGCCGCATCTCACGTGCGCCGGCCAGACCTACGACGACATCCTCGGCCTCGTCCAGCGCTACCGCGACGAGGGCATCGACAACCTGCTCGCGCTCGCTGGTGATCCGCCGAAGGAAGGGCCCACGGTCGGTGACTTCCGATACGCCGTCGAGCTGATCGACCTCGCGCGCGAGCACGCGGACTTCACCATCGGCGTCTCGGCGTTCCCGGAGGTCCATCCGAACTCGCCGTCGCGGGTGGAAGACCGCCGCCGCCTCGCCGAGAAGCTGTCGAAGGCGGAGTTCGGCATCACCCAGTTCTTCTGGACCGCCGACCACTACTTCCGCATGCGTGACGAGCTCGCCGCGATCGGCTGCACGACGCCGGTGATCCCGAGCCTGTTCCCGATCCTCAACGTCGCGGTTGCCAAGCGCATCACGGCGATGAACGGCGCGGAGTGGCCCTCGTGGCTCGACGATCGCCTCGCCGTGGCCGGCGACGATCCCGAAGCGGTTCGCCAGGTCGGCGTGGAGGTCGCGTGCGAGATCGGGCAGCGCCTGCTCGACGACGGCGACATCCCCGGCCTGCACATCTACACCCTCAACCGCGCCGACTCGACGACGCAGATCTGGGAGAACCTCCAGCTATCTGGGCGCCGCTGACCACCTCTGCGGTCGTCAGCAGCACCCAGAACGTCGGTGTGAGGTGGCCGTCGCTACCCGGCGGCCTTCTGCAGGTTCTGGTCGAGCGCGTCCAGGAAGTCTTCGGTCGTGAGCCACTCGGCACCGCCGGGGACGAGCATGGCGAGGTCCTTGGTCATCTGTCCGCTCTCGACCGTCTCGACGCACACCCGCTCGAGCGTCTCCGCGAACTGACCCACCTCGGGCGTGCCGTCGAGCTTCGCCCGGAACGACAGGCCGCGGGTCCAGGCGAAGATCGACGCGATCGGGTTCGTCGACGTCTTGTTGCCCTTCTGGTGCTCCCGGTAGTGGCGGGTGACGGTGCCGTGCGCGGCCTCGGCCTCGCACGTCTTGCCGTCCGGGGTGAGTAGCACGGAGGTCATGAGACCGAGTGAGCCGAAGCCTTGGGCGACGGTGTCGGACTGCACGTCGCCGTCGTAGTTCTTGCACGCCCAGACGTAGCCGCCCTCCCACTTCATGGCCTGGGCGACCATGTCGTCGATGAGGCGGTGCTCGTAGGTGATGCCGGCAGCCTTGAACTGGTCGGCGAACTCCGCGTCGAAGACCTCCTGGAACAGGTCCTTGAACCGGCCGTCGTAGGCCTTGAGGATCGTGTTCTTCGTCGACAGGTAGACCGGGTAGTTGCGGTCGAGGCCGTAGCGAAACGACGCGCGGGCGAAGTCGCGGATCGAATCGTCGTAGTTGTACATGCCCATAGCGATGCCGCCGCCGGTGAACTTGGCGACCTCCATCTCGATGGGCTCGCCGCCGTCGTCGGGCGTGTAGGTGATCGTCACCGTGCCGGGGCCGGGGACGACGAAGTCGCTCGCCTTGTACTGGTCACCGTGGGCGTGACGGCCGATGACGATCGGCTTCGTCCAGCCAGGCACCAACCGCGGGATGTTCGACGCGATGATCGGCTCGCGGAACACGACGCCGCCGAGGATGTTGCGGATCGTGCCGTTCGGCGACTTCCACATCTTCTTGAGACCGAACTCCTCGACGCGCTGCTCGTCGGGGGTGATCGTGGCGCACTTCACGCCGACTCCGTGTTGCTTGATGGCGTTGGCCGCGTCGATCGTGATCTGGTCTTCCGTCTCGTCCCGCTTCTCGATGCCGAGGTCGTAGTAGAGGAGCTCGACGTCGAGGTACGGGAGGATGAGCTTGTCCTTGATGAACGCCCAGATGATGCGGGTCATCTCGTCGCCATCGAGCTCGACGATCGGGTTCGCGACCTTGATCTTCGCCATGGCCAGCACACTATCGGGCGCAGTTTGGGGGCTTTTCCGGGGCGGCCATAGGCTCCGCTCATGGCTTCCTCGCCCGTGCACGTGACCGTCACCGGGGCCGCCGGCCAGATCGGCTACGCCCTGCTATTCCGGATCGCTTCGGGGCAGCTGCTCGGACCCGACCAGCCCGTCGTCCTGCGCCTCCTCGAGATCGAACCGGCCATGAAGGCCCTCGAGGGTGTCGTGATGGAGCTCGACGACTGCGCGTTCCCGCTGCTCGCCGGGGTCGAGACCACGAGCGACCTGAAGACGGCGTTCGACGGCACGTCGTGGGCGATGCTCGTAGGGTCGATCCCCCGCAAGGCGGGCATGGAGCGAGGCGACCTCCTCAACGTCAACGGCGGGATCTTCAAGCCCCAGGGCGAGGCGATCAACGCGCACGCGGCGAGCGACGTCCGCATCCTCGTCGTGGGCAACCCGTGCAACACCAACTGTCTCATCGCGAAGTCGAACGCGCCCGACGTGCCCGACGACCGGTGGTTCGCGATGACCCGCCTCGACCAGAACCGGGCCCAGGCGCAGCTGGCGAAGAAGGCCGGCGTTCCCGTGGCCGACGTCAAGAACGTCGCGATCTGGGGCAACCACTCGGCGACGCAGTACCCCGACTTCCAGAACGCGACCATCGGCGGCAAGAAGGCGCCCGAGGTCATCGGCGACGACGGCTGGCTGCAGTCGACGTTCATCGAGACCGTCCAGAAGCGCGGTGCCGCCATCATCGAGGCCCGCGGCGCCTCGTCCGCCGCCAGCGCGGCGAACGCCGCCATCGATTCGGTCAACAGCGTCTGGCGCCCGACCGAGGCCGGCGACTGCGCGTCGCTCGCGGTCGTCTCGAAGGGCGAATACGGCGTGCCCGAAGGTCTCGTGTTCGGCTACCCGATCCGGTCGAACGGCGACGGCGACTGGTCGGTCGCCGACGACTTCGAGCTCGACGAGTTCGCCGAGGAGAAGATCCGCATCACCACCGAGGAGCTCGTCGGTGAGCGGGACGAGGTGAAGAAGCTCGGGCTGATCTGACCCGCGGCTCGGCGGACGCCTTCTAGGTCAGCGGCGTCGGGACGTTGATCTCGACGCCCAGTCGCTGGAGGTAGGCGATCTTCTTCTCGATCGCCTCCTGCCACAGCTTCAGGTCGGCTTCGAAGTGCTCTCTGTCGCCGTCTTCGTAGGCGTGCTCGAGCTCGTCGAAGGCGGCGTCCTCAGCGTCGAGGAGCGCCCGGTACTTCGTGAGGAAGTGCTCGTCGATCACCTCTGCCAGCGTCATCGCGTTCCTCTTTTCGGTCGTGTGGTGACGACGCCGACTCTACCTTGGTCACCCGTGCGCGCTTCCGGGCCGTTCGGCCCTTCTGATGCTGGGACGCTCGTCGGTCTCCTCGCGGAGCCGGAGCGCCTGCGGGTGTTCGCCGCCGTCGCGCTCGGCGCCACGACGGTCGACGCAGCGGCGTCCGCGGCCGGCGTCGACCCGAAGCAGGCAGTCGTCGCCCTCGAGCGGCTGGCTGCCGCGGGTGTGGTGGTCGAGGGCGAGGGAGGCGGGCTGACGGTTGCGCCCGACCGGTTCAAGGACGCGGCGCGCCACGCCGCGGAGCAGCGCCGCGCGGCCGACAAGCAGCACGACGACGCGACGTTCGCGGACGTCGCGGCCGACGACGCCGCAGTGCTCCGCAACTTCGTCCATCGCGGCCGCTTGACGCAGATCCCCGCTCAGCGGTCGAAGAAGCTCGTCGTGCTCGACTGGCTCGCGCGCCGGTTCGAGCCCGGACAGATCTATCCCGAGGAGCAGGTGAACCTGATGCTCGGGATGGTTCACGCCGATGTCGCCGCTCTTCGCCGGTACCTCGTCGACGAGGAGTTCCTCGAGCGCCGAGACCGCTTCTACTGGCGCGCCGGGGGAACGTTCGAGGTCGACTGAACGTCTCCTACAGCACGCACGTCGTGAGGCCGTTCGCGTACGAGAAGCGGTTCACCTGAGCCCGCGCCACCAGCGCCTCGTTGTTGAGCCGCGCCGCCTCCTCCCGGTCGCCCGCCTCGATCGCCGCCGCGTTCGAGTGACCAGCGTCGATCAGGCGGTCCCACGACTCGATCCACGCATCGACGGCCGCGCGATCGTCGGGGCGCACGTCGATCTCCCGGAGGTCGTCGACGAACGACTCCAGCGCGGTCGCCAGGGCGTCGGGGTCGTCGACCGATCCAGCTCGGAACGGCTGCAGCGCGTTGCGGTTCGCCCGGTTGCACGTCTCGGAGGCCGCGGCGAGGAACCGCTCGTCGGCGACCTGCTCTCCGGGCGCGGCGCGTGACGACAGCCCCGTCGAAGGGAGCGACAGCAGCAACAACACGGCGAACACGAGCGTGATCGTGCTCGCCGACCACAGCCGGCGGACGAGCACCGACCGGTCGCCCGGAACCCTCTTCGACGGCGGCCCGGGGGCGAGGTCGAGCTCGCGCAGCCACCCCGGCAGCACCCGCACGTCTTCGGTCCACGCGCGGCCGTCCCAGCGACGCACGTAACCGGGCTGGCGGGGATCGGGATACCACGCCGGCGGATGGGGGCGGTCCACCTCGGAGTTGTACCACCACCATGTACGGTTTCTCCGGTGGGAGCACTCGTCGTGCTCGCCGCGGAGGCGGGAGTCGTGGCGCCGGGGAGCACCGGCACGTGCGTGGTGCTGGTCCGCAACCTGGCGGAGGAGCACGACGACTTCGACGTGCTCGTCCACGGTCCCGGAGCGGTGTGGGCGACGATCGAACCGGCCAGCCTCTCGATCCCGCCGGGCGAGGAGGCGACGGCGTGGGTCCACCTCGCGGTGCCGCGCGATCCGTCGGTCCGGCCTGGCCCGGTGGAGTTCGCGGTGACGGTGTCGAGCCGCAACGACCCGTCGTTCATCCACGCCGAGCGGGCCAGCGTGGAGGTCGGTGCGTTCACCGCGCTGCGCTCCGCGCTGGAAGCGCTGGAGGACGAGGGACGCACCGTCCGTGTCCCGGTGAGGCTCGACAACGGCGGGAACGCCGCGGTCGCTGCGCAGGTGTCCCTCCGAGACGATCCGTCGAGCGCGCGACAGGTGACGGTTCCGCCCATGGGATCTGTCGAGCTCGCTTTCGACGTGCGCCGCCGCCGGGGCCTGGAGCAGGTCGTCGTCGAGGTCGCGCCGGATGGTCAGGATCCGGTGTCGCTCGCAGCGCCGCTGCCCGACGAGCGCAGCACCCTCCGCCGCGACCTGACCCGCTCGGCGACGGTGTTGGGTGTGCTCCTCGTGGCTGCGTTCATCGCCGTGGCGACGCTCGGCGGCGCCGACGACGACAGCGAGACGCAGGCGGCGGTGAGCCTCGGCCCCGGATCCTCGACCACCGCAGCCCCGTCTCCTGAAGACGATGGCCGGCCGGTCGGTCCCGTCGCAGCGACCGATCAACCGGCCGTCGCGGCGAGCACCGGAGGAGGGCCCGCCCCTGCGACCACGGCGAGGACGCCCGGTCCGGCGGCGCCGCTGCCGCCGCTCGTGTTCGTGCGTGCGTACGGCCCGGGCGACCGCGACCTCGTCGTCCGCTCGGCCGACGGGTCGGAGCTGAGGCTGCGAAGTGGCGGAACGATCGAGTCGTCGCCGGTGCTGTCGCCCGACAGGTCGCTCGTGGCCTACGTCCAGGAACGGGGAGGGAAGTGGCAGGCGTGCCTCGTCCCGGCGACCGGCGGTGAGTCGCGGTGCCTCTTCGCGGTCGGCTCCACGTCGTCGCTTGCGTGGAAGGCCGACGGCTCGACGCTCTACGCGACCCGTGGTTCCGACCTCATGGAGATCGCGCTCGACCCGACGTACACCTACGCGTTCGAGCCGACGTTCCTGCCGGTGACGGTGCCAGGCGGACGGTTCGCCCTGTCACCCGATGGCAGCCGCGTCGCCGTCATCGACGGCGGACGGATCGTCATCCGCCCACTTGCCGGCGGTGAGGGTCTTGCGCTTCGCGTGCCGGGCAACCCCGAGGATCCGGCCTGGACTCCGGACGGTGAGCAGATCG
Organism: Acidimicrobiales bacterium; assembly: GCA_035540495.1. Lineage (GTDB taxonomy): Bacteria > Actinomycetota > Acidimicrobiia > Acidimicrobiales > CADCTF01 > DASVEG01. The sequence continues at coordinate 38,979 of DATLGL010000031.1, forward strand.
TCTACACCGCCGACACCCATGTCCACGTCGCGCCACTCGGCGATGGCCCGGTGCGCCAGCTCACCGCGCCGCAGACCGTGAACGGTGATCCGGTGGTCGTCGACGGGTGGGTCGTGTTCCGCAGCAACCGCACCGGCAACGGCGACCTCTACGCGATCCGCCTCGACGGCGCCGACAAGGCGGAGGTCGGGCTGGCCCAGATCACCCGCACGCCCGAGCGCGACACCGATCCCTCGCGCTGACGACCTCGATGCCTGCACCCGACGACGAGCTCCGCCACGATCCCGGTCCGGAACAACTCTGGAACGAGTCGTGGTACTTCGACTTCGCCCGACCTGACGGTTCACTCGGCGGCTACGTCCGCCTCGGCCTGTACCCGAACCTCAAGGTCGCCTGGTACTGGGCCTACCTCGTCGGCGACGACGTCGGCACGCTCCTGGTTCGGCACCACGAGGCAGCGCTGCCGAAGGCTCCTGGGTTCGAGATCCGCGAGGACGGGCTGTGGGCTGTGCAGCACTGCGAGACCCCGCACGAGCACTGGACGATCGGACTCGAGACGTTCGCCGTCGCGCTCGACGACCCCGCAGACGCCTACCGCGGTGAACGCGGCGACAGGGTGCCGCTGGGGTTCGACCTCGAGTGGGAGGCGGCCGGCCCGGTCTACGACTATCCCGGGGTCACCCGGTACGAGCAGAGCTGCCGCGTGAGCGGCGAGATCCTCGTGGGATCCGAGCGGATCGAGTTCGACGGTCCCGGGCAGCGCGACCACTCGTGGGGCGTCCGCGACTGGTGGCGGTTCGGGTGGGTGTGGACCGCCGGCGCGCTCGACGACGGCACACGGTTCCACGCGACGCAGGTGCTCGTGCCCGGCGTCTCGTTCAGTCCCGGCTACGTGGTGGGCGGTGCGTACGGCGAGGAGCTGGTCTCGGTGGACGGATTCGAGAACGACGTCGAGCTGGCCGGCGACGACACGCGCTTCCCGGTGGCAACGGGCATGACGCTGCACGGCCTCGACGTCACCTGCACGCCGCTGCACCTGGCGCCGGTGGTGATGGAGGCGCCGGACGGACGTGTCGGCAGGCTGCCGCGCGCCCTCTGCCGGTTCGACGTCGCCGACGGTCGCTCCGGCGTCGGCTGGACGGAGTGGAACCAGCCGCCTGCTCAGACGCGGACGGCGGCCGGGCGAGGCTTGAGCAGCGCCTGACGCGTCGCACCGTCGACGACACCGGTCTCGGGCAGACGGTGGTCGCGCTGGAAGCCGCTCACGGCTGCCGCGGTGGCGGGTCCCCACTGCCCGTCGACGGTGACGGCGTAGCCCAGGTACGCCAGCTGGAGCTGGTACGCCCGGATCATCGACGGGCGCAGCGCCTCGGCGGGCCCTTCGCCGAGCCGGAACTCCATCGCTTCGTTGATGGCCTGCCACGCCTCGAGCGAGGCGTGCTGCCACGACCAGAACGACACCCCCATCCCGCCGAGCTGGTCGGCGACCTGCATGAAGCGGATGATGGCGTCGCGGTTCGGCACGCCGGGCGGGCCACCGTCGATGGCGCCGTCGTAGGCCTGGCCGATCGGGAAGATCGGCTTGCCGAACTGGGAGAGGTACGACATCGCGTGGGCGACGTCGGCGCCGGGCTCACGGTTCATCCAGTAGACCATCGGCGCGATCGCGTCGAAGGGGGCGACGATCTCACCGAAGGGATAGCCCTGCGAGATCCGGTAGGCCGTCGGGTTCGGGATCACCGCGATCAAGGGGTAGTCGCCGCCGACGTTGGCCCGCAGGCCGTGGACGTAGGCCCGGATGTTCTCGATGCTCTCGTTGGTGCCCTCGTGCTTGGTCTCGATGTCGGGGGCGAACCCGTCGATCCGATGCCCGTCGGGGGTCGTGTAGCGGATCGCGGCCGCTGCCCGGTTGATGTCGGACACCGGGTCGTTCATGTACGGGAAGTCCCACCCGTAGACGCGGATGCCGTTGGCGTGGGCGACCGGCAACAGCCGGTCGAGGAACGGGCCCGCCATGAAGCCCTCGCGAAGCGTGCCGGTGCGCACGTAGAGGTGGGTGAGCCCCCACAGCTTGGAGCGCTCGACGATCATGTTGACGTCGCCGCCCTCGGCCCGGTCGTGGAGCCAGATCCACATGCCCTTGCCGATCGGCAGGCCACCGCGCTGCGCCGCGATCGGGCTCACGGGCGCCGGCGTCGTGTCGGGGGGCGCGGTCGCCGCGAGCGCCGCCGGTGACGCGGCCGCGTCGGCCTGCGGCTCGGTCGACGTCGTCGTGTCGGGCGCCGGCGTCGCCGGAACCGCCGCTCCCTCGAGTGACGGGCCGCTCGCCCGCTCCGACACGCGGTGGTGGGGCGGGTGGACGACCGGGTCGTTGCCAGCGGTCAGAGCGCCGACGGCTCCGGCGCTCGCGAGGGTGACCGCTGCGGTGAACGCCGCTGCTGCGGCCCTCGCCTGACCTGCGCCAGGGAACGCTCGGGCGAAGCGTTCTTCGATCGCTGCGAACCCGGTCGGGTGCTCCGAGGTCCGCACGGCGAACACGGCCAGGTCGTGTGCGCCGGTGATGCGCCGGTCGGTGTGCTGGATGGCGAGCGCATGGATCGCGTGGGCGGCGTCGAGCGTCCAGTGTTTGACGCAGCGGCCGGCGCGGGTAGATCCGCAAACGACCAGGGCCCGGAGGGCTTCGTTTGCCGCGGCCGCCCGCACGACGGCGAGCAGCGACGCAAGCGCCACGAGTACGGCGAAGTAGTGCGACATCGGCGTGTGTCAGACCCCCGAGAGCCGGCCGAGGCGCCCTCCAGCGCCACTCCCGACTCCATCGACTGCTAGCTGCGTTCGGTTGAGAACTGTCGTAGCTATTTCGCCAGATGACGCGGATCCCCCTGCCGGACTAGCCCCAGATCCGGGTTGCTGCGGTGGCGGTCGCCAGCTGCCGGGGAGACCCACCGACGTGCAGCCACGGCGGCGTGAGGAGCGCCAGCGAGTAGCCGCCCCGAGCGGGAGAGGAGCGAAGCGACAGGAGCGAGGAGTCAGATCAGACGCGGTCGTAGAGGATCGCCCGCTTGACCTCTTCGATCGCCTGGGTGACCTTGATGCCGCGGGGGCAGGCCTCGGAGCAGTTGAACGCCGTGCGGCACTTCCAGACGCCCGAGCGCTGGTTGAGGATGTCGAGGCGCTGCTCGCTCGCCTGGTCGCGCGAGTCGAAGATGAACCGGTGGGCGTTGACGATCGCGGCCGGCCCCACGTAGTTGGTGTTGCCCCAGTACACGGGGCACGACGTCGTGCAGGCAGCGCAGAGGATGCACTTCGTCGTGTCGTCGAAGCGCTCGCGATCCTCGGCCGACTGGTAGCGCTCCTTGTAGCCCGGGTCGTCGGTGTTGATCAGGTACGGGAGCACCGCTCGGTACTGCGCGAAGAAGGGCTCCATGTCGACGACGAGGTCCTTGATCACCGGCAGCCCGCGGATGGGCTCGACCGTGATCGACGTGCCGACGTCCTTGATCAGGGGCTGGCAGGCGAGGGTGTTGGCGCCGTTGATCACCATGGCGTCGGACCCGCACACCCCGTGGGCACACGACCGGCGGAACGTCAGGGTGCCGTCGAACTTCCACTTCGCCTCGTGGAGCGCGTCGAGCACCCGGTCGGTCGGCTCGACCATCACGTGGAAGGTCTGCCAGTGGGGCTTCTTGTCGGTCTCCGGGTTGTACCGCTTGACCTTGAGCTCGACTTCGACGGCCGTGCTCTGCGGCGCCGACGCGCTCGACGCCGTTGCCGTCGTGGAGTGGGACCCAGCCATCAGTACTTCCTCTCGATGGGTTCGTACGCGCCGCCGATGACGTCCTTGTACGACAGGTTCACGCTGCCGTCGTCGCCCCGGTTGACCAGCGTGTGCTTCATCCAGTTGACGTCGTCGCGGTCGGGGTAGTCGGTGCGGAAGTGGCCGCCCCGGCTCTCGGGCCGAGCCTCGGCGCTGATCACCATCGCCTCGGCGAGATCGATCAGGTAGCCGAGCTCGAGCGCCTCGGTGAGGTCGTAGTTGAAGATCTCGCCCTTGTCCTGGATCGAGACCTCGTTGTAGCGAACCTTGAGCTCGTCGATCGTCTTGTGCACCTTGGCCAGACCTTCGGCGTTCCGGAACACGAGGCAGTTGTCCTGCATGTCTTCCTGGAGCTCCGAGCGCACGGCGGCGACCGACTCCCTGCCGGTGCCGGCCTTGAGGCGCTCGATGCGTGAGCGCAGGTCGTCTTCCACGCCCTTCGGCAGCTCGGGCATGGATGCGTCGGCGACGAACTGCGCCATCGCGCGTCCGCCCCGCTTGCCGAAGACGACGATGTCGAGCAGCGAGTTGGTGCCGAGGCGGTTGGCGCCGTGCACCGACACGCAGGCGCACTCGCCGGCCGCGTAGAGACCAGGGAAGACGGTCCAGTCGGCGTCGATCACGACCTCGCCGTCGACGTTCGTCGGGATGCCGCCCATGGCGTAGTGCGCCGTGGGCTGGATCGGGATGGGGTCGCTCTTCGGCTCGATGCCCTGGTAGGTCCGGACGAAGTCGGTGATGTCGGGCAGCTTCGCGTCGATGAAGTCGGGCGGCAGGTGGGTGAGGTCGAGGTGGACCGCATCCTTGTTCGGGCCGATGCCACGCCCTTCGAGGATCTCCGTCTGGATCGCCCGCGCGACCATGTCGCGCGGAGCGAGGTCTTTCACCGTCGGGGCGTAGCGCTCCATGAAGCGCTCGCCGTCGCTGTTGCGGAGGATGCCGCCCTCGCCGCGTGCGGCTTCGGACAGGAGGATGCCGAGCTTGTAGATGCCGGTCGGGTGGAACTGGAAGAACTCCATGTCCTGCAGCGGGATGCCGCGTCGGTACAGGAGCCCGGGGCCGTCCCCGGTGAGGGTGTGCGCGTTCGAGGAGACCTTGAACATCTTCCCGAAGCCACCGGTCGCGAAGAGGACGGCCTTGGTGTTGAAGACGTGCAGATCTCCCGTCGAGAGCTCGTACGCGACGACGCCGGCGACCCGCTTCTGGCCTGCTTCCTCGACGAACGCGATGTCGAGGACCTGGAACTCGTTGAAGAAGTTGACGTCCCGCGCCACGCACTGCTGGAAGAGCGTCTGCAGGATCATGTGGCCCGTGCGGTCCGCGGAGTAGCAGGCCCGCATGACCGGCGCCTCGCCGTGGTTGCGGGTGTGGCCGCCGAAGCGGCGCTGGTCGATCTTGCCTTCCGGCGTCCGGTTGAACGGCAGGCCGAAGTGCTCCAGCTCGATGACGGCGTCGATCGCCTCGCGGCACATGATCTCGGCCGCGGGCTGGTCGACGAGGAAGTCACCGCCCTTGACGGTGTCGAAGAGGTGCCACTCCCAGCTGTCCTCCTCCACGTTCGCGAGGGCTGCGCACATGCCGCCCTGGGCCGCGCCCGTGTGGGACCGGGTCGGGTAGAGCTTCGTGATCACCGCGGTCCGGCACTTGCCGGCCGTCTCGATCGCGGCCCGAAGGCCGGCTCCGCCCGCACCGACGATCACCGCGTCGTAGCTGTGGTGGTGCACGTTCACGAATGGTGATCCTGCCAGCGCTGCTCCCTACATGACCACTTTCGTCACGAGCCGGCGATGGTGGCTCCGTAGGCGTTCGAGGCCTCGATCGCACCGGCTCGCAGGCGCAGGTCGAGGGCGAGCGGACCAGGGGCTTCCGGCGCCACCGCCTGGATCGTCCCGACCCGCACGACCCCGTCGGCCGGCACGTCACCGGTCCAGCGCCAGTCGTGGCTGTCGCCCGCCCAGTCGAGTCGGGCCTCGACCACCGCCCCCTCGATCGGCTCGCGGAGGTCGTTCACGACGTGGACGTCCAACGCGATCGGGTCGCCCGGAAGGTACGCCGCAGCCGGCATGTCGGCCACGACGATCACGGGCGCGCAGGCGCGGCGGAGGGCGAGGTAGCCGGGCTTGTGCCGCCGCTCGTGGTCGACGACCGACCACGTCACGCCGGGCCAGCCGTCGGCGAAGGAGAACATCGCGAACCCGCCGGTCGGCCGGTACTTGAGCCGGCGCAGCGTCTCGACGTGGAGCCGCAGAACCGCCGCCTGGTGGACCTGCGTCGCGTCGCGCCACGAGTCGTAGGAGTCGAAGTCCGTCGGATCGAGGCCGTTGCGGGCCATGAACGAGCGCTGCAGCGCATGGCGCCGTCCGAGCCGCGCCCAGTCGAGGTCGGGCCACCGCTCCGGCTCGAGGAACTCGTCGCTGGGTGGAACCGCTTGCGCTCCGAACTCCGTGACGAACCGCACCGCCCTCGGCCACGCAGAGGCGAACCGGGGGAAGTCCCGGTGGGCGCCGTGGTACCAGCCGAAGTAGAGGTGGGTGTCGGTGCGCCCGAGGACGCCGGAGTGGGGGACGACCGGGCGGCTCCGGTCGGCCTTGTGCAGGGCCCGGTGGAGCGACCCGTCGAGGATCGTCTTGTTGTAGGTGGGCAGCACGAGCGCAGCGGCACCCGCGCGCATCACCTTGCCCATGTCGATGTCGCCGCCCGGCTCGATGTCGAGAGCGATCGGCTCGTTGTGGCCGCACCAGACGGCGATCGACGGGTGGTGCCCGAGCAGGTCGACCGCCTGGCGAGCCTGGCGGACCGCCTGCTTCCTCACGCTGCGCGCGTAGCCCCACTGCAGGGGCAGGTCCTGCCACAGCAGCATGCCGTGCCGGTCGGCTGCTTCGTAGGTCTCTGGGCGGGCGACGTGGGCGTGCAGCCGGAGCAGGTCGAGGCCCGCGTCCTTGGCGAGGACGACGTCGCGCTCGAGCTCCTCGGGCGTGGCTTCGGCGAGGGCCATCTTCGACGGTCCCTGGTTGGCGCCCTTCAGGAACAGCCGCTCGCCGTTGACCGAGACGATCCAGTCCTTCATCCGGACTTGGCGGATCCCCATCGTCCGCGCGGCGCGGTCGTGCGCCTCGCCGTCGACCTCGAGCACCACCTCGACGGCGACGAGGTCCGGGTCGCCGAGCGCGTGCGGCCACCACAGCGTCGGGTTGTCGACGGCGACCCGCCACTCGGCCCGGGTGGCGCCGGCCGCCGTCTGCTGCACCTCGACGTGCTCGTGGCTGCCGATGCGCGTTCGCAACGAGACGGTGACGGCGTCGAGGGTGTCGAGCGTCGCGTCGAAGGAGATGACCGCCCGCTCCGGGGTCGCCTCGATGCACAGCACCCGCAGCCTCGTGATCGCGTGGACGCCCGTCGTCCGCAACCGCACGGGCCGCCAGATGCCGCCGGGGTTCCAGTCGGGGTCGAAGCAGTCCCAGTGCTGGAAGACGCCGGTGAGGTTCCGCTTCGCCTTCCGGTCGCGCTGCGGCGCGCACGTCACCTCGACCGCGAGCAGGTGCTCGCTGCGCTCCCGCAGCGCCTCCGTCACCTCGAAGGTGTGCGGAGCGAAGTAGCCCTCCGTGTCGCCGACGTAGGTTCCGTCGAGCCAGACGTCCGACTGGTAGAAGACGCCGTCGAGGGTGAGCCAAGCGCGGGCGGATTCGTCGAGCCGATCGTGCTCGAACGGCCGCCGGGCGAGCAGCGGGCCGTCGGTGTCGCGGAAGTCCGGCACCGAGCGCCAGTGGCCCGGCACGGGGAGGTCGAGCCACGAACCGTCGTCGAAGTCCGGCTCGGGATAGGCACGGCGCAGCAGCTCATCGGCGACGGCTGCCCGCCACGTGCCTGTCAGTTCCACGGCGGGCGAAGGTAGACGAGACTGGCGGACGTGCTCCTGTGGCTCGCCGTCCTGATCGCCGCGTTGCTGGTCTTCGCCGCGGTCCATGACATCGTGGCGAAGCGGCGTGGTACCTACCGCACGGCGAAGGAATGGCAGGAGATCACGTCTCGCCGCAAGCAGGTCAAGAAGGACGTGCTCCGCCGACACGGCCATCGAAACGGCCGGAGGGCGAAGGAAACCGAGCAGCGATAGGGTCCGACGTGATGACATCGCGCCCCGCCACCCTGGGTCAGCTGCGGGAATCGGGCTGGCAGTCCGTTCCGGTGAAGGAAGAGGTCCGCCGCAACGCGGCGAGGCGCATCGCCGAGGGCAAGCCCCTCGTCGAGGGCGTGATGGGCTACGAGGACACGGTCCTTCCGCAGCTCGAGAACGCGATCCTCGCCGGCCACGACGTGATCTTCCTGGGCGAGCGGGGCCAGGCGAAGACCCGCATGATCCGCTGCCTGACCGAGTTGCTCGACGAGTGGTTGCCGGTCGTCGCGGGGTCCGAGATCAACGACGACCCGTATCACCCGGTGTCGAAGCACGCGCGCGATCTCGTCCACGAGCGGGGGGACGACACGCCGATCGAGTGGGTCCACCGGTCGATGCGCTTCGGCGAGAAGCTGGCGACGCCCGACACCTCGATCGCCGACCTCATCGGCGAGGTCGACCCGATTAAGGTCGCCGAGGGCCGTTACCTGTCCGACGAGCTGACGCTCCACTACGGCCTCGTGCCGCGCACGAACCGGGGCATCTTCGCCATCAACGAGCTGCCCGACCTCGCGGAGCGGATCCAGGTCGGTCTGCTCAACGTGCTCGAGGAGCGCGACGTCCAGATCCGGGGCTACAAGATCCGACTCCCGCTCGACGTCATGCTCGTGGCGTCGGCGAACCCGGAGGACTACACCAACCGCGGCCGCATCATCACCCCGCTGAAGGACCGGTTCGGCGCCCAGATCCGCACCCACTACCCGCTCGAGATCTCGACGGAGCTCGACGTCGTGCGCCAGGAGGCCGACCCGGGCCTCCAAGGCCTCGGCGTGACCGTGACCGTCCCCGAGTTCATGGGCGAGGTCGTCGCCACCCTCTCGCACCTCGCCCGCTCGAGCCCGCACATCAACCAGCGCTCGGGCGTGTCGGTTCGTCTCTCGATCGCCAACTACGAGACGCTCATCGCGAACGCCTCCCGACGTGCGCTCCGCCTCGGCGAGAAGGACGCGGTGCCGCGAGTCTCCGACCTCGAGGCGCTCGCGTCGTCGACTGCGGGCAAGGTCGAGATCGAGACGATCGACGAGGGCCGCGACGAGCAGGTCGTCGAGCGGTTGTTGAAGGCCGCGGTGCTGACCGTGTTCAAGGACCGCTGCCCGATGGAGCAGTTCCGGGACGCGATCGGCGCGTTCGACGAGTCGACGATCGTCCACGCCGGCGACGACATCACCTCGGCCGACTACGTCGCCGTGCTGCAGTCGGTGCCTGCGCTGCGGGAGCCGGTGATGAACCTGACCGGCGGCAGCGAGTCGCCTGCGGTGGTCGCTTCTGCGGTCGAGTTCGTCCTCGAGGGCCTGCACCTGTCGAAGCGCCTCAACAAGGAAGCCGCCGGCGCCCGGGCCACCTACCGCGGCCGCTGATCCCAGGCGTCGACGCTACGGGCGGGGCTGGCAGTTCTCGCAGGCGTAGGCCCAGCGGCCGGCGAGGTCCCAGCGCCGGATCTCGCCGCCGCAGGTGAAGCACGCGTCCTGCTTGTAGACGTGGAGCGCTTCGCCCTTCGTGATCCGTGAGCGGGGCTTGCCGACGACCTTCGGATCGACGGTGATGATCACGTTGTCCTTCACCCCCTGGCGGAGCCACGTCACGAGCGTCGACCACATCGAGTCCCATTGGTCGCGGGTGATCGTGTTCGCCGGCTGCTCGGGGTGGATGCCGTGGACGTGGAGGATCTCGGCCCGGTAGACGTTGCCGACGCCGGCCAGCACCGACTGGTCCATCAGCGCGGCGCCGATCGACGACTTGCGCTTCTGCAGCTTCTTCCACGCCCGCTCGGGATCGGCGTCCTTGCGGATCGGATCGGGTCCGAGGCGGGCGATGATCGCGTCACGGATCCCGGGATCGACGAGCGCGCACTCCGTCGCCCCGGTGAGGTCGATCGTCGCCCTCACGCCCGACAGCCGCATGCGGACGGTGTCTCGTGGCGGCGGGGGAGGAGGCTCGTGACGCCAGAACTTCCCGAACAACCCGAGATGGACGTGGACGAGGTCGCCGTTACCCCGTTCGCCACGGGAGGCGGCGCCGAAGTAGTAGAAGAGGTGCTTGCCGTAGGCCTCGACGTCCTCCAGCACGCGCTCGTCGAGCCGCGCGGCCTCCTCCGCGAAGCGGCCCTGCGGAGACGTGACGGAGACGGGCCCGCCGGCGAGGTCCTTGCGGTGGTCGATGGCGAGTCGGTGGAGGGTGTGGCCTTCGGGCATTTCCTCCTGAGTGTGCTGCAGCCTCCTTGGGTACGAGGAACCGGTGCCTCGTGATGAGCTCGCGACACGGACGATCGCCGGCCGCTACCGCCTCGAGGAGGAGATCGGCAGGGGCGGCGCCGGCGTGGTGTGGCGCGGTGAAGACACGCTCCTGCGCCGCACCGTCGCCATCAAGGAGGTCTCGCCTGCGACGCAGCGCGAACGTGTGATCCGTGAGGCTCGCGCCGCAGCACGCGTCTCACATGCGCGGCTCGTCACCCTCTTCGACGTCGTCGAGGAGGGCGGGCACATCTACCTCGTGCAGGAGCTGCTCACCGGCGGGTCGTTGAAGGACCTCGTCCGGCGGGATGGTCCGTTGTCGCCTGACCGAGCTCGGGAGATCGGTCTCCAGTTGCTCGCCGCGCTCGAGGTGCTGCATCGAGAGGGCATCGTCCACCGGGACGTGAAGCCCGGGAACGTGATGTTCACGGGATCGGGCGACGTGAAGCTCGGTGACCTCGGCATCGCCGCTGTCATGGGCGACGTCGACCTCACGAACACCGGGATGATCCTGGGCTCCCCGCACTACATGGCGCCGGAGCAGGCGATGGGGGAGCGCGTCGACGGCAAGGCCGACCTGTGGTCGCTCGGGGCCACGCTGTTCTACGCCGTCGAAGGGCGTCCGCCGTACGAGGGTCCGGCGATCGCGGCGATGACGCAGATCGTCCACGAGGACGTGCCGGCCGGGGCGAACGCCGGGCCGCTCGGCCCGACGATCCGCGGCCTCATGACGAAGGACCCGGCGACCCGGCCGGACATCGCCGCAGCCCGCCGCCTCCTCACCGACGAACCGACGATCGAGTACTCCGAGACCCGCACCGCGATCGCACCCGCACCGGCACCCGCGCACGCACCCACACCCGCACACGCACCCACCCCTCGTTCTGTGAGCACTTCTTCGACGTCAGGTCGAACAACCACTCACGGTTCGCCGGGGGGAGGCGGCGGGAAGGGATGGGCGATCGCTCTCGTCACGGTGATCGCGCTCCTCGTCGCCGGCTTCGCCGTCGCCGCGGCGATGAGCGACGGCGGGGAAGAGGCCGCGCAGGACGGCACCACGGCGACGACGGCGCCGGCGGCGGAGACCGCCCAGTCGACCGCTGCCCCGACGACCACGGCCGCCCCGACGACGACGGCAGCGGCCCGGGCTTCGGGCACGAAGACCTTCACCAACGAAGACGCGGGGTACTCGATCGCCTATCCCGAGGGCTGGAAGGTCGAGCGGCGGGGCGAGCGCATTGTCGACCTCGTCGAGCCGGAGACGGGCACGTACCTCCGCATCGACTGGACCGACGAGCCCGGCGACTCGCCGAAGGGCGCGTGGGAGCAGCAGGAGAAGTCGTTCTCCAAGAAGGAGGGCTACCAGCGCATCCAGATGACCGAGGAGACCTACCAAGGTCATCCGGCGTCGCTGTGGGAGTACACGTACCGGGCCGAGGGCCGCGACCTGCACGCCTACAACCTCGGGTTCGTCGTCGGCGACGAGCGCGGTCTTGCCCTCAACTTCCAGACCCGCGAGGAGAACTGGTCGGCCGCGCAGCCGCAGTGGGAGCAGTTCAAGCGCAGCTTCCAGATCAGCGCAGGCGACTAGTCGAGCGGCGGGGCGTAGGGTCTCGCCATGTCGCGCTATCGGTACTCCCGCTGGGATGGCACGCAGGTGGGCTTCGAGCTCGATGCCGACGATGTGCTGTCGGAGCTGACCGACGACCTGCTCTACCACGGCGACATCAATGCGGCACTGCGTCGCATGATGCAGCACGGGTTCCGCGACCAGAACGACCAGCGCGTCCAGGGCATGCGCGAGCTCCTCGAGAAGCTCCGCCGGCGTCGCCGTGAGCGCCTCGAGCAGTACGACCTCGGCGGCGTCTACGACGACATCGCCCAGGAGCTGCGCGACATCGTCGACCAGGAGCGGCAGAGCCTCGACGAGCTGATGGAGGAGGCCCGCCAGTCGGGCGACCAGCGCCGTCAGGAGATCACCGAGGAGGTCACCCAGGAGCGGCGCATGCAGCTCGACTTCCTGCCGCCCGACCTCGCGAGTCAGGTGAAGGAGCTGCAGAACTACGAGTTCACCTCGTCCGAGGCGCGGGAGCGCTTCGACCAGATGCTCGACAAGCTGCGCGAGCAGCTGATGCAGAGCTACTTCAATCAGATGTCGGGCGCGCTGCAGAACATGGACGCGTCGCAGATGCAGCGCATGAAGGACATGTTCAACGACCTGAACCGGCTCCTCGAGATGAAGGAGCAGGGGCAGGACACGTCGCAGGCGTTCCAGGAGTTCATGGAGCGCTTCGGCGACTTCTTCCCCGGCAACCCGCAGGATCTCGACGAGCTGCTCGAGCAGCTCGCCCAGCAGATGGCCGCGGCGCAGGCGATGATGAACTCGATGTCGCCCGAGCAGCGGGCGCAGCTCCAGTCGCTGATGGACCAGCTGCTCGAAGACATGGACCTGCGCTGGCAGCTCGACCGGCTGAGCAACAACCTCCAGCAGATGTTCCCGCAGGCCGGGTGGGATCGCCGCTACAACTTCCAGGGCCAGGACCCGCTCGGCTTCGCCGAGGCGGCGCAGCTCATGAACGAGCTCGGCGACATCGACCAGCTCGAGAACCTCATGCGCCAGGCCACGAACCCCGGCGCGCTGGCCGACGTCGACATCGACCGGGCGCGTGATCTCCTCGGCGACGAGGGAGCGCAGTCGCTCGAGCGTCTCGCCGAGCTGGCGAAGATGCTCGAGCAGGCCGGGCTGATCGAGAACAAGGAAGGCCGCCTCGAGCTCACGCCGAAGGGCCTGCGCAAGATCGGTCAGAACGCGCTCGGCGACCTCTTCAAGAAGCTGGCCAAGGATCGTATGGGCAAGCACCAGATCGACCCGATCGGTGTGGGCCACGAGCGGTCGTACGAGACGAAGCCCTACGAGTTCGGCGACCCGTTCAACCTCGACATCAACCGCACGATCCGCAACGCGCTCCAGCGGACCGGCGGGGGTACTCCGGTGTCTCTCTCACCCGACGACTTCGAGGTCGAGCGAACGGAGACGCTGACGAAGACGTCGACCGTGTTGATGCTCGACCTGTCGCTCTCGATGCCGATGCGCGACAACTTCCTCGCGGCGAAGAAGGTCGCGATGGCGCTGCACTCGCTGATCAGCTCGCAGTACCCGCGCGACTTCCTCGGCATCGTCGGCTTCAGCGAGGTCGCGCGCGAGCTCAAGGCGGAACAACTGCCGGAGGTGTCGTGGGACTTCGTCTACGGCACGAACATGCAGCACGCGTTCCAGATCTCGCGTCGCCTGCTGGGCCGCCAGACGGGCACCAAGCAGATCATCATGATCACCGACGGCGAGCCGACGGCCCACATCATGAGCAACGGCGAGGTCTTCTTCAACTATCCGCCGGTGCGGGAAACGGTCGATGCGACCCTCAGCGAAGTGGCCAAGTGCACCCGTGAAGGCATCCGCATCAACACCTTCATGCTCGACGCGACCAGTTACCTGCGCGACTTCGTCGAGAAGCTCACGAAGATGAACCGCGGGCGGGCGTTCTTCACGACGCCGGAGACGCTCGGCGACTACGTGCTGGTCGACTTCATCGAGCAGAAGCGGGCGATGCGCGGCGGGCGCAGGCGCGCCGGCTGAAGCGCTCGATCGCGCCTCGGGCATCGCGAAAACCTCGGAGATCCGGCCTCTTCCGTCGTTCATCGCGCCCAGATGCCCGATTTTTCGGGCTTTTTTCGAACTTTCCCCTTGCGTTCGGGGGTAGGAGGGGCGAATATCACACCAATGTAATTACATCGGTGCTATGAGCGACCGTCGGCGGCGGCGGGCGTTCTCATCGATTGAGGGGAGCCGACCGATGGAACTCTCGCTGCACAAGTTCCTACAAGAAGATCGCAGCTGGCAGCTGAAGGCGAACTGCCTCGGTGTCGATCCCGACCTCTTCTTCCCGGAGCGTGGCGCTTCGACGAAGGAGGCGAAGGAGGTCTGCCGGGGCTGCATCGTCCGTGAGCAGTGCCTCGAGTACGCACTGGCGAACGGCGAGAAGTTCGGCATCTGGGGTGGCATGAGCGAGCGCGAGCGGCGCCGCATCCGCCGTGCCCGCGCCATGGCCCGCCGGAGCGCCGCTTCCGCGTAGGCCGGCGCCCGTCCCCGCTCCGTCCACGACCCGGGGCGGCGGCGACCCATGCGCTGTTGGTTCAACTTCCCCCATCGAGGCCCGCCTTCTCCAGGCGGGCCTCGATCGTTGTGTCGGGCGCCACGTCGAGCTCGTCCCATCGACCGACCGGGACGGCCGCCAGCACGGCAGCCGGGATCAGCCCGACGAGCTCAGCCCGCACGATCGCCGCGTGGGAGGCGACGAGGTCGTAGGCGACGCCGGGGCCGAGGCGGAGCGGGTCGACGAGGTTGCACGACACCTGTACGGCGTCACCCACCTGCAGCCCGAGCGTCCGTAGCCCCGGCTGGCGGATCGCGCCGGCGATGCGTCGCACGTCGTCGAGCGTCGACCGCTCGTCGAGCCAGAGGTTGTAGGCGACGAGGAGGTCGCGCGCGCCCACGCAGCTGGCCCCCGCGGTCGGATGAGGGGCAGGAGGACCGGCGTCCGGCATCAGCGAGGTGAACGCCTGGCGCCGCACGTCGGGCAATGCGCGCTCTGGTCCGTACAGGAAGCACGGCACTGCGAGCTCCTGCGCGATGCGCTGCGCCACCCGGTTGCGTGCGGCGAGCGCATCGGCGAACGACGAACCCCCGAGCGGGACGAACGGCACCACGTCGGCCGCACCAAGCCGCGGATGCGCGCCGGCGTGGCTCGACAGGTCGATCTCGGTGCAGGCCGCTCGCACGACGAGGAACGCACGTTCTTCCACGTCCGGGCCGGCCAGCGTCAACACCGAGCGGTTGTGGTCGGCGTCGCTGTGCACGTCGAGGAGGTGGTTGCCGGCAGCCGCGGCGACGGCCCCGACCACTTCGGCGTCGCGTCCCTCGCTGATGTTGATCACGCACTCCAGCACCGGGTCCTAGCGTCGCAGGTGATGATCAGCTCCGCCGGCTTCGCACCTATGGAAGTGGGCTTCGCGTTGCCGCAGTACGACTACAGCGTCCCCGGCGACAGCCGGCTGCGTTGGGAGTCGGTGCTCGAGTGGTCGGATCGGGCGGTCGCCGCGGGGTTCACCAGTCTTTGGGTGTCCGACCACCTCTTCCTCACGCTGGAGCGCTACGGGGGCCCGGCGGGCCAGCGCTACGGATGCCTCGACCCGATCACGACGATGGCCGCGCTCGCCGCGCGGCATCCCGACGTCACCATCGGTTGTCTCGTCTTCTGCGCCCAGCTGCGTCCACCGAAGATCCTTGGCAAGCAGCTCGAGACGCTGGCGAACCTCGCTCCGAACCGCGTCGTCGCGGGCATCGGTGCAGGGTGGAACGAAGCGGAGTTCGCCGAAGCGGGAAGCGCGTTCCGGCGACCGGGCGAGCGCCTGCGCGAGATGGTCGACGCCGCAGCCGGCGTCCGCCATGTGCTCGCCGACACTGGCCGCGACGTCCCGATCTGGTTCGGCGGGAAGGGAGACCGGCTCGTCGAGCTCGCGGCACGCCACGCCGACGGGTGGAACACGGTGTGGCAGTGGCCCTTCGACGCGTACCGGCGGAAGCTCGAGGTGTTGCGCCGCACGTGCGAACGGATCGGACGGGACCCCGGCGAACTCACGCTGTCCGTCGGCCTCAACGCCGTGGTCGGCTCGGACGAGGCCGACGTCCGCCGGCGGTGGCAGCAGCGGGTGGACGCCTCGCCCCATCGCATGTTCGCCGCCGCCGACTTCGACGAGTGGCGGTCCGGGCGCCTTGTCGGCGTCGTGGACGACGTGCGCGCCCAGGTTGACGGCTGGCGAACACTTGGTGTCCGCCTGCTTGTGGTCAACCTCGGGGCGCTACCGTTTTCTGTAACCGATCCCGACGACCTCGACATCGTGGCGTCGGCTGTGCTGTAGGAGAGGACCACGTCATGGGGCTGGGTGCACCGGAGTTGATCATCATCCTGCTCGTCGTCCTGCTCCTGTTCGGCGGGGCGAAGCTCCCGAAGCTGGCCCGCTCGCTCGGGCAGGCGAAGAACGAGTTCGAGCAGGGCACGCGCGAGAGCGCGAACAAGACCGACGCCATCGACGCGCCGGCCGAGACGAAGAAGGACTGAGAACCCTGGAGCGGGCCGGTCAGCTCGACGAGCGGCCGGCCCGCGCCAACCTGCGCTGACGGAGGATCCGCCGTCGCTCGCGCTCTGATGCGCCGCCCCACACGCCGTGGTCGATGCGGTTCCGGAGCGCGTACTCGAGACACGGGTCCTTCACCGGGCACGTGGCGCAGATGCGGCGCGCGACCTCCACCCCGACACCGTCGCTGGGGAAGAAGGTCGCCGGCGGCTCGAGCCGGCAGTTGCCCTCGGCCATCCACTCCGTGCTCATCTGCATCACCTCTCGTAGCCCTTCGACGCTCGCCGTCGTCAAAAGGTTCCCGACATCACGTCTACGGTTCTGATGGACGCAGAGGACGACCCGCGAACGATGAACTCCGACAACGAGCACGCAGACGACTTCGCACGCGACGAGCCCCAGCGGTCCATGCCCTCTTCGACGTGGGGACGCCGCGGTTTCGACGACGATGCCACCAAGGAATCGCCGTTCGCACCTCCGTACGAACCGCCGACGCCACCTCCCTACACGTCGCCCGGCTACACGTCGACGAGCTACACGTCGGCCGGATACGGGTCCGTTCCGCCCCACGAGCAGCCGCCGGTCGCGGTTCCGGACGCCCCCGCGGCGAAGCCCCGCCGCGGGTGGTTCGCGGTGGCGATGATCGCGTCGATCATCGGTGCGCTCGTCGGCGCGGGTGCGTACGGGATCGCCGATCGCGTCGACGACGACGCGGTCGGACCGCGGTCGACGTTGCGCACGTCGGCCGACGACGATCGTGGGTCGCTGAGCTTCGTCGGCGAACCGCTTGACCTGAAGGCCGTGCTCCAGAAGGTGCAGCCCGCCGTGGTGTCGATCGGCGTCTCCGGCCTCGAAGGTCGCGGCGCCGGCACCGGCATGATCCTCACGCCCGACGGCGAGGTGCTCACCAACGCCCACGTCGTCAGCAGCGCGACCCGGATCCGCGTGACGCTGTTCGGCGAGAGCGAACCTCGCGAAGCCGACCTGGTCGGCGGCGACGCAGGTGCCGATCTCGCGATCATCAAGATCCGCAACGCGAAGGATCTCCCGACGGTCGAGCTGGGCAGCTCGCAGGCCGCGCAGGTCGGTGACGATGTCGTCGCCATCGGCAACGCCCTCGCACTTCCCGGCGGCCCGACCGTCACCACCGGGATCATCTCCGCGAAGGACCGCACGCTCGAGGGGCTCGAGGGCCTCATCCAGACCGACACCGCCATCAACCAGGGCAACTCCGGTGGCCCCCTCGTCAACGCGGCCGGCCAGGTCATCGGCGTGAACACGGCCGTCATCCGGGGCGGGGCCGAGGGGATCGGTTTCTCGATCGCGATCGACAACGCGAAGCCGGTGATCGAGGATCTGCGGGCCGGGAAGTCGAACGAGGGCGGTGCGTTCCTCGGCATCAGCTCGCAGTCGATGACCCCCGACATCGCGGCGAACCTCGAGGTGCCGGTCGAGAGCGGCGCGGTGATCGTCGAGGTGGTGCCCGATACCGGCGCGGCCGACGCAGGGCTCCGGCGGGGCGACGTCATCGTGGAGATCGACGGCCAGCAGGTGAAGAGCGCGGCCAGCGTCGGCGCGATCGTCCGCAAGAAGAAGCCGGGCGACGAGGTCGAGATCGTCTACTACCGCGGCGAGGAGAAGCGGACGGCGAAGGCCACCCTCGGCACCCGGCCGGTCACCGGCGAATAGGCCGTTCGCAGGCGCCCGGTAACCTGTACGGGCTATGTCTCAGCAGACCGTCGACCACGAAGCCCAGCCGCCGCGCGGCCACATCCGCATGGTGTACATGGGTCCGGTGGCGCCGCATTGGGAGGTGCACGCCGAGTTCGGCGACCGCACGCTGGTCGAGGAGTTCCGCCAGCGCGCCCTCGCTCGTCTGCTGCTGCTTCCCCCCCACGATCCCCAGTTCCGCCGCAATCGCGAGCGCGTCAACCGCGATGCCGAGCGGGAGAACCTGGTGATCAACTGGGAGCTGGGCGTCGACACCGACGAAGACCTGCAGTCGCCGCCGAGCCAGCAGCAGTCCTGACCGCGGGCGCATTGGCCGGCTCCTCCGCCGAGACGATCATCGGGATCGATCTCGGCGGCACCAAGGTCTACGGAGTCCGAACCGACGCCGACGGCGGCGTCGCGGCGGAGTCGAAGAGCAAGACGCCCGTGCAGGGCGGTCCGCTCGGCGTCGTCGACGCGATCGCCGAGGTGGTGCGGGAGCTCGCCGAGGGCGCAACCGGCGGACGTCTTCGGGTCGGTGTGGGCGCTCCCGGGGTGATCGACACCGACCGCGGAGTCGTGCGGGCCGCTCCCAACCTACCGGGATGGTCGGAGCCGTTCGGCCTCGGCGAAGCGCTCGCCGAGGCGCTCGACGGTGCCAGCGTCGTCATCGACAACGACGTGAACGTCGGACTCCTCGCAGAAGCACGTGTCGGTGCGGCGCAGGGCGAGGACGACGTCCTCGGCGTGTTCGTCGGCACCGGTGTCGGCGGCGCGGTGATGCTCGGCGGCAAGCTCCGCCGCGGCCCGCACGGGATGACCGGGGAGATCGGTCACATCGTCGTGCACCCGGGCGGGCGCACGTGCGGGTGCGGTGGCCGTGGGCACCTCGAGGCGTACGCCGGCCGCGCCGGCATGGAACGCCGGGCACGCGAGCTCGAGTCGACGGGTCGCCCGACCGTCCTGACCGAGCTGGCCAAGGCGAAGCGAATGACCTCGAGCGTGTGGGACAAGGCCATCGCCCAGGGCGACGACGTCGCGATCCACCTCATCGACGACGCCGTCGAGGCACTCGGCTACGCCATCGCGGGCGTGGTGACCGTGCTCGACCTGCCGCTCGTCGT
The DNA here is from genome assembly GCA_035540495.1 of Acidimicrobiales bacterium. Taxonomy (GTDB): domain Bacteria; phylum Actinomycetota; class Acidimicrobiia; order Acidimicrobiales; family CADCTF01; genus DASVEG01. The sequence goes on from DATLGL010000031.1 coordinate 58,221, forward strand.
CGTCGGCGGCGGACTCGCCGACCGTCTCGGCCCCCGCTTCGTCGGGCGCGTCGAGCAGGCCGTGCGCAGCCAGCTCTTCGCCGGCACGCGCCTGCGGGTGGTGCCTGCCGAGCTGGGCGATCGTGCCGGTGCGCTCGGCGCCGCCCTGCTCGTCACCTGAGATTCACCCCCGGTTAAACCGACCCGCTGACAGGTAGCGTCGCGACACGATGTCGAGCGCGTTGCGAGTGTCGGATGACGTGGCGCCGCCGCCCCAGCGGTATCTGAACCGCGAGCTGTCGTGGCTCGACTTCAACGAGCGGGTGCTCCAGATCGCAGAAGACCGCTCGGTCGCCCTGCTCGAGCGGGCGAAGTTCCTGGCGATCTTCTCGTCGAACCTCGACGAGTTCTACCAAGTGCGGGTGGCGGGCCTGAAGGATCAGGTCGCCGCCGGCGTCGCGAAGAGCGGCCCCGACGGGTTGAGCCCGGTCGGGCAGCTCAAGGAGATCCGCACGCGTGTGCTGGCGCACGTCGAGCGCATGAGCCGGACGTTCCTGCACGAGGTGGTTCCGGGGCTCGCCGAGGTCGGCATCCGGCTGTCGGATTGGGACGCGCTCGACGACGACGACCGCGAGTACCTCGTCGACGTGTTCGAGGCACGGATCTTCCCCGTCCTCACGCCGCTGGCCGTCGACCCCGCCCACCCGTTCCCCCACATCTCCGACCTGTCGCTCAACCTCGCGGTGATCGTCCGGGATCCGACCACCAGCGAGAGGCGATTCGCTCGGGTCAAGGTCCCTCCGGTGTTGCCGCGCTTCGTCGTCATGCCCGACGGCGAGCGGTTCGTCGCGCTCGAGCAGGTCATCGCCGCCCACCTCGACCGGTTGTTCCCGGGCATGGAGAGCGAGTGTCACTTCGCCTTCCGGGTCACCCGCAACGCCGACCTCACGCTCGACGAGGACGAGGCCGACGATCTCCTCGCCGCGGTCGAGATCGAACTGCGCCGCCGCCGGCGCGGCCGTGCCGTTCGCCTCGAGGTCGACGCGCAGATGACCGACGAGGTGCTCGAGCTTCTCCTGCGCGAGCTCGATCTCGATCCCCACGACGTCTTCAAGATCGCGGGGCCGCTCGACCTCGGTGGGCTGTGGGCCGTGTACGACCTCGAGCGCCCCGAGCTGAAGGAAGATCCGTGGACGCCGGTCACCCAGGCCCGCCTCGCCACCGATGACGACGAGCCGCTCGACGTGTTCGCGGTGCTGCGCGAAGGCGAGGTGCTCGTCCACCATCCCTACGAGTCGTTCGCGACCTCAGTGGAGGCGTTCGTCAACAGGGCTGCGTACGACCCGGACGTCCTCGCGATCAAGCAGACGCTCTACCGCACGTCCGGTGACAGCCCGATCGTGAAGTCGTTGATCCGTGCCGCGGAGCGGGGCAAGCAGGTCGCAGCGCTGGTCGAGGTGACCGCGAGGTTCGACGAGCAGCGCAACATCGAGTGGGCCAAGCGCCTCGACGACGCGGGTGTGCACGTCACCTACGGCGTCGTTGGCCTGAAGACCCACAGCAAGATCGCGCTCGTCGTCCGTCAGGAGCCGGACGGCATCCGCCGCTACTGCCACGTCGGCACCGGCAACTACAACCCCAAGACGGCGCGCCTCTACGAGGACATCGGGATCCTCACCACGGATCCGTTGCTCGGGGCCGACCTCACCGACCTCTTCAACTTCCTCACCGGCTACAGCCGCCAGCGCGACTACCGGAAGATCCTCGTGGCCCCGATGGGGCTGCGCGAGGAGCTGATCGCGATGATTCAGAAGGAGGCCGACCACGGGGCGGCCGGCCGGATCATCCTCAAGATGAACGGCCTGGACGATCGCAAGGTGATCGATGCCCTCTACGAGGCGTCGCAGGCCGGCGTGTCGATCGACATCGTCGCGAGGGCGATGTGCTGCCTACGCCCCGGAGTGCCCGGCCTGTCGGAGAACATCCGTGTTCGCTCGATCGTCGGCCGGTTCCTCGAGCACTCACGGATCTTCTTCTTCGGTGGCGGGAACGATGGCGAAGGTGCGTACTACGTCGGTTCCGCCGACATGAGGGCCCGCAACCTCGATCGGCGAGTCGAGGTCGTGATGCCGGTCGACGACCCGTCGTCGAGAGCCCGTCTGCGCGAGATCCTCGATGTCACGCTCGCTGATCAGTCGACGTCATGGGAGCTGAACGCGGACGGCACATGGACCCGCCTGACAGGGGAGGGGCGCGCCACGCACGACGTGCTTCGGGAGCTCGCGACAGCGAGAGCGAGGCCATGGTCGTCGGAGCCGGAGAAGCTGTAGTGGCCGACCGAACAGAGAACGTCGAGATCGAGACGAAGCTCGACGCCGACCCGGCGTTCGAGATGCCCGACCTCGCTGCTGCGCTTCCCGGCGGGGCCGTCGTCGACCTCAAGCCCCTCCAGTCGCTCGAGACGATCTACTACGACACCCGAGACCTGCGACTAGCCCGGGCAGGCATCGCCGTCCGCTGCCGCACCGGCGAGGGGTTCCTCGGCAAGGGGACCGGCCGGTGGACGGTGAAGATGGCGGAGGCTCCGAGCGCGCGCCGCGACGGCGGCGGCTCGCCCATCGTCCGGCGCGAGATCGTGGTCGAGGCGCCGACCCGCAGCATCCCCGACGACGTCGCGTTCGTCGTTCGCGGCACCGTGCGCAACGCGCTGCTGGCGCCCGTCGCGGTGCTCCGCAGCGAGCGACGCCGCCACGTCGTGCAAGTCGACGGCCGTGACGTCGCCGAGGTCGACGACGACCGCGTGTCGGTCATCGACGAGACACGCGTCGCCTTCGAGTTCCGCGAGATCGAGGTGGAGCAGCTCGACAGCGATGGCGAGAAGATCGTCAAGAAGCTCGTGAGCGCGCTCCGCAAGGCCGGCGCCCGGAAGAGCGACGGCACGTCGAAGATCGGGCGAGCCCTCGGAACCGATGTCGTTCGAGGTCCCGAAGTCGTCGTGCCCGACGTGGGCCGGAAGGCATCGATCGGCGAGGTCGCAGCGGCGGCGATCGCGGACGGCGTGTCACGGTTGCTCCGCCGCGATCCAGGCCTGCGCCTCGGTGGGGACGACGAGCACGTCCACCAGGCGCGCGTCGCGACGCGGCGGCTGCGCTCCGACCTCCGTTCGTTCGAGGGAGTGCTCGACGCCGAGGTGACGGCACACCTGCGAGGAGAGCTGGGATGGCTGGCAGGAGTGCTCGGCGCCAACCGTGACGCCGACGTCCTGATGGGCCGCATCGGCGAGCACGCGATGTGCCTTCCTGCCACCGATGCCCGAGGCGTGGCGACGATCCTCAAGAAGCTCGATGCCGAACGCACGGCGGCTCGCGCAGCCATGCTCGAAGCGATCGACACCACGCGGTACCTCGACCTGCTCGACACCCTCGTCCAGACGGCCCGCCGTCCGCCGTTGCTCGCAGACGCCGATCGCCCCGCAGCCGATGCGCTGGCGCACGTCGTCGACAAGCAGTGGAAGAAGCTCGCGGGTGCGGTCAAGGCGCTCGACGACGAGCCGCCCGACGACGCGCTCCACGCCGTGAGGATCAGGGCCAAGCGGGCGCGTTACGCAGCCGAGGCCTCGATCGGCGTGTGCGGGAAGCGTGCGCATCGACTGGGCAAGGCGCTCGCGCAGGTGCAGGGCGCGCTGGGCGACCTCAACGACGCCGTGGTCGCCGAGGCGTGGCTGCGGGCCGCGAACGCGAAGGCAACTGCCGCGGTGGCGCTCGCCGCCGGGCAGCTGATCGCGATCGAGCGCGACGAGCAGCGGCGAGCACGAGGGTCGTGGCGGAGCGCGTGGGACGAGGCAGCAGACGCACGCAAGAGATGGCGGTCCTGAACGATCGCGGCGAGCTGCGCGCCGCAGGAGGTGCTGTCGTACGCGACGTCGACGGTCGTGGAGTCGAGGTGCTGCTGGTCCACCGGCCGAAGTACGACGACTGGACGCTGCCGAAGGGCAAGGTCGACGAAGGCGAGTCGGACGACGACTGCGCGCTGCGGGAGGTACTGGAGGAGACGGGGTTCCGGTGTCGACTCCTGCGTGAGCTGCCGGCGACGCGGTACGCCGACCGCTTCGGGCGGCCGAAGGTGGTTCGCTACTGGGAGATGCAGGTGATCGACGGGTCGTTCGAAGCCCACGACGAGGTCGACGAGCTCCGATGGGTATCCCCCCGCGACGCCATCTCGATGCTGAGCTACGAACGTGACGCCTCGGTGATCGAAGCGCTGGAGGGCCGGTCGTGACGATCCTGCTCGTCCGTCACGCGCTCGCTCTGCCCAGGAAGAAGTGGGACGGCGACGACGACGATCGACCGCTGACCGCCCGTGGGTTCCGCCAGGCGGCAGGCATCGTCGACCAACTCTCGGATCACCGCATCGACGTCGTCTACTCGAGCCCCGCGCTGCGATGCACCGACACGGTCAAGCCTCTCGCGAGGTCGCAGAAGGTGCGCATCAACAGGGTCAAGGCGCTCGCCGAAGGGCGGGGCACGAGAGCGTTGAAGCTGGTCGACCGTGCGCCCTGCGTCGTGCTCTGCGCGCACGGAGACAACCTGCCGGAGCTCCTGCTCGCACTCGCAGGCCATCTCGACGACGTCCCCACCGACCCTCCGTTCGCGAAGGGGTCGACCTGGGTGCTGACGCGGAAGCCCGGCGCCGGCGGCAAGGTGCGGACGGCGGCCTACCTTCCCCCGCCTGCATGAGGATCGCGGCGATCGACCTCGGATCGAACTCGTTCCACCTGGTGGTCGTCGACGCGCAGCCGGACGGCAGCTTCGACGTGCTCGTACGGGAGAAGGAGGTCCTGCGCCTCGGCGACGTGGTCGCAGCGACCGGTCGCATCGGGCCGGAGCACGGCGAGCGCGCCGTCGACGCCATGCGTCGAATGGCGTCGGTCATAGGGAGCGTAGGCGCAGAGGAAGTGGTGGCCTACGCGACCAGTGCGCTGCGCGAAGCCGACGACTCCGCAGCGATCTGCGACGCGATCTTCGACGAGACGGGCATCGAGGTCGATGTCATCAGCGGTCGCCACGAGGCGAGGCTCATCTTCGGCGCCGTCCGACGGAGCATCACGATCACCAAGCCACCGGCGGTGTGCCTCGACCTCGGCGGCGGGTCGCTCGAGGTCTCCGTCGGTGACGCCGGTGGGCTGTTGTGGTCAACCAGCGTCCGGCTCGGTGTCGGGCGCCTCGCGACGAGCTTCCTCACCTCCGACCCGCCGTCCGAGCGTGACGTCAAGCGGCTGCGGGAGCACGTCACGGTCGTCCTCGCGCCGGTCGTCGAGCAGGTGCGTTCGTTCGAGCCCGGGATGCTCATCGGCACCAGCGGCACCCTCTGCGACTTGGCGACGATGGCTGCGATCAACCGAACGGGCGTGGCGCCGCCCTCGTTGAACCAGCTCACGGTGAAGCGGCGCGATCTGAACGAGGTCCACGCGCGCTTGCTCTCCTCGACGTCGGAGGAACGAGCGAAGTTCGACGGGCTCGAGCCGAGGCGTGCCGATCAGATCCCTGCCGGATCGATCGTCCTGCTCACCGCGATGAAGCTCCTCGACCTCAACGAGCTGACCGTCGGCGACTGGGCCCTGCGTGAGGGGATGCTGCTCGACGCCATCGATCGCCACGATCTCGCCGACTGGAGCAGCGATCCGGAAGCGGTGCGGCGGACGTCGGTCCTCGCGCTTGCCCGCAGGTGCGCGTTCGACGAGGCCCACGCCTCAGCGGTCGCCCGCCTCGCCGGCGGCCTGTTCGACCAGACGCTCCCGCTCCATCGCCTGCCGCAGCGCTCGAGGCTCCTGCTGGAGTACGCCGCGCTGCTCCACGACATCGGTGAACACGTCGCCGTCGACGGCCACAACAAGCACACCGCGTATCTCATCCAGCACGGGCAGCTGAAGGGGTTCGAACCGGCAGAGGTCGACATGCTGGCGACGCTCGGCCGGTACCACCGTCGAAGCGGTCCGGGATCCTCGTTCGAGCCGTGGCGACGTCTCGAGCGTGAGGAGAAGGACGAGACGCTGGTGCTCCTCTCCCTGCTCCGGATCGCCGACGGGCTCGACCGGGGGCATCTCGGCGTGGTCGACGGCGTCGACGTCGAGATCGACAAGAAGCAGGTCCGGATCCTCGTCGCCGCCACGGGTGACGCCGACCTCGAGCTCTGGGGCGTCCGCCGGAAGCGCGAGCTCTTCGAGTCGGTGTTCGACCGCAAGCTCGAGCTCGTCGCCGCCGACCATCCCGCGGTGCGCGCTCGCGTGCTCCGACGAGCGGGGGCCTGATGGTCGAGCTCCGTCGCGACTACCACGACCGGCTCGCCGTGCTCCACGAGCGCGTGCGCGACATCGGCGGCATCGTCATCGAGGGCGTCCGTGATGCGACGCGAGCCGTGCTGTCGTGCGACGCGGATCTCGCCGCGCAGGTCGTCGCACGCGACGCAGCGATCGACGAGGTGTACCCGTGGGTCGAGTCGGAGGTGTTCGACATCGTCGCCCGGCAGGCTCCGGTGGCGCGAGACCTGCGGTTCGTGATCGCGACCTTCCGCATCGCCGCCAACATCGAGCGGTGCGGCGATCTCGTCGCATCGATTGCTCGCAGGGCGGACCGGCTCGAGCGGGGCGCGCTCACGCCGCAGGTCCGCGAGCTCCTCGAGGAGATCGGGGGTGCGGTCGAGAGTGCGTTCGACCGCGCCATGGCGTCGTACGCCGTGCTCGATCCGGACATGGCCTCGACGGTGTCTGGGCTCGACGTCGGTATCGACGACCTGCAGCGCCGGCTCCTGCGGGCGATGGTGTCCGGCGGTGCGAGCGACGTCGAGTCCGTGATCGACCTCGCACTGGTTGCTCGGTTCTACGAACGCATCGGTGACCACGGGGTCGTGATCGCCGAGCGGGTGCGGTTCGTCGCTCTCGGAGAGATGGACGCCGGGGACCGCGACAACGACTTCGCGTGACTCGGGTCCCTTCCCGGGCGGGGGCGCCCGAGAAGAGACCCGTGTCGTCGCGACCTAGATGTAGTGCCCAGACACGTTGTCGACGCGTGTGATCGGTGGGTGGCCGCCGAGCGCCGTGTGGCAGCGGTGATGGTTGTAGATGTGCAACCAGCTGTCGAGTCGTCGGCGCCGTTCGGCTTCTGAGGAGTACTTGCG
>DATLGL010000032.1:0-62193 GCA_035540495.1 Acidimicrobiales bacterium
CCTTCGGTGCGACGACGACGCCCGGCCCCACGGCGCAGCCGTCTCGGCCGAGGGTCCAAGCCCAGCTCGCGGGTGAGAGCCGGCCCCGCAGCCCGTGGTGGCTGTGGCTGCTGCTTCCGACCGGCCTCGGCCTCGCGTACGCCTTCAGTCGTTCGATGGAGGAGCAGCCGGCAGCGGTGCGCGGCGGGCGCGGTGCGCTGACCCGGCTCATGGCGGCGACACCGGAACCCACATCACCCACCCCTTGATCCCGACCAGCAGGAGGAACTCCGTGCGCACCCCCCGGCGCCGTTCCCGCATCCGCACGTTCACCGGGCTGCTGCTCGGTTTCGCACTCGTCGCCGCGGCCTGCGGCCAGAAGCCCGGCACCCACGTCGCGACGACCGGCGGCGGCGCGTCGACCGGCGATTTCGCCGCGGGTGACCCCGGCGTCGTCGACGAAGGCGCCGTCGCGGAAGATCCTGGTGCCGGCGACGCGGACACGGTCGATCCCGCTGCCGACCCGGGCGCAGGCGGCGGTGGCGCCGGCGGCGCTGGCGGAGGGGCAGCGGGCGGAGGTGGAGGCGGCGGAGCGCCCGCAGGCGGTGGCGGTGGTGCGGCCGGTGGAGGTTCGGCTCCCGCAGCCGGCGGTGGTGGTGGCGACGGCGGAGGACAGGCCAAGGTCATCGGCTCGACCCGTACCGGTGCGCCCAACGACAAGATCGTCGTCGCCATCCACGCGCCGGTCACCGGCGCCGCGCCGCTGCCTGCGACGTCGTTCGAGAAGGCGCGCGACCTCTACTGGCGGTGGGTGACCGAGGTGAAGAAGGAGAAGGTGCTCGGCCGCTCGAAGGTCGAGGTCCTCTTCAAGGACGACCGCTACCAACCGAACACCGCCGTGCAGGCGTGTCGTGAGCTCGCCAGCCAGGCGTTCGTCCTCGTCGGCGGCGGTGGCACCGACCAGATCCAGGCCTGCGCCCGCTTCGCGAACCAGGCGAAGGTGCCGTACTTCTCGGCCGGTGTGACCGAGAACGGCCTGCGGGGGCTGCCGTACTACTTCGCGTCGTCGATGTCGTACAAGCAGCAGGGCGGCCTGCTCGCGAAGTACCTGGCGAAGAACTTCAGCGGCAAGAAGGTCGCTGCGATCATCACCGACACGCCGAACTTCGACGACGCCACGGCCGGTTGGGAGGAAGGCGTCAAAGCTGCCGGCCTCAACTACTACAAGACGCTGCGCCATCCGAAGGGCGACACGTCCTGGTACAACACCTTCGCGAACGAGCTGAAGTCGCAGGGCGTCGAGGTCGTGTACATCAACTCGGCGCCGGTCGACTACATCCGCTTCGCGCAGCAGGCCGGCCAGCAGGGCTTCACGCCTCAGTACGTCGGCGTCGGCGTCACGATGGGCCTCAACGCGGTGCTCGGCTCCGGCTGCCCGTCCGTCGACAAGGGGATCTTCTTCTCGCCGTTCCCCGGCGTCGACTGGGCACGCCAGAACCTTCCCGACTTCTTCGCCACCGCGCAGCGCTTCGGCGCCCCGGCCGACGACCTCGGTCTCGCGCTGTGGGGCAACGCCGCCGTGTTCCACGAGCTGCTCAAGCGCTACGAGGCGAGGTTCGGCAACGACCTCACACGCGAGGGGTTTCGCGCGCTGACGGAGCAGTCGCAGGGTGTGAAGACGAACGTCTTCCCCGAGCTGAGCTTCAGCGCGCAAGACCACTTCGGCGCGAACCAGGTCCACGTGCTCCAGGCGGACTGCAGCAAGGATCCGAGGGAGTACAAGACGCTCGCGACCTTCGCGTCGGGCTTCTAGGCGCGATCGATGGGGTTCGTCCTCCGGATCCTCGTCTTCGGTCTGCAGGCGGGCGCGATCTACGCCCTCGTGGCGCTCGGGATCGCGCTCGTCTACAAGGCGACGGGCATCCTCAACTTCGCCCAGGGTGAGCTGGGCACGATCGCTGCGTTCTCCGCCTTCTTCGTGCTCGCGGGGGGCCTCGACGCGGAGGCCTCCGACAGCAAGCTGCGGTTGATCCTCGCGACGCTCGTGGCCGTCGTCGTCGGCGCGGCCTTCGGCGTCCTGGTGAACACCCTTGTCGTGCGCCACGTCGCCGGGGCGAGTCCGGTCACGTCACTCGTCGCGACCGTCGGCGTGGCGTTGTTCCTGACGGCTGCGCAGACGCTGCTGTTCGAGACTCGCGCCCGGAACTTCCCCCGCTACATCGACGGCGGGTTCCGGCTACCGCTGGCCAACGTGAACGTGCCGTGGCACACGATCGTGATCCTCGTGGTGCTGGCCGGTGTGGCCGCGTCGCTCGCGGTCTTCTTCCGCACGCCCTACGGCATCGCGCTGCTGGCCACGGCCGAGGAACCATTCGCCGCCGAACTGCAGGGCGTCCCGGTCGCGCTCATGCGCACGATCGCATGGGGTGGTGCTGGTGCGCTCGGAGCGCTCGGCGGGCTGCTCGGCGCCGGCTTCTTCGAGAACCTGCAGCCGGGCCTCATGACCACCACGTTCCTGATCCCCGCATTCGTCGGCGCGGTGCTGGGCGGGATCGGTTCGCTCGTCGGCTCTGCGGTCGGTGGGCTCATCGTCGGGGCATCGGTCGCGCTGGCCAACCAGCTGGTGCGAACGTTCGAGGTCGACGTCCCGGGGCCGCCGCAGATCGCGGTGCTGGTCGTGCTCCTCGGCGTTCTTCTGTTCAAGCCCAACGGCCTGTTGGGAGACCGCGTATGACCGCCACCGCGACGCGCCGCCCGAGCGGCGACGACGTCGTCGCAGAGGGTCGACGCGGCAACCGCAACGCTGACGACGGGCGATTCGTGGTGAGCCCACAGGGGATGGCAGCCCGCGTCGCGGTGCTGGTCGGGCTCCTCCTCCTCGTGCTCGCGATCCCGGTGATCGTGCCCGACGTGTACACGAACGTCGTCTCGCGCGCAGCGATCTACGCCATCATCGCCCTGTCGATGAACGTGCTCGTGGGCTACACGGGCCAGGTGTCGCTCGGCCACACCGCGTTCGTCGGCGTCGGTGCGTTCGCGAGCGGCTACACGATGACCGAGCTCGGGCTGCCGTTCGGCGCGGGCATCGCCATGTCGGCCTTCACGGGCGCAGTGATCGCCCTGGGTCTCGGATTCGTCGCCCTCCGACTCGCCGGCCTCTACCTCGCGCTGGTGACGATCGCGTTCGCGCTCTTCGCGCAGGAGACCCTGTTCAACATCCGTTCGCTGACGGGTGGCGGGGCGGGCATGCCTGCGGATCGGCCTGCGTTCCTCATCGACGACACGCGCTACGCCTACTTCTGCTTCTTCATGCTCGCGCTGGTGCTGGCGTTCGACTGGCGCCTGACCGCGACCCGCCTCGGCCGTGCGATCCGGGCGCTGCGCGACGACGAGCGGGTCGCGGCCTCGTGGGGTGTCGACGTGGCGCGGTTCAAGCTCCTGGCCTTCGTCATCTCGGGGATCCTCGCCGGCATCGCCGGGGCGCTGTTCGCCTCGACGGAGCAGATCGTCTCGGCTCAGGACTTCACGTTCGGTGTGTCGCTGACGTTCCTGTCGATGACCGTCGTCGGCGGCGCCGGGAACCGGTGGGGCGTCGCGCAGGGAGGTGCCCTGTTCGCCGTGCTGCCGACGCTGCTCGAGCGTGCCCACGAGAACTTCCACGTCATCCCGTTCACGTGGATCAACGCCCGCTTCGAACCGGCGATCGCCGCGCTGCTGCTCGTGCTGACGCTGATCTTCTATCCGGGCGGCATCGCGCAGCAGCAGGCCCACCTGCTGCGGTGGCTCTCGTTCGGCCCGTGGAAGTCGCACGGCGGCGACGACGACAAGGTCGCCGGCATCACAGGAGGTTCCGTCGGTGCGCGTCCTTGAGGTGGAGGGCGTCGGCATCCGCTTCGGCGGCGTCCAGGCGCTGAGCAACGTCGACTTCCGCGTCGACGAGAGCGAGATCGTCGGCATCCTCGGCCCGAACGGGGCGGGCAAGACGACCTTGTTCAACTGCGTGTCGGGCTTCTACACGCCGAACGAAGGTCGGATCCGGCTCCACGGTGAGGACGTCACGTCGCTGCGCCCCGACGAGCGGGCGGCTCGCGGGCTCGGGCGCACCTTCCAACAGGTCGGCCTCGTCCGCAGCTTCAGCGTCCTCGAGAACCTCGTCGTGGCCCAGCACAAGTCGGTCCGCTACGGGATCCTCGCGGGTCTCGTCGGTCTGCCGTGGACGCTGCGTGAGGAGCGCGAGCTGCGGCGACGGGCGATGCGGGTCCTCGACTTCATGAACCTCGGCCACCTCAAGGACTCGCCGGTGGGCGGCCTGCCGTACGGGACGCTCAAGATGTGCGAGGTCGCGGCCGTGCTGGCGACGGACCCCGACATCCTCATGCTCGACGAGCCGCTGGCCGGCACCGGCCCGGAAGAGGGCGAGGAGTTCTGTGCCCGGCTCGAAGACATGCGCCGCGAGCTCGGCATCAGCATCGTGATGATCGAGCACCACGTGCCGCTCGTGTTGAAGACGGCCGACTACATCTACGTCCTGAACTTCGGCGCGTTGCTCGCCGAAGGACTGCCCGACGACATCCGCCGCAACGAGGCCGTGGCCGAGGCGTACATGGGTGAAGGAGCGACGAGCCTTGCCTGAGGCCACAGGGACAAGACGCCGCCGGCGCTCCGGCCGCGCCGCCGACGCGCCTGCGCCGGTGGTCGACGCCACGTCGACGGTGGACGAACGCCGTCCGGTGCTGCTCAGCGTGCGCGACCTCAAGGCGGGCTACGGCAACCTGCCGGTGCTCCACGGCGTGTCGTTCGACGTGCGCCAGGGCGAGACGGCCGTCATCCTCGGCCTGAACGGCGCCGGGAAGAGCACGACCGTGCAGAACCTGTGTGGCGCACGTACGCCATGGAGCGGCACCGTCGAGTTCGATGGACGGAACGTCACCAAGTGGTCGGCGCGGGAGGCGGTGTCGTCAGGCGTCGTGCTCGTCCCGGAGGGCCGTCGCGTGTTCCCGACGCTGTCGGTCGAGCGGAACCTGCTCGTCGGGTCGTGGACGCAGCGTTCACGCTCGGGTTGGTTCGAGCAGCAGCGCGAGCGAGTGTTCGACTACCTGCCCCGCCTCCGCGAGCGGCGCAACCAGGAAGCGGGAACGTTGTCGGGTGGCGAGCAGCAGATGCTCGCCATCGGCCGCGGGCTCATGGCGAACCCGAAGCTCCTCATCATCGACGAGGCGTCGCTCGGCCTGGCGCCGGTGATCGTCAAGGAGATCTTCCGGATCGTGAAGGAGCTCAACGACGACGGGATCACCGTCATCCTCGTCGAGCAGAACGTCGGCGCGCTCGAGGTGTCCGACCTCGCGCTGGTGCTCCAGAAGGGGCTGGTCCAGGCGGAGGTGCGCGGCGAGGGCCTGCGCGACTCGACGCGGCTGCGCGAGATGCTGCTCGGCTGACGGCGACGCGTTACGCGGCCGGCCGGCAGATCCGGCAGGCGGAGAGCTCGCGATGTTCGACGTCGTCCGCCGTGACCAGGTCGAGGCCGGCCCGGCCCTGCACGGTGCGACACGACGGGCGGTGGTACGTGCGCCCGTTGGTGACGAACACCTCAGCGTCGCTCGGCACCGCGGTCAGCTGCGCGGGCGTCGACGGCGTCGACGACTGCACCGCGGCGATCAGCTCGTCGATGCGATCCTGGAGCGAGAGCATGTCGCGCCGGTGCGCCTGGGTCGCAGCGAGAGCCAGACCGCAGAGGATCAGCCCCATGCCGGTCAACCCGCCCGAGAGCAGGTAGGGGAACTGGCCCTGGATGAAGTCCTTCTCCGCTGCGCCGTTCCAGGCGAGGAAGATGAGGAGAAAGCCGACGGCGACGAGACCGACGGAGAGGTACAGGCTCGACTTCGCAAGCGTACGCACGGCTGAAGAGGCTACTGACCCCCGTTTTGTTGGACGAAATCGCCTCAGCCGGCGTCGAGGTCGAGCGCCCGGAAGACCAGACCGGTGGCCGGCTTCGGATAGAAGAACGTCGTCTTCGGCGGCATCCGCACACCGCCGCGACTGATGTCGGCGATCTGAGCGACGGTGGCCGGACGAAGCAGCACCGCAGCCTGCGCATCGCCCTTCTCGACCGCTGCCGCGACGAGATCCCACCCGTGCTGGAAGCGGAGGTCGTGCGTCGGCAGCTCCGCTAGGGCCACGTCGAGCCGGCTCGAGTCGAGGTCGTGCGTGGCGGCCGCGACCGTGGCATCGCGCGGGCGAAGCAGCCAGGTGCCGTTGGTGGTTTGGAGCGCGAGAGCTCCCGCGTCGTCCATTCGCCGAAGTATCGACTCGTCGATCGCCTCGGTCGGGAACACGTCGAAGTGCGGTTCGAGCGCGGCGGCGAGGTCGAACCCGTCGGGGAGGCCAGAGATGAGCCGGTGGATCGCACGGACCGACAGCTGCTCCTCCGACAGCTCCACGACCAGCGCCAGGATGCGCTGCGCGCCGGCGTCGTCAGGCCCTCGTTCCTCCCGGTACGCGTTGCCGACCTCGAAGCGGTGGTGGCCGTCGGCGATGAGCACCGGCTGCGATGCCAAGGCCTCGGTGATCTGGGCGATCACGGCGGGCGAGGTGATGCGCCACAGGCGGTGGTGCACGCCGCCGGAGTCGGTGGCCCGCGCGTCGGGCGGATGCCCTTCGCGAGGCTCGGCCAAACCCGAGAGGCCTGGTGCCGGTGAAAGGGCCCAGATCGGCGACAGGTTGACGCGGGTCGTGCGGAGCAGGTCGAGGCGGTCGGCCTTGTCCTTCGACGTCGTGTGCTCGTGGGGGAGGATCTCGCCCTCGTCCGGCTTCGTCAGCGTGAGCGCGCCGAGGATCCCGGTCGTCTGGCGCGGTCGCCCCGCCTCGTCGTGGAACCCCATCCGGTAGGCGTAGAACGCAGGCTCGTCATCGGCGACCAGGACCCGTTCGTCGAGCCACTGGTTCCACAACGACTTCGCCGACTCGTAGCTGTCGGGAAGCTCGAGGCGCACGGCGTTGTAGTCGTTGCGCGCCACCAGCGCGGCCCGGTCGTCGGGCGAGATGACGTCGTACGGCGGGGCGATGACGTCATCGACGTAACCGCCCTCCGCGTTGTAGAGGACGCCGCGAAAAGGGGAGAAGCCGGGCACCAACCCATGCTGGCAGATGGACTTGCCGTGCTAGGAACCCACGCCGATGACGTGGCTCCTCGACCTCGACGGCGTGGTGTGGCTGGCCGAGGACGCGATCCCCGGATCCGCTGAAGCCATCGCGCATCTGAGGGGTCGGGGCGAGCGGGTCGTGTTCCTGACCAACAACTCGAGCGCGACGATCGACGACTACCTGGCGAAGCTCGACCGGGTCGGGATCCCCACAGCTGCCGGTGATCTGATCACGTCGGCCCAGGCTGCCGCGTCGCTCGTGGAGCCGGGCGAGACCGCGCTCGTGTGCGCGGGTCCGGGCGTGGAACAGGCGCTGCAGGCGCGCGGAGCCCGCACCGTCCGCCGCGGTCGCGCCGACGCGGTCGTCGTCGGCTGGCACCGCGACTTCGACTTCGACCGCCTGACCGCGGCCTTCGACGCGGTCATCGCCGGCGCCCGCCTCATCGGGACGAACGACGACGCCACGTACCCGACCCCCGCTGGTCCACTTCCCGGCGGGGGTTCGATCCTCGCCGCTGTGTCGTACGCAACTGGCGTCGAGCCGGTCGTCGCAGGGAAGCCGTTCGGGCCGGTGGTCGAGCTCCTGCAAGACCGGGTGCCCGATCCCGAGATCATGGTCGGCGACCGGCCGACGACGGACGGCCTCCTCGCACACCGGATCGGCGTCCCGTTCGCTCTGGTGCTCTCTGGTGTCACATCCGCCGGCTCGGTGCCGACGGAGCCCCCGACCGCGTACGTGGCGCGCGACCTCGCCGACCTCGTCGATCAGCGGTACGGCAGGTCGTAGGCGTAGTACGGCTGTGGCTGCGGCGGCCGCTTGCCGCGCCAGAACAACCCCGCGACCACACCGAACACGAAGCCGCCGACGTGCGCGGCCCACGCCACGCCCGAGTTGGGGTTGATGAAGAACTGCGACACGAACCAGAACCCGAGCAGCCATCGCGCCTCGATGTCGCGGAACAGGATCAGGAAGAACATGATCAGGCTGCGGATCGGCACCCGCGGGAACAGCACGAGGTAGGCGCCCATCACCCCCGCGATCGCGCCGGACGCGCCGACGATCGGGATCGGGCTGTCGAGGTTCAGGACCACATGGGCGGCGGTCGCCGCGATGCCCGACAGGAGGTAGAAGACGATGTAGGTGAACCGGCCTTGGGTGTCTTCGATGTTGTTGCCGAACACCCACAGGTAGAGCATGTTGCCGGCGAGGTGGAGGAACCCGCCGTGCAGGAACATCGAGTAGATGATCGACAGGAGCACGCTCTTGTTCGGGTTGCTGTCGAGCTCGCTCTCGCTGGCGCCGCAGCCGGCCGCTCGCAGCAGCGTCTCGGCCTCCTGTTCGTTGAGCGGGCGCCGTTCGGTGATCTCGTAGGGGATCGCCGCGTTGTCGAGGTTGAACCGGAAGTTGGTGCAGGCGCTCGACGAGACGCGCTGCACCGGGTCGGTCTGGATCGTCGGCTGGACGAAGAAGTAGACGCCGATGCACGCAGCTATGAGCACGAGCGTCACGATCGGCGTCGTCCGGGTCGGGTTGTAATCCTTGAGGGGGATCACGGCCCGCGGACCCTACCCGGGTGCCGCTTCTTACCTTTGTTCCGGGCCCGCCGCAGTGGGTAGCGTGCAGCGCATGGCTCAGGGCGACATCCTCAAGCGCTACCTCGAAGCGGGCATGGCCTTCACGCAGATGACGCGTGAGCGCGCAGAGGCGATCGTGCAAGACCTCGTGGAGAACGGCGAGGTCCGCCGCAAGGAGGCGCAGAAGCGGGTCGAAGAGATCCTGCAGTCGGCGCAGAAGAACACCGAGGACCTCGTCTCGCTGATCCGGCGCGAGGTCACCGAGCAGCTCCGCAACCTGGGCCTGGAAGATCTCGCGAACCGTGCCGGTGGTGACGGCGGCGCAACGCCCGCAGCCAACCCGAGCTCCGTCGGAACCAACCCGAGCGAGACGCCGAACGCGGCGGACGACTCCTACCCGGCTCCGCCCGTCGCGGCCATCAAGAAGGCCGCGAAGAAGGCCGCTTCGTCCACGAAGAAGGCTGGCGCGGCGAAGAAGGCCACCGGCGCGAAGAAGGCCGGCGCAGCGAAGAAGGCCGGCGGAGCGAAGAAGGGCTGACCGGCCGCCGCCGCCTCGACGCGGAGCTCGTCCGCCGCCGGCTCGTCGCAAGCCGGGAGGAGGCGCAGGAGGCGATCATCGCCGGTCGAGTCGTCGTCGATGGTGCGCCCGCGCTCAAGGCGTCTCGGATGGTGAGCCCGGCCGAGCAGCTGGCATTGACCGCTCCTGCCCGTCGCTTCGTCAGCCGGGGCGGTGAGAAGCTCGCTGCCGCGCTCGACCGCTTCGGCATCGACCCGACCGGCCGACACGCGCTCGACGCCGGCGCGTCGACGGGAGGCTTCACCGACTGCCTCCTGCAGCACGGCGCGGCACACGTGTGGGCGGTCGACGTCGGGTACGGCCAGCTCCACGAAAAGCTGCGGGCCGACCCGCGGGTGACGTCGCTCGAGCGCCGGAACATCCGCGACTTCGCCCTCGAGGCGCCCGTCGACCTCGTGGTGGCGGATCTGTCGTTCATCTCCTTGCGGGTCGTCGCGCCGGCGTTGGTCGGTGGCAATGCCGTGGCCGGCGCCGACGTCGTCGTGCTGATCAAGCCCCAGTTCGAGGCCGGAAGAGCAGAGGCCGATCGCGGGCGCGGCGTCATCCGTGACCCCGAGGTGTGGGCCCGGGTGCTCGACGAGGTGCGGTCCGCCATGTACGCCGAGGGAGCGACGATGATGGACCTCATGGTGTCCCCGATCACGGGGGCCGACGGGAACGTCGAGTTCCTCGCCCATCTACGCGCCCACGCCCTCGGCGCGACCATCGGCGCGTCTGCCGACACCCTCATCAGTGCCGCGGTCGCCGAGGCGAGAGCCCTCGTGGAGGGGTCGTAGCCGTGGCGAACGTCGGCATCGTCGTCCATCGCGGACGTCCGGAAGCGGCGCAGCTCGCGAACCAGGCCGTCGAGTGGCTGCGCGCTCGCGGCCACGGCGTGCGCCTTCCGGCCGACGACGCAGCGACTGTCGGGCTCGAGCAGCTCGCATGTCCGGACGACCAGCTCTGCGACCAGCTCGACCTCGCCATCAGCCTGGGCGGCGACGGCACGATGCTGCGCACCGTCGACCTCGTCAGCGCGACCACGGTGCCGGTGCTCGGCATCAACGTCGGCCATCTCGGCTACCTGAACGAGTGCGATCCGGCCGAGATGGAGAGCGCGCTCGAGCGGTTCTTCGCCGGATCGTTCACGGTCGAGGAGCGGATGACGCTCGCCGTCGACGCGACGATCGGCGGCGAGAAGGTGCCGACGCGCGTGGCGCTCAACGAGGCGTGGCTCGAGAAGTCGCTTCCCGGTCACACGGTCCGCATGGCGCTGTCGATCGGTGGCGTCGACTTCACCACGTACGCGGCCGACGGGATCATCATGAGCACGCCCACGGGGTCGACCGCGTACAACCTGTCGGTGCGCGGACCGATCGTGTCGCCGTCGCTGCGGGCGATCGTGGTGAAGCCGGTCGCACCTCACCAGCTGTTCGACTTCGGGCTCGTGCTCGCAGAGGACGAGGAGGTGCGGGTCGAGATCCTGAGCGGGCGCGCCGCCGCGCTCCTGATCGATGGCCAGCCGGCGGGCGAGCTCGAGTCGGGTGACGTCGTCACCTGCCGCGGCAACCCGAGACCGGCGCGCCTCGTCCGGTTCCGCGACCGCAACTTCCACCAGATCCTGAAGGCCAAGTTCGGGCTCACCGACCGCTGATGCTGACCGAGCTCCGCGTGCGCGATCTGGGGGTGATCGCTGACCTGCGTCTCGTGCTCGGCGCTGGGATGACCGCGCTGACCGGCGAGACCGGGGCCGGCAAGACACTCGTCGTCGAGGCGATCGAACTGCTGATGGGCGGCCGGGCCGATCGGGTGCTGGTGCGTCCGGGAGCCGACGAGGCGTGGGTCGAGGGGCGCTTCGTCGACGGCGACGACGAGGTCGTCCTCGCGCGGGCCATCCCTTCGGGTACGGCGCGCGCCCGCGCGTACATCGACGGGAAGATGGCGCCGGTCGCGGCGTTGGCGGAGCGAGGCGGCGCGCTCGTCGACCTCCACGGTCAGCACGCGCACCAGTCGCTCCTCGCACCGTCGGTGCAGCGGGCTGCCCTCGACGCCTTCGGCGGCGTCGACCTGAAGGAACTCGCCGACGCCCGTCACCGACTCAGGGAGATCGACCAGTCGCTGGCTGCGCTCGGCGGCGACGCCAGAGCCCGGGCGCGGGAGGTCGACCTGCTGCGCTTCCAGCTCGAGGAGATCGAAGCGGCAGCCGTGGTCGACGTCGACGAGGTCGACCGTCTCGCGGCGGAGGACGAGCGGCTGTCGAGCGCCCGCGAGTCGCGTGAGGCGGCTGCGGCTGCGCACGACCTCCTGCTCGGAGAAGCGGGCGTGGTCGACCGGCTCGGCGACGCGGTCGCGGCGGTCGGCGGACTGGCCGCGCTGAAGGAGATCACCGATCGGCTGCGGGGACTGCAAGCCGAGGTGGCAGACGCCGCGCACGAGCTGCGGGACGCGAGCGAGACCATCGAGGACGATCCCGAGCGCCTCGCTCTCGTCCAGGCTCGGCGGGCGCAGCTCCGCGAGCTGTGCCGCAAGTACGGCGACACCCTCACCGAGGTCGCGGCCTTCGAGAAGGAGACCCGCGCCCGGCTCGACGAGCTCGAGTCTCACGAGACGCGCGTCGCCCAGCTGGAGGCCGACCGAGTCGGCGCGGTGCGAGCCGAGGCGAAGGCAGCGGCCGCCGTCGCCGAGCAGCGTCGCAAGGCCGCTCCCGACTTGGCCAGGGAGATCGAGCAGCGGCTCCGACAGCTGGCCCTGCCTGCCGCGCGGATCGAGATCGAGGTGCGGGGCAACGGGCCTGCCGACGACGTCACGTTCCTGTTCGCCGCGAATCCCGGCGAGCCGCCGCTGCCGCTCACGAAGATCGCCTCCGGCGGCGAGCTCGCGCGCACGATGCTCGCGGCCCGCCTCGTGCTGACCGCGGGGCCGCCGACGCTCGTGTTCGACGAGGTCGATGCCGGCATCGGTGGGGCGGCCGCGGTGGCGGTAGGCAAATCGCTCGGTGCGCTCGCGGCGACGCATCAGGTGCTGGTGGTGACGCACCTTCCGCAGGTCGCGGCGTACGCCGATGCCCACGTGTCGGTGACGAAGGCGGAGAAGGGCGGGCGCACCGTCGCGTCGGCGTCGCTCCTCGACGACGCGGCGCGCGTGGTCGAGCTGTCGCGCATGCTCTCCGGCCAGCCGGCGAGTTCGACGGCGCGCGACCACGCCGAGGAACTGCTCGCCACCGCTGCTCGGGAGCGTGGCCGCTGATGGCGAAGAGCATCGACGTTCCAACGCCGGTATCCGGGCTCGCACGCGTCGACCGGCGGACGAAGGACCTCATCAAGCGACTCCAGCCGGGCGACATCGCCGTCATCGACCACGAGGATCTCGACCGCGTCGCGGCGGAAGGGCTGATCGAGGCGCGGGTCGCGGCGGTGATCAACGCCGCCAAGTCGATCTCCGGTCGATACCCGAACGTCGGCCCGCTGCTGGTCGCGGCCGCCGGCATCCCACTCGTCGACGACGTCGGGTCGGAGATCCTCGATCAGCTGTCGGAGGGTCAGCCGGTGCGGGTCGACGGCGAGGAGGTCTGGGTCGGTCCGGCTCTTGTCGCGAGCGGGGACCGTCAGACGCTGCAGTCGCTGGAGCACGCATACGAGTCGGCGAAGCTGACGATGGGCGACGAGCTCGAACGGTTCGCCGAGAACACGCTCGAGTTCATGCGCCGCGAGCGCAACCTGATCTTCGACTCGCTCGAGCTGCCGGAGCTGTCGGTCGACATCACCGGACGCGACGTGCTGATCGTCGTGCGGGGGCACGACTACAAGGAAGACCTCAACGCGCTCCGAGGTGGTTACGTCCGCGAGATGCGGCCCGTGCTGGTCGGCGTCGACGGTGGCGCCGATGCGCTGCTCGAAGTGGGGCTGAAGCCCGACATCATCATCGGCGACTTCGACTCGGTGTCGACCGCGGCACTGCGCTGCGGTGCCGACCTCGTCGTGCACGGTTATCCCGACGGGCGCGCGCCCGGTGCTCAGCGTCTCGAGGAGCTCGGGGTCCGCCACTCGATCCTCCACGCGGCGGGCACGAGTGAGGACGTCGCGATGCTCCTCGCGTACGAGAAGGGCGCCAGCCTGATCGTCGCGGTCGGGACGCACGCGTCGATGGTCGAGTTCCTCGACAAGGGTCGGGCGGGCATGGCATCGACGTTCCTCACGCGGTTGAAGCTCGGGCCCCTCCTCGTCGACGCCAAGGGCGTGAACCGCCTCTACCAGGGGCGGCTCCGGAAGCGTGATCTGACGCTGTTCCTGATCGCGGCCATGCTGGCGTTCGCCGCGATCGTCCTCCTCGTCGTGCCCCGTGTCTTCGTGGAGGGTGTCTGGCTGTACGTGCGCGACGCGTGGGACTCCACGTTCCGGTGACGTCGCTCCCCGCCGCCTCCTCCCGCCCATGGTGAACTTCCGCTTCCACCTCGTCTCGCTGACCGCCGTGTTCCTCGCTCTCGCGGCGGGGATCGCGATCGGCGCCGGCGTCGTCGACCGCCAGACCGTCGACTTCCTCGAAGACCGGCTGCGCACGGTCGAGAACAACCGCCAGCAGACGAATGCCGAGAACGATCGCCTGCGGGGCGACATCGACGTGTGGCGGCGCTTCGGTGAGCAGGCCGGCGACGGGTTGATCCAGGGGCGGCTCCAGGAGATCCCCGTCCTCCTCGTGGGCGTCGACGGAACCGAACGCGAGCTGGTCGAACGGCTGCGGACGTCGATGCAGGCAGCCGGCGCAGCGGTGCAGGGATCCGTGTGGCTGACGGGGCGATGGTCGCTGAGCAACTCCGACGACGTGCAGCGCCTGGCCGAGGTGACCGGCGCCTCGGCAACGACGCGGCCGAACGACCTGCGCTCGCTCGCGCTCGGGCAGCTGGTGTCGGGCTGGTCGGGAGGAACTCTCGACGCGCTCCTCGCGCTGAGGGCCGCCGGCTTCGTCGAGTACGACCCTCCGCCGGGTGAGCCGCTTGCGATCGAGCAGGTGCGCTTCGCCGAGTCGACGATCGCGATCGTCGGCAGCGCCGCCGCGACGACGCCGTCGACGGACCTCGTCGTACCGTTCGCTGCTGCGCTCATCGGTGCCGACATGAAGGTGCTGGCGACGGAGCCCAGCGTCGTCGTCGATGCCGAGGGGTCGGACGACGACACGCCGCCACCAGTAGGAGCCGCCCTCGCGCTCCGGCAGCGGAACGACCTCGCCGGGGTCGTGTCGACCGTCGACAACATCGGCGAGTTCCGGGGCCGCATGGCGGCGGTCCTAGCGGTGGCGGCACTGCAGGAGGAGCGCACGGGGCACTTCGGGACGGGGGAGGGGGCGCAGCGACTGCTGCCGGAGCCGGGCGCGTGACGGTCGTAGCGATCGTCCCCGCCAAGGATCGGGCGGACCGGATCGCGGCCACGGTCGCTGCGCTCGTCTCGCTCGACGCGATCGACCGGGTGGTCGTGGTCGACGACGGTTCCGCCGACGACACCGCGTCGCGGGCGTCCCGCGCCGGAGCCACCGTGCTCCGCCTCCCCCTCAACGAGGGCAAGGGCGCTGCGGTCGAAGCGGGTGTACGCGCCGCGCCCGACGCGTCGATCTACCTCTTCATCGACGCCGACCTCGGCGACACCGCCGGCCTCGCAGACGCACTGGTCGGCCCCGTCATCGCGGGCGATGCCGACATGACGATCGCCGTGCTGCCGTCGGCAGGGAAGAAGGGCGGGTTCGGATCCGTCAAGCGGCTCGCCGCCGCGGGCATCACGCGCGCGACCGGCTTCGAGCCGCGGGCACCGCTCTCGGGCCAGCGGGGGATCCGCGGCGAGCTCGCGCGGTCGCTCGACCTGGCCGACCGCTTCGGCATGGAAACGGCGCTCACGATCGACGCCATCCGCGCCGGCGCACGCGTCGTCGAGGTGGACGTCGCCATGGACCACCGTCACACCGGGCGCCGGCTGTCGGGGTTCCGGCATCGCGCAGGTCAGGGCGTCGACATCCTGAGGGCGTTGTGGCCGCGCCTCACGTCGCGTCCCGTCCGCGTCGCACTGATCCTCGGCGCGTTCCTGCTGTCGACGTTCGGCGCCCTGTGGTCGGGCAGCCGCATCGAACCCTCGAGCGTCGCGCTCGGCGACGGTGCGCCGGTCGAGAAGGTGGTCGTGTTCGGCTTCCCACGCCTCGGCTGGGAGGACGTGTCGACCGGGCGACTCCCCGTTCTCGACGGTCTGGTCGAACGAGGCGCGATCGCCGCGATGAGCGTACGCACCGCGTCCGGACGTCCGAGCATCACCGAGGGCTACGCGACCATCGGCGCGGGGACCCGCGTCGCGGCCGACGATCAGGGCGGCTTCGCCTTCGACCGCGACACACCGCTGGAGAACGGGACGGCCGCGCAGGCCCTGGCTCGTCGTACCGGGCAGGAACCAGACGGTGAGGTCGTCGTGGTCGGCGGACCGGCGACCCGAATCGCGAACGCCGGCCGCCACCTCACGAGCGGGCCCGGGGCGCTCGGAACCGCGTTGAACGACGCAGGAAAGCGGACCGCTGTCGTCGGCAACGCGGACACCGGATACATCCCGAGCGGTCGCTCGTCGATCCTCCGCCCGGCGGCCGCAGCGGTCATGGACCGCGAGGGCAACGTCGACGTCGGGATCGTGGGCGGCGAGCTCCTCGTCGACGACACCACGGCGCCGTTCGGCCGGCGGGCCGACCCCGACCGCGTCCGCGCCGCCGTGCGCGACGCGATCGCTCGAGCGGATGTCGTCGTGGTCGATCCGGGCGACATCGAACGCGCGGCCGAGTTCACCACCGTCGCCGACCCTCGGATCGGTCGCGCCGCCCTCGACGCCGCCCTCACGTCGACCGACGCCCTACTGGGGGACATCGCCGCCGACCTTCCACCGCGCACGTTGCTGCTCGTCGTGTCGCCTCGCCCGCCGACGCGTGAATGGCACCTCACGCCGGCGATAGCCGTCGGCCCAGGCATCACGCCGGGCTACCTCCACTCGCCGTCGACGCGGCGCGTCGGCGTCGTCACCCTCACCGACGTGGCGCCGTCGATCCTCCACGCGATCGATGCGCCGGTGCCGGACGGGATGATCGGCCATCCGCTCAGGGCACGCCCCGGCGCGGTCGACCTCGACCGCTTGCGGGAGACCGATCGCGACGCGGCGTTCCGTGAAGGCATCTACCTGCCGATCACGCTCACCTACATCATCCTCCAGGCGATCATCTACCTCCTGGCCATCGTTGCGTTCGGCCGCCTCGGCGGCGCCGGCCGGGTGAGCGGCGCGCTGAAGCTGATCGTCCTCGCGATCAGCGCCTACCCGCTGGCCACCTTCGTCTTCCGTGCGGTGCCCGACGTGGCGGAGCTCGGTGGTGCGGCGATCCTCGTGCTGCTCGCCATCGACATCGGCATCGCCCTGCTCGCGCTCCGCGCCCGCCGGCATCCGCTCAGCCCGCTGAGCTGGATCCTCGGCGCCACCGTCGCCGTGATCGCGCTCGACGTGATGACGGGCGCCAACCTGCAGACCTCGAGCCTGCTCGGGTACTCGCTCCACACCGCGGCCCGCTTCACCGGACTCGGCAACACCGCGTTCGCGACGCTTGCGGCGACGACGGTGCTGCTCGGCGCGATCCACGTGCAGTACGCCCCGCGGCGGAACGAGGCGATCCTGGCCGTCGCGTGCTTGTTCGCTTTCGTCGTCGTCATCGACGGCGCTCCCGCTCTGGGTTCCGATGTCGGCGGCATCCTCACGCTGGTTCCGGTGTTCGGCCTGACGCTGCTCGTGCTCAGCGGGCGCCGGCTGTCGTGGCGAGCGATAGCGGCCGCGGGTGCGATCACCGTGGTCGCGCTCGCAGTCGCCACCGGCATCGACTTGCTGCGCCCCGCCGCGAGCCGCACCCACCTGGGGCGGCTCGTAGCCGACATCCAGCGGAACGGCTTCGGGGTGTTCACGACGACCGTCCGCCGGAAGCTCGCGGTGAACTTCCGCACGTATCGCTCGCCTTGGAGCTGGACGGTCGTCATCATCAGTGCCTACATGCTCTTCGTGCTCGGCTGGACCCGCGGATGGCGAGACCTTCTGCCCCCTCGCTCGGCGCTGCGCGCCGGGGTCGTCGGCACGCTCGCAGCGGGCCTTCTCGGCTACGCGGTGAACGACAGCGGCGTGGTGGTGACCGCCCTGGTGTTCGTGTACCTCGGTCCGTTCCTCACGATGCTCGCCATCGTCCGTGAACGGGGAGAGCCCCGCGTCATCGAACCGCAGGTGACGCCGTGACGCTCCTGGTCGCTCTGGTCGTCGGGTTCCTCGCCGCGCGCCTCGTCTGGGTGATGATGCGCCCGGTCTTCGCGCACGAGATCTTCCAGCGCGAGAACTTCCGTGGTCGCGCGGTTCCCACGGCGGCGGGGCTGGTGCTGGCGATCGCTGCGCTGCTGGTCGACGGCGGGCGCGTCGTGATGTCGGCCGCGACCGACGGCGCCAGCGGCCCCGGGCCGGGCCGCACCGCGGTCCTCGTGCTCGTGCTCGGCCTCGCCCTCCTCGGCCTCCTCGACGACCTCGGCGGATCGGGCGAGCGTCGCGGTTTCCGAGGCCACGTGAAGTCGCTGTCCGAAGGGCGCCTCACGACCGGCGGGGTGAAGATGATCGGCGGCGGAGCCATCGCGGTGATAGCGGTCGGCATCGCTCGCCCGCGGAACAACCTGCTCGAGTTGCTCACCGATGCCGCGCTCGTAGCGCTCGCCGCCAACCTCGGCAACCTCTTCGACCTCGCGCCGGGCCGGGCGATCAAGGTGAGCGGGCTCGCGTTCGCGGTGCTGGTGGCCGCCACCGCAGCCGATCCTCGCCTGAGCGGCCCGGCCGTCGTCATCGGCGCTGCGGCGGGGCTGCTGTTCGACGACCTGCGCGAGCGGCTGATGCTCGGCGACACCGGGGCGAACCTCCTCGGCGGCGTGCTGGGCCTCGGCGTCGTCCTGATCGGGTCGCCCGTCGTGCGTCTCGCGACCCTCGGCGTCCTGGCGATCCTCAACGGAGGTTCGGAGTTCGTGTCGTTCAGCCGGGTGATCGAACGGGTTCCGCCACTCCGGTTGCTCGACCGGGCCGGACGTCGCGAATAGGCGTCCGCGTCGCGCGGCCGGCGCGGGCGTATGCTGGGAGTCCGTGACGAAGCACGTTTTCGTGACGGGCGGCGTGGCGAGCTCCCTCGGCAAGGGTCTCACCGCCTCCTCCCTCGGTCGACTGCTCAAGGCCCGGGGGCTTCGGGTCACGATGCAGAAGCTCGACCCGTACATCAACGTCGATCCCGGCACGATGAACCCGTTCGAGCACGGCGAGGTGTTCGTCACCGAAGACGGCGGCGAGACCGACCTCGATCTCGGGCACTACGAGCGGTTCATCGACGAGAACCTGCTGCGCGACTCGAACGCCACCACCGGCGCCATCTACTCGACGGTGCTGGCCAAGGAGCGTCGAGGCGAGTTCCTCGGCAAGACCGTGCAGGTCGTGCCCCACATCACCAACGAGATCAAGGACCGGATCCTCCGTCTCGTGAACGACGACGTCGACGTCGTCATCACCGAGGTCGGCGGCACCGTCGGCGACATCGAGATCCTCCCGTTCCTGGAGGCGATCCGGCAGTTCCGCAACGACGTCGGGCGCGAGAACGTCTGCTACATGCACCTCACCCTCGTCCCTCTGATCGGGCCGACCGGCGAGCACAAGACGAAGCCCACGCAGCACTCCGTCGCCGACCTGCGTGCCATGGGCATCCAGCCCGACGTGATCGTGTGCCGGTCGACGACGCCGATCTCCGAGGGGCACAAGCGCAAGATCTCGAACTTGTGCGACGTGCCGGTCGAAGCCGTGATCAACGCGGCGGACGCACGCAACATCTACGAGATCCCCCTGGTGCTCCGGAAGGAGGGCCTCGACGACTACGTCTGCCGCGTGCTCGACCTTCCCGGTGAGCCCGATCTGTCGGTCTGGGAGGCGCTGGTCGACAAGATCGAGGGCGCGACGAACCCGGTGCGCGTCGGTATCGTCGGCAAGTACGTGGTGCTCAACGACGCGTACCTCTCGGTCGTCGAAGCGCTGAAGCACGCGGGCTTCCACAACGATGCCAAGGTCGAGATCGAGTGGATCGACTCCGAGGAGGTCACCGACCTGCTCGCGCCGGCCCAGCTCGGCCACCTCGACGGGATCGTGCTGCCGGGCGGCTTCGGGTCGCGTGGCATCGAGGGCAAGATCGCCGCGGCGTCGTACGCGCGGCAGAACAACCTCCCGTGCCTCGGGCTGTGCCTCGGTCTGCAGATGATGGTGACCGAGGTCGCACGGAACCTCGCCGGCTGCGAACGAGCGAACTCGCGGGAGATCGACCCCGAGACGCCGCATCCCGTGATCGACCTCATGGACGAGCAGAAGAACGTCGTCGACATGGGCGGCACGATGCGCCTCGGGTCGTACGTCGCGAAGCTGGCGCCGGGTTCGCAGGTCGAGAAGGCGTACGGCGAATCGGTGGTGTTCGAGCGTCACCGTCACCGGTACGAGGTGAACCCGCGCTATCGGCATCGCTTGGAGGAGGCGGGTCTGCGGTGCTCCGGCACCTCGCCGGACGGCCGCCTCGTCGAGTTCATCGAGCTTCCCGGCCATCCCTTCTGGGTCGGCACCCAGGCCCATCCGGAGTTCAAGTCGCGTCCCGACCGGCCGCACCCGCTGTTCTTCGAGTTCATCGGCGCCGCGCTCGATCGGGCGGAGGGACGCAACCCGAAGCTGCCCGACTTCTAGGTGGGCGGCTTCAAGAAGCTCGACGAGCGGACCATCTACCAGGGCGACCGGATCACCCTCGGTCGCGCGGCGTTCGAGTCACCGGGCGGTGAGCGCTTCGAGCGCGACGTCGTCCACCACCCCGGCGCCGTGGGCGTCGTGCCGGTGGTCGACGACGCGACGGCCGTCCTCCTCGTGCGCCAGTTCCGTGCGCCGGTCGAGCGCGAGCTGCTCGAGATCCCCGCCGGCCTGCGCGACGTCGCCGGCGAGCCGCCGGAGGAGACCGCCCGCCGCGAGCTGGTCGAGGAGGTCGGCATGCGCGCCGGACGGATCGAGAAGCTGTGCGCCTTCACGAACTCGCCGGGCTTCTGCGACGAGGTCGTCCACGTGTTCGCCGCGTTCGACCTCGAGGAGTGCGACAACGATCTCAAGGGGATCGAGGAAGCCCACATGACGGTCGAGAAGGTCGCCCTCGACGACGTGCCCGAGCTGATCCGTCGAGGCGACATCACCGATGCCAAGACGGTGATCGGCCTCACCCTCACCCGCGACCTGCTGCGCGAGTCGTAGGTTCGGCCCGTGACGGTCGTTGGTGTACCCGCGGAGACGAAGACCGGCGAGAACCGGGTCGCGATGACGCCCGACGGGGTGCGGGAGCTCGTCGCCGCCGGCCATCGGGTTCTCATCGAGCGGGGTGCCGGCGACGGATCGTCGATCGGCGACAGCGAGTTCGCGGCCGCCGGCGCCCACGCCGTCTCCGTCGACGACGCGTGGGGGGCAGACCTCGTCGTCAAGGTCAAGGAGCCGCAGCACGACGAGTTCCGGTACTTGCGGGACGATTTGGTCCTGTTCACCTACCTCCACCTCGCGGCGTATCCGGAGGTCGCGACCGCCCTTCTCGATGCGCGCACGACGTCGCTCGCCTACGAGACCGTGCAACTCGAGAACGGGTCGCTGCCCTTGCTGGCCCCGATGAGCGAGGTCGCCGGACGGATGGCCACGCAGATCGGCGCCCACTACCTCGAGCGCGAGAACGGTGGTCGGGGCGTGCTGCTCGGCGGTGCTCCGGGCGTGCGGCCGGGCCGGGTGGTCGTGCTGGGCGCCGGCAACGTCGGCTGGAACTCGGCGTGGATCGCCCAGGGCATGGAGGCCGAGGTGATCCTGCTCGACAAGAACCTCGACCGGCTGCGTTGGGTCGACCAGATCCACCAGGGGCGGATCATGACCCTCGCCTCGAACCGAGGCGCCGTCGAGCGGGCGGTCGCCGAGGCCGACCTGGTGATCGGCGCGATCCTCGTCCCGGGCGGCCGCGCGCCGACGGTGGTGACCGAGGAGATGGTTGCGGGGATGAAGAAGGGTGCGGTGATCGTCGATGTGGCGGTCGACCAGGGCGGGTGCATCGCCACGACGCGGGAGACGACCCACGCCGACCCCATCTACGAAGTCTCGGGCGTCGTCCACTACGCCGTCGGGAACATCCCGGGCGCTGTCCCGTTCACGAGCACCTACGCGCTGACCAACGCCACCCTGCCGTACGTGCTCGAGGTGGCCGAGCACGGCGTGGCGGGCGCGGTCGCTCGTGATCATGCGCTCCACGGCGGTCTGACGACCGTCGCAGGGAACGTGACGAACGCCGCTGTCGCCGAGGCGCTCGGACGTCCGTCCGCAGACGGCGCGGCGCTGCTGACGGGCGGCTGACGCCACCGCAGGTGGTCGGATTGGTTACGCTGGTGCGCCATGTCTGACGCCACCACGTCCGATCCTCGCGTCCAGCTCGAGCAGGAGCGCGACGAGCTGCGACAGCGGCTCGCGGACCTCGGCTTCGCCGACGGCGGTACCGGTCTCGAGTACGACGGCAACTTCGCCGACTCGAGTCAGGTCACTGCCGAGCGCGGTGAGGCGGAGGCGTTGGCGGCAACGCTGAAGGAGACCCTCGAAGAGGTCGAGCACGCGCTCGCGAAGTTCGACGAGGGCAACTACGGCATCTGCGAGGGCTGCAACAACCCGATCGCGGCCCCGCGTCTCGAGGCGATGCCCGCCGCTCGCTTCTGCATCGACTGCGCATCGAACCGGCGCTGACGCTCGCTACGCCCGCCCGTCGGGCATCCTCGTAGCCGTGGACGACCTTCGCCGCCGCAACCTGCTCCTCGTCGTCGGCGCGGCGTTCATCGGATGGCTCGCGCTGCGGAACGGCAGCATCTCGACCCAGAGCCTCCTGTTCTTCGCCGCGCTGGTGCCCTCCGTCATCCTGCACGAGGTCTCGCACGGCGCGGCCGCGCTCGTCTTCGGAGACGACACGGCTCGGCGAGCCGGGCGGCTCACGCTGAACCCGGTGCCGCACATCGACCCAGTCTGGACGCTGCTCGTGCCGGGGATGCTCGTCCTTGCCGGTGCGCCCGTGATCGGGATGGCGAAGCCGGTGCCGGTGAACCCGAGACGGATGCGCAGCCCCCGCAACCAGAGCATGATCACCTCGCTCGTGGGCCCTGGCACGAACATCGTCCTGGCGTTGATCTCCGCTGCGGCGTACCGGACCTTCCTTCCGTCCGGCACGATGCTCCAGCTCGTTCTCGCCTTCGGCGTCGTGAACGTGGTGCTCGCGGTGTTCAACCTCATCCCGATCCCGCCTCTCGACGGGTCCGCGGTCGTCGAGCGGTTCATCCCGAACCGGTACCTCGAGTCGTACTTCCGCGTTCGTCAATACGCGCCGCTGATCTTCCTGGCCCTGTTCTTCATGGGCAGCGGGTTCCTCACCCGGTTGATGAGCCCCGCCGTCGACCTGTGGTTCGAGCTCATCACCTGATCCACCTGGCCAAGCGGTTCTTCGGATCGCTGTGGCCCGGCGGTCCGCCGCCGGCCGACGAGGCCTGGGTGAGCTCCATCCTCCGCCCCGGCGAGGTCGACTTGTGGCGACGGATGTCTGGCGCCGACCGCCGCCACGCGGTGGGCGTCGCCCGCGCGGTCGGCAGCGACGACCGCACGGTGACGGCCGCGGCGCTGCTGCACGACGTGGGGAAGATCGACGCCGGCATCGGCACGTTCCGCCGCGCCGCCGTGACTGCGGCGACGCTTGTCGTCGGACGTGAACGGGTCGTTCGGGCCCGGCCCGGCGGGACCGCCAGCCGCTATCTACGTCACGACGAGATCGGCGCCGGGCTGTTGCGTGACGCGGGCGCCGACGAGCTGACCGTCACGTGGGCGCGTGAGCACCACCTGCCCGAGAAGTCGTGGACGGTGCCTGCCGACATCGGGCGGCGGCTCAAGGCCGCCGACGACGACTGACGGTTTCGCTCCTGGCGTTTCGCGGGACGCCCCCGCCAGGCGAAGCTGATGCGGACGAAACCAACCTGGGGGTGTGGCTCAACCGCGGGGGAGGAGGCCCATCGCGTCGCGCGCCCGCTGGTACGTGGCAGCGGCGACCGCGTCGGCCTTCTCGGCGCCCTTCGCCAGCACGCCGAGGACGTAGCCCGGATCGTCCGCCAGCTCCCGGAATCGCTGGTGCAGAGGACGGAGGAACTCGACCACGGCGGCTGCGGTGTCGTTCTTGAGCGGGCCGTACTGGGTGTACTTGCCTGCGAGCACTTCGGGCGAGTCACCGGTTGCGACGGAGAGGAGCTCGAGCAGGTTCGACACGCCGGGCTTGTTCTCGGGGTCGTAGCGAACCTCGGACTCGGCGTCGGTGACGGCACGCTTGATCTTCTTGGTGATCGCCTCCGGCGGCTCGAGCAGGAGCACCTTCCCCTGGGGCGACGAGCGGCTCTTGCTCATCTTCTGCGACGGCTCCTGGAGGTCCATCACCCTGGCTCCGACCTTCGGGATCGCGGGCTCCGGGATCGTGAACGTGTCGCCGTAGCGCTGGTTGAACCGGGTGGCGATGTCGCGGCACAGCTCGAGGTGCTGGCGCTGGTCGGCGCCGACGGGGACGAAGTCGGCGTCGTACAGGAGGATGTCGGCCGACATCAGCACCGGGTAGGTGAAGAGCCCGACGCGAGCAGTACCCTCGCCGCCCTTGGCGGTCTTGTCCTTGAACTGCGTCATCCGCCGGAGCTCGCCGAAGGCAGCGACGCACTCGAGCAACCACGACAGCTCGGCGTGCACCGGGACGTGCGACTGGACGAAGAGGGTGCACACGTCGGGGTCGAGGCCCGCGGCGAGCAGGATCGTCGCGACCTCGAGCGTCTTCTCCCGGAGGTGCTCGGGATCGATCTCGACCGTCAGCGCGTGGAGGTCGACGACGCAGAAGAACGATTCGTTCTCGTGCTGGTCGTTCGCCCAGTGCCGAATCGCGCCGATGTAGTTGCCGAGGTGGATCTCCCCGGTCGGCTGGATCCCGGACAGGACGCGCGTCATAGGAGGTAGATGTTACGAGCGTCGATCGGCGGGTCCGAGCGCATTCGTCCGGGCCAAATCACACGCGTGTAGCATTGACTCCGATGGCGTACGACGTCGCGACGCCCGTGTTCGAGGGGCCCTTCGACCTCCTCCTGCACCTGATCCTCCGGGAGCAGGTCGACCTGTGGGAGATCGACCTGGCGCGGATCGTCGACGCCTACGTCGCCGAGCTGGAAAAGCTCGAGAACCTCGACCTCGAGGTGGCGACGGAGTTCCTGCTCATCGCGGCGACCCTCGTAGAGCTCAAGACGCGCCGGCTC
Organism: Acidimicrobiales bacterium; assembly: GCA_035540495.1. Classification (GTDB taxonomy): domain Bacteria; phylum Actinomycetota; class Acidimicrobiia; order Acidimicrobiales; family CADCTF01; genus DASVEG01. Next base: position 24,662 of record DATLGL010000032.1, read on the forward strand.
CTTCCGGGAAGCGACGACGTCGATCTCGACGACGAGCTCGGCCTGTGGGAGGAGCGCGACCTGCTCCTCGCCCGGCTGCTCGAGTGCAAGACGTTCAAGGACGCGGCCCAGGCCCTCAACACGCTGGCCGTCGCAGCCGAGCGTTCGTACCCGCGCCGCGCCGGTCTCGAAGATCGCTTCCTCGAGCTGACGCCCGATCTGCTCGAAGGGGTCAAGCCGGAGAAGCTCCGGAAGGCGTTCCTGAAGGCGATCACGCCGAAGCCGGTCCCGACGTTCAACCTCGACCACGTCGCGCCCATCCGCATCAGCGTCGCCGAGGCGATGGACGAGGTGGCTGACGAGGTCCGCCGCGAGGGCCGCGTCACGTTCCGGTCGTTGACCGCGCAGCTCGTCGAGCGGCTCGAGGTGATCGTCCGCTTCCTCGCGGTCCTCGAGCTGTTCAAGCAAGGGGCGGTCGATCTCGACCAGGGCGAGCGTTGCGGTGACATCGAGATCCGGTGGGTCGGCGGCGAGCACGCCTTCGACGCCGATCTCGTCGACGCCTACGAAGGCTGATCCGGTCGCCGTGGCAAGCGAGGCCGAGCGCGCGATCGAAGCGATCCTCATGGTCACCGAGGATCCGGTGCCCCCGGATCTGCTCGCGCAGGTGCTCGAGATCCCGACGGCACAGGTCGAGGCCATCTGCACCGAGCTGCAGCTCCGCTACCAGACCGACGATCGCGGCTTCCAACTCGTGCGGGTCGCCGGTGGCTACCGCTACCAGAGCCATCCCGACCTGGCGCCGTACGTCGAGCGCTTCGTGCTGGAAGGGCAGACGGCGCGGTTGTCGGCCGCTGCGCTCGAGACGTTGGCGATCGTGGCCTACAAGCAGCCGGTCAGCCGCGCGCAGGTGAGCGCGATCCGAGGCGTGAACGTCGACGGCGTGATGCGGACGCTGCAGCAGCGTGGCTACATCGACGAGGTCGGTCGTGACCCTGGCCCCGGCCAGGCGGTGCTGTACGGCACGACGCAGCTGTTCCTGGAGAAGCTCGGTCTCGACTCCGTCGACCAGCTCCCGCCGCTCGGCGAGTTCGTTCCCGGTCCCGAGGTCATGGAGGCGCTCGAGCAGTCGCTGCGGACCGACGCCGCGGACGCAGCCGATGGTGCCGACGCAGCCGACGCCGGTGACAGCGCCGAGACGTCGACCGAGAGCGAGTGACGGAGGCGCACAAGCTCCAGAAGGTGCTTGCCGCTGCGGGCGTCGCGAGCCGGAGAGCGTGCGAGGAGCTGATCGCAGACGGGCGGGTCAGCGTCAACGGTGAGGTGGCCCACCAGGGCCAGCGGGTCGACCCGGAAACCGACGTCATCGAGGTCGACGGCGGGTTGATCCCGGTCAAGCCCGGCCGCGTCTACTACCTGCTCAACAAACCTCGAGGCACGATCACCACGGCTGACGATCCGCAGGGGCGGCCGACCGTGGTCGACCTCGTGCCGGCCGAACCGAGGGTGTTCCCCGTCGGTCGTCTCGACGGCGACACCGAGGGTCTCCTGCTCCTCACCAACGACGGCGAGCTGACACATCGCCTCACCCACCCGAGCTTCGGCGTCGACAAGGAGTACGTCGCCGAGGTCGAGGGCGAACCGACGAACGCGGCGATCCGCCGCCTCCGCGAAGGCGTCGAGCTCGACGACGGCCCGACTGCACCTGCCAAGGTCGCGCGACTCGAGCCGAACGTCCTCCGCATCACGATCCACGAAGGGCGGAACCGCCAGATCCGCCGCATGTGCGAGGCGGTCGGGCACCCGGTCGTCCGGCTGATTCGGACGAAGATCGGCCCGCTGGCCGACCGCCGCTTGAAGCCCGGCGCGTGGCGACCGCTGGAGCCCGACGAGGTGCGAGCGTTGGCCAGGGCTGCGCAGGCCCGCAACTAACCTTCGGGCGCTATGGCCGCCGTACGAGGACTGCGCGGCGCGACCACCGTCGACGCCGACACACCCGAGCAGATCACCGAGCGCACGCAGGCGTTGTTGACCCGGATGCTCGAGCGGAACGACGTCGACAAGGAAGACATCATCAGCGTTCTGTTCACCGCGACGGACGACATCCACTCGATGTTCCCTGCTGCCGCGGCGCGTGAGATCGGCTTCGGCGACGTGCCGCTCATCTGCGCACGCGAGCTCGAGATCACGTCCGGAACGCCGCTGTGCATACGGGTTCTCATGCACCTGTCGACGGACAAGTCGCGCAGCGAGCTCCATCACATCTACCTCGAGGGCGCCAAGGGCCTGCGCGACGACCTGCCGGAATGAGCAGGGCGACGATCATCGGGACCGGCCTCATCGGCGGGTCGATCGGCCTCGCGCTGCGCCGCCTAGGATGGCACGTGACCGGGCGGGACAACGACCACGAGCGAGCCCAACGGGCCGTCGCAATCGGTGCGCTCGACGAGGTCGGCACCGACCCCGACGCCGACGTGATCTTCATCGCCACGCCGGTCGGCGCTGTTGCAGACGAGGCGCGCCAGCTGGTGTCGCCGACGGCGGTCGTCACCGACGTCGGGAGCGTGAAGAGCGCGATCGTCTCCGCCGTCGACCATCCACGCTTCGTGGGCGGGCACCCGATGGCCGGCTCCGAACAAGAGGGCGTTGAGGGCGCAGACGCCGACCTCTTCGAGGGCGCCACGTGGGTGCTCACGCCGACGGCGGCCACCGATCCCGGTGCGTACGCCCGGCTTCAGGACGTGGTGACCTCCCTCGGCGCGAACGTCGTGGCGATGCCACCGGAACGCCACGACGCGCTGGTCGCGGTCGTCTCGCACGTGCCCCACCTCACGGCAGCTGCCCTGATGACCATGGCGTCGGCTCGAGCCGAGGAGCACGCGGCATTGCTGCGGCTCGCCGCGGGGGGCTTCAGAGACATGACGCGGATAGCGGCCGGGCATCCGGGCATCTGGCCCGACATCTGCGCCGAGAACAAGGACGCGATCGTCGACGCGCTCGACGAGCTGCTGTCGACGCTGACGGCCGTGCGCTCGACCGTCGCCGGCGCCGACCGGGCGTCGTTGCTCGGACTGCTCGAAACCGCTCGCAGCGCGAGGGTGAACCTCCCGGCACGCGCGGTCGCCCGCGCCGACGAGATGGCCGAGATGCGAGTCCCGGTGCCGGACCGACCCGGTGTGCTGGCCGAGGTCACGACCTTGGCCGGCGAGCTCGGGGTCAACATCTACGACATCGAGGTCATGCACTCCTCCGAAGGTGACCGAGGCGTGCTGCTGATCGTCATCGACTCCAAGGACGCCGACCTGCTCCGCGGGGCGTTCCTCGCCAGGGGCTACCGGCCGTCGGTCCGCCCGCTGTGAGCGAACCGCTCGAGATCGGGCCGTTGCGGGGGCCGATCGATGCGGCGGTGGTCGTTCCTGGGTCGAAGAGCCTGACGAACCGAGCGCTCGCGCTGGCTGCTCTCGCCGACGGCACGTCGACGATCGACGGGCTCCTGCTGGCGGACGACACCGAGGCGATGCTCGGCGCCCTCGACGCGTTGCGGGGCGGCTACGAGATCGATCGGGAGGCCCGGCGGGTCATCGTGCACGGCACCCGAGGCGTCCTCGCGTCCGAGGAGGCCACGATCGACGCCCGCCGCTCGGGCACGACCGCGCGGTTCCTGCTCCCGATCCTCGCTGCGTTCGATGGCCGTCACCGGCTGACCGGCACCGAGCAGCTCAAAGCGCGGCCGATGGCCGAACTGATCGCGGCGCTGCGTGCGCTCGGCGCTCGCGTCCGAGAGGAGGGCGAGCCGGGACGGCTGCCCGTCGTCGTCGAAGCGCCGATGACGGGGGGCGACGTCGCGATTCCGGGTGACGTCACCAGCCAGTTCCTCTCGGGCCTGATGCTCGCGGCGCCGCTGGTCGAGGGCGGCGTCCGCATCGACTGCACCACCGAGCTGGTGTCGCGCCCGTACGTGGAGATGACGGCAGCCGTCATGCAGCGCTTCGGCGCCGAGGCGTCGATCGACGACCGCACGATCACCGTGCACGCCGGCCGGTACGCGGCCACCGACCTCACGATCGAGCCCGACGCCTCGTCGGCCTCGTACTTCTTCGCCGCGGCGGCGCTCGTCGGCGGCTCGGTGCGGGTCGAGGGGCTGACACGCGAGAGCCTGCAGGGCGACGTCGGCTTCGTCGACGTCCTCGCGCAGATGGGCGCTGAAGTGGTCGAGCACACCGACGCGTTGGAGGTGCGTGGCACCGGCGTGTTGCACGGGATCGACGTCGACCTGCACGACCTGCCCGACATGGCGCTGACCGTCGCCGCCCTCGCACCGTTCGCCAACGGACCCACGAGCGTCACCGGCGTGTCGGTCATCCGGGGCCATGAGAGCGACCGCATCGCGGTCATCGCACGCGAGCTGGCGAAGGCCGGCGTCCACGTCGATGCCGGCGACGACGGGTTCGTGATCCACCCACCGGCTCGCCTGTCGCCGGCCACGATCGACACGTACGACGATCACCGGGTGGCGATGTCGTTCGCGTTGCTGGGCCTGCGTGTGCCCGGCATCCGCATCGCTGGTCCGGAGTGCGTCGACAAGACGTTTCCCGGGTTCTGGGACGTCCTGAGTAGCTTGCGCACCGAATGACCGGCACCATCACCGTGATCGCGATCGACGGACCGGCTGGCTCGGGGAAGTCGACGATCGCCAAGCTCGTCGCCGACCGCCTCGGCCTTGCGTATCTCGACACCGGCGCGATGTACCGCTCGATCGCCTACGCCGCGCTCAGGGACGGCATCGATCCGGCCGACGCCGACGCGGTGTCGCGGCTCGCGATCCGCACGTCGATCGTCGTCGATGGCACCGTGGTGGTCGACGGCGACGACGCCACCGTCGCGATCCGCGGACCCGAGGTCAGCGGTGTCGTCAGTGTGGTGTCGGCTCATCCCGACGTCCGGGCCGAGCTGGTCCGCCGCCAGCGCGAGTGGGCCCGTCAACATGGCGGGGGAGTCGTCGAGGGGCGAGACATCGGCACCGTCGTCTTCCCGGACGCGACCCTCAAGGTCTTCCTCACCGCATCGGAGGAGGAGCGGGTCCGACGCCGCGCCGCGCAATCGGGCGCCGAAGTCGCCGCCCACGTAACCAAGCGCGACCACCTGGACTCCAACCGAGCGGTGTCGCCGCTCGCGGCTGCGGAGGACGCCCTGGTCGTCGACACCACCGGCCGCTCGATCGACGACATCGTCGAGGAGGTGCTCTCGAAGCTATGACCGCTGCGTTCTACGCCGTCATCCGCGCCATCGTCGCCGGCTTCTGCCGGGTCTTCTGGCGACTGTCGATCGAGGGGCGCGAGCACCTTCCCGCGACGGGTCCGTTCATCCTCAGTCCCGTCCACCGATCGAACATCGACACACCATTGGCTGCCTGCGTCACCACGCGCCGCATGCGGTTCATGGGCAAGAAGGAGATGTGGAAGATCGCGCCGCTCGGGAAGGTGTTCACCGCCCTCGGCGCGTTCCCGGTGAACCGCGGCACCGCCGATCGTGAGGCCCTCCGCACGTGCATCGACGTCCTGAAGAACGGCGAGCCGCTCGTCCTGTTCCCGGAGGGGACCCGCCGATCGGGGCCGGTGGTCGAGGAGCTCTTCGACGGTGCGGCCTACGTGGCCACGAAGGCCGGCGTGCCGATCGTCCCCGTCGGCATCGGCGGCTCCGAAGGTGCGATGCCGAAGGGCGCCAAGTTCATCAAGCCGGTGAAGGTGCACATGGTGATCGGCCCGCCGCTACGCCCGGAGACCGGTGAGGGAGGCAAGGTGTCGCGCAGCGCGATGCGCGACCTGACCGTACGGCTGCAGGCCGAACTGCAGCGCCTCTACGACGACGCCCAGAAGAAGGCCGGCGCGTCGTAGACGTCACGCAGCGGTCGCGGCGGGAGCGGGACCATCGGACGGCAGGGCGTCGGCCCGCGCCGTGTCTTCGTCGAAGCGCAGCCGCATCGACGCCAGCACGGCGCACACCGCGGCGAACGCCATCAGCACGCCGACCGGCAGCAGCACCGACGCGACTCCCTCGCCGTCGAGGATCATCGATCGGTACCCGCGAAGCGCCCAGTACTGCGGGCTGACCGGCGCGATCGTCCGGGCCCAGTTGGGCAGGAGGTCGATCGGCACGAAGGCGCCGCTGACCCCGGCCAGCACCATCGTCATGATGTTGGCGAACGCGTTCAGCTGCTGGTTGCTCTTGAAGATCGCCGCGATCAACACGCCCATCGACGTCAGGCACACGCACAACGCCAGCACGACGAGGGCGAGACCGAGGATCGACCCCTTCGTGCGCAGCCCGAAGATCGCGAACCCCATCCCGAACAGCGCGGTCTGCTGGAACAGCGCGAGGGTGAACGCCGGGATCACCTTTCCGACGAGGATCTCGCCGCTCGTCGCCTGGGACGCGCGCAGCCGTTCCCATGTGCCGAGCTGACGCTCGCTGAGGAACGAGAAGCCGATCATCGCCACGAGAAAGAAGGCGAACATCGTCGCCATCGCGGGCACCGTGAACTCCGACCCGTTGGCCCCCGGATGGTCGTCGTTGAGCGCCAGCCGGGCGAGGGGCCGGAGGAAGGCGATCATGATCAGGGGCATCAGCACGAGGGAGAGCAGGCTCGCGGCGTCGGCTCGGAGCAGGCGGAACTCGTGCCGACAGATCGCCGCGCTACGCGACCACGACATCTTCGACCTCCTCCTCGGCCCGGTAGCGGCGACCGGTGACCGACACGTAGACGGCTTCGAGCGTCGGCTGCACGAGCTCGACCGACGTCAGCGCTCTGGCCCGGTCGCCGAGCGACGACAGGACCGCAGCGGCCGTGGCGGCAGGGTCGTCGGAGGGAATCCGCACGCGGTTGCCGTCGATGACCGCGTCCGGGGTGACCCTCGGAGGTGGTTCGGCGCCGTCGAAGACGAGCTCGACCGCGGCGCGTGCGTGCCGGCTCAGCAGCTCCGCGAGCGACCCGCGGGCGATGATGCTGCCCCGATCGATCACCGCCACGCTCGCTCCGAGGTGCTCCACCTCGGGGAGGTAGTGGGTCGAGTACACGATCGCGGCCCCGTCGTCGGCGAGGCGACGGACGAGATCGAGCAGCTCCGCGCGCGTCTCGATGTCCGCGCCCACGGTCGGCTCGTCGAGGAGCAGCAGCGGCGGGCGATGGATGAGCGCCATCGCCGTGTGCAACCTGCGCTTCTGTCCGCCCGAGAGCGCGTCACCGCGGCGATCGAGCAGCGGCGTCAGCGACAGCGCGGCGGCCGTCTCGTCGATGCGCTCGCGCAAGGCGGTGCCCCGAAGCCCCGCCAGCTCACCGAAGAGCACGAGGTTCTCCCGCACCTTGATGTTCGGGTAGATGGCGAGCTCCTGCGGAGCCAGCCCGAGCAGCGGACCCACGCGGTCTCGGTTGCGGACGACGTCGACGTCGCCGACGCGCACCGACCCGCGGTCGGGACGGCGGAGCCCCGCGATGATCGACACCAGGGACGTCTTGCCTGCCCCGTTCGGTCCGACGAGGCCGACGACCTCTCCGGCGGCGACTCGCAGGTCGACGCCGTCGAGGGCGACGAGCCTGCCGTACGTCTTGTGGACACCAGCGACTGCGAGCACGGTTCCCCCTTCGCAGAGGACGGTAACTCGCGACGTATCGCGAGTGCTACGTGCCTGTCGTCACATCTGTGCCGGTCCGGACGGCCGGCCCCGGATCAGCCGATCGGCGACTTCGACCGCGCGAAGACCTCGCGGACCATCGGCTCGAAGTGCTCGAGCGGGAGCGTGTCGTAGTCCGGGTCGAAGCTCGTCTGGTCCCAGTCGTCGGCGAACTTCTGGGCCAGCTCGAACGTCTCGGAGTCGAGGCTGTCGCGGTGCTTCTCGCGGGCGTTCGGGTCGCCGCCGAAGTGGTGGTAGTAGTGCGCGCCCTGGAAGTCCTGGTGGACCCGGATCATCTCGTACACCGCCGGCCGCACGTACGGCTTGAGGATCTCGGCCGCGATCGCCGGGTGGTTCGGCACGGAGATGAGCTTCCCGATGTCGTGGCAGAGGCTGGCGACGATGGTCTCGGTGTCGGCGCCATCGCGCTCGGCACGCGTCGCCGTCTGCAGGCAGTGGATCAGCTGGTTCGTGGAGAACCCGTCGGTGATCGCCTCGAGACCCCGCAGCATCGACAGCACCTGCTCGGCGACGCGGGGCTGGTTCTTGAAGGTCTCGGCGCCGATGACCGCCCACTGCTCGGCGGTCGACTCGTCCATGCGGCGGAAGCTCGTGATCGGCTCAGGAGTGACAGCGGTCATGCCCCCAAGTCTACGGGGAGAGGCCCGCCAGCACCCCGGAGGCCGCCACGCTGCGGTCGTCGGCCAGCAACCCGGCTTGAGGCGGCGGCTGCCCGAACGCGATGTACAGCGCCCGCACCAACGCATCGAGGAGCTTGCGGAGCTCGGGCGGGGGAGGGAAGTACTCCTCCTCGGTCGTCACGGTCACGACCTCGACGCCCTCCCGCGGCGCGAGACGGGCGAGCACCTCGTCGACGAGCTCCTCGGGTGCGGAAGCGCCCGCGGTGACGCCGACCACGCCCGCCACGTCGTCCGGGATCTCGCTGGCGCTGTTCACCCGAAGCACCCGAGGACACCCGTTCGCCTCCGCCACCTTCGTGAGGGCGACGGTGTTCGACGAGTTGGCCGAGCCGATGACGATCACCACGTCGGCCCGAGACGCGATGTCGGTGAGGGCGTCTTGGCGGTTCGTCGTCGCGAAGCACAGGTCGCTCCGGTTGGGCAGCCAGAGCTCCGGGAACCGCTCGACCGCGGCATCGGCGACGTCGCGCCAGTCGTGCTGGCTCAGCGTCGTCTGGGCAAGGAGCGCGACCGGGGTCTCGGGCGGGAGGTCGAGGGCCGCGACGTCGGGCTCGTGCTCGACCAGCCGGACCGACTCCGGCGCGACGGCCATCGTCCCGATGGCCTCGTCGTGGCCCTCGTGGCCGACGTAGATGACGGTGTAGCCCTTGCCCGCCCGGACCTTGAGCTCGTGGTGGACCTTGGTGACGAGCGGGCACACCGCGTTGACCACGACCCCGCCGTTGGCACGCGCCCGGGCGACCACCTCGGGGGCGGTGCCGTGCGCGCTGAGCATGAGCGGCGCGCCTTCCGGAACCTCCGACACGTCGTCGACGAACACGACGCCCAGGCGGCGGAAGCGGTCGACGACGATCTGGTTGTGGACGATCTCGTGGTAGCAGTACACGGGCGGCTCGAACACCCGAACCATCCACGACAACGCCTTGATCGCCATCTCGACGCCGGCGCAGAAGCCGCGCGGAGCCGCGAGCAGCACCCGGTCGACGGAGGTGGTCACCGGCGGACGTTCGAGCGGCATGACGGAGTCAGCCTACGGGCAGTTCGCCCGCTTCCCGTAGACTGAGCTCCATGTCCCAGCCTCGCGTGCCGGGGCCCCGGGTGACCGTCGTCGAGCCCTCCTCACCGGCTGATCGTGCCGGGGTGCGCCCAGGCGACGAGATCGTCGCCATCAACGGGCAGGTGCCGCGCGACATCATCCAGTACCGCGTCCTCGTCGACGAGCCCGATCCGGAGCTCGTGCTCGCGCGCGGCGGCCTGGAGCTGGTCGCCGTGGTGGAGAAGGACGCGGGGGAGCCGGTCGGGATCGAGGTCAGCTCCGCGGTCTTCGACCGGGTGCGCACGTGCGACAACCACTGTGAGTTCTGCTTCATCTACCAACTGCCCGAGGGCATGCGGAAGTCGCTCTACCTGAAGGACGACGACTACCGGCTCTCGTTCCTCTACGGGAACTTCACGACGTTGACCCGCTTCACCGAGGCCGACCTCGAGCGGGTGGTGACCGAACGCCTGTCGCCGCTGTTCGTCAGCATCCACGCCACCGACCCCGAGGTGCGCTCGCGCATGCTGAGGAACCGGCGGGGCGCGATGTCGCTGCGATGGCTGCGCGCGCTTCTCGACAACGACATCGAGGTCCACGGCCAGGTCGTGGTGTGCCCCGGCGTCAACGACGGCGACGTGCTCGACGACACGCTCTGCGGCGTCCTCGACGAGTACCCGGAGCTGGCATCCGTGTGCGCGGTGCCGCTGGGCGTCTCCCGCTACTCGACGGAGGCGGCGATGCGTTCGCACACGGTGGACGAGGCGGCCGCGGTCGTCGACATCGTCGAGCGGTGGCAGGCGACGTTCCTCGACGCCCTCGGACACCGCATGGTGTTCGCGGCCGACGAGTACTACCTGATGGCCGGCCGGTCGTTCCCCGAGCCGGCGGCGTACGAAGGCTTCCCCCAGCACGAGAACGGAATCGGCATCGCCCGCACGTTCGAGGCCGAGTTCCGCGGAGCCGCCGGCGTCGCCACCGGCGTCCGCCCCGGCTTCTTCGCGTGGGTGGAGGGGGCGCCGGCCGAGGGCTATCGCGCGCCTCGGACCGTTGCCGCGCCGCAAGCCGCCGGCACGGTCACGCTGCTGCCGAGCCGGCGGGCGCCGATCGGCGTGCTGACCGGTGAGTACGGCGCCCGGGTCATCGCACCTCTGCTCGCCGAGCTCGGGCGCGACGACGTCCGCGTGGTCGCGGTCGACAACCGCTTCTTCGGAGGCAACATCGCCGTGGCCGGGCTCATGGTCGGCGCCGACCTCCAGCGGGTGCTCGCGGACGAGCCGGAAGGGCACCGCTACCTCCTGCCCGACGTGTGCCTGTCGAACGGCGTCTTCCTCGACGGGCTCACGCCGGCTGATCTCCCTCGCCCTGTCGAGATCGTGAAGACGGATGGTCTCGCGCTGCGGGAGGCGCTGGCCGCATGAGTGCCTCCGAACGACCGACCGTCGCCATCGTCGGGCGTCCGAACGTCGGGAAGTCGACGCTCCTCAACCGCATCATCGGGCGGCGCGAAGCGATCGTCGAGGAGAAGCCCGGCGTCACCCGCGATCGCAAGAGCGCGGACGCCGAGTGGTCGGGCCGGACCTTCACCGTCGTCGACACCGGCGGCTGGCTCCCCGGCGATCCGTCGACGCTCGAGGGCAAGGTCTCGCGCCAGTCGGAGAAGGCGATGGAGGAGGCCGACCTCGTGCTCTTCGTCGTCGACACCGCCATCGGGATCACCGAGGAGGACGATCGGGTGGCCGACGTCCTGCGCCGCCTCGGGCGCCCGACGCTCGTCATCGCGAACAAGGTCGACAGCGACACCCGCGAGAACGACATCTGGCAGTTCTCGTCGCTCGGTCTCGGCGACCCATTGCCGGTTAGCGCGCTGCACGGCCGCGGCACCGGCGACCTCCTCGACGAGATCATCGGGCGACTCGAGTTTCCCGAGGAGCCGGCTCCTTCGGACGACGACGCCGACGGCGACTTCGACCGCGAGCTCGAGGATGGTGAGCCGGCCGACTTCGCGATCGCCATCGTCGGGCGACCGAACGTGGGGAAGTCCACGCTCTTCAACCGGCTCATCGGTGACGAGCGGTCGGTGGTGCACGACATGCCCGGCACCACGCGAGACACCGTCGACACGGTTGTGGAGACCGACGAGGGACGCATCCGGTTCGTCGACACCGCGGGCATGCGGCGGAAGTCGCGCATCGACGAGGGCACCGAGTACTACTCGCTCGTCCGAGGGTTGCAGGCGATCGACCGAGCCGACGCCTCGCTCCTCGTGATCGACGCGACGGAGGGCGTGACGCACCAGGATCAGCGCCTGGCCGAGCGCATCGACGCCGCGGGCAGCCCGGTGGTCATCGTGTTGAACAAGTGGGAGCTGCTCGACGATCCCGAGAGGCGGGCTCGAGTTGTCGCCGACGTCGAAGATCGACTCGCGTTCCTCGCCTACGCGCCGACGCTCAAGGTCTCCGCCAAGACCGGGCTCGGTGTGCACAAGCTCCTGCCCGCGATCGGGAGCTCGATCGCCGCGTACCGCCGGCGGATCCCGACGCGCGAGTTGAACAAGCTGATGGCCGAGGCGCAGGCGGCGCAGCCGGCTCCGAACGCGAAGATCCTCTACGCGACGCAGGGTGCGACCGATCCGCCCACGTTCACGCTCTTCGCGACTCGGGCGCTTCCGGCGCCGTACCTGCGCTACCTCGAACGGCGGATTCGCGAGCACTTCGGCTTCGGCCCGACGCCGTTGAAGCTCCGCGTCCGCCGCCGGGCATGAGGGCGTCGTAGGTTTGCCCCGCCCATGACCATCGAGAGCCCCGTCCTCCTCGCTGTCGCCCTCGGATGCCTCACCGCGTCATTCATCTGGCTGCGGTCGGCCTTCCGGCTGGAGCGCAGCTGGCGGCGCATCGAGCGGCTCGTCGGTGAGGCCGGCCGTGGTCAGGAGGCGGCCAGCCTCGCCTTCTTCGCCTTCCGCAAGGAGCTCCACACCGGGCTGCTGTACCTCATCCTCGCGGGCGCTCTGTCGTTCGGCTCCCTGTCGGAGCGGCCCGAGTTCGACATCCCGATGCTCCTGCTCGCCGCTCCGATCGCCGGCACGTTGGTGTACGGGCGCCGGTTCCTCCGCCAGGCCGAGCAGGTGGAGGCGCGGACCCTCCTCGAGCGGCGAGCCGAAGAGGTCATCGAGCAGGAGGCCACCGCGCCCCGGGCGTGGGCGGCTCGCCTCGCGCCGGAAGACCTGCCCCCGATCGACGGCTTCGAGATCGGGCACGTCTACGAGCCCGGCAGCGGCCTGATGGCCGGCGACTTCTACGACCTGTTCCAGACGACGCCCACGCGCCTCGCCGCGGTGATCGGCGACGTCAGTGGTCACGGCATCGAACCGTCGATCACCGCCTTCCAGGTGAAGTACCTGCTGCGCGTCTTCCTGCGCGAGTACCGCGACCCCGCGCAGGCGCTCGAGAAGCTGAACGAGGTCCTGTCAGGTCACGGCGGCTCGGAGGAGTTCGCGTCGCTTTGCGTTGCCCTGTTCGACCTCGAAGCCGGCACCGTGCGAGTCGCGTCCGCCGGTCATCCGCCGATGCTCCTGTGGCACGACAACGAGATCCGCTACCTCCGCTCGACCGGCCCGCTCCTCACGCTCGATCCGAAGGGCACGTACACGTCGAAGGAGACCGAGCTGCTGCCCGGCGACGTACTTCTCATGTACACCGACGGACTGGTGGAGGCCCGCAGCGGCGACCAGCTCTTCGGTGACGAGCGGGTCGCACAGATGCTGCGGCGTGATCCTGGCCAGCAGGCCGAGGTGATCTGCAAGTCGCTGCTCGAGGCGGCGCGCGACTTCGCGGCCGCGCCGCTCGGGGACGACGTCGCCATCCTCGCGATCCGCCGGACATGAGCGGCTCCGACGAGCGTTCGCTCCACGCTGCCGCCGAACGGGCCCGACAGGGGAACCTCGCCAAAGACGCGGAGAAGCTCGCACGGCAGGGGAAGCTGTTCGTCCGTGATCGGCTCGCCCTGCTCCTCGACGAGGGGTCCTTCGTCGAGGACGGGCTCCTGGCGAACGCGCTCGCGCCGACCGACGATCTGCCGGCCGACGGCGTCGTCACCGGCGTCGGCCGCGTCGAGGGTCGCCCGGTGTGCGTGATGGCGAACGACCCGACGGTGAAGGCCGGATCGTGGGGCGCCCGTACCGTCGAGAAGATCATCCGGCTCACCGAGACGGCGCTCCGGCACGAGCTGCCGGTCTTCTGGCTCGTCGACTCCGCTGGCGCCCGCATCACCGACCAGGTCGAGCTGTTCCCGGGCCGGCGAGGCGCGGGCAGGATCTTCTACAACCAGGTTCGGTTGTCCGGGAAGGTGCCGCAGGTCTGCTGCCTGTTCGGGCCCTCCGCCGCCGGCGGCGCGTACATCCCGTCGTTCTGCGACATCGTGGTCATGGTCGAGGGCAACGCCTCGATGTACCTCGGCTCGCCCCGCATGGCCGAGGAGGTCATCGGCGAGAAGGTCACGCTCGAGGAGATGGGCGGCGCACGCATGCACGCCACCGTCTCGGGCTGTGGCGACAACCTCGCCTCCGACGACGCCGAGGCGATCGAGCTCGCGAAGCACTTCTTCTCGTACCTCCCGTCGTCATGGCGCGAAGACCCGCCGCTCGACCACGCCGATGCCCCGTCGATCGAGTTGTCGTCGGACGTCGTCCCGCTCGACGACCGAGCCGGCTACGACATGCACCGGGTCATCGAAGGGATCGTCGACGACGGGTCGTTCTTCGAGATCAAGCCGCTGTTCGCTCCGGAGCTGATCGTCGGGTTCGGCCGCCTCGAGGGCCATCCGATCGGGATCGTCGCGAACAACCCGTTGGTCAAGGGGGGCGTGCTGTTCATCGACTCGGCCGACAAGGCGACGAGGTTCATCAACCTGTGCGACGCCTTCAACGTCCCCCTCGTCTTCCTCGCCGACGTGCCCGGCTTCATGATCGGCACCCAGGTCGAACGGGAGGGCATCATCCGCCACGGCGCCAGGATGATCACCGCGGTCTCCGAGGCGACGGTCCCGAAGGTGTCGGTGATCGTGCGCAAGGCCTATGGCGCCGGTCTGTACGCGATGAGCGGCCCCGCGTTCGAGCCCGAGGCGACGATCGCCCTTCCGTCGGCGAAGATCGCGGTGATGGGACCGGAGCCCGCCGTCAACGCGGTGTTCTACAACCGGATCCAGGCGATCGAGGATCCGGCGGAACGTGCGGCATTCGTCGCCGAGAAGCGCGAGGAGTACGAAGCGGACGTCGACCTCCTGCGCCTCGCTTCGGAGCTCGTCGTCGACGCCGTCGTCGAGCCGCAGCAGCTGCGCGGCGAGCTCGTCGCTCGGCTGTCCGCTGCGCAAGGCAAGCGCCGTGAGTTCTCCGAGCGGCGCCACGGGGTCGCGCCGGTATGACGCCGGGTGCCGTCAGCGAGGTCATCCGCAGCCTGCCGGCGGAGGTGAGGATCCGCGAGGTCGGCCCGCGCGACGGGCTCCAGGCTGAGCAGCCGATCGACGTCGACCAGCGGGTGCAGCTGATCGACGCGCTGTCCGAGACCGGCCTGCCGGAGATCGAGGCGGTCTCGTTCGTCTCGCCGACGGCGGTGCCCGCGATGGCTCGGGCCGACGAGGTCATGCGCCGCATCCGCCGGCGGGACGACGTGTCGTACGTCGCACTGGTGCCGAACGTGCGGGGGGCTGAGCTGGCTCTCGATGCCGGTGTCGACGGTCTGAACGTCACGATCAGCGCGTCGCCGGCGTACAACGAGAAGAACGTGCGGCGGACGATCGCCGAGTCGCTCGCGTCGATCGGCGAGATCGTGGCACGCGCAGCGGGACTGTGGGTCGACGTCACCATCTCGTGCGCCTTCGGCTCGCCATACGAGGGCGACATCCCGCCGCTCGACGTCGCGTCGCTGGCGAGACAGGTGACGGAGCAGGGAGCGACGTCGCTCACCTTCGCAGACACAACCGGCATGGCGACACCCCGGCGGGTCGCCGACCTCGTGGCCGTCGTAGGCACCGACGTCCGGTTCCACTTCCACGAGACGCGCGGGACCGGGCTGGTCAACGCGTTCTGCGCCCTGCAGCTCGGTGTGTCGGCTTTCGACACCTCGGTCGGCGGGCTGGGCGGATCGCCGTTTGCCCACGGCGCTGGCGGCAACCTGGCGACCGAGGGACTCGTCGCGATGCTCGACGACCTCGGTGTCAGCAGCGGGGTGTCGATCGACCGTGTGGTCGACGCGGCACAACTGGTCGGGCGGCTCGTAGGTCGACCGGTTCCGTCACCGGTCGCCCATGCCGGACCACGGTCGCGCCTCGCGTCGGCGGAGGCCTAGTCGTGCCGTGGTGCGAGGACTGCTCGAAGTTCTGGAACCCCACGTCGATGCAGCGCGACGGCACCTGCCCCTCGTGCGGGCGCCAGATCGCGCCGCCGGCGAAGACTCCGTGGCACTTCAAGCTGCTGATGGCAGCGGTCGCGCTCTATCTCGGCTTCCGGGCGGTGCAGGGCGTCGACTGGGTCGTCGACCGGTTGTGAGGGCCGCTGTTGTCGGTTCGTTGATCGACTGACCATTGGTGTCATGGCTCGCCCGAAGCATTTGACCGCACCAGCACGTTCGGTGGCTCAAGGGCGATCCGGCGTTCACCGAGGCAGTGCCGACGGGGCCGGAGGAGCCCTGCTGGAGGTACTGCCGTGGAACCGACCGAACGAGACGCGAACGCAGCGCGGAAGAGCCGGCTGCAGTGGCGGCACATCGTCGCCGCGCTGCTCGCCATCGCTGCCTTCCTGATCCCGGCGCAGGCCTTCGGTGCGGGCAGCCCGCAAGGCGACGACGCCGGCGCGTGGCCCGCGGGTTGGGGCAAGTACACCAAGAGCAACGGCGACGCGATCATGGACGTGAACGGCGACCAGAACCCGAGGGACTCCGACCTCTCGTCCGACTGCTACACCAGCGGCTGCACGGGGACGGCGCCGACCGTCCTGTTCGCGGCCGACGGAACCAACGTCTTCTTCCGGATGCGAGTCTGGGGCAACCCCGCCGATCCGACAAAGGGCGGCATCGCCAGCTCGGCCTACCTGGTGCAGATCGCGCGCCAGGTCAACGGCGTCGACGTCGTCTCAGCGGTCGTCGGCGTCAACGGCAAGCCGACCAGCACCGACTACGTCTACGTCGCGAACGCTCCGGGAACCTCGGTGACCGAGATCTACACGACACCGTTCGACACCTCCGGTGGAAGGGACTCGCGAGGCGTTCGAGTGGTGCCGACGGGCAGCGGCGACTACTGGCTCGACTTCCAGGTCCCGCTCGCTCGCCTCACCCAGATCTCGGGCGGCACCATCACCGCGAGCACCCCGGTGAAGCTCTACTACGGCACCTCCGAGGCGGCGAACCTCGCCACCATCAACAAGGACCTGATGCTCGGCAGCGTCACGACGATCGACTTCTCCGGCCTGTCGACCATCACGCTGTCGCCCTCGTCCCTCGGTCTGAGCCGCACCCTCGCCCACGTCTCGGGGCCGACGACGCCCAAGCCTGGGCAGACCACCGTCTACGACGTCACCGTCACCGCGTCGAACCCCGGCGGCGGACAGCTCGACAACCTCGTCGTGACGGGCAACGCCGGCGTACGGGGCGTCATCCAACAGCTCACAATCGCGTCACCGATGACCGGATCGTCGACGTCGGGCAGCTTCACCTGGAACATCGGAGAGCTCGCGGGGGGACAGACCCGGACCGCAACCGTCCGGGTCGCGATCACTCCCACCCTCGCGGATGCAGGCTCGACGGTTGTCGTCCTCACCGACCTCAGCGCCACGGGCACCGACACCAGCTCGAACACCTCCCGCACGGCGACGGCGCCGGAGCTCACCGCGGGCCCCGTCCCGCCGAACACGACGCCGGTCGCCGGAAACGACACTGCGACGACGCAGGAGGACAACGCGGTCACCATCGACGTCCGGGCGAACGACAGTGATGCCGACGGCGACGCGCTCACGGTGACGGTCGCCACGGCCCCCGCCAACGGCTCGGCCGTCGTGTCGAACGGCTCGATCGTCTACACGCCCACCGTCAACTGGCACGGGACCGACTCCTTCACCTACCAGGTCTGCGATCCGTCGAACGCCTGCGCCACGGCGACCGTGTCGGTGACCGTGCAGTCGGTGAACGACGCGCCGGTTGCGAGTGGTGCGACCGTCTCGACGTACGAGGACACCCCTCTGAACGGGGCTGCCACGGCCACCGACGTCGACGGCGACACCCTCACGTTCACCGTCTCGACGCCGGCCCAGCACGGCACTGTCGTCATGTCGCCGAGCGGCTCCTACACCTACACACCCACCGCGAACTGGAGCGGCAGCGACTCCTTCGCCTTCCGGGCCTGCGACCCCTCGAACGCGTGCTCCATCGCCACGGTGACCGTCACGGTCGAGCCGGTGAACGACGGGCCCATCGCGAACGACGACACCGCGACGGTCGACGAAGACGGCAGCGTCGACGTCGACGTCCGAGCCAACGACATCGACGTCGACGGCGACACGCTGACCGTCAGCATCGTCGGTACGCCGTCGAACGGCGCGGCGTCGGTCGTCGGCGGCAAGGTCCGCTTCGTTCCTGCTGCGAACTTCAACGGCACCGCGAGCGTCACCTACCGCGTGTGCGACCCGTCGAACGCCTGCGACGCGGCGACGATCACGGTGACCGTGACGCCGGTGAACGACGCGCCCGTCGCGGCGAATGACACCTCGACCGTGGCGGAGGACGGCTCCGTCGACGTCGACGTGCTGGCGAACGACGTCGACGTCGACGGCGACACGCTGACCGTCAGCATCGTCGGTACGCCGTCGAACGGCGCGGCGTCGGTCGTCGGCGGCAAGGTCCGCTTCGTTCCTGCTGCGAACTTCAACGGCACCGCGACGGTCACCTACCGCGTGTGCGATCCGTCGAACGCCTGCGACGAAGCCACGATCAGCATCACGGTCACTCCCGTGAACGATGCGCCGGTCGCCACGACGACCTCGCTCACGACGGCAGAGGACGTCCCGCTCAGCGGGACCCTCGGTGGGTCCGACGTCGACGGTGACCCGCTGACCTTCTCATTGGTGACGGCCCCGGCCAAGGGGTCGCTGGTCGTGAACAGCGATGGCACCTTCACCTACACACCTGCCGCCAACGACTCCGGCTCGTACACGTTCACGTACGAGGTGTGTGATCCCTCGAGCGAGTGCGACGAGACGACGGTGACCCTGGTGGTCAACCCGGTGAACGACGCTCCGGTCGCAACCACGACGTCGCTGTCGACGGACGAGGACGTGCCGCTCAACGGTTCCCTTGCTGGGTCCGACGCCGACGGCGACTCGCTGACCTTCTCGGTGGTCACCGGTCCGGCGAAGGGCTCGCTGGTCGTGAACGCGGACGGCACGTTCACCTACACGCCCGCGGCGAACGACTCCGGTAGCTACACCTTCACCTACAGGGTCTGCGACCCGTCGAACGCCTGCGACGAGTCGACCGTCACTCTGACGGTCGGTCCCGTGAACGACGCCCCGATCGCCACGACGACCTCGCTGTCGACCGACGAGGACACGGTGCTCCAGGGCTCCCTCGGCGGAACCGACGTCGAGGGCGACACGCTGACGTTCTCGGTGGTCACCGGTCCGGCGAAGGGCTCGCTGGTCGTGAACGCGGACGGCACGTTCACCTACACGCCCGCGGCGAACGACTCCGGTAGCTACACCTTCACGTACAAGGTGTGCGACCCGTCCGGCGCCTGCGACGAGTCGACCGTCACGATCGTCGTCGCCGCGGTGAACGACGCTCCGGTGGCCGTCGACGACACCGTCGTGGCGACCCGCCCCGGTCCTGAATCCTTCGACGTCCTTGGCAACGACTCCGACGCCGACGGCGACGACCTCACGGTCAGCATCGTGTCGGGCCCGGAGCACGGCCACGCCGTCGTCACCGCGGGCAAGATCGTCTTCACGGCGTCGCCGTCGCACGGCGGGGCGGAGACGATCGTCTACCGGGTGTGTGATCCGTCGAACGCCTGCAGCCAGGCGACGCTGACGATCAAGGTGCCGACGGTGATCGCAGCGCCAACGGCGCCGGTTGTCGAGAAGGCCGACAGCGACCCGCTTCCGTCGGTCGTCGCGCCGGCGCCTGAAGCGGCACCCGCCATCGCCGCGGCTGCGGCCCAGCCCGAGCCCCAGCCGGCCGCGGCTGCCTCGGAGCCCGCGGTTGCTGCCGCCGGCGCACGAGCGGGCGAGCTGCCTCGCACGGGCATCGCCATCGTCGGTTCGGCGACGGTGGCCGTCATGCTGCTCGCCTTCGGGCTCGTACTGGTGCAGGCAGCCACGCGCCGCCGGCACGAAGGAGGCGAGGAGCGGGTCGGATAGGATGACCCGGTCCCGGGCTGTGGCGCAGTTTGGTTAGCGCGCTTGACTGGGGGTCAAGAGGCCGGGAGTTCAAATCTCCCCAGCCCGACTGGAAGCTGTACAGAGGGGGGGTGCTCGTCACCCCCTCTTTTCGTGCCGGAGGCAGTATCACTCAACTGCTACCGACTGCTATCAGCGCGCCTCGCGCAGTGACGATGATGAGCGAGAGGATGCGCAGCGTCTGGGTGGCGTAGGAGTGCCGAACACCGCGGGAGCCCAGCCGGCATCCGGCCGTCTTGCGGACGTGCGCCTTGGAACGCCCGGTTGCATCCCGTCGGTTACAGAACGGCAGCGACAAGCGGAGCGACGGTGGTACGCCGCGAACAAGGCGAAGGTTGCCGCGAAGAAGGATCGCAAACGGGAGCGCCTGCGTGAGATCGTGCGGGCAGCAAAGGAGCGACCGTGTGCGGACTGTGGCGTCTCGTATCCGTATTACGTCATGGATCTCGACCACATCAGCGGAGACAAGGCGATGATCGTCTCGAAGCTCGTGAACTTCGGGGCGATCGGGCGGTTGCTCGCCGAGATCGAGAAGTGCGAAGCCGTGTGCGCCAACTGCCACGGAGTGCGCGACCGTCGCTCGCATGGGCAGCGTTGATCGTCCGTCACAGGCGGCGGTGGATCTCTGTGCCCTCCGCGTCGGACGTCGGATCGGCGAGCCCCTTCGCGAACAGCAGCCAGAAGAGCCCGAGACCAGCGCCCCAGACGACGTCGCTTGGATAGTGATGGCCGCGGTAGAGGCGGCTGAACCCGACGAGCAGCGCAACGACGCCCACCACGACGAGCAACAGTCGCAGCACGAGCGCCGACCTCCACCGCACCGCTAGCGCGACGCCGCCGTAGAGCACGATCACCGAGGCGACGTGGCCGGAGGGGAAGCTGTGGGTGGCGAAGACGTCGCCGATCGGCTCCACGGGTGGGCGGGGGCGGCCGACGAGGAGCCCCGTGAAGAGATACGTCAGCTTCTCGCCGCCGATGGCCGCCATCAGGAAGACGGGAATCGCCAACGATCGCGTGCGCCACCAGCCGACCGCCATCGCGGCGACCCAGAGCGCCGCGACGACCATCGAGTCGGCGACGAACGTCGCGGCACCGGTGAGCGTCGTGATCCACCCGCGCCGGTGGTCAGCGAACCAGCGCGCGACCTCGTGGTCGGCGGTGTCGATGCCGGCGAGGTCCGCCACCACCACGCGGCCGGCCACGTAGCCGGCAGCCGTGAGCGCCGCGATCGCAGCCGCGACCGGGACGCCCACCGAGCGTGCGGCGTCGACCAGATCGTCTTTCCAGGTCGGCTCGGCCACGCACTCGCTCGTGCTCGGAGAGATCGGTGCGGGCGGCCCTCGGACATCCGCTGCAGCTGGGGGGAACTGCGATGGGCTCGGGGGGAACCTGGAAAGGGGAAGGCCGCCCGCGGCGACAGTGCTATCCGCTTCGACGCCTGCCCAAACAGGGAATGCTCAGCTGGCGGCGCGGCCGGGAACCCGCGTGATCCGGTAGCTGGCGAGCAACGAGACGACGGGCGTCTCGTCGGGATCGTCAGCAGCGGCATCGGGGGTGCTCTGCTCGTCCGGAGCGGGCGAGCTCCACACCAGATGGAGGCGACGAGACGCGACGGGAACCGTCGTCACCTCGTAGCGTTCGAGACGGTCGTCCAGACCCACACGCGCAGTTTGCCGGTATCGCGATCGTCGGTGGGGGATGGTCCGTAGACTCCGGCGGGATGGCCGACGAAGACGACCGTGTCGACGGTGAGGATCGCATCTTCACCATCCCGAACCTCCTGTCGGTCGGGCGTCTCCTCTGCATCCCGCTCTTCCTGTGGCTCCTCTTCGGGAAGGAAGACCGTGCTCGCGCCGCCTATCTGCTCGGTGCGCTCGGTGCGACCGATTGGGTCGACGGCTACGTGGCCCGCCACTTCAACCAGGTCTCGACGCTCGGCAAGGTGCTCGATCCGACGGCCGACCGCCTGCTGCTCGGTGTGGGGATCGTCGCGATCCTGATCGACGGATCGGTGCCGCGGTGGGTCGCCGTCGGCGTCCTCGTCCGCGAGGTCCTGGTCGCGGCAGCCGTCGTGGCGCTCGCCGCGCTCGGCGCGTCACGGATCGACGTCACGTGGTTCGGCAAGGCCGGCACGTTCTTCAACATGTTCGCCTTCCCTCTCTTCCTCGGTGGCGCGTCCGGCATCTCGTGGAACGACACCGCCCGAACCCTCGGGTGGATCTGCGCGATCCCGGGCCTGATCCTGAGCTACTACGCCGCGCTGCTGTACATCCCGGCGGCGAGGAAGGCTCTGCGGGAAGGCCGCGGCGGCCGGGCTCCGAAGGTCGCCTGATGAAGGCGGTGATCATGGCGGGCGGCGAGGGAACGCGCCTCCGTCCGCTGACGTCGAACCAGCCGAAGCCGATGATGCCGCTGGCCGACCGGCCGATGATGGAGCACATCGTGCGCCTCCTGAAGGAGCACGGGTTCGAAGACATCGTTGTCACCGTCGCCTTCCTCGCCAACACGATCCGCACCTACTTCGGCGACGGGAGCGAGTTCGGCGTCCGGATGGTCTACGCCACGGAGGAGACCCCGCTCGGCACGGCAGGATCGGTCCGCAACGCGATCGACGAGCTCCGAGACGAACGGTTCCTCGTCATCTCGGGCGACGTGCTCACCGACATCGACCTCTCGGCGATCGTGCGCTTCCACGAGGACCGCGGTGCGCTGGCGACCATCGGCCTGAAGGCGCTCGAGAACCCGCTCGAGTTCGGCATCGTCATCACTCGCGAAGACGGTTCGATCGAACGGTTCCTCGAGAAGCCGTCGTGGGGCCAGGTCTTCAGCGACACCATCAACACCGGCATCTACGTGTTGGAGCCGGAGATCTTCGACTCGATCCCGCCCGGCGTGGCGTCCGACTTCTCCGGCGACGTCTTCCCCCGGCTCCTCGAGGCGGGCGCGCCGCTCTACGGCTACGTCGCGGAGGGGTACTGGGAAGACGTCGGCACGCTCGAGTCGTACTCGAAGGCCCACCAAGACGTGCTCGACCGCAAGGTGGTGATCGACCTACCCGGCTTCGAGGTCGAGCCAGGCGTCTGGCTCGGAGAGGGGTCGGAGGTTCATCCCGACGCTCGGGTCGAGGGCCCGTGCGTCATCGGCGACCACTGCCGGATCGAGGCCGGCGCGCACATCCGTGAGTACACCGTGCTGGGGACGAACGTGAACGTGGGTGCGGACGCCTACCTCGAGCGGGCGGTCGTGCACGACAACGCCTACCTCGGGGCGGGCGTGCGGCTGCGCGGCTGCGTCGTCGGCCGGTCGACCGACCTCCGCAAGGGGGCGCGGGCCGACGAAGGGGTGGTGCTCGGCGATGAGTGCTTTGTCGGTGAGCACGCCGTCCTGAACCCGGGCGTGAAGGTGTACCCGTTCAAGACCGTCGAGGCGAACGCGGTCATCAACTCGTCGATCGTCTGGGAGTCGCGTGGGGCGCGACACCTCTTCGGTCGGTCCGGCGTGTCCGGACTCGCCAACGTCGACATCAGCCCCGAGCTCGCGCTGAGGGTCGCCATGGCCTTCGCGACCACCTTGAAGAAGGGATCGACCGTCACCACGTCGCGCGACACGAGCCGTGCGGCGCGCACCCTGAAGCGGGCGATCATGGTCGGGCTCAACGCGGCCGGCGTCCACGTGGAAGACCTCGAGCTCGCCCCCGTACCGGCGACCCGGTTCCAGATCCGGTCCGCCGGCGCGGACGGCGGCGTGACCGTCCGGCTGCAGCCCGACGACCCGCAGTCGGTCGTGATCCGCTTCTTCGACCGCAGCGGTCTCGACATCGACGAGAGCACGCAGCGCAAGATCGAGCGGCTCTTCTATCGCGAAGATTTCCGCCGCGCCTTCGCAGCAGACATCGGTGACATCACGTTCCCCGGGCGCGCGCTCGAGTTCTACACCGCAGCCCTGATGGCAGCCGTCGATGCCGACAGCATCCGCGCGTCGCGGGTGAAGGTGGTCCTCGACTACGCCTACGGCTCTGCTGCGTTGCTGATGCCGAACGTCCTGGCCAAGCTCGGCGCGGACGTCCTCGCGGTCAACCCGTACGCGACGACGGCGGGCGCGGCGTCGTTCGACCGTCGAGCGCAGGCCCGCCACGTCGGCGACCTCGTGCGGTCGAGCCGAGCGACGCTGGGCGCCGTCATCGACCCCGACGGCGAGCGGATCACGCTGATCGACGACACCGGGCGCGTGCTCGACGACGACCAGGCCCTGTTCGCTCTGCTCACCCTGACGACCGCGGCGACGGGGGAGGACGACGACCCTGTCCGCGTCGCTGTGCCCGTGTCGACGAGCAGCCGGATCGAAGCAGCGGCGCGCGACCACGGCGCCGAGATCGTCTGGACGAAGGTGGCGACGCCTGCGGTGATGGAGGCCGCGCACCGGGCCGAGGTCACGTTCGCGGCCGGCGGCGACGGCGGGTTCATGTGGCCGTCCTTCCTGCCCGCGTACGACGCGGTGGCCACGTTCGTGCAGGTGCTGGCGCTGCTCACGCGACGGGGGGTCCGCCTCTCGAAGGTCGTCGACGGCGCGCCACGGGTGCACATCGCCCGGGAGCTCGTGCCCACGCCGTGGGAGCAGAAGGGCATGGTCATGCGCAGCGTGATGGAGATGGCGAAGGACGACGAGCTCGTCCTCGTCGACGGCGTGAAGGTCGTCGACGACCGCGGGTGGGTTCTCGTGTTGCCCGATCCGGAGCAGCCGACGACGCACGTCGTCGCCGAAGGCGCCGACGACGACGATGCGCGAGCCAAGGCAGGGGAGTGGGGCCGGCGCATCCGCACCCTCCTGCGCCCATGACCGTCACCGTCGACGCACCGACGCCTGTGCTCGCGATCACCGCTCGCTCCGACCTCACCACGATCGAGCAGATCGTCCGTGAGGCGGCGGCCGCCCTCCGCGAGACCGCCCGTCGCCTTGAGCTCACAGCCAGCGAGTCGGTGTTCCGGGTGCACCACACCGATGCGGGCGTCGTCGAGGTGTGCTTGCCGGTGTCGGCGCTACCCGAGGTCGACCCGCCTCCGCCGGTGGCGGCCGAGATGTTGGTGCCCGGCACGGTCATCGAAGCGCTCGACGGCATCTGATCGGCGGGCCGAGGGCGAGGTAGGCGGCACAGCTTCGCGACGACCTTGTGCGATCATCGCCGCTGGTGGCGGACCGGTCTCTCCTCACGCTCGGCAGCGTGCTCGCGATCACGGGCTTCCTCGTCGTGACGGCGGTCGTGACGGGACGGGCCGAGCGCGCCAAGGAGGAGCCGCGGCGCGCTCAGCTCATCGGCCTGATCCAGGACCGCCAGGCCGACGTCGACGCGCTCGACACCGCGGTCGAGCGACTGCGGGCGGACGTCGCTGCCGCGCAGACGAACATCGCCGCCCGGAACGAGGTCGAACAGCAGATCGCCGACCGACTGACGGCGCTGTCGCAGGAGGCGGGGACGATGCCGCTCCGCGGACGCGGCCTCGTGGTGCGTCTCGCGCCGTCCGACCGGACGCCGCCCTCGCCCGAGGAAGCCGGCGCCTATCGCATCCACGACACCGACGTGCAGCTGGTCGTCAACGCGCTCTTCGGGGCGGGGGCAGAGGCGATCGCGATCAACGGCAGCCGCCTGGTCGCGACCACGCCCATACGCGCTGCGGGAGAGACGATCGTCGTGAACTTCCGGCCGCTCAGCCCGCCGTACCGCCTCGACGCGATCGGAGCCGACCGAAACCGGTTCCTGTCGTCCGACATCGCTCGCCGCTTCGACCGCTGGCGGGGCCTGTTCGGGCTCGGGTTCACCGTCACCGACAGCTCGGAGGTGACCGTCCCCGGCTATACCGGTCGCGTGAGCATCTCGATGGCGTCGACGAGCGGAGCGCGCTGACGTGCCCGCGCTCATCGGCCTCATCATCGGCGCCCTCGTCGCGCTGCTGCTCCGTCCGACCGTGCCCGCGGAGCTCACGCGCTACGTGGCGATGGGTGTCGTCGCCGCGGTCGACGCGTCGATCGGCGGCCTTCGCGCCTACCTCGAGCACACGTTCAACGATCGGCTGTTCGTCGTGGCGTTCCTCATCAACGCAGCCGTCGCCGCAGGCCTCGTGTGGCTGGGCGATCAGCTGTCGGTCGACCTCACGACGGCGGTCGCCGTCGTGCTCGGCATCCGCATCTTCCAGAACGTCGCCGCCATCCGCCGGCGGCTCTTCCGCGGCTGATGACGGCGCCGGTCAGCGCAACGGGCCTCGGCGGCCGGGCGCGTGGCCTCCGGAGTCGAGGGCTCGGTCCCGTGGTGGTGATCGTGCTGGCCGCGCTCGCAGGGTTCCTCCTCGTCGGCCAGCTGCAGGGCGATCGTGCGGTCCCGAACCGGCTCGAGGCCGAGAGCGAAGGCGACCTGGCGCGCATCCTCTCGGGCCTCAACGATGAAGCCGACGCGCTCCAGACCGAGCTCGCCGAGCTGCGAGTCCAGCTGAACGAGCTGCGGCGGTCGTCGGAGTCGGACGCCGCGGCAGCGGAGGCAATCGACCAGCAGATCCGGTCCCTGGAGGTGCTCGCCGGCACAACGCCGGTGACGGGTCCGGGCATCGTCGTGTCGATCAGCGATCCCAGCGGCAAGCTCACCTACGACGCGATGATCGACATCGTCCAGGAGCTTCGGGACGCAGGGGCTGAAGCCATCGCCGTGAACAACGAGCGGATCGGCGTCGCCACCGCGTTCGCCGAGCGCGACGGGCGCATCACCGCGAACGGGAAGGCGTTGTCGGCCCCCTACCGGGTGTCGGCGATCGGCCAGGCCGCGACCCTCGAAGGCGGCCTGAAGATCCCGGGCGGCGCCGTCGACGCCCTCGCTGCGCTCGGCAAGGACGTCAAGGTCGAGATCGCGCGCCAGGCGAAGGTCGACCTACCGGCGCTGTCGCGACCCCCGCAGTTCGAGGTCGCGCGTCCGGTAGGGTCCAAGCCGTGATGAGGAGCCACGCGTGAACGTCCCCGACGATCTTCGTTACACGTCCGACCACGAGTGGGCTCGGCTCGAGAACGGCAAGATCCGCATCGGCATCACCGATTACGCCCAGGATGCGCTCGGCGACGTCGTGTTCGTGCAGCTCCCCGAACCAGGCAGCAAGGTGGAGTCCGGCGGCTCGTTCAGCGAGGTCGAGTCGACGAAGTCGGTGTCCGACATCTACGCGCCGGTGGCTGGTGTCGTGGTCGAGGTGAACACCGAGCTCGCGGACGCCCCGCAGAAGCTGAACGAGGATCCGTACGGCGAAGGATGGATCTGCGTGATCGAGCCGGCGGATGCCGGCGCCTACGAGACGCTGATGGACGCTGCGGCGTACCAGCAGCTGATCGCCGACTGATCATTCCTGACAGACCCTCTTCTACAGGTTGAGGGTTTCCGGTACGGTGGCCGAGGTCGCGTCTGAGGAGGACCATGGCGGACGTCTTCTGCAACAACTGCGGTCACCGGAACCCCGACCGGTCGAACTTCTGCTCGTCGTGCGGTCACGCACTCGAGCGGGCTGCCGACGAACCGACCACGATCACCTTCCAGCCGATCGACCCGAACGACCCGCCCGAGGAGGCGTCGGTCGTCGTGCCCGAGCTGCCCGACGGCACCGGGATCCTGTGGGTCAAGCGCGGCCCGAACGCCGGGTCCCGGTTCGTGCTCGACCGTGAGGTCGTGCAGGCGGGCCGCCACCCCGACAGCGACATCTTCCTCGACGACATCACGGTGTCGCGTCGGCACGCGGAGTTCGTGCGGACAGAGGGCGGCTATCGGGTCCGCGACTCGGGATCGTTGAACGGCACGTACCTCAACCGCGAGCGCATCGACGACGACGCCGAGCTCGTGAACGGCGACGAGGTGCAGATCGGGAAGTTCAAGTTGGTCTTCCTGGCCGCGGGTGGAGACTCCACGCACTGACGTGGCCGAACGTTCGTACCTGTCGATCGGCGAGGTCCTTGCTCTCCTCCGGCCCGAGTTCCCCGACCTGACAATCTCGAAGATCCGCTTCCTGGAGAGCCAAGGCCTGCTCGACCCGGAGCGGACGCCCTCGGGCTACCGGAAGTTCTACGACAACGACATCGAGCGGCTGCGGTGGATCCTGCAGCAGCAGAAGGAGCAGTACCTCCCGCTCAAGGTGATCAAGGGCCGCCTCGTCGACGACGGCGGCACCGACGACGACGAGCTCGAGGGCGACCGCGAGGCGGCGGTGACGGTCGCCTCCCGGGAGGTCGCACGCAGGGAAGGTGCCGGCGACGACCGCCCGTCGTTCCGCCCGGCCGTGCCGGTGACCGCGGTCGCGGTCCCGGTCGAGCCTGCGTCGCCGGTGGCCAACGAGATCAACCCGCTGCAGGTGGTCCGCACCGGCGTCTCGATGACGCTCGAGGAGCTCGCCCAGGCGTCCGGCTTGAAGATCGACGACATCAACGACCTCGAGCGCTTCGGGCTGCTCGCAGGCAAGGCCGTCGCAGGCACGACCTACTACGACGAAGAGGCGCTGATCGTGGCGAACCTCGCGGCCGGGTTCATCCGTCACGGCGTCGAGGCGCGCCACCTCCGCATGTACAAGACGTCGGCCGAGCGCGAGGCCGGATTCTTCGAGCAGCTGGTGATGCCCCTTCTCAAGCAGCGCAACCCCCGCTCGCGCCGGCAGGCGATCGACATGCTCGGGGAGCTGAGCAAGCTCGGGCAGGGGATGCGCGCGGCGATGCTGCGCTCCGCGCTGCGCGACCACACCGGCGGTTCCTGAGCTGGCGCTTCGCGTCGTCGCTGACCGGGTCGAGATCGAGGCGCAGATCGACCGGCTCGCGGCGGAGGTTGCCGCGGCCCACCCCGACGGCGTGCTGTTCATCGCGGTGCTGAAGGGGAGCATCGTGTTCCTGGCCGATCTCGTCCGGCGCTTGCCGCCCGAGCTCCCCGTCGAGGTCGACTTCCTGGCCATCTCGTCGTACGCGCCCGACACCGGCCGCGTGCGCATCGTGAAGGACCTCGACGTCGACATCAACGGCCGCCACGTCGTGCTCGTCGAAGACGTCGTCGACACCGGTCTCACGCTGGCCTACCTCCTGCGCGAGCTCGACCAGCGAGGGCCCGCGTCGCTGGCGGTGTGCACCCTCTTCGACAAGGCGGTGCGGCGGCTCCTCCCGACCCCGCTGGCCTTCGTCGGCTTCGAGGTGGGCGACGACTTCCTCCTCGGCTACGGGCTCGACCACGGGGAGCGCTACCGCAACCTGCGTGACGTCGTCGCCGGCGACGTCAACGCGCTCGTCGCAGACGCCGATGCCCATGTTCCCGAGTTGTACGGCGGCGGCGGCGGTACAGTCGGAACATGATCGAAATGACCCTGTCCTCGATCAGGGTGCAGATGCCGGACAACGTCCCGGTCGTCTTGCTCAAGGAGGTGGGGTCGTCCGGCCGGACGCTGCCGATCCTGATCGGTCACGAAGAGGCGACCTCTATCGCCCGTGCCATCCAAGGGATCGAACCGCCCCGACCGCTCACGCACGACCTCGTTCGCGACATCCTCGGTGCACTCGAGGTGCACCTCGAGGCGGTCGTCATCACGGAGCTGCGCGACGCCATCTTCTACGCCGAGCTGCGGATGCGCCGTGACAGCCAGCCGATCGTCGTGTCGAGCCGCCCGTCCGACGCGATCGCGATCGCTGTCCGGACCGGCGCGACGATCTATGCGAGCGAGGCCCTTCTCGACTCCGAGGCCTACGTCATCCAGGAGGACGAGGAAGAGGAGCAGGAAGAGGTCATCGAGGAGTTCCAGAAGTTCATCGCCCAGGTGCGCCCCGAAGACTTCGCATCCTGATCTCTCGCTGGTCGCTTCCCTCGGGTCCGCGGCATCGACTCGTCGGTTTCCTCACCCCGTTGACGCTTCGCGCGGGTGGGGGTACGGTGCTCACATCTCCGTAGTTACGGGGGTGTGAGTTCGAGGAAAGGCACTTCCCCAGATGCCGGAAACGACGCACGAGGGCTTCCGCGGGCCCCAGGTCTGCAAGATCGTCGGAATCACGTACCGCCAGCTCGACTACTGGGCGCGCACCGACCTGCTGCGCCCGTCGCTGGCCGAGGCGAAGGGGAGCGGCACCCAGCGCCGCTACTCCTACCGCGACCTCCTCGAGCTGAAGGTCATCAAGCGCCTGCTCGACGCCGGGCTGTCGCTCCAGTCGGTCCGCACCGCCGTCGGCTACCTCCGTGAGAACCTCGGTGAAGACGTGGCGGCGGCGAACCTCGTCCTCAACGGCACCGAGTCGGTGCTCGCGTCGACCGGCGAGGAGATCGTCGATCTCCTCCGGGGCGGCCAGGGCGTGCTCAACATCGTGCCGCTCGCCGGGGTGAAGGAAGAGCTCGACGCGGCGATCCACTCCCTGACGGCGCCCGAGGTCGCAGCGACGCCCGCGGTCGACGACGCGCCGGGCCGAAAAGTCGCCTCCGGGGGCTGATCTGCCGGCGCTCCCGAGCTCGAAGGTCCGCTTCGCCCACAACTCGGAGCGGCAGTTCGCGAAGTTGCTCGACTTCTACGGCATCGCCTGGGAGTACGAGCCGACGACGTTCACCCTCGAGTTCGACCGGCTGGGCCGCCCGGTGCAGGCGTTCTCGCCTGACTTCTACCTGCCGGCGTACGACCTCTACATCGAGATCACGACGCTCAACCAGAAGCTGGTGACGAAGAAGAACCGCAAGGTTCGCCGCCTGCGTGAGCTCCATCCGGATGTGAAGGTGAAGATCCTCTACCAGCGCGACTACCTGGCGCTCCTCGCGAAGTACGGGCTGGAGGAACCGTCGCAGCTGGTCGGCGTCGACCTCGCCGCCCCGCAGCCGCTCGACTTCTCCGTCTCCGACTGAACTCGCCGCAGGCCGTAGGCTGGCGACCCGCATGAAGCGCTCGCCCCTCGATGCCGCCCACCGCGCCCTCGGGGCGAAGATGGTCCCGTTCGGCGGCTGGGAGATGCCGCTCAACTACCCGGCGGGCACGCTCGCGGAGCACCGGGAGTGCCGGGAGGCCGCCGTCGCCTTCGACGTGAGCCACCTGGGCACGGTCGAGATCACGGGCGCCGAGGCGTTCGATCGTCTGCAGTCCGCGCTCACGAACGACCTCCGCAAGATCGTCCCGGGTCGGGCGCAGTACACCCACCTCCTCGACGAGGTCGACGGGAGCGTGCTCGACGACATCATCGTCTGGTGGCTCGACGACGAGACCTTCCACGTGATGCCGAACGCGTCGAACACGTCACGGGTGATGGAGGCGCTGGGTGCCGGCGCCGTCGATATCACCGAACGCAGGGCGGTGATCGCGCTGCAGGGGCCGACCGCCCGCGCGACCGTCGCCTCGGTGAGCCCTGACGCGGCGGCGATCCCTCGTTTCGGAGTCGGCCGGGTCGACTGGCACGGCACCGACATCGTCGTCGCCGGCACCGGCTACACCGGCGAGGACGGCATCGAGTGCGCCGTGCCTGCCGGCGCGGCCAACCGGTTCTGGGACGCGCTGCTCGCCGCCGGCATCGCACCTGCGGGCCTCGGCGCGCGCGACCTGCTCCGCCTCGAAGCGGGACTGCCCTTGCACGGCCACGAGCTCGGCCCGGGCATCACGCCGCTGCAGGCGGGCCTCGGCTGGGTCGTGGGCTGGGACAAGGGCGACTTCCGGGGTCGCGCTGCGCTCGAGAAGGAGCGGGCCGACGGAGTGGCTCGGCGGCTTCGGGGGATCGTGGTCGACGGCCGGCAGCCGCCGCGCGACGGCTACCCGGTCCTCGTCGACGGCGCGCCTGCCGGCACGGTCACCAGCGGCAACTTCTCGCCCGCGCTCGGCAAGGGCGTGGCGCTCGCGTTCCTTCCTCCCGACGTGCAGCCGGGCGCGTCGGTCGAGGTCGACATCCGCGGCCGGGTCGTTCCCGCGACCGTCGTCAAGCTCCCGTTCCTCACGAAGGACTGATCCGTGGGTCACTACGTCCCCCACACCGATGACGAGCTCGCGCAGATGCTCGAGTTCATCGGTCTCGACTCCCTCGACGACCTGTTCACGTCGATCCCCGAGGCTCTGCGACTCGCCACCGGTGGCCTCGACCTGCCCGACGGCCTGAGCGAGTTCGACACGCTCGCCGAGATGGAGCGGCTGGCCCGCGCGAACACGAGCGACCTGATCTGCTTCGCCGGCTACGGCGCGTACGACCACGAGATCCCGTCGGCGGTCACGCGCCTGGCGTTCCGGAGCGAGTTCGTCACTGCCTACACGCCGTACCAGCCCGAGGTCAGCCAGGGCGTCCTGCAGGCGCTGTTCGAGTACCAGACCCTGCTGTCGCGTCTTGCCGGGGTGCCGATCGCCAACGCCAGTCTCTACGACGGCGGCACCAGCTGCGTCGAGGCGGTCAACCTCGCGGTGGCAGCGACCGGACGTTCGACGGTGTGGGTGTCTCGTGGCGTCCACCCGAACTGGCGCGAGCAGTTGCGGACGTTCGCCGTCGGCACCGGCCACGATCTCGTCGACGTCGATCTCGTCGAAGGGGTGACGGCCTGGCCGTCGGAGGGCGCGCCGGGCGCGGTCCTGCTCCAGTACCCGAACTACCTCGGCTGCCTCGACGACATCGCGGCTGCGGCCGACGTCGCGAAGCGGACCGGCGCGCTGCTGCTCGTCGCCTTCGATCCGGTCGCCGCCGGCGTGCTGCGGACGCCGGGCTCGTACGGCGCCGACGTGGTGGTGGGGGAGGGCCAACCGTTCGGGACGCCTCTGTCGTTCGGTGGCCCGTACCTCGGGCTGTTCGCCTGCAAGACCGAGCACGTGCGCCGGCTGCCGGGGCGCCTCGTCGGGGAGACCGTCGACGTCGACGGCACCCGTTCGTACGTCACGACGTTGCGCACGCGTGAGCAGGACATCCGGCGGGAGAAGGCGTCGTCGAACGTCTGCACGAACCAGACCCTCATCGCCGTGTGCTGCGCCATCCAGATGATGTGGCTGGGCACGACCGGACTCCGGGAACTCGCGCTGCGTTGCGCCCGCGGCACCCGCTACACCCGCGAGTCGCTGCTCGCCGTCGAGGGGATCGAGCCGCTCACCGGCGCGACGCCGACCCTGCGTGAGTTCGCCATCCGCACGCCGGTCGAGCCCGACGTGATCGTCGACCGGCTGGCCCAGGAGGGCTATCTCGCGGGCGTGCCGGTGGAGGAGGGGAGCGGTGCGGGGCTCCTGATCTCGGTCACGGAACGACGAACGCGTGACCAGATCGACGGGTTCGTGAGCGCGATGGAGAAGGTCGTCCGATGAGCAAGAACCCGTCGCCGAACGCAGCCGGGAAGGCCACGTCGGCGCCCGTGATGGGCCACGACGAGGAACCCACGATCTTCGAGTTCTCCGTCGCGGGCCGGAAGGCGTGGAGCTTCCGCAAGACCGATCTTCCCGAGTGGGCGATCGACGAGCTCGTTCCCGCCGCGCACGTGGCCGACGAGGTGCACGAGCTGGTCGAGGTGTCGGAGCGCGACCTCGTCGCCCACGTCACCCGGCTGACCCACCGGCAGTACTCCGTCGACCTCGGCGCCTATCCGCTCGGCAGCTGCACGATGAAGTACAACCCGAAGCTCTGCGACGACGCGGCGTCGCTTCCGGGACTGCGCAACGTGCACCCCGCTGCGCCGGCGGAGTTGACGCAGGGCTGGATGGCGCTGCTCGACGACCTCGGTTCCGCGCTGTGCGAGGTGACGGGGATGGACGCGATCACGCTCCAGCCCCCCGCCGGCGCGGCCGGTGAGCTCACTGGTCTGTTGCTGATGCGGGCGTGGCACGAAGCCCAGGGTCGCCAGCGGACGAAGGTGATCATCCCCGACAGCGCGCACGGCACGAACCCTGCGTCGGTGACGCTCGGCGGGTACGAGACCGTGACGGTGCCCTCCGACGAGCGTGGACTCGTCGACCTCGCAGCACTCCGCGACCGCCTCGACGAAGACGTCGCCGGCATCATGCTCACCAACCCGAACACCCTCGGCCTGTTCGAGGAGGACATCACCGAGATCGCTGCCGCGGTCCACGAGGTCGGCGGGCTGCTCTACTACGACGGCGCCAACCTGAACGCCATCCTCGGCGTGACCCGGCCCGGCGACATGGGCTTCGACATCGTGCACATGAACCTGCACAAGACGTTCGCGGTGCCTCACGGCGGCGGTGGTCCTGGTGCCGGTCCGGTCGCGGTCAAGGCGCGTCTCGCTGAGTTCCTCCCGGGGCCGCTGCCGAAGCGCGCGGGCGACGCGTACGAGTGGTTCACGCCCGAGCGTTCGATCGGCCGCATCCACTCCTTCCACGGCAACGCGCTGGCGCTGGCACGCGCGTGGTCGTACATCCTCGCCAACGGGGGTGACGGGCTTCGTCGGGTCGCCGAGGGCGCGGTGCTCAACGCCAACTGGCTGCGTCACCGGCTGCGCGGCGTGTACGACGTGCCGCACGACCGTCCGAACATGCACGAGTTCGTCGCGTCGACCACGTCGCTCAAGAAGGCGACGGGCCTGCGCGCGCTCGACGTCGCCAAGCGCCTCCTCGAGGAGGGGTTCCACGCGCCGACGGTGTACTTCCCGTTGATCGTCGAGGAAGCGCTGATGTTCGAGCCGACCGAGACGGAGAGCCCCCAGACCCTCGAGGCGCTGGCGCAGGCGCTCGAGAAGATCGCGAACGAAGCGGCCGAGGCGGGCGACGCCGAGAGCGGCAAGGCGGCCCCACGGACGACACCCGTGCGTCGGGTCGACGAGGCGCGCGCCGCGCGCCAACTCATTCCGACCTTCGACGCCCGGCCGCCGATCCCGTCGTCGGACGAGGCTGCGTCGAAGATGGAGTCGCCCGCCGCTCGCTACGGCTGAGGCGCCTCCGCCTTCCCCGCCTCGCCGGCCTTCTCGGCCTTCTCGGCTTTCTCGGCTTTCTCGGCCGCGTGGTCCTGGATGGCCTTCATCACCGCGCTGCCGGCCGCGCCGATGAACGTCGGGCGGTTCTCTGCGGCCCAGTCGCGTGAGCGCTGCGTCGTGCGAGTCGAGTCCTGGAAGCGGGGGATCACGTCGCGAGCGAACAGCTCGTACGACCGCAGCGTCGCCTCACGATCGGCCCACTCGTTGGCCATGAACAGGTAGGTGCCGAAGCCGCCCGACTGATCGATGAGTCGCTGGATCTGCTCGGCCGCTTGATCGGGCGTACCGATGACCGACAGGCCGCTCGCGTTCATCGCGTCGACGAGCTCGTTCGGGTCGTCGGTGTCCGGACCGAGAGGCAGCGCCGCCACGTTACGGAAGTAGCCGGCCCAATCGGGGAGGCCGTACTGGACGTCCTTGCGTGCCTGCTCCTCCGTCTCCGCGATGTGCATCGGCCCGACGAGGCGCCACTGGCGGCGATCGACGGTCGTACCGAACTCGGCAGCCCGTTCCTCCATCACGTTCCAGTGGTTGCCGAGGACGTCGAAGCCGCCGCGGGACGTCGCGCCGATCGAGAGCAGCCCGGTCCCGAAGCGGCCCGCAGCGCGAGGACCAGCCGGCGACACCTGGGCCGCCACGGCGATCTCCATGCGCGGGTGGCTGTAGGGCTTCAGCTGGAGGCGGGCGTCCTGCAGCTTGAACCAGCCGCAGTCCATGGTCACCGGCTCGTCGCATTCGAGGAGCTTGACGATCGCCTCGAGCGCCTGCTCCATCATCTCCCGCTGCTTCTCGACCTCGATGCCCATCATGAACGCGTCGGACGGCAGCGCACCCGGGCCGCACCCGAGCATCACGCGCCCACGGGTGAGGTGATCGAGGAGCACCATCCGATCCGCCAGCATCAAGGGGTGGTGGTAGGGGAGGGAGCTGACTCCGGTGCCGAGGCGGATGTGCTTCGTCCGCTCCGCGGCCACGGCGATGAAGACCTCGGGCGATGCGATGATCTCGAACCCGGCCGAGTGGTGCTCGCCGATCCACGCCTCGTCGTAGCCGAGCTCGTCGAGGCGGACGATCAGCTCGAGGTCACGCTCGAGCGCGAGCGTGGGGTTGCGGTACGGCGGGTGGAAGGGCGCGAGGAAGATGCCGAAGCGGAGAGGCCAGTCCATGGCCTCCGAAGCTAACCGCCGATCATCACCGTCGGCGCCCCCGGGCCGACGATGGTGCCGCCGTGGGCGGTGTTGTCGCCCAGCCGCGCCGCCGGCTTCCCGCCGATCATCACCGTCGCGCTGCCCTTGATGATCGTGGAGGGCGGCCCGACGCAGGTGCAGTTGTCACCCATCACGGCCGCAGGCGCGTTCATGATCATCACCGTCGGCACACCTGGGCCGAGGATCGGCCCGCCGACGTGAGGCACGGTGCCGTTGACGGCCGGGCACACGTGCTGGTCGACGCCGATTCGGACTGCGGGCGGCATGCGTCGATCGTACGCCCGTGGCCGGTTCCCGAAGGGGAAGACTTAGTCGAGCAGGTCGGGCTGCTCGCGCACGATGCGCTGGTACAGCGGCTGGAACGAGAACCAGCCGGCCGCATGCGAGCCCACCTGCGTGGAGGTCAGCTTCGCCATCTCCGGATCGATCAGCACCGGCGTGCCTGCCGCCTCGGCCAGGAGCTGGACCTGGCACGAGCGCTCCATCGTGATGAACCACCAGACCGCCTCGTCGACCGAATGGCCGACGGTGAGGAGCCCGTGGTTGCGAAGGATCGCGGCCTTGTGGTCGCCGAGGGCATGGGCGATGCGCTTGCCCTCCTCGGTGTCGAGGACGACGCCGGTGTAGTCGTCGAAGACCGCGTGGTCGTCGTAGAAGGCGCACACGTCCTGGGTGATCGGGTCGAGCTTGCGCCCGAGCGCCGACCAGGCACGGCCGTAGGTCGAGTGGCTGTGTGCGGCCGCCACCACGT
The DNA here is from genome assembly GCA_035540495.1 of Acidimicrobiales bacterium. GTDB lineage: Bacteria > Actinomycetota > Acidimicrobiia > Acidimicrobiales > CADCTF01 > DASVEG01. The sequence continues at coordinate 61,339 of DATLGL010000032.1, forward strand.
CGGGCCTTGCCGCGTGGACCTGGGAGTGGATCGCGAACGCCGCCGTGTTCACGCGGTACTCGCCCTCGACGACCTCACCGTGGTGGTTCACGAGGATGAGGTCGGACGCCCGGATGTGGCTGAAGTGCATGCCGAACGGGTTGACCCAGAAGTGGTCCTCGAGCTCGGGATCGCGCGCGGTGATGTGGCCGGCCACGCCCTCGTCGAAGCCGAAACGGGAGAAGAGGCGGAAACCCGCGGCCAGCCGCTGCTTGCGGTGGAGCCGCTCCTCCTCGACCGTCGCGAACGTCTGGGGCAGCGGCATCTTCAACTCGGCCATCCGGCCAGTGTACGAAGCGTCGGTACGCGACGAAGGGCGGACACCGGAACCCGGCGCCCGCCCTTCGATCACTTCTCTCGAGTCGTCAGCCGTCGACGGTGACCACGAGGGTGTTCGCCACCTTGTCGTGGAGCGACTGCCGCTGCGGGTTCGTCAGCAGCATGATGCCGTCGACGATGCCGAGCAGGCCGCAGGTGAAGGTCGCGGCGAGCGGGTAGATCGCCGACCGGATCGCGGCGCCGTTCATTCCGATCACGTCGCCGGTGGCCGACGAGACGGTCTTGATCTTCATGACCATCTTGCCGGGCGTCTGGCCCGTGCTTCCGTGGAAGTACGTGAAGTAGAGCCAGCCGAGGCCCAGCGTGACGACGAGGCCAAGGACCCCAGGCAGCACCCGACCGGCGATCGCACCGACGATGTTGATGATCACACCGTCGATGATCACGGCGACGAGTCGCTGCCACCACTCGGCGAGCGGACGCCCGCCGGGTCCGACCGCGGCGCCGGCTGCCATCCCGCTGAACCCAGCGCCCGGA
>DATLGL010000033.1:0-64101 GCA_035540495.1 Acidimicrobiales bacterium
CAATGGCGCTGTCCCCCGGGTTGGCCGGCGTCTGGTTGGCACCGACACCGTCCCGCCCGGGGGACACGCGCACGTGGATCACATCAACGAGGTGGAGACTTTCGATGGCCACGAACGGGGACTTTCACATGGCCACGGACATCGTTCGGAGCGCTCTACGCGCCGATCTCCGGGAGGTAGATCCGGCGACAGCGACGAGATCTCGTGCGGTCGCCAGAAGCCCTCTACCCGAGCTGGTGGTGAAGGGCTTCATAAAGCAGCAATGCAGCTGCGTGACCGATGTTGAGAGAATCAGCGCGGCCGAGCATCGGGATGCGAACGACGACATCAGCCGCTTGCCGCCAGTCCTCCGACAGGCCTTGGCGTTCGCTGCCGACGACCACGGCCGTCGGGCCGCGCATCGAGAAGTCGCGGTAGTGGCGATGCGCGGCGGGGTCCGCCGCCACGATCGTCATTCCCTGCGATCGAACCCACGCGACAGCGTCTGATGGCGATGCCTCGACTATCGGCATGGAGAAGATCGTTCCCATGCTGGCCTTGATGGCTTGAGGATGCAGGACACGTGCGCGCGGAGTGGTGACGATGACGGCGTCCGCGCCGGCGCCGTCGGCGCATCGAATGAGGCTCCCGACGTTGCCGGCCATCTCCGCTCCGTCGACGACAAGCACGCGGGCTCGCTCGCTGACGAGAAGCGAGCCCAGCTGCCAGTCGGCGAGCTGAACAACCGCGGCGACGCCGTCGGGTCCGTCGCGGGTGGCGAGGCGCCCCATGAGCCGCCGACTCACGGACCACACCCGTACACCGCGACGCGCGACGGCGTCGAGGGCCGCGAGGGTGGCGGCGCCTCGGATGAGCTCCGGGCACACGAACGCGCAGATCACGGTTGCGGGGCTGGCTAGCGCGCGGCTGAGCGCCCATGTGCCCTCAATCGCAGCGATGCGGTCCTGCGAGACGGTGCGGCGCGCAGCGAGGTACTGCTTCACGTTGGGGTGCCCCGGGCCGGCTGTCGGCCAGGAGGGTTGTTCCACTGTGGTGCGACTCCCTTGCTCAGGGCAGGAGGTCGCACGCGTCAGCCCAGGCCTACGACGTTGCAGGCGCTGACGCGTCGTGTCTCCCGCCGCTTCCTCCGACGTTGGGGTGGAAGCGGCGGGCACCAGTTGGGGCTGGCACGCCTCGCGTTTCGTGGTCTGACTCGGCCACGACGCCGACCGTACGGTGGCGGGGTCCGACGCGCACGCGAATTCCGGGAGGTGCGCGGCACCCGAGTGACTATTCAGGTGCCGGTGGATGGCCGCCCTGCTGTACTCGAGGTGATGGGGAAGCTTGACCGGGCGACGGCTGTCGCCATCGACCGTGTGGGGGTTGGCCTGCCCGTGCACGGGGAGCGCCGCACCAGAGAACAGGTGGAGGGCTTTCTGGCTCTCACCTATCACGACGACCCCCAGGTTCGGCAGGTAGCCGTGCGCAACCTCTGCCCGTGCCACGTCCAGGGCGACGTTCCTGCAGTGTGGGATCGCCTCCTCGAGATGACCGGCGACGAAGACGACGGGGTCCGCCATGACGTGCTCCACACCCTCGTCGACGGATCCCCACGAAGGCTCCGACTAGCGGTCGTCGACGCCCTCGAGCAGATGGTGAAGGACCGCAGCATCCGACGGAGTAGACGACGCTTCGCCCAGGACGCACTTCGCCGCTACCACCGCACCGGCCAACTCGACCCGCACGCCTGACCCCGCCGCGCCTTACGACATCTCGGATGCCGCGCGTCCTGTCGTCTTCTGCGGCGACTCGCCCGGTTCCAAGGGGCACGCGGTTTGGCTGCCTGCGCGCCTGGGAAGCGTTGAACCACCTCGGAGGCGGAACCCGCCCCGCCGATCGGGGGGTCATGAACGGGCCGCCTCTCCCGCCAGAGGCGGCCCGTTCCTATTCCGGCGACTCCCCTTCGAGGGCCGCGACGAGCACGGCGAGGCCGTCGCCCTTGGTGATGTAGGCGTCCGCCCCAACCTCGAGCGCCGCCGTGTGCGCATCCTCAATCGAGGAGAACATCACGATCCGCGCCCCGGGCAGCAGCCGACGCAGCCCTGGCAGCGCTTCGAGTCCGGTCATCTCCGGCATCATCCCGTCGAGCACCACCGCGTCGGGCTCGAGAGCTGCGGCCAACCCGACTCCTTCCCGCCCATCGGCGGCTTCATCGATCACCTGATGGCCGGCCCGCTCGACAGCAGCGCGCACCATCAAGCGCATATCTGCACTGTCATCGACGATAAGCACCCGCACCCGAAGACCTCCTCCGCATTGGAATCGGCACACCTAGCCGAAACCGGAGGATCTGGACGAAGCCACCGCAGAACGACCCGGCCGCGCTACATGCGAGTGGGCCGGATGACCCGTTCCTGAAGATTGCTCAAGTTCTTCTCGTTCAGTGGCCGACGTTGCGGCAGAGCGTTGCGATGGCGCTGGGGAGGAAGAACGTGGGGACCAAGCGGGACGACGACGGCGCGTCGCTCGTGGAGTATGCGCTCCTCGTCGCGCTGATCAGCCTCGTATGCGTCGCCGCCGTGAGCTTCCTCGGCGCAGCAGCCTCACCCAGCCTCTCCCAGGTCGGCTCGACGCTCAACTAGCTCTCGCCGTGACCCGCCTCGCGCGAGAACTGCGGCGGCCGTGTACAGGCGAACGCTAGGGCACTTCCTCGGGCCGCTCCCCTCTAGCCGCTGCCAAGGGCCGCATCAACCAGTTGACCTGTCAACTCGTCGTGCAAGCCGTCTCCACCGGGCCCGTTGGTCATCACCGCGACAGCCAGGCGCTTCGAGGGCACGACGCTCAGGGTGTTGTGACGGCCACCGTCCTTTTCGAGAATGCGGTGGCCCCTGCTGTCGAAGCCGCGCCACCCCAAGCCTTGGAACGCGCCCCCAGAGGCCGGCTCCGACGATGCTGAGGCTCCGGGCTCGAGGACTGCGGCGAGAGCCGCCTCGCTGAGTATCCGGCGACCGTTGGGCGCAACGCCGTCGAAGAAGATGCGTCCGAGATCTACTAGCGCTCGCGCCGTGCCCCACAGTGTCAAACCACACGGTGCGCCCGAGCGCCATGCCGGGTAGATCTCCTCCACACGGAAGAGCTGTCCAGCTTCGTCGCGTCGGAAGAGGGCGACCCTGTCTGCATCGACCGGACGGTGGTACGGGACATCGATCGCCTCGATGCCAGCAGGGTCGAGCAGCAGCTCACACAGCGCTGCCTCCCACGTGGTCCTGGTCAATCGCTCGGTCACGTACGCGAGCACCACATAACCAGGGTTCGAATAGGAGTACACCTCTCCCGGCTGAGCGGCGAGACGAGCCGAGGCCAGGCTCTCGACGAGCAACTCCCGGCAGTCGTCGCCGGCGCCCGCATCAGCGATCCCGGTCGGCGGCGGCCCCATCGGCGGAAGACCAGCGGTATGCGACAACAATTGACGGATCGTGATCCGATCCGCGGCGTCACCAGCGATGCGGACGCCGGGGATCGTCGACGCGACCGTCGCCCGCAGGTCCAGCAGGCCGCGATCGGCCAGGATCAACACCAAAGCCGCGGTCATGACCTTGGTGACTGACCAGACCGGAAAGAGATCTTCGGGACGAACATGACGCTCAGGGTCGAGCTCCGCACGGCCAGTCGCGCACTCGATCATGGTCCCGTCATCGAAGACAGCCAACGAGAGGCCCGGGACCTCAATGCCGGCGACAGCTGTCTCCAACATCGACTCGACGCGGTCAGCTGACAGCGACATCGCTTCGCTCACCTTTGTGGTCGGCCACTTCGCACACAGCCTGCCGGATCGCTCCCGTCTGACGCCCGCACCCTGCAGTTCATGAGCGAGCCCGCTTCGTGGGATCGGTCGCAGCACACCAGCGCACATCGCCGTCGCTCGGTACGGAGAACCGGACGAAGTCGGCTGCGTCCCTTGCAAACCCCGGTCGCGCGCCGCGGTCGGAATCAGCGAAATCGCGCTACCGCGACGTGCTCGGGGACAAGCTGTCGTGACAGAAGGACGACATTGGGCAGGCCGCTCTTCGGCTCCCTCATTCCGACACCGAGTTGTGCTGACGACGGGCACGGTTTCGCCCGAACCGGTGCGCGGCGGGACATTTCCGTCGCGCTAGACGTTGACGCGAGGCGTCGATCCGTCGTGCTCGCCCGAGGAGCGGCGGCGCTTTGCCTTCGGAAGAGGGGATCGTCTGTCACATTGACGCCGCTGGGGTCGACACCCACGCCGCGGTTGCATGAAGCGAAGTCGTCGTCATCCGCGGGAGCGGTCACTGACACGACGCGAAGCAGTACGGGGCCTTCCGCGACGCGCCCGCCGGTTTGGCTCCGCCGGCTGCGGTAAGTCGGCGCGCACTCGGATGGCGTCAGTCTGACGATGCCGGGATACATCTGGCGTCTGCGCCGAACGGAGGCACGTCCGCGGCCAACGGCGCGGTCTCGAGTGTGAACCTCATCCCCAGAACCTGCTCCGCTCGGGTCAACCCGACCACGATGCGCGACTGGTAGTGCGGACCGGTGACCGATGCGACCGCGCGACCCGAGCTGTCGATGATCGGGCCACCCGAGTCGTTCTGTGACAACGCGTAGGTGCCGGTCACGACATCATCGTGCAGAGCCGAGGAGCCAACCCCGGTCCGAGCCGGGACGAGCGATGCGCCGGTCTCTCGGTTGAAGCCCGTGAGATTGCCGGCACCGTAGACATGCACTTGCTCGGATGAGGACAACGGCTCAACGCGCAGCGCCGTTGGACCGCCGAAGTGGCACACCGCAGGATCGACGACCACGCCGCGATCGAGTTCGATGAGACCGAAGTCCATGTAAGCCGGCAGCCCGGGCGCCGGCGCGAGGGTCGGGTCGCTCTGCGCGGCATACACGACCCGCCCGATCCGCGAGCCGGGGATCGCGCCGTCTCGCCCGATCACGGTGAGGTGCACCACCGGGCCACTCGCCGGATCGTGCACCTCTTCGGGTTCCGTCTGCGTTGTGAACAGGCAATGCCCGGCGGTGGCGATGTAGGTGCCGCTTCGATGGGAACGTGACCCGCCCGGCGCTGGCCTCCCGCGGAAGACGAAGGACAGGGTGCACGGGTTGTACCACGAAGCTCCGTCGTTACCTGTCGACGTCGAATTCGCAGTTGAGGGAAGCTCGACGTGGAACGCCATGCCAGGTCGCACGAGCGGCGTGGCCGGCCTCGCATCGGCCGGTGACGTCCACAGCGCGGCGGCCAGGAGCGCGGCGGCTCCTCCGGAGACGCCCCAGGGTCGCCGGCGCTTGATGGCGGGTCGCGTCGCTGCCGTCCGCTTCATGGTTCCTCCTCGTGGGGTGGGTTCGGGCGATGTTGAGCCTCAGGGTGCTCGGCTGTTTGGTGGTGCAGACGGGTGCGCGGCGCGTTTGAACGGGCGTCGCTCGGGACATCCACGGGTTCACCACCGCCCGATCTGATTCTCGTACCGGACCTCGAAGCCGCCTCGATCGTGCCGAAGGACCAGAACGCTTCGTACTGGTGGCGCGAGAAGCCGATCCGGTTGCACAGCTCGTCGACGCAGCGCGGAGCCCAGGTGCCTTCCACCCACGACAGCAGGCAGCGGGACGCGACACCGGCATCGAGACCCGCCGACCAGTGCGCGCCCGCGGGAACCGCGGCGGGCTGGGACTGGCTGCGAGGGTTCCGGGTTGGTCATGTGAGCGGGACGAACCGGCGGAGCTTCGCCGTCTCCGCGTGCCGCGGAAGCTGACCGCAGCGGGTCACCGTCACGTCCGGGTTGTCGAGACCTGCGCGCGCGAGGGCAGACGTCAGATCGGTGGCAATGACATCCATCTCCACGTCACCGACGGCGGCGATGACGACGTCGGCTCCGCGCGGCGTCTGTCGCACCTGGTACTCGACGATCGCCGAGTGGGCGGACAGCACGGCGCGGAAGGTGTGTGGATGGACCTCGGCGCCCACGCGGTAGTGGAACCAGTCGTCTCGTCGCCCGGTAACGGACAAGACCCTGCGCCCGGGGAGCGGTCCCGGGTTCGGTCCCGGGTCGAGCACGACCTCGTCGGTGAGTTCGTAGCGGATGAGTGGCAGCGCGTAGCTGAAGATGTTCGTGATGAGCAGCGCCGAGCTCGGCACGCCGGCGGCGACGGGTTCACCATCCGGACCGACCGGCTCGTACACACCGTCGTCCTCGACGAGGTGCATGCCGCCGTTGACGTTGTTCCAGGCGGTCATGTAGGCCTCGGTTGCCGCGTACTCCTCGGTCACCGCGTCTGTGAGGTATGACCGCATCGCTTCCCGCGCCTCCGGGAGGAGCGGCTCAGCGCTCGTCGTGACTCGCCGCGGGCGCACATCGAGCCGGCCGTCGCGCGCTTCGAGCGCGAGACGATGCCCGATCGACGGGTAGGTGCAAAGTACGTCGGGACGGATGGCGTTGAGCGCCTCGACGAGCTCCGCGATCGAACTCGACGCGGAGAGGTAGTGCCAGCCTCCGTCGCCGTAGAGCCATCGCCAGACGGCACTGACGTGGAACGGCGACGTGGACATGATCCGGACGCGAACGGGCGTCGGCAAGCCCCCTTCGACGGCTGCCTGCCACGCCCAGTAGCGATCCATGGCTGCGACGAAGTCCGGGACCTGCGCGTGCTCTCCGACTGCGGTGTCATGGAGGAACACGCCCCTCGTTCCCGTCGATCCGCCCGACGCGAGCACGCCATAGCGGTCGTGGAGGAGCCCCCACTCGCCGCGGCGGAGCCGGTCGAGGTGCTCGTTCGCGTCCCGCAGGGTCAGTCGCCGGTCCGTGACGATCTCATCCCAGTTCGCCATCAGGTCGGCCTTCGTCATCGGCGGGATCATCGTCAGGTCGTCACCGGAGACAGCATCGACGTCGACGTGAGCGAGGCGACGGGCGTGCCATGGCGAGTGCTCTTTCGCGTAGGCGAGCAGGGCCCGGACTCGGCGGTCACGGCGGAGATGCTGTAGCTCGATCGGCTCGAGGATCTGCTCGATGCCCGCCGTCATGAGCTGCGGACTGTCCCAGAACCCGACGGTGGGCGGGTTCTCACGTTCGGTCTCGATCGCGTTCACGACCGGGAGGCGTGAGATTGACGACTCCTCCGTGAGACAGGTGATACTCAGACGACCTCGAGGATCTCCCCAATCGGGATCCCGCGCCCCGCCTGCCACTGCGTGTCGAAGGAGTCGCCGAGGGCGGCGCGCAGCCGTTCGAGCAGGTGGTCGTGCCAGCGGCGCCAGATGAAGTGGGGGACGACGAAGCCTGCAGCCCTGCTGGTCGCGTCACTGCAGGCGAGGACCCGTGCAGCGGCAACGAAGTCGCCAACGTCAGCGCGTACGCGGGCGAGGTCTGGCAGCGTGAGCGCGGCCCAGCGCACCCATCCGCTCTCGAGGTCGAGGTGCACAGCCCGGCGAAGTCGCCCCTCGGCGTCGGTGAGTTCGCCGGCCGCCGCGTCCGCCATGGCAAGGAGCCGCTGGTGCATCCCGGCCTGCATCAAGTCGCCGGCGGTGACCTCGTCGTGCCGGGCCACCCAGTGGCGGGCACCAGCGGCATCACCAGTCTCGAACGAGATCGCCGTGAGAAGCATGGTCATGCGGCGAAGGTCGTTGAAGGTCTCGCCCCTGTGAGGGCGGCCCAGGGCGGTTACGGCTGCATCCAAGGCGGCGCGAGCCGAAGCGGCCTCGCCTCGGGCGAAGAGGATCAACCCCGCTCCCTCCAGACAGAACGCGAGCGAACGGTCGTGACCCGACGCCCGAGCCAGTGAAACCGCGGCATCGATGCGCTCCGAGGCCAAGGCGCGGTTTCCGGCGTCTTCCTCGATGACCGCAACCGTCCGGAGGCCGGCGGCACGACCGGCGATGTCGTCCGCGACGACATCTCGATGTTCGTCCATGAGCTGGCGCGCACCGTCGTAGTCACCGATCTCGGCGCGCAGGTACGCCCCGTTCATGAGGAGCCATGCCTGGTGCCCGGCATCGCCGGTCCTTCTGGCCGCGGCGATCCCGCGCTCGCTCGCGTCGAGCGCTGCCGCGCGATCGGCTCGTCCGACCGCTTCCCACGTCACCTGGTCGGCCACGGTGGTGATGATGGCGTCGTCACCGAGCTCGACCCCGAGCGTGAGAGCTCTCAGCGCGGCGGCCCTGCGCTCCGCACCCCCTTTGAACCAGGCCATGTCCGTCAGTGCCCACGCCGTTCCGCTCCGGTCACCGATGCGCTCCCAGGTGCGCAGCGCCTCGCGCCGCCGGCTGCCCCCGCCCCGGACGCCTTGCAGCCGCATCACGCCGCCGAGCTCCCAGATCGCCCGCGCGACGAGGGCGGCGTCGTCGGCTTCCCGCGCGAGCTCGAGCGCCGTCTCGAGCTCCGTGAGCGCCCTCGGCTCGAGTGAGTTCGACCATTGCATGATGAGCAGGTCGGCGTGGAGCTCGGGGCGATCCGCGCGGGCCACCGCATCGGCGGCGCTACGGAGCATGTCGCCCGCCGACTGATGATCCGCGATCTGAGCGAGCCGGACCGCAGTCAGCAGCGCGGCGGCGACGAGCGCCGGCGGGGCCGCGTCGGTTGCGGCGTCGACGACCCGGCGCGCCTGGCGTCGTCCTTCGGCCCAATGCCCGCGGATCTCCCAGAAGCGGCGAAGCTTCGCCACCATCACCAGCGCGTCGTCGACCTCGTTGCTCGCGAGCGACCAGTCGATCGCGGCACGGACGTTGTCGTGGTTGGCCGCGAGCAAGTCGAGCCAGCGGACCTGCTCGGGACCATGGAGCTCGGGCTCGGCGCGCCGGAGAAGGTCTAGGAAGTAGTCGCGGTGGCGACGAGCGAGGCGTTCCCCCACGCTTGGCGGGCGGGAGGTCGGACCGTCCCTCGGGAGATGCCGTCTCACAGCCGCCATTCGACCGCGTCCGGCGGGTCATAGCGGCAGTAGGCGCCGGTCTTGACCGACCGCTCCAAGTGCGCGGCGGCGAGCTCGTCGTGCTGACCGAGGCGTTGGATCGCCCAGCGAATGGCCTTGGTCACGCTCATCCGAGCTCGCTCCGTCGCCGAGCCCGCGACCCGGCCGCGTCCGCCGATGCCGACCGCGGCGCTCAGCTGCGTGACGATCGCGTCGATCTCGGCCTCGGCGCGCGCCACTCGCTCGAGGTCGTTGAACTCCGCGGCCTCGTCCGCCTCGGCCCGCAGATCGGCGAGGCGCTCGCGATACGCCGACCGCGCGGCATGGTCGAGCAATGGGCCGGCGTCGCCATCCCGGAGACGGCCGCTGAGGTCGAGGACGTGGAGCTCGACGCCCGGCTGCGACAACAGCGCGTGGATGTAACCCAAGCCCTTGGCGTGCGGAATGCGAACGGGGCGGGGCCCGACCTCCCACACGTCGCCGTCACGCCGGAACGCCCACGCGCCGGTGTGCTCAGGCGCCTCGAGCGCGCCGAGGCGGCGGCGGCTGAAGTCACGGACGGTCTCGAGCAGGCGATACCAGGCGATGCCGGCGCGTTCCTCCTTGACGACCAAGGAAGTGTCGACCAGCCGCGCCAGCAGACGGAGGACCTCTGCTTCCTCGAGGCCATCCTCGGAGCAGACGGCTTCTGCCGCCTCCAACGTGAACCCGCCGACGAACACCGACAGCCGCGAGAACAGCAGTCGCTCGGAGTCGTCCAACAGGCCGTAGCTCCAGTCGAGGACGGCGGAAAGGCTCCGCTGACGCTCGGGGAGGGCACTCCCGTAGGCGGCGACGAAGTCGAGGTCGTCTTCGATGCGATCGGCTGCTTCTGCCGGGGATAGCACGCGAAGCCAGGGCGCAGCGAGCTCAAGTGCAAGGGGCAGCCCGTCGAGCGCGCGGCAGATGCGGACGACCGCGGCCGCGTTGTCCTCGTCGAGTCGGAACGAGCGGTCGTGGAGCTGCACGCGATCGACGAACAGCTGGACGCTCGGGACGGCCGCGAGATCGCTCGCCTCATCGCCGGCGGCCGGAACCGCCAGGGGCGAAAGCCGCCAGACGGCTTCGCCCGCAGTCCCGAGCGGTTCGCGGCTCGTCGACAGCACCCTGACGCCGGAACACTGGCTGGCGACTGCATGGGCAAGCTCGGCCGCGGCACCGAGCACGTGCTCGCAGTTGTCGAGGACGAGGACACCGGTGCGGCTGCGCAGCCGTTCGACCAGTGGGTCGGCCGTGGGCTCCGCGCCGCCGACGTCCCCGAACGACTCGCGCCAGCCCAGCGCGTCGATGACCGCCTGCCTGACACCACCGGCGTCGGCGACGGATGCGAGCTCTACCCACCACGCGTCCGCCGACCGTGTGCGCAGGAGCTCGCGGACAAGGCGAGTCTTGCCCGTGCCGCCGGGCCCAGTGACCGTCAGGACCCGACGTTCGGCAAGCTGGCGAGCAACGGCGACGAGCTCGAGATCGCGGCCGATGAACGACGTCGTTGGGATCAGGCCAACCGCCACGGTCACCCCTTCATCTTCCCGCGCTCGCACCCAGAGCGGAACTCTTCCAGCGGATCACCGGGTGAAGGTGCGGCGATGACCGTCGCCGCAGCGATGCCCATGCCACCCGCCGACGGCTGACTGCGATTTCGGGCGCGGAACGCGACGAGCGACGCTCGTCGAGGATGCGGAAGTTCCCCTCTCGCTCCCGCGCCCGACGACGGCACCAGGCTCACCTGCGGGTTCGTCGGACGCAGCAGGGGTTGCCCAGGCCCCCGACAGGGCGGCACCTGCCAACCGTCGCTCGAGGGTGTGCGAGGTCGTCGTGAGTGACGGCGCCGCTGGATCTGAAACTCGTTTTTAGAGCGCACCGGTGGGAGGTACGGCGGTGGTCGCGGGTCAGCGGGAGCCTGCTACCGGATGACCTGAAGATGCCGGATCACCCGTATCACGCGTTGTTCTACGGGTGATCGCGTCTGGGTTACTGGCAGTGTTGTATTCGTGCCGGCGTTCTCGCGGTGGTCGTCGCGCCCACCTCAGGCCAGGGGACGCCCCGTGAGCGCGGCCAGCGCCTCGTCCGGTGTCAGATCACCGCTTGCCAGCGCCCGGAGCACCTCCCGTCGGGCGTGGCTGCCGGCGCCGGCGCCTTCCGGGCTTGAGACGGACGGCGCCGAGGGCTCCGACGCCACAGCGTCGACGATGTCGTCGAAGCGCGCCCGCAACGTGTTGTAAGCGATCCCGAGGTCGGCGGCGAGTTGCTGGAGATTGTTCCGCCGGGCCAACAAGAGACCGACGAGGTCGAGCTGCTCCCGGCTGAGTCGCCCCATCCACCCCAGCGAGAACCGTCCCTCGACGACGGTGCCGCTGGTAGGGCTCTCGAGCCTCGTCACGACGAATGGCCCACGTCCGAACGGGTCCTGGGTTGGTAGGGGGATCTCTCCTCGAGCGGTCACTCCGCGGCGACCTCGCTGCTGAGCGCGCCGATCGACGACTCCGGCCTCACGTCCGAACCGGCGAGGCCGACGAGCGTGTCGTCATCGAGATCGGCGAGATCCGCCTCCTTCAGGCTCAGGATCCAGTCGGGAGTGACGCCCGTCGCGGCGAGCGCGACGAGGGTGTCGCCGTTCAAGGTCACGCCGGCTTCGCCGAGCGCCCGGATCCACTCCGGCGTGACCCCGCTGCCGGCGAGGCCGACGAGCGTTTCGGTGTCAAGGCCTTCGACGCCCGCCTCGCGCACCGCACGGATCCACTCAGGCGTGACGCCGGCGCTGGCGAGGGCGATCAGCGCGTCAGGCGACAGCTTCCCCCGGCGGGCTGGCCGCGACGGCTCGAGCGACGCGACGTTCGCGCGCACTGTCTCGTTCGAGCCCCATCCGAAAACGGGCTGGATCGGCCACTGCGACCCCTTCCGCTGCGCGGCTTCCAACAGAGCATCCGCCTCATCGACCTGTAGCTCCCCACGAGCGACCATCAGCACGATCTCGCGTTCATCCATTACGCCATCATGCTCATACGGTTGGTGAAAATCAACCCTCTGGCGGCGATAATCGTCAGTTCGAATGGCATTACCCAGCAATAGCCAGGGCGGGGCACACGTGCTCGATCGCGACGGAGCGACGGAGCGACGGAGCGACGGAGCGACGGAGCGGTTCTTTCCGCGCCGCACGGAGTGTCCCGAACGGCCGGGCGACTCGCTCGTGAGCTCTGCGAAGCGCGGAGAAGCGTCGGCGGAGCGTCACCGTCATCCTCAATGCGGTTGCGATACTGCTGAACGCATCGAGGGCCTCTTGATGATCTTCGACGGCCAGCTCGTCCGCGAGGTTTGCTCACGGTTTGCGAGCGGTGATCAGCCACGCTGCGGCGCCGAGGAGGACGCCCTCGACGGTCTCCCGGCGGCGGAACAGGTCGGCGAGGTTGGAGAGTGCTTCGGCCCGCGCTGCCGCGTCCACGCCTTCGAGCAGGCCCTCGACGATCCCCATCGTGGTCGCGAACCCCAGGGCTTCGGATGCGTTCCCGCCGAGATCAACGGGCTCGTCGATCGGCGTGAGCTCGATGCTGCCGAAGCCGGCGGAAGTGAGGATGGTACGGACTCTGTCGGGTTCGGCGAGCGAGAACGGCGTTGGTGCGTCAGGTGGCGGCATGGGCAACGCGCGTCCAACCGCGAGGGCACCACGAAGCGACACGAGCCAATCGTTCTCCTGAAGGGCTCGCCAGCCAAGCAACGCGAGCGTTCCGCCGCGACGCAGCCCCACACCGATGTTCGTGTACGCCGCGACGGGGTCGTTGAAGAACATGGTGCCGAAGCTGCTCATGGCGACGTCGAACGCGTTGGGCTCGAATCGGAAGACCTGGGCGTCGCCTCGGACAAAGACGATGTTGTCGAGCCCCTCGGCCGAGCTTCTCTGGCGCGCCAGCTCGAGCATCCGCCTCGAGAGATCGATGCCCACGACCTCACCTTCGGACGCGAGTCGCGAAACATCGCGGGTCGAACGTCCGGTGCCGCACCCCACGTCCACCACGCGATCGGCGACGCCCACCATGCGCGCCTCGATGAAGCGCTGCCAGAGGCGGCGACTCGCCCGGTCGTATCGGTCCGCTTGTTCCGTCCAGACGTCGCCCTCGTGCCCATCCCACGCTGACGCTTGATCGGTGTTGACGACGTCGACACTCACTTGGCGCCCCGCCGCGTATGCTCCCATATGGAGCATTTAGATACGCCCTATGGGAGGATGTCAAGTGTCGGCTTCCCGGAAGCGTTCACCTTTGACGACCACGTCGTACGCGATCCTCGGCCTCCTCGCAGTCCAACCGTGGTCGACGTACGAGCTCGCGCAACAGATGCGACGAGCTCTCGGTCAGTTCTGGCCTCGTGCTGAGAGCAAGCTGTACGAGGAGCCCAAGAAGCTCGTGGCCGAAGGGCTTGCCCGCGCTACTGCGGAGTCGACGGGCAGGCGGCCGCGCACCGTGTACTCGATCACCGCAAAGGGGAGGCGCGCACTGGCCGAGTGGGTACCGCAACCGGGCGCTGGTCCCGTGCTCGAGTTCGAGGCCCTCGTAAAGCTGTTCTACGCCGAGCACGGCACGAAGTGGGATGTCCTCGCCACGCTCGACCGGGTGCGTTCATGGAGCGAGGAACGTCACGCGGACAGCGCCGGGATCGCGCTGGCGTACCTCAACGGCGAGGGGCCCTTTCCGGAACGGCTGCCGTGGCTTGTCCTCTGCGGCCAGTTCCTCGAGGAGTTCGAGATCATGGTGGAGCGTTGGACGGAGTGGGCTACGGACATCGTGGAGAAGTGGCCCGATGACATCACCGCAGCGGAGCCCGAGCTTGACGTACTCGAAGCCCAGGCACGTCGCGCGGAGACGCGGCCACCACGAGACCCAGGCAGCAGGGCCCCGCAGCACCCGACCGCGCGCTGATCGGCCGAGCAGGGCGAGCCGCGCTTCTACGCCCCACCGCCCTATTCGCCCTCTACACCGCCTCGACGAGGGTCCTTCGCCACTGCCCCGCCCTTCTGCGAAACCGCCCTGCGGCTCCCCGAGGCCGGATCGCCGACCACGCGCACGACGCGCCTCTCCTCGCGGGCTATTGCTGCGCCTTCTGGGAGCTGGAGACCGCGGCAGAAATGATCTGCGTGAATGTCGACCCGAGCCACTGATTGGCCCATGGGCGCTCGGGCGCTGGAAACAAGTGAACCAGCAAGACCCCGACGAGCCTGAGGGATCGGTCGACCCAGCACCGGGCGCCAGACACAGCCGGGCACCAAAAGGATCCGACCGACGCCAGATCGCCGCGGAGATCGACGGCGGCGGTGCCGGCGACGGACCATCCGAGCCCCCAGTTCGCGGGCCACCCAACCGCGCCTGGCCACCGTGGCAGGTCGCCGGTAGCGATAGTGGTGGCAAGCGAGACGGCCGCAGGACTCAGCACCCGACGATCAGCGGTAGCGCCGTCGAGACGCATCATTTCGTGAAACACGCCGATGTCCTTCGCCGTCGACAACAACCCGGCACCGGGTAGCGGGTTGCGTCTGCGGACAATCATCTCTGCGTCGGTGCGGCGTATCGATCCGCCGGTCATCTGATACGTGACAGCCATCCGAGTCGCAGCATCGGCACTCGGCAGCAACCAGGTGTCGTGCATCCCGAGCGGCCGGAAGATTCGGTCGCGAAGAGCGTCATCGAAGTCGGCTCCGTCGACCACCTCGACGAGGCGTCCAAGCACGGAATAGCCAAGATCGCTGTAGACAAACGCCTCCCCCGGCTCGGCGACCACAGGTAGCTCCGCGATCCCAGCTACCTCTTCCGCCAAAGAGATCTCGGTCCATTCCCCTGGCCTGTTGGCCCCGGCTGCGTCCCAACCGTGCGGGAGACCTGACACGTGCGACAACAAGTCGCGAATGAGGATCGGCCGGCTGCGAATCGGTCTGGCCGCGAACTCGGGCAGGACGTCAGCCACTGGCTGCCCCAGCCGGAGTGCTCCTTCATCAACCAGCTGAAGAACAGCCGCGGCTGTCACCCCTTTGGCCACGGAGCGCAACTGGAACGTCGTGGTCGCCGCCACGGGTAGACGCTGCTCGCGATCGGACCAGCCGAAAACAGCGTGGTAGACGACCTGTCCGTCCACCATCACAAGGGCGGCGGCACCGGCAACGCGACCTTCCTCCACTGCAGCGCCGAGCATCCGATCCGCTAGTTCGAACACGGCCCCCCTTTGGCACGCCCCCGACGCGATCCGCGAGCGCCACTCTCGCGCACGAACACCTAGTGCTCCGGCGACTGGATCGTCGTCGTGATCGACCGAGCCGTGGTGATCGGATCGGCGTGCCGATGCACGATCTTCCAGCCGCCGTCCTCCGGCCGGAAGATCAAGGTGACCCGAAGCGCCACCACGACCGGATCGGCGCTTCCGACGACGAGTCCTTCGTGGCGCTCGATCTGCACGAGGTAGCCCAGGTTCGGAGTCGCGTACCTCGCAACCTCGTCGAAGCTTGACTCAACGCTCTGGAACCTCAGAACTCCGCCTTCTCGGAAGCTCTGCACGCCCTCGACGATTCCCGCGTTGACGTCGGCCCATCCGCGCCGCGGTGGGCCCAGGGGATTCGCAAGCGTCACGTCGTCGGCAGTCGAGAAGCAGCGGGCGACAGGACCATGATCCCCGCGGACGTATGACCGGAGCGCCGTGCGAAAGGCGTCGATTGCGGTGTGGAACTCATGCGCTTGCATCCGACCCTCCTGCGGCGATCTCTACTCTCCTGAGTATCAACGGGCGGAAGCGGCGTCGCCACCCGCAGTGGCGCCGAGGTTCCGACCTCGTCGCCCGTCGCTGAGACACAGTGTTGTTAGTCGGTAGGCGCGGGAGGCGTCAGCTGGCGGCCCATCCATTTCTCCCGGAGCGAGTTCGCGAGCTCGCGAGCAAGCTCGGCAGCGGGAGCGAGTCCGCTGTCGATCTCGAGGTCATACGCAGGGAACCGGTGCGCTAGGTCGACATACCCGCGGCGAGACCCGGCCAGTACGACTCGTTCCGATCGCGCTCGCGGCGCGCGACCAGTTCCGCCTCGGCTCGCACCGCTACCCACGTGACATCGCGGGCGTCGAGCGCTGCCACCCAGCCGGTGTACTCACGCTTGTCGAACACGATCGTCGACACGACGACGCCGGCGCCTCGACGGGCTAGATGGGCGACCGCGACCCGGAACGAGTCGAACACCACTCGGGCATCGGGTCCGACCATGAAGTCTTGGAAGCCGGCCCGCTCGGAGTCATAGCTGACGCCGCGCGAAGCATGCGCCCCGCGGTGACCCGGCCAAGCCCACCACTCCTTCGGAAGGCCCCACAAAGCGACATCCATGTCGAGCGAGTACCAGAACGAGCCGTCGCGCCCAAGTTCAGCGACGAGAGCGCGGCCGACCGTCGTCTTCCCAGCACAGGAGGTCCCATTCAGCATCACCACCGGCGCCACGAGAGATGAGCGTACGGTTCCGCGGCGTTTGGGCGGCGCCAAAGTGCCGCGGCGGTCAATGCTGACGAACTCGATGACGATCGATGCGATGCAGGCGACGCCGCTTCTGAGGCGTACAGCAGACGATCGCCGTCGACGCTGTCCCCTACGTCGATAGTCGCTCGACGAGATGCGACTGAGCGGACAAGCTCACCGCGTGGGGGACCTCGAGCACGACACGTCCGTGGAGTTCATAGATCGCCGCGAAGACGGGGTTGCGCGCTACCGAGCGAGCCTTTCGCAGAAGTGGGAGATCTGGGGCCCGATGGGCGGCTACGTCGCCTCGGTCGCGCTGCGGGCAGCAGGTGCAGAGAGTCGCTTCGACCGGCCGGCCAGCTTCTTCTGTCAGTACCTCGGTGTCGCGAAGTTCGACGATGTCGAGGTGGAGGTCACGCCGCTACGGGTCGCCAAGACCGCGCTCGCGCAGCGGATAGCGGTCCTGCAGGGCGATCGGCGGATCCTGGAGGCGACCGTCTGGAGCGTCGGAGACGTCGAAGGGCTCAGCCATGACGTCACCAGCGCGTCCCGACCCGATGTCCCTCGGTACGACGAGCTGCAGAACATCGAGGATCTCCTGACCGACGAAGAACGTCAGCAGGGGCCGCCGTTCCCCTTCTGGAACAACCTCGACGCCAGGCCGATCGGGTGGTCGCGGGAGCCGCGGGCGAGGGTGGATCCGACGTGGAGGGAGTGGCTGCGGTTCACGCCAACGCCGACGTTCGCAGATCCGTGGGTGGACGCATGCCGCGCGTTGATCGTCATCGACGTGCAGAGCTGGCCGTCGGCCTCCAGCGCGCACGAATGGGGGCACGGCTTCATCGCCCCGAGCCTCGACCTCTACGTCGCTTTCCACGACCCCCGCCCGGAGAGCGCATGGCTCCTCGCCGACGGCAGTGGCCCGATCGCGCGTGACGGCCTCATGGCGTGGAACGGCCGGATGTGGAGCGAGGACGGCGCACTCGTGGCAACCGGGACCGGGCAGCTGCTCTGCCGGCGCGCCAGCGCGTGACCGTGCCTGAACGCCTCCGCTCGACGTCGGATCGGCTCACGCCTCGCCGCTCAGACCCAGTGCCCGCCGGAGTGTGTCGACCTGCTCCTGCTTCCGCATGATCAGGTGTTCGAGCCGATGTTCGAGCGCCTCCGAGCGTGGCTCCTGCCCGGTGTCCGGGATCACCGCGTGGAACGCCGCGAGGACCTCGAGCTCATGCTCGATGAGTTGCTGGAGCGACGACTCCGGCGAGTCGCTCAACGAGAATGGAGCCGGTGCCGCCGTCGGATCGCCGCCGATGGCCACGATCTTCTGCACCATCCGTCTCGTGTCGTGCAGTTCGTCGACGGCGAACGCCGACAGCAGCGGCTCCAGCGCCTGCCAATGCGCGCCCTGCATCGTGCCTGCGAGCAGCGCGTGCTCGAGCACCGACCGGTACTGCAGCGACAGCGCAACATTGAGTTTGCGGACGGCTTCGGGGACGTTCATGGGATCGGCGTCGGGCATGCGCCGCTCGTACCCGAAAGGCGAGAAGTGTGATCTCGGCTGCGTGAGACTGACTTCGAGCGCCCGAGGCCGGCTACTCAGTGGGAGCGGATCCTCGACCGCGACGATCTGGAAGCCCGTGAAGCGGCTGATCAACAGGAACAAGCCTCACGCCGATCCCGTCGTCCGTGGCGCGCCGAGCAGCCGGCACGCGCTGCGATGGATGCACCTGCTTGACTCGCCGCGTGGACGGATGCCGAACCTGCTCGCTTCTCGAACGACGCGACGCCGGCGAGGCGCCCGACTGGGACTGCATCGTGAGGACGGAGTCGTGGGACGTCGTCCACTGCGACAACACGAGCTTGCTCGGCTGGATCGTGCTCGTCGTGCGCCGGCACGTCGCGGTGCTCGCAGATCTGACGGAGGCCGAGGCGGCAGCCATGGGACCGCTCATCCGACGTGTCTCCCGGGCATTGCACGAACACGTCGGTTGCGAGAAGACGTACGTCGTCCAGTTCGCGGAGCACCCCCAGCACCGCCACGTGCACGTGCACGTCGTGCCTCGACCTCCCCAGCTCGCAGATGACGAAGTCGGCCCGGGGATCTTCAAGTTCCTCGGCGTCGACGACGCGGCCCGAGTTTCCGAGACGCAGATGAACGGGTTGGCGTCTGCGCTCAGAGACGCGCTGACGACATCTGAACCTCCCCCGAGAGGCGCGGCAGCGGGGAGCATGGGATCGTGAAGCCAGAGGGGGACGGCCGCGAGACGGAGTTGGTGCTTGCCGTCGAGGCGGCATACGACGACGCGTGGTCTGCAGGCGATCTGGACGCGTTGATGAGATGCGTCAGCAAGGAAGCTGTCCTGGTCAACCCGCGAGGCGAAGCCGCTGTGGGCCACGCCGCGATTCGCGCCGCACTCGGGACGTTCCTCGCCGGCGACGCGAAGGGATCGCGCCACCGCAGCCGAGTGGGTCGCGTCACGTTCGTTCGCGACGACGTCGTAGTCGTGGACGGCGACGCCACGATCGAGCTCCCGGGAGGCACAGGAGCCCTGCACCATCCGTTCACCGACGTGCTCGTGCGAGAGGACGGCCGGTGGGTCATCGCGCACATTCGCGCCTATCAGTTCGAGTCGCGCGGATAGCACCGCCTCGACCCGTCGAGGTACGTCCGAGACGTGCACCGGCAGACCGCGGAG
The DNA here is from genome assembly GCA_035540495.1 of Acidimicrobiales bacterium. Classification (GTDB taxonomy): domain Bacteria; phylum Actinomycetota; class Acidimicrobiia; order Acidimicrobiales; family CADCTF01; genus DASVEG01. The sequence continues at coordinate 19,107 of DATLGL010000033.1, forward strand.
CGCGCGTGCGGTGGCTGATCCGGTAACGCTGGCCACCAAGCCGCACGCGGCGTACCGTCGAACGGGTGCGGGGGCGCAAGTGGAGCCGCGGCGAGCCAGACGGCCATGACGCCGAACGCGCCGCACGAACCGGCGGCCACAGCCCCGAGCGGCCACCCGGACCGACGACGAGCCGCCACGACGCGGTTCTAAGCCTTCAGAGGGCCGCCGGAAACGCTGCCGTCACGGCGTTCGTGCAGCGAAAGCCCGGTGCCGCCGGCGCGTTGGTCCTCAAGAGGGGATCGAAGGGCCCGCTCGTGCGGGAGCTGCAGGAGCTGTTGAACTCGACCTCGCTCCTGCCCAAGCCGGTGGATGTTGACGGCGACTTCGGCCCGAGTACCGTCCGCGCCGTTCGGCTCGCCCAGGCCCGCCTCGCGGTCGCGGTGGACGGCAAGGCAGGGCCGCGGACGATGGGCGCCCTCCGCTCACTCGCGCAGGGAAGGACCGCGAAGGCGGAGGCGACGGGCAAGGCGGCCGCGCGAGCCGACGACGCGTGGGCTGTCGGTGCCCAGGCCCACGCCGACAGCATGTGGGAGCGCGCCCTCGCTGCGTATGCCGAGGTCGTGACCCTCGCCGAGGAGGCAGGCAACAGCGAGCTCCAAGCCGCGGCGGCCGCGCGGATTCGCGAAGTTCGCCTTCGCAAGCCACCGACGCCATACGGAGACCTGCGAACTGCCACGCCGCCGACGGAAGACTCCCACGAGGTCACCGCCAAGCGTGCGATCGCCGAACGCCTCTACCGGAACAAGCAGTACGAGCAAGCCCTGGCCGCCTACCTCGCCGTGTACGAAGCATCCGGCGGCGGGCCCAACGCGTCGGAGGATGCCTGGTCGATCGCCAACTGCTACCACCGCCTCAGCAACTTCGACGACGCCGCGTCGTGGTATCGCGAGACAGCGACGCACTTCACTTCTGGGGAAGAGGACAGCTTCGCGCTCATCGTGTTCGAACGGACGAGGGAAGCGACGCTCCACAAGCCGCCGACGCCGTCTGATGAGCTCAAGCAGAAGTACCTCGCCAACCTCGAGGGCCGAGTCGATCCTGAGCAGGAGGAGAAGACGGACGAGCTGCGGGATAGGTCGCAGGCCGCAGAGGTGAAGTACGCGGCGGGTGACGTCAGGGGCGCGCTTGGCATGTTCCTGGACGTCTACCGAGACGCAGCTCCGTTCACTTACTCGCTGGCCGAGGTCCTGTACAACATCGGCATCTGCCACCACGACCTCGGTCACTACGAACAAGCCGTCGAGTTCTATCGACAGTCGCGCGAGGTCAACCGCGGTCGCGCCTGGTACATCTCCTCGGCTGCTCGCCTTGGCGCCGATGGCAGCGGCCTCGCCGCCGATGCCGCCCATGTTCGAGAGCACGCCTCTGCACGGATCGCAAAGGCTCTCCGCCACCAGAAGAGCTGACGACATCCCATGGGCGGGCTGAGCATCGACACCTAGACGAGCGGACGCCGGGACGCGATCCTGGAGCAGTGGCGGAGCCCACCGAGATACCTCATCGTCGCGAGCTCTTCGTCGACGAGACCGGCGCCGGAATGCGCGTCACGTGGCACGCCGAGCAAGAACTGTTCGTCGTCAGCCTGTGGCGAGACGACGTCTGCGTCGGCGCGATTCGCCTCGACGCAGGAGACACCGCGCGCCTCGTCGCGATGCTGACTCGCGCGCTTGCGTCGAGCGTGAGCGGCAACCGCCGAACAGCCTGAGCAGCGAAGGTCACCCAGGAGGCGCGTGGCGCATCGAAGGCAACCGTCTGCGCGCCATGGCACGCAGGCCACGATCGCGGTCGTGGAGAGCGACGTCGGCTAGCGCCTCAGCGACCTCGGGACGGCGCGATACGACCTTGCCGAGCGTGTCGATAGCGCTCGCGCGAATGTCCGGATTCGCGGAGTGCAGGAGCTCCAATGCGCGAGGGACGAACAGATCCTCGCCCGGGCGGCACTCGTTCTCCTTGCACTGGTCGCACGCCAGAGCGTGCAGCGCCCGCTTCAAGACCCCTGGGTCGTCGTCGTCGAGCGCAGCGACGAGATCCACGAACGACAGCTCGTCGGCGAGGTGGTCGAGTATCGAGGCGCACTGACGGCGCACCATCGGATCATGGTGACGCAGACCGCGCCGGAGTGCCGGCACGGCTGGCTGTCCGGCATCACGGAGGTAGAGCTTCGCCCGCTGCCGGCGCGACGACCTGCCCAACTGCGCGACCCAGCCGTCGAAGTCGCTCCGGCTCGGTCGCCCGTGCATCACGACGACCGTATGTAGCTACCGCGTCGCCGTCTAGCGATTTCGCTCCGATTGGGTCCGCGCCTACCGCGGGCCGTCGAGCGACGCGAGGATGAGCGCCCACGAGGCGAGCCTGTGCTCGCACCAGCTTGCAGGAGCGACGAGGCAGTCGTCGGGACAGCGGCACACGCCGTCTGCAACCCACTCGTCGAGCTCGTCGACGTCTGGTGGCGCCCAGCCGCTGTTGACCTCGAACCACGCGATGGCGTTCGCGATGGCGCGAGACGCATCGTTGGCCGCGTCGTCGGCGCTCAGCTGCCTACCGCCTCGCCCACATCGTTCGAATCGATGAAGCGCACGAGCGCCTTCGGGTACTCGGGCGGCATGTGCCCTGCGACGATCGCGGTCAGATGTGACTTCCCGGGCAGGACCACGTTGGTGAAGTCGCGCAACTCCCGCCAAAGGCGGTGCGTCTTCGAGAACGGTCGATCGAACTCGCCGTTGATCGCCAGCACCGGCACCTCGATCTTGCGGAGATCGAGATCGATGGCCGTTCGACGCGGCGCCTCCCCTTCGGCGCCCTGTGCTTGCGGCCATCGTGGCGTTCGTGGCTTTGAAGCCGCCTCCTCGGCCTGCTCACGTGTCATGCCGTTGTTCATCGCCGCCGAGATCCGCAGATTCCGGCTCGCCTCCGTCTCCTCAGGGTCAGTCCCTTCCGGATCAGGCGCAACGCGCTGGATCCACTCGTCGTCCGTCTCCATCACACCTGACCCGCCGAAACTCGCGGTGATGAACCGCTCCGGGATCAGGCTCAGCAGCCGAGCCGTGATCATGCCGCCCATCGAGTAGCCGTGGATGTGGGCTCGCTCGATGCCGAGATGGTTCATCAGGTCGATGACATCTTTCGCGCGGCCGGGTCCGCCCGGCGTCGGCTTGTCGCTCCTGCCGTGGTTCCGCGTGTCGAGCGCCACGACCCGATGGGTCTGCGCCAGCGCGTCGGCGACGCCGTTCGCGCACCAGTTGCCTTCGGCACTACCTGTGTACCCGTGGATCAGCACGACCCAGGAGCCGTGCTCGCCCTTCCGGACGAAGTGCAGCTTCACGTCGTCGGTCGTCGTGAACCAGCCGTGCTCGAAGCCGTTGTCGGCCATGGCTCCCCCCGAAGCTCGCGCCGCCACGTACGCGGCGATCGAACGTGTCTAGGCCGCGAACACGCGCGGCGCAAAGGCGGTGGCTCCTGCTCGGCCCCGATGTGGCTTCAGAGGTAGGCCCGGGCTTGGAGCGCGTAGAGCTCGGCGTACACGCCTCCGCGCTCCATGAGCTCCGCATGGGATCCGACCTCGGTGATCCCCTGATCGCCGACGACCACGATCAGGTCGGCCATGCGCACCGTCGAGAACCGGTGTGACACGAGGATCGTGATGGCGCCGTTCGCGCGGGCGACCTGACGTGCGGTGCCCGCATACCGCTCGAAGAGAGCGTGCTCGGTGTCGGCGTCGAGCGCAGCGGTCGGCTCGTCGAGAACCAGCAGCAGCGGCGTCGCCCGCATCATCGCCCGACCGAGCGCGAGCTTCTGCCATTGCCCGCCCGAAAGCTCGGTGCCGCCCTCGAAGCTCCTTCCGAGCTGCGTCTCCAAGCCGTCTGGCAGCTGCTCCGCGACCGCCTCCGCCGAAGCCCGCTTCAAGGCGTCCTGCACCGCGCCGAGGTCGTCGATCGCCGGGAGGTCACCGACGCCGACGTTCTCGCGCGCCACCAGCTCGAACTGTGCGAAGTCCTGGAAGCCAGCCGACATCCGGGCGCGCCACTCGCCCGGAGGGATCCGGGAAAGATCGATGCCGTCGACAGTGATGACCCCTGCGGCGGGGTCGTAGAACCGCGCGAGGAGCTTCATCAGGGTTGTCTTGCCCGCACCGTTCTCCCCGACGACGGCGACGGTCGCACCAGCCGGGATCGAGAGGTCGACGTTCCGCAGGACCTCGACGTCAGTCCCCGGATACCGGAACGAGAGTCCTTCGATCCGGATTCCTGTCTCGAGACGATCCGGAGCGGCGAGCGGCTCCGCTACCTCGGCGGTCGCCGCCCGGGCATCGTCGACGAGGCGAAGGTACCGAGACGTGGTCTTCAACGTGTCGAACAGCCACGCCACCATCCAGTAGACGGAGTTGACCTGTTGGTTCACCTGGGCTGCGAGGCTGACGACGAGGACGACGTCCTCCGGACCGGCCTCACCGTCGAGAGCCCGCAGCGCGACGTAGCCGACTGCGGACACGTACCCGAGGCCGAACAGAACCCACCCGAAGGTGCTCATGAGCGTGGCGCGGACGTTAAGCCGGTTGAACTCGGCGTCGAGCGACTCGACCAGAGAGTCGAAGCGTGACTCGATCTCGGGCTGCAAGCCGAACACCCGCAACTCCTTCGCGGGCGGGCCCGTCGTGCTGAGCTCGTACAGGTGGTCGCTGAGGCGCAGCCGTTCTGCCGTTGCCTCCTCCACCTTCTGCCACCACGCACGGATCTTCGCCGACAGCACGATCGTCGGAACACCGAAGAGCGGCAAGAGCGCGAGCGCCGGATGTACGGACACGAGCAGCATCGCCGTCGTGACGACGGAGCCGACAACAGCGAAGTTCTCGATGAGCGCTCCGATCGACCCACTCAGAGCTTCCTTCTGTGAACGAAGGAGCTCGAGCCGGTCGAGGTGTTCCGGCCGTTCGTGGTACTCGAGCGTCGGGATGCGCGCCGACAACTCGATCAACTCGCGATCGATCAGCAGGCCGGTCGACTCCTCCATCCGGAAACGCAGGTCGAGCCGCGCCAGTGACGTCACCGTGGCGACCGAGGCGATCACACCCGTCGCGACGGCGAGCCGCACTGCGCGGTCGCCGTCACCGTCGACGATCGCGCCGATGACGCGGCTGACCAGGAAGGCCGTGATCAGCAGCCCGGTCGACTGCGCGACAGAGCAGACGATGGCACCCACCGCGCGCAGCGGGTCGGCGCGAAACGCCAGCGATGCCATGTGCCACAGGGCGCGAACCAAGCGCGCCTTGTCGACGCTTAGGTCAGCCATGCGCAACCTCTTCGACCGCCGCGTCGTCGACGAAGCGCGAAGCCTGGAGGCGGAACATCCGCGCGTAGTGCCCGCCGGCGGCGACGAGGTCGTCGTGCGTTCCGTCCTCGACCACGTGCCCTTCGTCGAGCACGACGATCCGGTCGGCCCGGCGAACCGTCGAGAACCGGTGGGAGATCACGAGGGTGGTCACGCCCCGAGTGAGCTCGAGGAACCGGTCGTACAGCTCGACCTCGGCCCGAACATCGAGATTGGCCGTCGGCTCGTCGAGCACGAGCACGCCAGCCCCTGAGCGCACCGCGAGCATCGCCCTCGCCAACGCGACCCGCTGCCACTCGCCACCCGAGAGGTCGACGCCGCCGGTGAAGCGTCTGGAGAGCACCGTCTCCCAACCCTCTGGCAGGTTGGCGATGATGTCGGTTGCACCAGCCTGCGCTGCCACCTCGTCGAGCGCCGCGGCGTCGAGCGCACCTCGCATCGCCTCCACGGCGCCGAATCCGACGTTGTCGGCAGCTGACAGCTCGTAGCGGGTGAAGTCCTGGAAGATCGCCGCAACCCGCCGCTGCCACTGCTGCGGGGACAGGTCGCGGAGATCGATGCCATCCACGGTGATTCGTCCGTCGGTCGGGTCGTACAGTCGTGCCAGCAGCTTCACGAGCGTCGTCTTGCCTGCGCCGTTGATGCCGACGACGGCGAGCGACTCGCCTGCCCTCAGCTCGAGGTCGAGACCGTCGTAGATGTCGTTGTCGCTGCCGGGATAACGGAAGCGCACGCCCTCGAATCGGATCGTCGACGCCGGGAGGCCGTCAGCCGGGAGAGCCCCGGAGAGCTGGTTTCGCCGCGTCTGCGCCAGCGCCTCCACCTCGTGGAGCAGTGGCAATCCAGCGGCTCCCTGTTCGACGGCGACGTCCTCGTTGCCGAGGGCGAGCAGCATCCGCATGCCACCGACAGCGCTCAGCAGGATCGTCAGCTGCGCGAGGCCGATCTCACCTCGTGCCGCGGACGACGCGACGGTCCAGTAGCCGAACGTCGTCGCAGCGAGCGTCGCAAGCCAGGGCATTACGAGCCCCCGCCGGCTCTTGGAGCGCTCCTTCCAGACCTCTCGCATGGCGCCGAGGTAGAGCGACTCGAACCGCTGTGCGTACCAACCGCCGAGGCCGAACACCCTCGTCTCCTTCGCGGCAGTAGGCGTGAGCGCCGCATCGACGAAGTAGTTCGCGCGCCGCAGCACGGACGTCTGGCCATGTCTCGCGCGCACCGCGCAGAGGATGTGCTCGCGCATCACCGACCGGAACCACAGCAGCGGTGCACCGAGAACGAAAGGCAGCCACCACCGGAACGGTATGAGCAGCGCGATCGGCGACAGCACGGCCAGGCGGTTGACGGCGACCTGCACCAGGCCGGTTCCCGCTGCGCCAGGCGTCACCTGAGACGTGTGCCCGCGGGCGATCGCGATCTTGTCGAGCACCTCAGGGTCTTCGAGGTGCGCGATGCCGGGCGGCACGAGCATGGCCGCGAGAACGCGACGCTTCACGATGCGTGTCATGCGGCGCCCGGCGATCTGGCTCAACACCTCACGAAGGCCACCCACGGCGTGCTGCGCGAGAAAGGAACCTCCGAGGAAGCCGAGTGCGAGGAACAGCCGTCGAGCCTCCGCTGAGTCGGTCGGCGCGCCAACGGCAGCGGGTACAGCACCCACGAGGAACCCACTCGCGACAGTCCCGAGCAGCGCGAGCACCGGCGACACCACGACGAGCGCGCCGATCCCGATGGTCAGGCCCTTCCCTACTTCCGGGAACAGCTTGACCAACTCGATTCGGCCGCCGCGCCGCCAACGATCAAGGACGCGCGACGGTCCGCGCACGACCGACTCGACCACCTCGCGCCCCGACCCCACGGCCGGACCGTACGCTCAGACGCGGCCGGCCGCCTGTCCTTTTTCGTGTGGCCTTGGCAACTGGTCGGGCATCATGACCAAGTGGCGAGGGCCAGCAAGCTCTTGGCGGGACTTCTCGTCGCGGATGCCGTCGGCGCCATCGTCGCCGTTCGCGAGCGCGTCGCCGGAGAGCCTCTAGGCGTCGGTGCTTCCTTCGACGTTCGTCGTCCGGCTGTGCTCCTCTTCTGGGGCACCGGGCTTTCGGCGCCGCTTGCCTCCCTGGCTGGTGCGGTGGTCCTTCGTCGCGTATGGCCTCAGGGTCTCCGGGCGTTGGGCGTCGTGTTCGCTGCCGGCGCCCTGTGTGAGCCTGTCTTCTGGGGGCGCCGCAGTTGCTCGTTCCTCGGACGCTTGGTCCTCGTCTCGCACGTGGGTCTCGCCGCAGGGATCGCGGCGACGCCCCACGACGCGCCGTGACGAAGCACGGGCCGACCGTCCGCCCAAAGGTGCGTTCGCAACGTCGAGTGGCCGCGGCGCCCCTGCGGGTCCTCTGTCAGTCGCAGCACGAGTCGCGCCACCCGCAGACGCGGCAGCGGTAATGCGCGTGTTCGGCGGCCATGTCACCGCCGCAGTGGGGGCACTCGGGGAAGATGGCGAAACGCGACGTCTCGCAAGCGTCGGGCTGGGCTGAGGCTGCGGGCTCGGTGGTCGCCACTGGCCCCGACCGTACCGTCGCCAGCCGGTGCGGTCGCGGACGCCCCGTGTGGTTCAGAAGTTGACGTTCGAGAGGTCGCGTCCGAGCCGTAGCTTGCCGCCCGTTACGTAGGCGGCCGGACTCATCGCGATGTGCTTCGCAGCAGCACGTGCATCTCGTTCGCGTCGTTCGAGCGTCGAGGACCGCATGATGGCCTGCGTCCCGGCCATTTCGGTGACCACATCGACCGCCCAGAGGGCCGATTGGCTCGCGAATGTGCACGCGAGCCGGAAGTCGACCCGCCTCGCTTCAAGGCTGATGCCCGCGTCGATCCCTTCGAGCAGCGCGCTCATCGTGTTCCGAAGGTACGCCCGGCTCGCACCGGTGCGCGCCTGAACCTGACCAAGCTGCGACTGAACCAGTTCGCGCTCCGCGAGCGGAACGCTGTCGCCGCGCCGATTGGAGACTGCGGTTTCCACGAAGTCGTTGATCGCGCCGGCCGCGATGCCGAGCGGCACGGTTGCGACCGTCCACGAAAAGATCGAGCGCGTGGGAAGCCGATAGAGCGTGCCGGGCTGCGTTGGCTGTGGCTGAAAGGCGTGCGTGAACCGGTCGGGTACGAACACGTCGACCAGCTCGAAGTCGACGCTGCCGGTGGCACAGAGTCCCGAAACCTGCCAGTTGTCGTGGAGCAGAACATCCTTTCGCGGTGTGAGAACGAAGATCATCTCGCCGGTCGGCTGCTCGTCTTCCTCAACGACACAAAGCGGACTGAACCACGTGCCATGCGGCGAACCGCTTCCGAAAGGCCACCGACCGGTCACGGAATAACCGCCGGGAACGCGAACCGCGCGTCCCACGGCGCCTGTCGACGAGACCACGAATGCCATCGGGTCGTCGTAGATCTCCCGAGCGCTCTCTGCCGCCAGGAACGCCCCTACTCGAGCCATGCCGCCCCCATTGCCGGCCAGCCAACCGATCGTGCCGTCGAGAGCCGACGCGGCCTCGACGACATCCATGAACTCAAGAGCAGAGAGCCCAGGGCCACCAAGCGACGACGGCAGAAGGAGCCGGAACAATCCCAACGTGGCGAGTTGCTCGAAGAGGTCGTCGGGCAGGCGCGCGTTCGAGTCGAAGTCGCTTCGACGTTCCGCCACCGCAGCAGCGAGCTCTTCGACCGCCGTGACCAACTCGGTGACTGCGCCCGACCTGCTCCCGTCTGTGAGCGACGTCATGGGCTGCCCTCCCTGTCCGGTGCGGGTCACGCTAGACAGCCGTCCGCCGTTGAACCAGCGACTCTTTCGCGATCTGCAACCGGCCCATCGACGTTGTCCCCTGTCAGCGAGACGCCTACGTCACGTCCAAGCCGAGCCGGTCGAGCCTGTTCTCGACGAGGTCGAACCAGTCGTCAGGTGTCGCGCCACCGGCGGGCATCGCGACGCCGGCTTCGGCACGCCACAGCGCATCACCGAGGGAGGTGAGGATGTGCCAGGCCATCACTCGATCCAGATCGAGGGCGACAATCTGGCGTAGCGGCTTCGGGCGGGCAACGTCGCGGCGGTGATACGCGACGACCCGTCCATGGCCATCGGCCATCAGCGACGGCGTTTGGATGCCCGCATGTCCGACGCCGAACCGAGACTCACCGAGTTGTGCCGCACCCGCCGCGGATCCAGGCAAGGGCCTCACCGGCAATTTGCTCGACAGGGTGGATTGCGTCGACAACGAGCACATCGTCGACTGCGTCGTCCCATGCACGAAACGCGTCGCGTCGCGGCTTGACGATGTCCCATCGTCCGCCGTCATGCCAACCGGGGATCCCACGCGCCCGCTGCTCGAGCCGCTCCTTGTGCACGACCTCGTCGCTGCACGTGCAAACCACCACCGACAGGCGAACGCCGAAGGCCCGTGCCATCGACGACCACCGCGCGCGCATCGCCTGGTTCTCGCCTGGCGTGTCCAGAATCGCCGACTGACCCAGCACCAGTTGCCGGTACACGAGCGTCGTCCCGAGTTCATCGCCGATGTCGCCGAGCTGCTTCATGGACCGCCCGCCGAACGGAGTAAGCGCTCCCATCAACCAGTCCGTCGAGAACACCGGCCACTCCAACGTGCGACCGAGCTCATAAGCAAGCGTGCTCTTCCCGGTTCCGGGCACACCCGCAACGACCACGAATCGCCCTGACGTCGCTGCCTGGCGTGAATCGAACGACATCGGCAACCGCGGCGTGAGGCCCCAGGGCACCGCGAATTGTCTCCCTCAACCCTCTGGCGATGCAGCAGATCCGCCGCGTCTGGCTTGTCGACGACGGAACGCCTTACGGCTCCGGACGTTCCGGAGGTCGCCGGCCGCGGCTGCACCAGCTGCTTGTCGAACCAGCTCGTCAGCGTCATCGGTCGTCGCTTCCGCCAGCGCCTTCGCGACTCGGTCATCTCTGTCCGCCAACGCGGCGACGGCCATCACGGCACCGTGCCTCACCTTCGGGCTCTCGTCGGTCCGCAGCATCTTGACGAGGTCAGGAACGACGTCGTCGAGACACAGAGGCTGCTCACGGCAGCGCTCACACGCAAGGCCGTGCAGCGCGAGCAGGCGCACGCGCGGTACCTCATCGCGGAGTGCGGCGCGAAACGTTTCGACCGAGAGCTCGTTCGCCTCGTGATCGAGGACCGTCAGACAGTACCGGCGAGTCTTCGCGTTCGGGTGAGCCAATGCCGCTGCCTGCAGCGCGGCGACGGGCACGTCTGCGACGAACGGTCGGTACGGGCCTCCCCGCTCCTTCCAGTCCTTCAAGTGTTGCGTCCACAGCTCGAAGTACCGATCAACTGCAGCCTGTTGCTCGGGACCCAAGTCGTTGGGACGTTCGGTTGCGAGCATCTGCCCTAATGCGGCTTGATACGACTCGCCGACCTTCGATGTGCGCTGTCGCACCTTGCGCTTGAAGTCGCGATTCTTCGTCATCACACCTCCAGCCCGCCGAAGACGCTCCACAGCAACGGCTTTCCAGGCTGCCCGTGGACGACGACGCTACTGGTCGAGGGTTCGCCGAGCTAGGTGACCCGCTCGTCGCCGGACGTCGGGCCGAGGAGCGGGCCGATGCTCTCGGCAACGCGGACGGCTTCTTCTTGAAGGACAGGGTCGAACGGCGCTTCAGCGATGTCGTCAGGCCAACTTTCGACGACTTGGGATGCCCACTGCTGCCAGTGCGCGACGGTGGCATAGAAGTCGGTGATGAACCGGCCAACGATCTGGTTCAGCGCCGCGCGCTGCGAAAATTGACCACGACCTTCGAGGTACGCACGCGCGGTAGCGAGGTTCTCTTCGTTCTCTCTGAGGACCCAGGCTCGTGCGGCGTCGAGGTTCGCGAGCAGGTCGGCTTTGGACCCGCTGTCGGTGAAGCTGATCTTCAGGAGTTGTTCGAACTCCAGGACCGGTCCTTCGCCCGGCTCGGCGAGCCATGCCGACAGCGCTCGCCGACCGTTCGCAGTGATGGTGTAGCGCGTCCGGCGCCGGCGGCCGACGGAGTCGTCGGTGGCTCGAGCGAGCCCGTGGGCGACCAGCTTCTTCGGCTCCTCATAGAGCTTGCTCTGGGCGCGGGGCCAGATGCGTCGCAGACTGCGGTCGACCTGTTGCACCAGTTCGTGTGTCGTCCACGACTTGACCGCAAGGAGGCCAAGGATGGCGTAGGACGTCGTCGACAACCTCGGCGCGCTTGACATCGTTCTCCCTTTGGGACAATAGTTTTCTCCCAAGGGGAGTTTATTGCAAGACGAGGGGGCCGGCGTGTCTGCCACCGATGCCGTGAATGTCGCACCGACGAACCGCGAACAATTGCGCGCCTGGGACGGCAGTGAAGGTGCCTACTGGGCCGCTAACGCCGACTACTACGACCGCGCCGTTGCAGCCCACCACCGCGCGCTGCTCGCCGCGGCCGAGCTCCGTGTGACGGACCGCGTCCTCGACATCGGCTGCGGGACCGGTCAGACAACACGTGACGCCGCACGAGCGGCCTCGGCCGGCTCGGCGCTTGGGGTGGACCTGTCGGGTGAGATGCTCGCCGTCGCCCGGGCCCGCGCAACCGCCGAAGGGGTGACGAACACCTTTTTCGAGCAGGCCGACGCCCAGATCCACCCGTTCGCCCCCGCGTCGGTCGATCTCGCCATCAGTCGCACCGGCACCATGTTCTTCGGCGACATGGATGCTGCCTTCGCGAACATCGCTCGCGCGCTGCGGCCCGGCGGCCGCCTCGCGCTGCAGACATGGCAACCGATCGCCGGCAACGAGTGGATCCGCGAGTTCTCCACTGCGCTCGCCGCCGGAGGCGAGATGGGCGGGCCGCCGCCGAACGCCCCGGGCCCCTTCGCCCTCTCCGAACCCGATCGAGTGCGCACCCTCCTCCAGAGCGCCGGCTTCACGAACATCAACCTCGACGGATTCGCCGCGCCGATGTGGTTCGGCCGCGACGCGGCCGACGCCCACCGATTCGTTTTCGGCCAGCTCGGCTGGATGGTCGAGCGCCTCAACGACGAGCAACGACACCGGGCTTTGGACAAGCTCATGGCGACCATGCGCGAACACGAGACCAGCGAGGGTGTCGTCTTCGCGTCTGAGGCCTGGATCATCACAGCCAACAAGCCCACCTGAAGGCGGCGCCGGCCCACCTGGTGGGGCTTTCGAAAGCACCGCGCAGCGTCGTCCGATGGCGACACGCGAACTGCGGTGGGAGGCAGACTCGCTGCGTGTCGGACGAGTGGTGCGGCGACCTCGCACGCGTGATCGAGTCGGCGTACGACGTGCCGGGGCCCGTGTCTTGTCGGTTCATGCGCTCCGGGTTCAATCAGCACTTCCGGGCCGAAGCAGGCGACGAGACGTTCCACGTGAGGCTCTACTTCGACGGCAACTACTACATCCGCGGCGACGACGACTTCCGCTGCGAACTCGCGCTGACGAGAGCGCTCGCCGAAGCCGGCTGTCCCGTCGCCGCACCCATCGCCCGACGCGATGGCCAACTCCTCACCGTCGGCGAGATCGACGGACGCCCGCGCCGGCTCGCGATGCTCGCGATGGCGCCGGGCGAACCGTGCTCGGAACCGACGACGGAGCAGGCGGCGACCATTGGGCGCGCCGTCGCCGCGATCCATGCCACGGCGAACGAGGTCGCTCCCACGCTCCCCGGCGACCGGTATCACCTCGACGAGCGTTACCTGCTGACGCAACCGCTTGCCCAGCTGCGTCGCGCCGCCGGTGACGCGCCGGAGCTCGACCGGCTCCAGGCTCTGTGCGCCGAGCTGTCGGCCGTGTTGGCGTCCCTGCCGAAGGACGACAGCGACTACGGCCTCATCCACGCCGACTTCCACCTCGGCAACATGCACTTCAGCGACGACGGCGAGCTGACGATCTTCGACTTCGACCACTGCGCATATGGCTGGCGCGCCTACGACTTGACGACCCTTCGGCTCTCCTTGGCCGACGATCGCTGGGCCGCTGCTCTCGAGGCCTACGCGGCCACCCGCCCGTTGCCGCCTGGCGTCGAGCTGATCGACGACCTCGTGAGGATGCGCATCCTCTGGGACATCGGCGACATCCTCGCCATGGAGGATGTGTGGGGCAACGACGATGCGAGCAGACAGGTGCGCGAAGCGCTCCCGAAGCTGTGCCTGCGACTCGGGCTACCTGAGGAACCGCAGTCGGATCTTCACGGAAGCGAACGGTCGTGAGTCATCCAGACGTGCGGCTGTCCCGTGACCTCTGACGACATTCGGCGACACCTGGACGGTTGCGGCGCACAGGAAGCGCGGGTCGATGCCCATCGCTAGGCCATCGCGATCGGACCCCGCTGGTTGCCGGGGCGAACGTCGAGCGCTGGCTCACGCGACATGGCCCAACCGAGCCAGGTGAACCCGAGCGCGACCGGAGCGAGAAGGACCATGAAGTACTCGGCCGCGTCGATGCCGGCGATCGTGGCCCCTCCTGCGATGGCGAGGGCGACCACGGGTGACATCGTGAAGAGCCCAACGGCTGCGGCCGGAAGCACACGGGCTCGAATCATCCCGACGCCGAGCAGGCTCATGATGAGCAACCACTCCGCGACGAGGACCACGAGCGCCCCGTATCCGGCAGGTAGCGCGAGCCCCGGCGACAACACGAACCACCAGAACGCGACACGCCCGACCCTGCCGAGTCCTCCGTGGCGGCGGCGAAGGCCCCATAGCCCCACAGCGAATGCCGCGAAGCCGGCGACGATCATGGTGACGAACGCCGCGTGGACCGGGCCACGGCCGGCCGGAACCAGCTCGTTGCCGATCCCACCGATGATGAACAACGGCACGGTTGCCATCGCAGTCATTCCCGCGCGCCTGGTGAGCGTTGTGGACACGGCTCCTCCTCGTTTGGCCTCCTCTGCGAACACCTTCGCGACGAGCGACGCTGAACCGAATCGCGCCACGACGTGCGCCTCGGCGTCGCCCGCCGCCAGCCCGCTCGCGATCAGCCGATCGAACGCCGTGTACAGGTGATCCGCCGCCTCGTCGACGATGTCGTCGGCATCCGCGAGCTTGTCGACGGAGCGACGCAGCTCGGTGAGGTACGCCTCGATCATGCGGGATTCGGCCATGCCACGGTCCTCTCTCCGAGCACGCCTTGAACCGCAGTCGCGAACGCCTGCCACTCCATCCGCTTCTCCCTGACGGCGCGTCGGCCTCCACCGGTGAGCGTGTACACGCGCCGACGGCGACCTGAAGAGTCGTCCCACGTCGACGTGAGCAGCCCCGCCCTCTGCAGTCGGTGCAACGCGGGGTAGACGGTGCCTTCGGGGATGTCGAGCGCATCGCCGGTGCGGCGCTTGAGCTCCTCGATCACCGCGTATCCGTGCCGAGGACCGTCTTCGACGACGGCCAGCAGGAGCAGGTCGAGGTGTCCCTTCAGCGTCTCTGCACGCATACCTAGTATTACGAGGCTTTACGACGCGATGGTCAAGACCGCACTCGCGACGAACCGGACGCAGGTCAGGCGGCCAAAACCCCCGACAGGGGTGTTGCAGCCGCGGGCGTTGCGGGTACCGTGGAGTCGACGCCCCGGTTGTCGTCACGCCGATCGTCTGACACGCGCGTTGACCTGGCTTCGATCGCTCCGTCAGTCCACGGTGGGCGAGCACGATCGAACATGTCTGGGGATGGCCGGTGGCCACACGTACGCAACATTGCGACCGCGATCGCGATCGTGACGCGCTCCGCGCCTTGCACCTGCGCGCTCGGGACAACGATCCGGAAGCCGTCAACGATCTGGTGGCGCGCTACCAGGGCCTTGCCCGGAGTGCCGCACTGCGCATGAGCCGGAGCTCGAACGACGTCGACGATCTCATCCAGGTTGCCAACTACGGCCTGCTGAACGCGCTTCGGCGCTTCGATCCCGACCGGGGCGTCCAGTTCTCGACGTTCGCGTACGCGACGATCGAAGGTGAGCTCAAACGCTACCGGCGCCAGACCGCGTGGGTCGTCCACGTACCACGATCACTGCAGGAACGGGCGCTCACCGTCGACGCCGAGATCGAGTCGCTCACGACGAGTCGGGGATCGCAGCCCACCGTTGCCGACGTCGCCGAATCGCTCGGGATCGACGAAGCCGCGGTTATCGAGGTCCTCGACGTTCGCGACCTTCGTCGTCCCGCATCACTCGATCTCACCAGCGACGACGGTTCGACCGTCTACGAAGTCCCCACCCACGACGGCGGGTTCGACCGCGTCGACGCCGTCGCCTTGGTGCGTGACCTCATGGAGCGGCTGTCAGAACGCGAGCGCGAGGTGGTCGAGCTCCGGTTCTTCGAGCAGCTCAAGCAGAGCGACATCGCCGCGAAGGTCGGCTTGAGTCAGATGCACGTGTCCAGGATCCTTCGAACGGCCATCGCCCGCCTGCGCGTCCTCGCGACGTACGACGCCTGACGCAGACGGATCGAGCGCGCGACGCCGTCCCCGTGCGTACTGCTCTCAACCGCTTCGCCGCGATCAGCGACCGTCGGGGCGGAACGAGAAGCCGCAGTTCGCCTGTGCATACGAGTCGATGTCGCCGGCGGCGGCGGCAGCGGCCGAGGTGCGGGAGTCGGGCCACCAGCCGTCCGCGAGTGCGAACGGGTCGTCGCCGGCTCTGCGCAGCGACTCGGAGCGGCGCAGGCCGTCGTCGACGAGGGTCCGCACCTGTGGTGCTATCTCCTCCGGAGCCGACGCGTCGAGCTCGCGGAGGAGGGCGTCGCCTCGGTCGAGGGTCGTGCGCAGCTCGTCGAGGAACGACGTCACCCTCCGCTGGCTCTCGCGGCTCGACATCGAGCTGTCGACGTTGAAAGCGACCTCGTGGTTGTAGAGCGCGTTGACGTCCGCGAGCACGTCGCAGAACGGGCGGCCCGCCGTGGTCGCCGGCGCGGCCTCCTTCGGGTCGCCGCCGGCCTCGGTGGTCGCCGTTTGGCCACAACCCCCCAGCGCGATCGCGATGACAACGACGCATGCACCGATCGACCACCTCATCGCGTCGACCCTTCCACAGCTGCCCGCACCGCGGGAGAGACGGCGGCGAACGGCGACGACGTGTCGGACACCGCCCTGGCGCCGACCTGCGCGGGCGACCGACTCGCGTCGAGCGCGGCGCGGCCCCCGATGTCGACCGTCAGGCGTGTGCGCGTGGGTGCCGGCTGCCCGGACGGACGGGGACTCAGCGAGAGCTGACGCACCCGCCTCGCGTCGTCGATGACTGCGCTTCCGGTCCAGGGTTCCGTCCCGCCGCCGACCGCCGACGCCGGCACCCGGAACGTGTAGCGACGGCCACGCTCGCCGTCGCCGACGAGCACCGTCGAGCGGGCGAGGACCGCACCTTCAGCCGCCCGCAGGATCGAGGGCAAAGCGCGGGGATCGACCAGGACCCGGCCGAGGGGGCCCGGCCCGGCTTGGGTCTCGACCCACGTGCCGTCGGGCGCTCGAAGCGCGGCGCTCCCCTGCCGAGCCGCGTCGATCGCGAACGCGGCCGTCGATTCGCGGACCTCGATGGAGCCCGGCACGGCGACGACTGCACCCTCCAGCTGGAGCCCGACCGCAGGATCGACCGCGCCGGCCGCCCGAATGCGGATGCTCAGCGACGCCGCCTCGGGAGCGGCAGGGGGCGTCTCGGCCGGGCCTTCGCTCGGCGTCGGACGGAACCGTTCGCGCGGCGGCGGGGGTGGCGCCCCTGGCACGCGGGAGAGCATCTCGTCGATGCGCTGGTCGAGCTCGGCGAGCCTCCGATCGAGCTCGGCCATGATGAGGTTCCACTGCTCAGCCATGTGGTCGCGGACCTCGGGAGGCGCGACGGAGAAGTCGGGGTCGCGACCGTTGGCCGGGATCTCGACGTCGGTGACGGCATCGACGATGACCTCCGACGCGCCCTCCTCCTCGAGGTGGCTCGCCGCGGCGAGGAGCACGGTACGCGGCGCGTCCTCGCGGTTGCGCAGCACCACCGACGACGCGACGCCGGCGACGAGCAACACCGCGGCAGCGACGGCCACGACGGCTCGCGTCCGGCCGGGCCACGTCGGCCGGGCGGGCGAGGCGTCGAGTGGAAGCGCCGCGACAACCCGATCGGCAAGCCCCCGAGGGGCACTCTTCGGTGCCACAGCCGCGGCGCGCCGATCGAGATCGGCTACAGCAGCCGCGAAGGCACGGCAGCCGGAACAGCCCGCCAAGTGGGCCTCGGTGACGGCATCGACGGGAGAACCGCCGGCCACGGAATCGCGGCACTCGTCGTGGGTGATCGTCATCGGGCGTCCTCCTCGTCGTCGGTGCTGAGGACAGCAACCAGGCGGGTGCGGGCTCGCGACATGCGCGATCGCATGGTGGAGGCGGGGATTCCGACGAGCGCGGCGGCCTCCTCCTGCGAGTACCCGAGCACCGCCGAGAGCACGAAGGCCTCGCGCTCGTCGTCAGGGAGCCCTGCGATCGCTGCGTCGAGCACGAGGCGGTCGTCGGCCGCCGCGTCACGAGCCGGCGTGGCCCGGGCGGCACTGAGCGGGACGACAACGGTGGAACGCCTGCGGCCGCGGTCGAGCGCCGTACGACGGCAGATCGCGTACAACCACGTCGTGATCGCGCTTTCGCCGCGGTACGACCCCAGGCCCCGATAGGCCTTCAGGAAGGTGTCCTGGACGATCTCCTCGGCGGCGTGGTCGTCGGGTGCCATCATCCGGGCGAACCGCCAGACCGTGTCGGTGTGGCGGCGCACGAGGGTCTCGAACGCGACGTCGTCACCTCCCCGCGCCCGCCTCGCCAGCAGTTGATCGTCCATCGCTCCCCAGCCTGGTCGTTGATCCACCCCGTGAGACGCATCACGCGCCGCATCTGTCCACAGCGCTGTGGGGACGCTGCGCCTGACGCGCAGGCAACATGGTGCGGTGGGGACGAAGTTCGAGTTCGAGTTCGAAGGGATGGTCGTCGAGTGGCGGGGTCCAGCGCCCTTCTACTTCGTCGCGATCCCGCCCGACGAGAGCGCCGACATCAAGCTCGCTGCAAAGGGCGTGGAGTACTGGGGCCAGGTGCCGGTGGATGCGCGCATCAACGGGACGAGGTTCTCGACGGCGCTGTTCCCGAAGGACGACCGCTACCTGCTGCCGTTGAAGGTGTCGGTCCGAAGGTCCGCTGGCGTCGAGCTCGATCAGCTCGCAAGAGTCGAGTTGTCGGTGCGACGGCGCTAGCGGGCTACGTCGCCTCCACGGGATCCCCGACGCGCACTGATCCGCTCTGCGTGATCGACGCGTACACCCCGAGGTTGTTGCCGTTGGTGTCACGAATGGTCGTGCCGATGGACTTGTCGCGCTCCAGCCCGGGCTGGGCGCGAGATGGCATCGAGCACCGCGGCGTCGCCATCAGGACGTTGGTCGCGACCTCACCGGCCTGGACGGAAGCCCACGTCTCCTCTACGAACCCGTCGCGCGATATGTCGATGAGCGCCGTCGGACGGAACCGACGGACGTCCCACTGAGCTTCGGGACGCTCGGCGCTGATGGCGGCGAGGCTGGCGGTGGTCAGCCAATGGACGTCGGCGAGGTCGAGCCACGTCCCTGGTGGGCCGGGCCAGTCGAAGAGCGGTGTGTCCTCGTCGGACATGCCGGTGTACATCTCCATCGGGAACACGGCGTCGGTGGGCGGCGGCGCCAGGCGCACCTCCAGGCCGAGCCAGTCGGAGAGGACCTGGTGGATGTCGTCGTCGTCTGCGGCATGCTCGCTCGCGTCCGGCAGCGTGATGACGACGCGCTCTCCGTCGAGCCGCGCCGACGCCATGAGGAGGTCGGGATACCGCTTCGCGGACAAGACCTTGCGAGCGGCGGGGTCGACCACGGCGAGGGTGCGGTCGCCGGCCGCCCCACCGGGCGCGAGGTCGAGCGAGTCCACCGTCTCGCCCTGGAACGACTTCACCGGGTACCGCCACACCTGCACGACCGTGCCGACCTGGGCCATGGCGGGAACTTACCTACCGAGAGGCCGGACGCACGGACGAGCGCGCTCCGGCGGCACCGCACTGGCGCGAGATCGCCGGCCACCTGAGGTGGCCGGCGACTCGCTCCAGCGGATGACGGGTTCTGGTCAGAACTTGTCGGGGAACTGCTTCACCGTCGCCGAGGCGAGCGCGTCAGCGGTGCCCGACATGTGGTGCACCGCGTCACGCAGCAGCGACGCAACCTTCTTCGCGTCGCCAGCCTTCTGCGCATCGATCACGGCGATGAGCGTCGTCGCATGCCCCGTGATGGCCTCCTCGACCGCTGCCGCAGGCAGGTTCGGGTTCACCGAGTTGAGGGTCGTGCCGAACGTCTTGGCGTACGAGGTCAGACGCTTGACCGCAGCGTCCTTGCCGGCCTGGTCGTCCTTCGCGACGGCCTGGGTGTAGGCCACGAAGCCGGGGATGTGGTCTTCGGAGCGCCACAGACCGTCGAAGGCCTTCCGGACGTCGTCTCCGTACACCGATCCGACAGCTGCGACGATGTCGGCGCTGTTGCTGTTCGACGGCCCGTTCAGCGCGGCCGCCGCGGCCTCGAACTGGGGCATGCGACCGCCGAGGGCGCCGCCGGTGGCGCTGGCTGCCAGCCACACGTGCTCACGGAGGAGGGAGTGCAGCCCGGAGCGAAGTTCGGACGCCGGTGCGTTGGCATCACCGTCGAACTTCTGCGGGAACTTCTTCGCAGTCGCCCCCGCGAGTGCCGCGGCGGTCATGTCCATGTGGTGGTAGGCGCCGCGCAACGACTGGTAGACGGTCTGCTGATCGCCGGCCTTCTGCGCATCGATCACCTTCAACAGCGTGGTCGCGTGCGACGTGATCGACTCGGTGACCACGTCTGCAGGAAGGTTCTCGTTGACCTTGTTCATCGTCTCGCCGAACGTCTTCGCGTACGACGTGAGACGCTTCACGGCCGCGTCCTTGCCGGCCTGATCGTCCTTCGCTGCGGCCTGCGTGTAGGCCACGAACGCCGGGATGTGATCCTCCGAACGCCACAGGCCGTCGAAGGCCTTGCCGGTCTCGGCTCCATAGGCGGAGCTCACCGCTGCGACGAGGTCGGCGCTGTTGCTGTCGGACGGACCGTTGAGTGCCGCCGCGTACGCCTCGAAGCCCGCGTTGTCACCACGGAGGGCCGATCCCGTGGCGAGCGCCGCGAGGTACACGTGCTCGGTGAGGAGGTCGGTGAGGCCCGCACGAAGCGTCGATGCGCCGGTGTCGACACTCGCCTTCTCGGCCGCGGGAGAGGTGGTGTCGGATCCGGAAGCCTGGTCGCCGGCGGCGGCGTTCTGGGGTTCGTCGTCGCTGCCGCACGCGCCGGCGACGAGGGAAAGGGTGAGCAAAGGCGCGGCGACCCGAAGAAGGGTCTTGCGTTTCATCGTCGGATGTCTCCTGTTGTGTTGGCGGGAACCGGCGTCAGCGGACTTCGACCTCGCCACGCATGGTGGCGGGGTGGAGCCTGCAGAAGTACGGGTACGTCCCGGGCTCGGGGAAGCTGAACTCGAACGACTTCCCCGTCGGGATGTCGCCTGAGTCGAACCGTTGGTCAGGTTGTTGGGTCACGCCCGCGCCGCCCTGTTCGACGGTTCCGGACGTGACGGTGTGTGCACCGGCGTCGTTCTGCTTCCAGACCACCGTGTCGCCCGCTGCGATGGTGATCCGCTCAGGTTTGAACGCAACCAACTCGATCTCGACGACGTTGCCGCCGCTGTCGGATGTCGTGGTGGTGGTGCTGGTGGGAGCGGCGACGTCGCCGTCGTCACCTCCACAGGCGCCGGCGATCAGCCCCAACGCAGCGAGCGCGACGCCACCGATCCATCGGCGGGAAGCGAGGTACGTGGTTGCTGGCACGCCTCCTGTTCGGAGCGACTACGGATCTGGATGGCGAGAACTTCGATGTCGCGAACTCATCCGGTGCGTGCCGCCGCAACGGAGTGCCGTGCGTGCGACGCAACCGCCTCCGGCACGAGCCCGCCACGGCGGACGGCGCGTGACCCTCGACCATTACGACGAGGGCCTCCTCGCTGCATACGCGCTCGACGCCGTCGATCGGGACGAGGCAGCGGCGATAGAGGCCCACCTGCATTCGTGCAGTCGATGCCACCGAACTGCGGTCGAGTTCTTGTCGACTGCCGCACAGCTGGCCATCGCCTTCGGATTGGTGATCGAAGAATGAAGATCCTCACAGCCCTCGCGCTCGTCGTCGCCGGTACGGCCCATCTGGCCGCAGCCGCCCAGCACCGCGGCGCCACGCTCGCGATGTCGTTGTTCGCTGTCGTTGCCGTCGGCCAGTCGGCTCTGGCCGCGCTGCATCTCCGTCGCGGTGACGGCGTCGTTCGCGCCGCGGTGGGCATCACGTCGCTCGCGCTCATCGTCCTCTGGGCGGCATCGAGATGGACAGGCGTCGTGATCGGTCACACCCACGAGCCCGGAGCCGTTGGAGCAGTTGACGCCACCGCTGTCGTGGCGCAACTCGTCGCGCTCGGAGCGATCACGAAGACGTCGTCGGGACCGGCGCGATGGACGGCAGCCGCCGGCATCGCCACGGGCGCGGCGCTGCTCGCTGTCACCCTGTCGTCGGGGCCCCGCGCGGCTGGCGACACCGAGCGCCACCATCACCATGGCGAGGAGGCCGCGGCCGCGTCGGAGCACCCTGCGTGAACCCATCCGACGGAGCGCGGCGACGCGACGTACGGCCCTCGGCGTGGGGTGGGGCTGCGGGAGCCTACGCTCCGGGTCGCACCCCGCCATGTTCACGCGCGACGAGATCTCCGCTGCCTTCCTCAATCTGATCCATGCCAGCCACCGGCTGCATCCGGATGACATGCCACGGGTCGTGCGAGACGAAGCGAGCCGCATGGGACTCGACGACCTGATGATCCTCTTGGCGGATCTCGAGCAGCGCGTCCTGATTCCGTTCGTCTCCCAAACCGACGTCGACGCGCCCGCGCCGCCGATGGCCTCGATCGACGGTTCGATGGCGGGGCGCGCGTATCGGACCGAGAGGCCCCTCGTCGGCGACCGGGTCGACGGACGTACACCGCTGTGGATCCCGCTGCTCGACAGCTCGGAGCGCATCGGCGTCGTCGCCGCGTCCACGACGGCGGACGTCGACGACCACGTGGTGGCGTCCGCGCTCGCGTTCGCATCTCTGGTCGGCGAGCTGCTCGCCAGCAAGGCGCAGTACGGCGACGCCATCACGCGGACCCGCCGCACACGCCACGTGACGTTGTCGGCCGAGTTGCGGTGGTCGATGCTGCCCCCGCTGACGTTCAGCGGCAGGAACGTGACGATCAGCGGCGTGCTCGAACCCGCGTACACGATCGCCGGCGACACCTTCGACTACGCGGTCGACGGCGAGGTGGCGAACGTCGCGATCATCGACGCTGTCGGCCACGGCCTCGAGGCGTCGCGGATCGCGAACCTCGCGGTGACGGCGTACCGCCACGGCCGGAGGCGCGGACTCACGACCGTCGACATCTACACCGAGATGGACGAAGCGATCGCGGACCAGTTCGGAGGTGAGAAGTTCGCCACGGCGCAACTGGCGACGCTCGATCTCGCCGCGGGGCAACTGTGCTGGCTCAACGCCGGGCACCCGTCGCCGATGGTGATCCGGCAACTGCGACGGATCGATCTGCAGTCGGAGACGTGCCTCCCGGTTGGCGTCGCCTTTCCTGGATCTCAGGCGGAAGTCGCTCGCTTCGACCTCGAGCCGGGTGACCTTCTCCTCTTCTTCACCGACGGCGTGATCGAGGCACGCTCGCCAGGTGGTGAGCAGTTCGGCCGCGACCGGCTCGGCGACCTCCTCGCGCAGGCCGGCGCGGCATCGCAGACGCCGGCAGAGACGGTTCGGCGATTGGCCCACGCGGTGCTCGAGCACCAGGAAGGGATCCTCCAGGACGACGGCACGCTGCTCCTCGTGGTGTGGCACGGACCGCCCGCCCTCCACGAGGAGTCGCGCGCGCTAGCGACACCTTGACGACGCACTGTGCCATCCTCGGTCGATGCCGCTCTTCCGCCGCCGTCGAGACGACCTCGGGTCACTCCTCGAGCAGCGGGCCCAGCTCGCAGAGGAACTCGAACAGGTCGACGCTGACGCGGCATGGGCCGCTGCGAGCGACGACCGGCTCGAACTGAACGACGCGCGCGACCTCGGACGTCAGGCGGACGCGCTCCGGCGGTCGTTGCGCGATCTCGACGCACGCATCGAGGCGGCGCGCGCCGCGCTGCGGCCGCCGATCTGAAGGTCGTCAGTCGTCGACGGCGTCCTCGACATCGACGAGCGGACGAGTGGTCGACGTGGTCGACGTCGTCGTCACGGGCGGAACGGACGTCGATGTCGTCGGCGGTGCCGATGTAGTCGGGGGAACCGTCGACGTCGCGCCCACCGGCGGCGCTGCTGCGCCTATCACCGCGTCGGCGCGGAGGTCTTCGAACAACCGAGGCGCATCCTGGGTCAGGAACACCACGGACGCCTTGCCCGCGTACCCCACCCGCCCCGGAAGGACGACGTTCGTCATCCGCTCCGGAGCCACGCGTCGCGCGAGCGCAGCGAGTCGCGGCAGATGGTCGGGCGGCACGTCGACCCGAGCGTGGCGCCGGAGCACGTCGATCCACCGCAACAGGTTCGGATCGTCCGCAACCTCGGCGCGAAGCTTCGCGAGCCCCGCCAGGAGGAGCGCGCCGTGGTTCTCTGAGCGGCTGAAGTCGCCGTAGGGGACGTCGTTCCGGTTGCGCGCGTACGCCAGCGCCTCACCGCCGACGAAGTGGTGCCAACCAGGCTGGAACCGTGCACCCGACATCCGGTCGTTCATCCGCCGGTCGACGTGCATGTCGAGGCCGCCGAGCTCGTCGACCATGCGCTGGAACCCGACGAAGCCGGTGACGACGACGTAGTGGATCGGCAACCCGGTCAGCTGACGAACAGTTTCTGCTACGTAGGTCGGGCCGCCGCGTGCAAGGGCATCGTTGATCTTCCCGCGGCCACCGTTCGGGAACTGCACGTAGCTGTCGCGGGGAAAGCCGACGATCGTCCCCTGTCCGCTCCTCGGGTTCACCGCGACGAGGTGGATCGAGTCGGCTCGCGTCTTCAACATGTTCTCGTTCGGTCGCGCGTCGGAGCCGAGGACCAACACGAAGACGAGGTCGTCCGGGATCGGGATGGTGCTCCTGAACTCGATCGCGGGCTGGTACGGCCGCCCGTTCGCGATCTTCAATCCCACTGCAGGACCCGGCTCGGGTATCGCGGCGCGGCCGATGTCGGGCGCCGGCAGCGTCGTCACCGTCGTCGGCGGCACCGTCGGCTGCGGGATGACGGCGGTCGTCGTGGGCACGGATGCGATCGTCGGGCCGGTGTAGGCCAGCACGATCGACGGGTCACGCGGCGCGATCACCGCCAGTGTCGCCGCCGCGATGGCGACGGTCACGACAGCGGTCACCGCAGCCGCCAGGCGGTGCGTTCGCACGGAGTGCGCCGGTCGCGCGGAGCGTCGGAGGACCATCAACGCGCAGGGTACGGTGCCTCGGGTGGGGGTACGCGCATCTCGACAGGAACCTTCCGCGTTCGACGTGCACACGCTGCGTGTGCCGAGCGACGGGTCCTTCCGGCTCTCCGACGTCGATCCCGGCGCGACGCCCGGTGCCCCCGGCGGCAAGGAAGAGACCCGGGCCGCGTCAGCGTCGCTCAACGACGAGCTGAGCGCGCTGCAGGAGCGTCTCTGGGCCGAGGACCGGAGGTCGATGCTCGTGGTCCTCCAAGCGATGGACGCGGGCGGCAAAGACGGCGCCATCAAGAAGGTGTTCACCGGACTGAACCCGCAGGGCGTCGAGGTCACATCCTTCAAGGCGCCGTCGGAGGACGAGCTCGCGCACGACTACCTGTGGCGAATCCACAAGCGCACACCACCGCGCGGCACGATCGGCATCTTCAACCGGTCGCACTACGAGGACGTCCTCGTCGTGCGGGTCAACGGCTGGATCGACGAGGACGAGTGGCGCCGTCGATACGAGCAGATCCGCGCGTTCGAGAGCCTGCTCGCGTCGCAGGGTGCCCGGATCGTGAAGTTCATGCTCCACATCTCGAAGGAGGAGCAGGCCCAGCGTCTGCAAGCGCGTCTCGACCGGCCGGACAAGCGGTGGAAGTTCCGTCGAGGTGACCTCGACGACCGCGCCAGGTGGGACGACTTCATGGGCGCGTTCGACGATGCGCTGCGGGAGACGTCGACGGACGATGCGCCGTGGTACGTCATCCCGGCCGACAAGAAGTGGTACCGCGACTGGGCGATCCTCCGAGTGCTCGTCGACGTCGTCCGTGAGATGGATCCGCAGTTCCCCGAGCCCGAGGAGGGTCTCTCCGACGTGGTGGTGCGATGACCGACTTCAACATCGCAGATCTCTTCGAGAAGGTCGCTGATGCGATCCCCGACCGCGAGGCGCTCGTCTGCGGCGACCGGCGGCTCACCTACCGAGAGCTCGACGAGCGGGCGACGCGCCTGGCCCACGTCCTCGCGGCGCACGGTGTGCGCGCTGGCGACCACGTCGGCCTCCACCTCTACAACTCGACGGAGTACCTCGAGGGGATGATCGCGGCGTTCAAGTTGCGCGCCGTTCCCATCAACGTCAACTACCGGTACGTCGCGGACGAGCTTCGGTACCTCTTCAACGACGCCGAGCTCAAGGTCGCCATCCACGAGCCCGGGTTCGCCGAACTGATCGACGCGATCCGCGACGACGTCCCGACGCTGCAGTGGACGGTCGCTCGGGGGGACGACTACGAGCGCGAGCTCGCGGCAGCGTCGGCCGAGCGAGACTTCGAGCCGCGCAGCGGCGACGACCTCTACATCCTCTACACGGGTGGCACGACAGGGATGCCCAAGGGCGTCATGTGGCGCCAGGACGACGTCTTCGTCGCGGCGTTCGGGGGTGCGGGCGTCTCGTCGGACGATGAGGTCGTCGAGCGAGTCGCGGCCGGTCGTACGCGGTGTCTGCCTGCGTGCCCGTTCATGCACGGAACGGCGCACTGGATGGCGTTCTCGACCTTCTTCGGCGGGGGCACCGTCGTTGTTTCACCCGGCGCGCACATGGACCCGGCTGCGATCTGGCAGCTGATCGCGGACGAGAACGTGACCTTCCTCGTGATCGTCGGTGATGCGTTCGCCCGGCCGCTCGTCGATGCGCTCGATCCCGATCCGGAGGCTCGTCCGGACCTCACGTCGTTGGGCGCGATCCTGTCGGGCGGAGCGATCCTGTCCCCCGCGGTGAAGGACGCGCTCATCGAACGCCTTCCGGGCGTGATCGTCGTCGACGGCTACGGGGCCTCGGAGACAGGCGGGCAGGGGCAGATGGTCGCCGCTCCTGGCGCGTCAGCCGGCGCGCGGCCGCGGTTCATGGTGGGGCCCGACACCCAGGTCGTCGACGACGACCTCCGGCCGGTCGACCCCGGCAGCGGGGTGATCGGCCGAGTCGCCCGGCGCGGACGCGTGCCGCTCGGCTACTTCAAGGACGAAGCGAAGACGGCGGCGACGTTCCCCACGATCGATGGCGAG
This sequence comes from Acidimicrobiales bacterium, assembly GCA_035540495.1. Lineage (GTDB taxonomy): Bacteria > Actinomycetota > Acidimicrobiia > Acidimicrobiales > CADCTF01 > DASVEG01. Next base: position 46,046 of record DATLGL010000033.1, read on the forward strand.
CGGTGGGCGGTGCCGGGAGACCTGGCGATGGTCGAAGCCGATGGCACCGTGACGCTGCTGGGCCGCGGCTCGGTGTCGATCAACACCGGGGGCGAGAAGGTCTTCCCGGAAGAGGTCGAGTCCGCCTTGAAGAGCCACCCCTCGGTGTTCGACGCCGTCGTCGTGGGCGTGCCGGACGACCGGTGGGGCCAGCGAGTCACCGCCGTCGTGTCTCTGCGCCGCAACGCGGGTCAACCGACGCTCGAAGAGCTCGCCGACCACTGCCGGACGAGCATCGCCGGGTACAAGGTGCCGCGCTCGCTCGCGATCGTCGACTCCATCGTGCGGTCGCCTTCGGGCAAGCCCGACTACCGGTGGGCCCGCAGCGAGGCGGAGAAGCAACTCGCCTGAGCGACGGCTCGCTGACGCGGTTCGAGCTCGTCAGCTCGCGAGCTTGGCCGCGATGAGCGCGATGCCCTTCGCCTGGTCGCCGTTGAGCACATCCAGCGGCAGGCCCAGCGCCTTGATCAGCTCCTTCGCCTTGACGGCTTGGAGTCCCGTCCCCTTGGCGTAGTCGTAGAGCTCGGCTGCGTACTGCTCACGCTTCGACGGGCCGGTCTTCTTCCAGAACGACAGCGTCTCCTTGAGGCGGGCGCCGAAGCCGCGTTGCTGCCCCGTCGTCGGGTCGGTCTTCGTCGCCTGCCAGCGCTTCGAGAAGAACTTCCAGGCCTTGTACGTGGCGAGACCGATGCCCGCAGCAGCGGCGAGCGACGCGAGGGCCCAGCCGAACGGCGTCGCCATGAGCGCTGCGGTGCCAGCGGTCGCCGCGACTCCGAGGACGATCCCGCCGGCCGCGCCAAGGGCGGACCCTGTCGACGCCAGCGCCTTCTTGATGTGACCCGCGTAGTTCTTGGTCTTCGCGTAGTTGGCGATGTCTTCGAGGGTCGGCTTCCCGGTGGTGGCGGCGCGCTTCACCGCCTCCTCCATCTTCTGCTTGTGCTCCAGAGCGGTGTCGTAGGTCGACTGCGCCCCGTCGCGATCCCTCTCGGCCTCCGCCTTGCGATCCTTCGCCTCCTTGACCGCGTCGTCGTACTTCTGCGCGTCGAAAGGCCGCTTGAGGTTTCGGGCGACGATCTCCGCCTGCGACCTCGCTTCCTCGGCCTTCGCGAGCACATCGGCCATCGCGTCGACGTGCTCCTGCGCCGCAGCGACGGCGTCTTGGGCGGTCTTGATCGCTTCCTCTGGCTTGGTGTTCCAGTCGTTCAGCACACCCTTGAGCGCGACCACGCGCTGGCGTGCCTTCTCGGCGCGGATGCCTTCCCGGATCGACTGGAAGATGTTCAGCGGCACGGTGATGAAGGCCGCGACCCCCGACGCGAGTTGCCCCGCGCTGTGGCCCGCCGTCTGCAACGCGCCGCCGGTGATGTCGGCGATGCCGGAGCCCGTCTTCGCCGTGTTCTGGGCGACGTTGCCGCCGGTGATCTTCATCCGGCGCTTCGCCTCGGCCCGTTCAGCGGTGCCCGCACCGGCGCTCTTGAAGTCCTTTCGAGCCTGGTCATGGCCGATGCTCGACGTCACGAGCGAGGTGATGCTCAACGGCGCGGCGATCGACGAGCCGACGAGCCCGGCCTCGTTCGTCCCGCCCACGCTGTCGGTGCTCTTGTTCCACGCGAGCTCGAGGTTCGCCGCCCCCGCTCCCTGGTTGATCGCGGGCGCGAACGGGTCGATCGCCCCGGAGACCCGTTCGGCCTCCTCCGTGAGGTCTCGCTGCACCGCGAGACGCTGCACCAACGCGCCCGTCGCGGCGTTCCCCGCGAGCCCCTGGAGCGACCGGAGAGACGTCGCCGGTGCCGGTCCGGCCTGATGGGCAGTGAGCTGTTGCACCGCCACCGACGGCTGCGGCGCGACGGTGGTGCCGGCTCCCGTGGCGTCGTCGTCGCGTGTGTGAGGAGGTGCCGACCGCCGCCGTGCGTTGCCCACGGTCCGAGCCTGCGACGGTTCGAGAACGACCTGCAATCACCGCGGTCCGACCCGTGCGGTTCGTCGCGAATGTCTGCCCGAACGGGCCAGGTGCAGGTACGACGGCAGCGCGATCTACGTTCGCGAGGTGGTCGCCGTCAGCACCGACGTGCTCGTTCGTGATGCGCTCGAACTGCTGATCGTGATCGCGATCGGCGGGATGCTCGTGAGCGCGATCCGGCGCCTGCGTCGAGGCGAGATCGAGGTGTACCGCTGCTGGTCGTGCGAGCGACCGACGAGCCGCGCCTTCCCGCAGTGCAAGCACTGCGGGGCGGACCTCCCCGACGCCGCGCTCTAGCTGTAGCTGCTCCGGGGCTGCCCGTCGACGGGGCAGCTCGGCGCGGTCGTCCCGGGGAAGATCACGATCTCCCGGAGGCGGCGCCCGCAGCGGTCGCAGAACCGCAGCGGCTCGGCAGGGCGTCCGCACGACGAACCGTCGTCACACCGGTCGGCAGGCTGCCCGCAGCGGGGACAGAAGCGTTCGTCCACGAATCGGACTTTATGAGCAACCACTCCTAGAGTGGTTGCGCATGGCGTACCGGGTCGACGAGCTGGCGAAGGCGGCCGACGTCTCCGTCGACACCGTGCGCTACTACCAGTCGAAGGGCCTGCTCCCGCCGCCCGTGCGCTCGGGCCGCGTCGCCCACTACGGCGAGGAACACCTCGCCCGTCTCCACCGCATCCGCGGCCTCCAGGCGAAGGGCCTGACGCTGGCGACCATCCGGCGGTTGCTCGACGGCGAGCTCGACGCGGCCGACGAGGCGCTGGTGACGGCGGTGTCGGCCACCGACGGCGGCGACCCCGCGAACGATCCCGAAGAGTCGTTCTCGCTCGAGGAGCTGGCGGAGCGCAGCCGCATCCCGCTCCCTCTGCTGCAGGCGGTGATGCGAGAAGGGCTGCTCGTCCCTCGCCGCGTGGGTGGTCAGGAGCGGTACACGGAGGCCGACGTCGCTGCGGCACGAGCCGGGCTGTCGCTCCTCGAGGCGGGTCTGCCGCTGCCCGAAGTTCTCGACCTCGCGCGACGCCATCACGCTGCGATGCGCGAGGTCGCGGAGCGCGCGGTCGCGTTGTTCGACGAGCACATCCGTCATCCCGCTCGAGCCTCGGCGGACGACGACGCGGCGGCCGAGCGGCTCGTCGACGCGTTCAACGCGCTGCTGCCGGCGACGACGACGCTCGTCGCGCATCACTTCCGTCGGACGTTGCTCGCCGTCGCGCAGGAACACATCGAGCGCGTCGGCGACGACGCCGAACTCGCAGCCGTCGAGCGGGAAGCCGGGAGGATCGGGTGAGCGACACGCTGCCGCAGGGCGAGGAGAAGGCGCGGGCGGTGCAGTCGATGTTCGACGCCATCGCTCCCCGCTACGACCTCGTGAACCGGATCATGACGTTCGGGCTCGACGTCCGCTGGCGACGCCGCGCCGTGCGTGAGCTGCGACTGCCGAAGGCGTCGACGGTGCTCGACCTCGCCTGCGGGACCGGAGACATGTGTCGTGATCTCGACGAGGCCGGCCTCCGGCCGATCGGCGTCGACTTCTCGTGGGGGATGCTCGACCACGCGCGAACGGGGGCGCCGTTGGTGCAGGCCGACGCGCAGCGACTGCCTCTGCCGGAGGCGTCGGTCGACGGCGCGATCAGCGGCTTCGCGCTCCGCAACTTCTCGGACCTCGGCACCTTCTTCGACGAGCTGGCACGAGTCGTCCGTCCGGCGGGTCGGATCTCCCTGCTCGACGTCGCCGAGCCGCGCTACAGCGTCCTGCGGTGGGGCCACTCGATCTACTTCGGGAGGGTCGTGCCCCGCATCGGCGGCCTGCTGTCGGATCCGGCGGCGTACCGCTACCTGCCGAAGTCGGTCGCGTACCTGCCGGAACCCGATGCCATGCTCGAGCGGCTGCGCACCGCCGGCTTCCGCGGCGTGGAGCGCACGCTGCTGAGCACCGGCATCACCCAGCTCATCACGGCGACCCGCGCATGAGCGTCCGGACGCGCGTCGTCGCCCGCACCATCGACCTCGATCCGTCCGCACCTGTCGACCTGCTCGCTTTCGCAGGACGAGACGGCCTGCTGTGGTGGCAAGGCGACGCCGGTCTTGCCTGCCGCGGCGAGGCGCTTCGCATCGAGCTGCCCAACGGGCTCTCCGACCCGCGACGTGCGGCAGAGATCGTCCGGGACGCGCTCGCGCAGTTCGATGTCGCCGACGAGGTGCGCCGGCCCGCGACCGGACCGGTCGCGCTGGGTGCGCTGCCGTTCGATCGTGACGCTGCCGGTGCGTTCGTCGTCCCCGAGGTGCTCGTCGGGCGGAGCAGGGACGGCCGGCAGTGGATGACGGCCGTCGGCGTCGACCCCGGCGACGTCGATGTCGCAGCGATCACGTCGGCGTCCGCCCCTGAGGGCGTCCCAGACGGGTTCCGCCTCACGACCCCGATCGGCCACGCCGAGTTCAAGGAGAAGGTCGCCGCCGCGGTCGACGCCATCGCCGCCGGCCCCCTCGAGAAGGTCGTCCTCGCGCGTGAGGTCGTCGTCGAGACCAATCGGCCGATCGACGTGGTGTCGGTGCTCGAGCGCCTCCACGCGCTCTATCCGTCGTGCACGGTCTTCTCGGTCGACGGGTTCATCGGCGCCAGTCCGGAGCTCCTGCTCGAGCGCCGCGGCGACCGTGTGCGGTCGCATCCGCTCGCCGGAACGTTCCCGCGCAGCGGTGACCCCGACGCCGACGAGGTGCTGGCGACGCGTCTGCAGCAGTCGACGAAGGATCGGTCGGAGCACCGGTTCGTGATCGACGAGCTCGATCGCGCCTTGCGCCCCCGCTGCGAGGAGCTCGACGTGCCCGACGTGCCGACGATCCTGCCCCTCCGCAACGTCCTCCACCTCGGCACAGAGATCGCGGGCCGGCTCCGCGATCCCCTGCCGTCCGCTCTCGAGCTGGTGGGCGAGTTGCATCCGACGCCGGCCGTCGGCGGCACGCCGACCGCTCAGGCGCTCGAGTGGCTGCGTGCGAACGAGGGACTCGAACGGGGCCGGTACGCCGGTCCGGTCGGTTGGGTCGACGGCGAGGGCGACGGGTCGTTCGTCATCGGCATCCGGTCGGCTGAGGTGGACGCATCGGTGGCACGCCTGTTCGCGGGCGTCGGCATCGTCGCCGGTTCCGATCCCGAGGCGGAGCTCGTCGAGACCCAGCTCAAGCTGCAGGCGCTGCTGGCCGCCCTCGTCCGTCCCTAGCGGAAGGTGCCGACCGCAGCGGCGATCGCGTCGTTGAGTCGCCGGTGGACGTCGACGTTGCGGTCTCGCTCGCTTCGGACGACGAGGAGCCGTACGCCGCTCCCCTCTCCCACGTGGTCGACGACCGGGATCTGGTGGAGCGCCGCCAGCGCGCGGATGTCGACGCCGTGCGGCGTGCCGAAGTAGGTCTCGAACCGGCTCGCGTCCACGTGGTCGCGTTGCGGCAGGAACGAGAAGATCCCGCCCCCGTCGTTGTCGATCACGACGATCGTCAGGTCGACATCACGCCGCGCCGCCCACAACAGCGCGCCGGTGTCGTAGAGGAAGGCGAGGTCGCCCACGACGGCGACGACCGGCGTCGACGGATCAGCTGCCGCGACCCCGAGGGCTGTCGACACCACGCCATCGATCCCGTTCGCACCTCGGTTGCTGAGCACGCGGTGGGTCGACGCGGGATCGCCGAACCACTCGATGTCACGAATCGGCATCGACGACGACACGAAGATCGTCGCGTCCTGCGGCAGGTCGCGCGTGAGCGCTCGGATGATTCCAGGTTCGGTGACGCCGATCGCGTCAGCAGCGAGTGCCTCGTCGATGGCCGTCTGGGCGGCGGCTTCGGCGTCGCGCCACCACTGGGTCCACGCGTCGTCGGCAACGGGGAGACCGGAGGTCGGGAGCGCAGGGACACGCAGGTTCGCCCGTCGCTCGGGGTCGGGCCAGCCGCCGGTCGGGTCGACGATCACCTGCACGACCTCGTCCGGCAGCGACGCCAGCCACTGCGACAGCACCTTCGACGCCGGCGGTTCCCCCACCCGTAGCACGACGTCCGGCTGCGGCACGCCGTCGCATCGGAGGATCCCGTCGAACGCCGCCACTGCAGTCGCCGTACCTCGCAACCCGGAGCGGGGATCGGCGAGGATCGGCCAGCCGAGCTCTGCGGCGTGCGCCGGCGCACCCGCCCCCGCCACGACCAGCCCTCTCGATCTGGAGGAGATTCTCCGGAACAGTTCCGGAGAATCTCCTCCAGATCCGGCCGGGCGGGCGGTTCCGGCCGGCCGGGCGGTTCCGGCCGGCCGGGCGGTGTCGGCGGTGGGCGCGGCGTGCCACGGCTGGCCGTCGGCACGGCCCGCCGGAAGCTCCCCGGGCTCGGCGACGAGCGGATCGCGGAACGCCAGGTTCGCGTGCACCGGGCCTGCGCCCGCCGCGCCCGACATGGCCTCGACCACCATGCGGCTCGCGAGCGACCGCCAGTGCTCGGGCGGGAAGCCGTCGGCGGTTCCCGGCTCGACGAACCAGCGGATCGCGTCGGCGAACAAGCGCCCCTGCTCGACGGTCTGGGGTGCACGCACCGAATGCAGCTCCGCCGGACGATCAGCCGTGCACACGATCATCGGGACGCGCGCCTGCGACGCCTCGACGACGGCCGGATGCAGTTCGACGGCCGCCGTGCCGCTCGTGGTGACGACCACCGCCGGTCGTCCTGAAGCAAGACCGAGCCCGACTGCGAAGAAGCCGGCCGAACGCTCGTCGAGGAACACGTGGACCGTGATCCGCTGGTCATTCGCGAGTGCGAGCGTCAGCGGTGTCGAACGCGATCCGGGAGCGACGACGGCATCGGTCACTCCGTTGCGGACCCACTCGTCGACCAGCGTTGCGACGAACGTCGCCTGCGCCGATACGGTCACGGCCGATGTCGCGATCGCGCGTGGTGCTCGTGCACGGCTTCACCCAGACGGCTGCGTCGTGGCCGCCGGCGATCGTCGGCTCCCTGGAGCAGGCCGGCCACGACGTCGTTGCCGTCGACGCGCCCGGGCACGGCTCGGCCGCCGACGTGCGTGCCGATCTCGTCCAAGGGGCAGCGATGCTCGCCGAGCACGGACCTGCCCATTTCGTCGGCTACTCGATGGGCGGACGGCTTGCGCTCCACGTCGCGGTCAACCATCCGACGGCGGTGGAGAAGCTGGTGCTCGTGGGCGCGACCGCAGGCATCGACGACCCCGGCGAACGTGCCGCACGCCGCGCAGCCGACGACGACCTGGCGGCGTCGATCGAGCGTGATGGTGTCGACGCCTTCCTCGAGCGATGGCTCGCGAACCCGCTGTTCGCGACGCTCCCCGCAGAAGCCAACGCGATGGAATCGCGTCGAGCGAACACCGCGGCCGGACTCGCGGCGAGTCTCCGTCTGATGGGGACCGGGACCCAGGAGCCGCTGTGGGACGCGCTCCCCCGTGTCACCAACGACGTCCTGTTCCTGGTCGGCGAGGTCGACCAGAAGTTCACCGCCCTCGCGCACCGCATGGCACGCGCGTGGGGCGGTCGCGCGTCGGTCGACGTGATCGAAGGCGCGGGTCATGCGGTGCACCTCGAGCGGCCGGACGAGGTCGCTCGGCGGATCGTCGCGTTCCTCGATGGTGCTCACGACGCGAGCAACGCTCCGAGCACCACGCCGTAGAGCAGCTGCACCCGTCCCGTGCCGGCCAGCACCGGGATCAGATCTCGCCCGCGTGCTCCACCGAGCACGGGTCGTGCGACCGTCACGACGAACGGCGCCACGGCGAAGAGAACGAGGAAGCGCGGCGACACGCCGATCGCCAGGATCACCGCGCTCACGGCAGGCACGACGGCGACGAGGATCACGTACAGCATGCGGGTGTCGGCGTCGCCGAGACGCACGGCCAGCGTCCGCTTGCCGGCTGCGGTGTCGGTCGGGATGTCGCGCAGGTTGTTCACGACGAGCAACGCGGTGGCCAGAGCGCCTACCGGGATCGAGACGCCGAGCGAGAGCAGCGTGAACTTCTCGAGGTGCACGTACGCGGATCCCACCGTGGCGACCACTCCGAAGAACACGAACACGGCGACCTCGCCGAGCGCCGCGTAGCCGTACGGCTTCGATCCTCCGGTGTAGAACCAACCGGCGAGGATGCACGCAGCGCCAACGCCCAGCAGCCACCACGCCTCCGTCGCGACCACCAGCGTCAGCCCGGCGACGGCTGCGATCGCGAAGCAGAAGAAGGCGGCCCGCTTCACCGCGGCGGCCGGCTTCAGCCCCGAGGCGACGAGCCGCACGGGGCCGACCCGCGCGTCGTCGGTTCCTCGGATGCCGTCGCTGTAGTCGTTCGCGTAGTTCGTCGCGACCTGGATCGCCAGCGCGACGACCATCGCCGCGGCGGCACGCCACCAGATGACGTCACCCTGCCGCCACGCGACCGCGGTGCCGACCACGACCGGCACGACGGCCGCAGGCAGCGTGCGCAGGCGCGCGCCGGTGACCCAGGCGTTGCCCACGCTCAGGGCCGGCGGGGGAACTTCGTGAAGTCGGGCTGGCGCTTCGCCTTGTACGCCTCGCGCCCCTCCTGGGCTTCCTCGTTGCCGTAGAAGAGGAGGTTCGTGTCGTGGGCCAGTTGCTGGAGCCCGGCGAGTCCGTCTTCGTCGGCGTGGAAGCTCGCCTTCAACAGGCGCAGCGCGAACGGCGACAGAGCGAGCATCTCCTCGCACCACTTGACCGTCTCGACCTCGAGATCCTCCAGCGGCACGACCGTGTTGACGAGGCCCATCTCCTGCGCCGCCCACGCGTCGTACTGACGGCAGAGGAACCAGATCTCCTTCGCCTTCTTCGGCCCGACGAGGCGAGACAGCACCGTCGCACCGAACCCTCCGTCGAACGAGCCGACCTTCGGCCCCGTCTGGCCGAAGCGGGCGTTGTCTGCGGCGATCGTCAGGTCGCAGATGACGTGGAGCACGTGGCCGCCGCCGATCGCGAAGCCGGCCACCATCGCGACCACCGGCTTCGGGAGACGGCGGATCTGGACGTGGAGGTCGGTGACGTGGAACCGACCGATGCCCTGCTGTCCGAGCGCGTCGTCGTGCACGTAACCGGAGTCGCCCCGTACCCGCTGGTCACCGCCGGAGCAGAACGCGAGCGCTCCCTCACCGGTCAACACGATCACGCCGACCTCGGGGTCTTCGCGAGCGAACTCGAAGGCACGCGCCAGTTCGATGACCGTCTGAGGACGGAACGCGTTGCGGACCTCGGGGCGGTCGATCGTGATCTTCGCGATCGCGCCACCGGCGACCGACGCCTTCTCGTATCGCACGTCGTCGAACGTGACGCCGTCGGGCAGTGCGCCGGCCCACGTAGCACCGGGCCGGATCTCGCCGTCGCGCGGCGGCTCGAGGCGCGGCGCCGAGCGTCCACTCTGAGAGTTGTTGCTCATAGCGTCGCGTAACCTACCGGGGGTGCCGGAGCTGGTCGCAATCGCCATCCCGACCGGCCCGCGGTTCCTCGCCGAGCTGACGCGAGTGTGGGACGAGGGCAATGCCGTCCTCCCCGTCGACCCTCGGCTGCCGATGCCTGCGGTGGCTGCGCTGCTCGAGGCGATGCGGCCGTCGGTGCTCGTCGACGAAGCGGGCGAACGGCAACGGCTGCACGATCCGCGTCCGGTCGAGCCCGGTGACGCGCTCGTCGTTGCGACCAGCGGCACGACGGGCGCGCCGAAGGGCGTCGTGCTCACGCATGCCGCTGTGGAGGCGTCGGCACGTGCCACATCGGCGCGCCTCCGGGTGGAGCCGTCCGTTGATCGCTGGCTCGCCGTGCTGCCGGTCGCGCACATCGGCGGCCTGTCCGTTCTCACCCGCGCGTTGACCACCGGCACGCCGGTCACGTTCGACGTCGACGATCCGGCAGCCACGCTCACCGCGATGGTGCCGACGCAGCTCGAGCGCCACGACACCTCCCGATTTCGTGTCGTGCTCGCCGGCGGGTCGGCCGACTGGCGAGAGCGAAGCACCAACGTGGTCCACACCTACGGCATGACCGAGACCGGGAGCGGCATCGCCTACGACGGCGTCGCGCTCGACGGCGTCGAGATGAGGATCGGCGACGACGGCGAGATCCTCGTGCGTGGGCCGATGCTCCTCCGGTGCTACCGCGACGGTTCAGACCCCAAGGGCCCGGACGGCTGGCTCGCAACGGGCGATGAGGGCGAGCTCGACGACGAGGGTCGGATCGTGGTTCACGGCCGGCGCGGAGAGGTCATCGTCACCGGCGGGGAGAAGGTGTGGCCGGCACCTGTCGAGGCGGCGATCCGGGAGCTGCCCGACGTGGCCGACGTCGCCGTGGTCGGCTTGGCCGATCCCGAGTGGGGGCAGCGGGTGGTCGCCTACGTCGTGCCGGCCGCGGCGGCCGGAGAAATTCCGCTTGACTTGGCGCGAATACGGGAAGCAGTGAAGAAGATGTTTCCGGCGTACATGGCGCCGCGAGAACTGCACCTCAGAAACCAGCTGCCCAGGACCGCCATGGGGAAGATCCGTAGATCTTCCTTGGGTGAGTCGCGTTAGCTACGCGCCCCTCGATGGGTATGAGGGGAGGGACCACGGGCGGACAAGCTGGGAGAAATGGATGCGGCAACCTCTGACGCGAGAGGCGATCTCCAAGGCAGCACGCGACATCTTGGTGGCTGAGGGGCTCCATGCCGTCTCACTGCGCCGGGTGGCGAGCAGCCTCGGTGTCACGGCGCCGGCGCTCTACGCACACGTCGTCGACAAGCGAGACCTGCTGCAGGGCATCGCTGAGCAGGAGATCGACGGGCTGCTCGAGCAGTTCCGTTCGATCGACGAGAGCGACCCGGTCGACCGCATGCGTCGGATGTGCCACGTCTACGTCGACTACGGCGTCCGGAACCCGGACCTCTTCCGAGCGATGTTCCTCTTCCGCCCGGAGCTCACGTCGGAGGGTCGGGGCGAGCGCACCGCGCTCACCGCAGCGATCCACGACGCGTTCATGCAGGTCGCACGGAAGGCCGTCGACAACGAGGGCCTCGATCAGGCCAACGCCGAGCTCGCGGCGCTGACGGCGTGGACTGCGGCTCACGGCGTCGTCACCGTGCTGCTGTCGGGCCCGCCCCTCAACATCGAGGTGCAGAACCGCCTCGCCGACGCCACGATCAACGCCGCTCTCACCGGCATGCGCCACGGCGCGCTCGCAGCAGCCTGAGCGCCTGACGCGTTCGTCGTCGTGAGCCGCGGGTCGGTCTAGCCGACCGACCCGCGTCCGATCATCGCACCGCCGTCGACCACGAGGGTCTGTCCGGTGATCCAGCTGCCTGCGTCGCTGCAGAGGAACAGCGCGGCGTTGGCGATGTCTTCCGGAACGCCGAGGCGCCGCAGCGGCATCCTCTTCGCGATCGCCTCTTCTGCCGGCTCCCACAACGCCCGTGCCATGTCGGTCTTCACGAGCCCCGGCGCGATCGCGTTCACCCGCACCTTCGGGGCCAGCTCCGCAGCGAAATGACCGGTGAGGTGGATGAGGGCGGCCTTGGTGTTGTCGTAGACCCCGATGTGACCGCCGTACTGCATCCCGCCGATCGACGCGATGTTGACGATGCTGCCGCCGGTCTCCTTCATCGCCGCCTTGTAGGCGAGCTGCGTCCAGACGAACGGGCCGCGAAGGTTGACCTGGAACGTCTTGTCGTACCGCGCGAGATCGATGTCGATCGCGGGGCCCATGTAGGGGTTCGTCGCCGCGTTGTTCACGAGGACGTCGATCGTGCCGAACCGGTCGATGCACGCGTCGATGCACGCCTGGGCCTGATCAGGCTCGCCGGCGTTGGCCGCGAACACCGACGTCTCCCCGTCGATCTCCGCGGCCGCAGCCTCGAGCTGATCCTGCTTGCGGCTCGTGAGCAGCACCTTCGCGCCGTTCTCGGCGAACGTCTTCGCGATCGCGAAGCCGATCCCCTTCGATGCGCCGGTGACGACGGCGACCTTGCCGTCGAGTCGCAGATCCATCGGTCGTCGACGACGATCAGCCGCGCGTGGCCATGTAGGCCTGCATCTGTTCGTACCGCTTCTTGAGCTCGGGGTCGGCCTCGAAGCGGGCCTCGAACTTCTTGAGCGCGGCCTCCTTCTTCGCCGGGATGAACTCGGTCGGGAAGAGGCCCTCGTGCGGGCGGTAGTTCTTGAGCACGTTGCGGGCCACGGTCGCCTTGTGGACCTCGTCGACGCCGTCGGCGATGCCCATGGTCGGGGCGCCGGCGTACATCGCCTGGAGCGGGGTGAGGTTCGTCGTGCCGAGCGACCCGAAGATGTGCAGGGCCCGGAACGAGATCTCCCGCAGCACGCGGGCCATCGTGAACTTCACCGCGGCGATGTCGGTGCGGGTCTCCTGGGTCGACGTGTTGTCGATCTTCCACGCCGTCTGGAGGACGAACAGGCGGAGCATCTCGAGGTCGGCGTACGACTCGGCGATCTTCTCCTGCACCATCTGGTGCTCGGCGATGATCTTGCCGTGCGACTCGCGTGACAGGGCCCGCTCGCACATCATGTCGAACGCCTTCTTGCACTGGGCGATCGTGCGCATCGCGTGGTGGATGCGGCCGCCGCCGAGCCGGCGCTGGGCGAGCACCTTGGCACCGTTCTCCGGGCCGAGCAGGTGGTCGAGCGGGACGCGCACCTCGTTGTACTTGATCCAGTTGTGCGACTGCGGATACGGCTGAATCTCGACGCCCGGCGTGTCGCGCGGGACGATGAACATCCCGTTCACCGTCATGACGAAGAGGATGTCGGCCGCGCGGCCGGCCGAGGTGAACCACTTCTCACCGTTGATGACCCACTCGTTGCCGTCGCGAACCGCCGTGGTCTTGAACAGGTTCGGGTCCGAACCACCCTGCGGCTCGGTCATCGAGTAGGCGGAGAAGATCTCCTGGTTGAGGAGCGGCTTGAGCCAGCGCTCCTTCTGCTCCTCGGTGCCGTAGGCGGCGAGCATCTCCATGTTCCCGGTGTCGGGCGCCTGGCAGCCGAACATCGCCGGCGCCGAGCTGTACTTGCCCAGGATCTCGTTGAGCAGGCCGAGCTTCAGCTGGCCGTAGCCGGGACCGCCGAGCTCCTCGTCGAGGAAGATCGCCCAGAGCCCTTGCGCCTTGATCTCGTCCTGGAGCGGGTTCACCAGCTCGGCCATCTTCGGGTCGCTCCGCTTGGCGCGAACCGCGAACGGGAACAGCAGCTCGAGCGGCTCGATCTCCTCCCGGCAGAACTCCTCAACCCAATCGAGCTTCTTCTGGAACTCGGGCTCCGTCGAAAAATCCCACGCCATTGCAGAACTCCCCTTGCTGGTGGCTGATGCAGATGCATTATAGAGAGATGCAGGCGCATGGTGCGGCGGAGCAGGGCGCGGGCGACACGCGCGACCGCCTCATCCGCGCCGCCGAGAAGCTCTTCGCCGAGCGCGGCATCGCCGCGGTCAGCCTGCGCGAGATCAACCGTGAAGCAGGCGCGAAGAATGCGGTCGCGGTGCAGTACCACTTCGGCGATCGCGACGGGCTCCTACGAGCCGTCCTCCACAAGCACTGGCCAGCCGTGGAGGCCCGCCGCCACGCGTTGCTCGACGAGTACGAAGCCGATCCCGACGGCGGCGGCGTCCGCTCCTTGACGGCATGCCTGGTGCGGCCGCTCGCGGCGAAGCTGTCGGACGAGGACGGCGGTCGCGAGTACCTCCAGATCCACAGCGAGCTGCTGAACATGCCGCGCGAAGAGGATGACCCTGCCCGGCTCGACCCCCACCGGGACAGCATCCAGCGCTGGCGCGCTCTCGTCGCGCCGTTACTCGAGGAGGACGCGACGCGGCTGCACCGGCGGTTCACGGTCATGCGCTTCTCGGCTGCCGAGCTTGCCCGTCGTGCCAGCACCGGGCGCCACACCGACGATCGGCTGTTCGTCAGTCACCTCATCGATCTGTGCGAGGCGCTGCTGCTCGCGCCGACGTCGGCCGAGACTCGCCGGCTGGCTGACGCACGAGACGAGTCACGCAGGCGCAGGCGCCGGGCCGGCTGACGCTTCTGCGCGGCGCGTGTGCGCTGCGACGATGGCGGCGAGCGTCCGCCGCACGTCGTCGTCGGTCGTCTGCCAGTTCACGACGCTGATGCGCATGGCGGCGCGGCCCCGCCACACGGTGCCGCTCATCCACGCCTCCCCGCTCTCCTGCACGCGCCGGATGACGTCGTGCGTGTGTGCGTCGTCGTCGCCGAAACGGACGAGCACCTGGTTGAGCCGCACGTCGTTGAGGATCTCGACACCGTCGGTCTCCGACAGCGCCGACGCGATCTGGCGTGCCTGCGCGCACGACCGCTCGATCATCCCGGCCACGCCTCGACGGCCGAGCGACCGAAGCGCGGCGTAGACCGCGAAGCCGCGAGCGCGTCGCGAGAACTCGGGCGTCCAGTCCAGCTGATCGCGCGGTGCCGACGTTCCGTCGGCGTGAACGAGGTAGTCGGCGTGGACGCCCATCGACCGCCTGTGCGCCAACGGATGGGCACAGAAGGCGAGGCCCGAGTCGTACGGGACGTTGAGCCACTTGTGGGCGTCGGTCGCCCAGGAGTCGGCTCGTCCGACGCCTTCCACCAACGCTCGTGTCGTCGGCGACGCCGCGGCCCACAGTCCGAACGCGCCATCGACGTGGACCCACGCACCGGCACCATGAGCGATCTCCGCGATCGCACCGACGTCGTCGATGGCTCCGGTGTTCACCTCCCCCACCTGAGCGCACACGATCACGGGCCCTTCACCTCGTGCGGCGAGCGCGTCTGCCAGCGCGTCGACGTCCATCCGGCCGTTGTCGTCGGCCGCGACGGGCACGATCGACTGCTTGCCGATGCCGATGTACCGCAGCGCTCGGTCGATGGTGACGTGTCGATCCGCGCCGACCAGCACCCGGATCTCCGGCGCGCCGGCGAGGCCACGTTCGTTGACGTCCCACCCGACGGCGTCGAGCACGTGGAGACGCGCGGCCGACAGCGCGACAAAGTGGGCCATCTGGCAACCGGTGACAAGCGCGAACGATGCGGACGGTGGGATCCCGAGCAGCTCCTTCAACCAGCGTCCGGCGGTCTCCTCGACGACTGCGGCTGACGGTCCGCCGACGTACAGGCCGGCGTTCTGGTCCCACGCAGAGGCCATCCAGTCGGCCGCGAGCGCCGCTGGCAGGGCGCCGCCGATGACGAACCCGAAGTAGCGGCCCGAGCCCATCGCAGTCACACCTGGGTCTGCCGCCGTTCGGAGCTCGTCCACCACCTGGGCGGGGTCGAGCGGATCCTCGGGCAGATCGACATCGATCGAAGCCCGAAGTTCCTCGAGCGAAGCGCGTGCGCCGACGGGTCTGGTGTCGAGGGTGTCGAGGTAGTCGGCCGCTGCCGCGGCCGTGGAGGCGAGGAGCTCCCGCATGCTCGTCATGCCGCCATCGTGTCCGTTCGCGACACGCTCCGCCTGGGAGTTGGAGCACGTAGCGTCGCGCCGGTGGACCTGGTGATCGGCACGGCCGAGCATGCGCGTGCCGTCATGGAGCTGCGCAACGACGTCGGCGCCGAGGGCCTGTGGATCGCGTTCGAGGGCGGTGGCGACGTCGAGACGATGGTCGAGCGGTACCTCGAAGCGGTCGCCGACGAGTCGCAGCGGTGGTACGTGCTCACCGACGGCGACCTCATCGCAGGCGCGGGGTACGTGCACGCGCGCCACGGCCTCGCCGAGCTCTTCATGATGCTGGGCCGCGACCATCGGGGGCGGGGCCTCGGGCGCCGGCTGCTCGACGCCCTCGTCGACTGGGCCGACGAGCAGGGCTGTCGCAAGGTGAGTCTCGAGGTCTGGCCGCACAACGCCGCGGCGCGCCGCCTGTACTTGCGTGCCGGATTCCGAGAGGAGGGGCGTCTGCGGCGCCAATGGCCGCGCCGCAACGGCGAGCTGTGGGACTCGGTCGTGATGGCGAAGGTCCTCGATACGACGTCGCCAGGTTCACCTCATCCTGACCCGTCACTCCCCCACCTCCGCCTGCGTCCTCTACGCCCTGACGACGAGGCAGCCGTGCGCCACGCGCAGGACGTGATGCGGGCCGACGGGTTCGAGTTCGCGTTGTGGCTGGACGCTTTCGACTCGTGGAGCGACTACCTCGCCGAGCTAGAGCGACGTCAGCGCGTCGTCGAGGTGAGCGAGGACATCGTGCCGAGCGTCTTCCTCGTCGCGGAGGTCGCCGGTGACATCGTCGGACGATCGTCGATCCGCTTCGGGCTGAACTCCTTCCTGCTTCGCGAGGGCGGACACATCGGTTACGGCGTGCTGCCTGAGTTCCGGCGGCACGGCTACGCGACGACGATCCTCGAACAGAGCCTGGTCATCGCTCGGGCCCATGGCGTCGATCGGGCGCTGGTGACATGCGACGTCGACAACGCGGCCTCGGCTGCAGTGATCGAGCGGTGCGGCGGCGTCCTCGAGGACATCCACTCCGAGAGCAGCGACGGCATCCCGAAGCGTCGCTACTGGATCGGCTGATCGGGCTGCCATGCCGCGCACCAACACCTACAGCGACGACGACATGGCGACCGCCGTCGCGCGTGCGGCGCGCGACCTCGGCGACTCGGTCAGCGCGAGCGCGTACGACCGGTGGTCGCGAGGCGAGTCGGGCACGCCGTCGGTGCGAACGATCATCAACCGGTTCGGCTCGTGGAACGCAGCCCGTGCGGCCGCAGGGCTTCCCGTCGACGCACCAGCTCGCGAGTACGTCGAGCAGTGGACGAAGGCGGCGTGCCTGGAGTCCGTGCAGGAGTGGCTGCTGACCCGCCCGTTCTCGACCAGCGCCAAGGCATACAGCGAGTGGGCGACGGGCCATCGCGATCGTGCGTCGATGGCGACGGTGCGGGCCAAGTTCGGCGGCTGGACCGCGGCGTTGGAGGCGGCGCGGGCGAAACGCTGACCGCGCAGAGTTCTTGGGCTCTCCGCGAGTTGCAGTGGGTGATGGGTCATCCTGCGGCTGTTCGGCGGCAGGTGGTCAGGATCTTTCGACGGTAGCGATCTCGGTTGCGGTAGCCGTAGGCCCGTCGTTTCATGACCTTGATCTTGTTGGTGACGCCTTCGGCATAGCCGTTGGTCTGTGGGTCGTCGAAGTAGGCGAGGATCTCTTCGCGCCAGCGTCGGAGGTTGCGCCAGCAGTCGGCGATCTCTTTGATGCCGGCGGTGGCGACGTGGTGTTCCCATAGCTCGAGGCGTCGCTCGGCGTCGGCTCGGTCGGGGGCTTCGTAGATGGCGGCGAAGGCTTCTTTGAGCCACCAGGCGACACCGATCTCGGGCTGGTCAGCGAACAGGTTGAAGAGCTGGTCGCGTTCGTCGCCGGCGAGCGTCGATCGTCGTTTCGCGAACGCCCATCGAGCTCGGTAGACCTGGGGATCGTTCCGGGGGTTGTGTTGGCGGGCCGTGCCGCCATCGCGACCGCGGTAGTTCTTCTTGTGGCCGAGACGAACGCGCACGTTGTTGGCCGCCCGGTCGATGGCGGCGAGGACGTGGAACTTGTCGACGACGATCCGAGCCTGCGGCATCGCCGTGTTGATCGCCTTCTGGAACGGGATATGGCAGTCGATGACGACCGTCTCGACGTTGCGGCGAACCCGGCGGGGCAGGCCGAACAGCACCTCCTCGGCGGCACGCCGGTCGCGGCCATCAGCCACCGCCAGCCCTCGGCCCGCGATCGGGTCGAACAACACGGTCTGGAACACGAACCGCTTCTTGAACGAGCTCTCATCCATCGCCAACACCCGGGGGCGGCCCACGGTCTTGGTCTCAGCCTGCGAGTACGCATCAAAGGCTTCGACGACCCGATAGGCGCTCACTCGGTGGTGGGCGGCGACTTCGCTAAATGGCCGCTCGCACGCTTCGTCGAAGAGCTCGCGTCGGAACCGCACGGTGATCGCCCGTCTGCCGTCCACCGCCGGATGCAGCTCGCGGCCGGTGCGCCCGCAGTCACGGCACAGCAACCTCCGCTGGTGCCACACCAACACCGTCGGCTGCCCGCACGACCGGTCACGCAG
>DATLGL010000034.1:0-19460 GCA_035540495.1 Acidimicrobiales bacterium
GCTCGGGACGCAGCGTGGTCGTCGGTGCGATCGTCGTCGTGGTCGCAGGCGGACGATGCGGTGCGGGCGCGAAATCGGCGACGGGGAGGCCGTCGTGTGCGACCTGCATCACGTCGTGCCAGATGCGCGCCGGGAACGACCCGCCCGTGACCCGCGCAACGCCGTTGATGTCGCGCATGGGGATGGCCCCCTCCTCGAATCCGACCCACACCGCGGCCACGAGCTGCGGCGTGTAGCCGACGAACCACGCGTTCGTGTAGTCGTTCGTCGTGCCCGTCTTCCCAGCGAGCGGGCGGCCGATGTCCGCGGCTCGGCCGGTGCCGCCAGGTTGCGCGACGCCTCGCAGCGTCGACGTCACCAGCCGCGCGGTGTCACTCGACATCGCCTCGTCACCGGGTCCGACGTGGACGCCGAGATCGAGGGTCTCACCGCTCGCCGTCTTCACCGCCGCCACCGGGGAGGGATCGACCCGGCGCCCGTCGACGGCGAACGATCCGTACGCAGCGGCCATGCCGAGTGGAGACACCTCGTAGGTGCCGATGCCGATGCTCGGTCCTACGTCTTCCGGAACGCCGAGTCCGGTCGCGCGGGCCATCTCGGCGACCGCGTTGGGTCCCACGAAGTCGGTGAGCGATACGAACGAGGTGTTGATCGAGCGCTTGGTCGCCTCGGCCAACGTCATCGGCGCGTACCCACGCCGCGTGTAGTTGTGAACGACGGCGTCGGTTCCTCGAGGCGTGTACGTCTCGGGTGCTTCGATGCGATCGAGCGGCGAGACGCCGTGCTCGAACGCGGTGGCGAGCACGAACGGCTTGAACGACGACCCGGGCTGGCGGCCGGTTCCACCACCCCGAGCCCCCAGTGCGAGGTTCACGCTCGACGTGTCCCAGTCGCGGCCACCGACGAGCGCGCGCACGTGCCCGGTCGCGGGGTCGAGCACGACGACCGCGGCAGACGGGTTGTGCGGCTCGGGGAGGTGGCGCTTCACGACGTCACGCGCGGCATCCTGGATCCGGGGGTCAATCGTCGTCTCGATCCGCAGCCCGCCTCCGAAGAGGTCGCGAGGTGCGACGCCGGCAACGTCGAGCAACCACCGCCGCACGTAGTCGACGGCGTACGGATAACGCGCCGACGAGTGTCTCGCCGGCTTCACCTCGGGCGGCGCGTGGCGAGCCGCAGCGACCTCTTCCGGCGGCAGACCGCCGGTGGCCTCGACTCGATCGAGGACGAGCAGCCGGCGCTGCTCAGCCAGTTCGGGGTCGACGCGAGGGCTGTAGATGCTCGGAGCCGGAATGACTCCAGCGAGCAGCGCTGCCTCCGAGAGGGTCAGGTCCGACACGGCCTTGCGGAAGTAGGTGCGGGCAGCGGCGCCGATCCCGATGGCGTTCTCACCGAGATACACCGTGTTGACGTAGGCCGTGAAGATCTCCTGCTTGGTGTACTGGCGTTCGAGTTCGAGCGCGAGGCGGAACTCGTCGAGCTTGCGGTCGATCGAGCGGTCGCCCGACGTGTACAGGTTCTTCGCGAGCTGCTGCGTGATCGTCGACCCGCCCTGCACGATCTCACCCCGCCGAGCGTTGGCGACGAACGCGCGCGCCGCGGCGCGGACGTCGACGCCGACGTGGGTCCAGAAGTCGGAGTCTTCGGCCGCGACGATCGCGACCCGAACCGATTCCGGGATCTCATCCCAACGCACCGGACGCTGCAGCGTCTCTGGTCGGAAGCGGCCGATCTCGGTACCGTCCGCGCCGGTGACGATCGTCGGCAGCGACAGGTCGGCCTCCACGGCATCCTCGAGCGGCTCGGGAAGCTCCGTCGCAACGAGTGTCGAGAGCGCGGTGGAAGCAAGAGAGACGGTCGTGCGGCCGATCGCGGCCAGCGTGGCCGCGACCAGCGCCACGGCCGCGACCGTCACGAGCATGGCCTTGCCGCTGCGTCGTAGTCGCCGGAGCGATCGTCGGGTGATGGCCGTGGCCTCCTTCGGGTGTCTGTACGGACACCCGTGTTCCCGGAGGCCGGCTCAGCTCACGTGGGAGGGATGCGGTGTGACCCTTCTGTGACGAACTGGGCTGTAGCGGCTCCCTCGGAAGCCGCGATCCGCACAGGGATCCCCATCTTCGCGGCGGCGTCGGCGACCTCACGGACGTGGCGACCGGCCGCCGTTCCGAGGCCGCCTTCCACCGTCACGAGCAGCGCATCGCCATCGCTGCGAACGACCAGCCGGTAGTCGGTTGCCGAAGCCATGAGGCCATCCTCGACGGCCGAGGCCACGATCGGGCGTCGAATCGGTATCAACTCGGAAACAGATGGTCCGAACGCGTCGCCGCCGGACGAGCCCGCTGCTACCACGGTTCGTGTGGGACGGTCGGTCTCCCTCGTCGCTGTGCTGCTGGCGTTCGTCGCGCCCGCCGCGGGCGGGTGCGGCGCTACGGACGACGTGCGAGGTCCGGCAGCGGTGAGCGCCGCGGCCGACCAGGTCTATGGGCGCTTCGTCGAACTGCCGCGCTACCCCAGGAGCGAACCAACAGGTCCCGCGACGAGCTCGTCGTCCGGGCTCACTCGAGCGTTCCGCGCGGCGGATGCGTCCGCCGACACCGTCCTCGAGTTCTACGTCGACGCCCTGGTCGGCTGGACGGTCGTCGAGGCGCCTCGCCCCGATGACGCAGGCGCGCTGCGCGCCAGGTGGTCCGACGGCGCCTACCGCCTCACCATCACCGCTGCCGACGTCGGCGGCGGAGTAGCGGAGTTCCGGGTCGTGCTCTCGAAGCCCTGATACGACCGGGGTTCCTGCGACCCACGCCCTCTACGCTGCACCGATGGCGACGGAGGCGGCGGTCATCGACGAGCGTGTCGACGATCTCCTCGATCGGATGACGCTCGACGAGAAGCTCGCCCAGATCGGGAGCATCTGGCTGACGTCGCTCGTGCGCAGTGATCGGTTCGACGAAGAGCACGTCCGCCGCAAGCTCGAGCACGGGATCGGCCACGTCACCCGCATCGGAGCGTCGACGGGGCTGCGCCCCGAAGCCAGCGCGCGGCTCATGAACCAGATCCAGCGAATCGCTGTCGAGCAGACGAGGCTCGGCATCCCGGTGATGGTCCACGAGGAGGCGGTCGCCGGTTACTGCGCACGCGAGGCGACCCAGTTCCCGCAGGCGATCGGCCTCGCGTCGACGTGGGACGAAGCGCTTGTCGAGGAGGTCGCCGTTGCGATTCGCACGCAGATGGTCGCGGTGGGCGCCCGACACTCGCTGTCGCCGGTGCTCGACGTCGCCCGTGACCCGAGGTGGGGACGCGTCGAGGAGACCTACGGCGAAGACCCGTACCTCGTCGGGCGCATCGGCTCGGCGTACGTGCGGGGGTTGCAGGGCGCCTTGACGGACGGCGTGATAGCGACCGGGAAGCACTTCCTCGGCTACGGCCTGCCGGAGGGCGGGATGAACCACGCCCCGGTCCACCTCGGTCCGCGCGAGCTCCGCGAGGTGTACGCCGAGCCGTTCGCCGCAGCGATCCGCGATGCCGGCCTCGCGTCGATCATGAACTCGTACTCGTCGGTCGACGGCGTGCCGGTGGCGGCCAGCTCCGCGATGCTCGACGACCTCTTGCGCCGAGAGCTCGGGTTCGACGGTGTCGTCGTCGCCGACTACTACTCCGTCCGCCTTCTGATCACCCACCACCGCGTCGCACGGGATCCAGGGGAGGCCGGAGCGCGTGCCTTGCAGGCGGGGCTCGACGTCGAGCTTCCCGGCCGCGAGTGCTACGGCGCGCCCCTCAAGGTGCTTCTCGCTGATGGGCGTCTGCCTGTCGAGGCGGTCGATCGCGCCGTGCGCCGCGTGCTCCGCTCGAAGTTCCAGACCGGGTTGTTCGACGATCCCTACGTCGACGAGGGCGCAGCGGCAACGGTGTTCGACACGCCCCGCGATCGTGCGCTCGCCCGGCGGGCGGCCGAGCAGTCGCTCGTGCTCCTCGAGAACGACGGCCTGCTGCCGCTCGACCTCTCGGCGGTGGGACGCATCGCGGTGCTCGGGCCGGCGGCCGACGATCGCCGCCTGCTGCAGGGCGACTACCACTACCCGGCCCACCTCGAGATGAGCTTCGAGGCGGGCCAGGGGTTCGGCGACACCGGCGACGCCGACGGTCCGGCGCCCATGACCGGTCAGGAGTACCTGCCCGATTCGGGAGGTGCGTTCGAAGCCGGCCCCCACTTCGTCGAGCACGTCACGCCGCTCGCAGGACTGCGTGCGGCGCTCGCCGCCGCGGGCTCAGCCGCCGACATCGTGCACGAGCGGGGCTGCGCGATCACCGGCGACGACGCCGGAGGCATCGCGGCTGCGGTCGACGCCGCGCGATCGGCCGACGTCGCCCTCGTCTTCGTCGGCGGCAAGTCCGGCCTCACGACCACCTCGACCGTCGGCGAGGGCCGGGACGCAAGCGATCTCGGGCTACCGGGCGTCCAGCAGCAACTCGTCGACGAGGTCATCGCGACCGGGACGCCGACGGTGGTCGTGCTCGTCAGCGGACGCGTCCACGCCATCCCGACGATCAGCGGACGCGCGGCAGCCGTCCTCAACGCGTGGCTGCCGGGTGAGGAAGGAGGGAACGCGATCGCCGACGTTCTCCTCGGGCGCAGCGAGCCGGGCGGGCGGCTGCCGATCACGATGCCGCGGTCGGTCGGCCAGGTGCCGATCCACCACGCGTATCGCACCGGGGGTGGGCGCGCCATGTTCTGGGGCGACTACGTGAACGAGCCGACATCACCCTTGTACGCGTTCGGCCACGGGCTGACCTACACGTCCTTCGACTACGGCGATCTCGAGGCGGTGAGCAGCGGCACCACGGCGGAGCCTGTGGTGCTGCGAGTCGAGGTCTCGAACACGGGAGCCAGGGCGGGCACGGAAGTCGTGCAGCTGTACGTGCGCGACGACGTCGCCTCCGTGGCGCGGCCGTACCAGCAGCTGATCGGGTTCGTCCGCGTCCCGCTCGACGCCGGCGCCACAGCCACCGTCACCTTCGACGTCCACCCGAGCCGGCTCGCGTTCTACGACGAGCAGATGCGCTTCGTCGTCGAGCCCGGGTCGTTCCGCTTCTCCGTCGGCGGAGCGTCGGACCGCGCCACGAACCACGCCGCCGTCACGCTCGGCGGCGAGGTGGCCGAGTACCGCCAGCGCGAGGTGGTCGCGACGAGTGTGAACGTGCGGTGAGCTCCTACGTCGCGCTGTTGCGAGGCATCAACGTGGGGGGCAGGGCCCAGGTGAAGATGCCGGCCCTTCGGGCGATCTTCGGGCGGCTCGGCTTCGACGACGTCGCGACGTACATCCAGAGCGGCAACGTCGTCTTCGGGAGCCGCAGCAAGCCGAAGACCGAGACGATCGAGAAGGCGCTGTCGGACGCCCTCGGCCTCGACATCGCCGTCATCGTCAGATCGGCTCGTGACCTGCGGAAGGTGGTCGACGGCAACCCCTTCCCGCACCACGCCGACGACGTCCACGTCGCGTTCGTCGCGAAGCCGCTGACGAAAGCGACCTCCGACCAGGTCGAGCCGTCGAAGTACCCGCCCGAAGCGGTGGCGATCGCGAAGACGGAGCTGTACTTCCACCTGCCGAACGGCATGGGGCGGGCCAAGACGCCGCCGTACGTCGCGCGTGTGCTCGGCGTGCCGATGACCGTCCGCAACTGGCGCACCGTGATGACGCTGCGCAACATGGCTACCGAGCTCGAGGAGGGCGTGTGACCACGGCAGATCGCAGCGGGCCAATCCCGACCCGCGACGACAAGTTCTCGTTCGGCCTCTGGACCGTCGGATGGCAGGCGCGCGATCCCTTCGGCGACCCGACGCGAGACGCGCTCGATCCGGTGGAGACGGTCAACACGCTGGCCGCGCTCGGGGCGTACGGCGTCACGTTCCACGACGACGACGTGGTTCCGTTCGGCAGCGATGCGACCGAGCGGGAGCACCACCTGAGGCGCTTTCGCAGGGCGCTCGACGACGTCGGACTCGTCGTACCGATGGTGACCACGAACCTGTTCACCCACCCCGTGTTCAAGGAGGGCGCGTTCACCGCCAACGATCGTGAGGTCCGCCGATTCGCGCTGCGGAAGGTGATGCGGAACCTCGACCTGGCCGCCGAGATCGGCGCGCAGACGTACGTCTTCTGGGGCGGGCGTGAGGGTGCGGAGGTCGACGTGGCCAAGGACCTGCGCGCGGCCCTCGACCGCTACCGGGAGGCGATCGACACCCTCGCGGCGTACGTCAAGGCCCGGGGATACGCCATCCGGTTCGCGCTCGAGCCGAAACCGAACGAGCCTCGCGGCGACATCTTCCTGCCGACCGTCGGCCACGCACTCGCCTTCATCTCCTCGCTCGAGCACAGCGACATCGTCGGGCTCAATCCCGAGGTCGGTCACGAGCAGATGTCGAACCTCAACTTCGTGCATGCGGTCGCGCAGGCGCTGTGGCACGGGAAGCTCTTCCACATCGACCTCAACGGCCAGCACGGTCCGAAGTTCGACCAGGACCTCGTGTTCGGGCACGGCGATCTGCTGAGCGCGTTCGCGCTCGTCGACCTGCTCGAGAACGGCGGGCCCGGTGGCGGACCGGCCTACGACGGGCCGCGTCACTTCGACTACAAGCCGCTGCGCACCGAGGCCTTCGACGGCGTGTGGACCTCAGCAGCGGCGAACATGCGCACCTACCTCCTGTTGAAGGAGCGGGCGAAGGCGTTCCGCTCCGATCCCGAGGTGCAGGAGGCGATGGCCGCAGCCGGTGTCCCCGACCTGGCGACGCCTACCCTCGGCGAGGGCGAGACCTTCGACGACCTGCTCGCCGATCACACCGCGTTCGAGGCGTTCGACGCGGGAGCGAAGGGACGGCGACCGCACGGCGCCACCCGCCTCGATCAGCTCGCGCTGGAGCACCTCATGGGCGCACGCTGAGCACGTGGCGGACCATCAGCCGGCCCCGCTCGTTCACCCACCGCTCGGTCTCGACGGCGCCCGCGCTGGCCGCGACGCGTAGCGACCCAACGTTCTCCGCGTCGACCCCGATGTGCGCCTCGCGCGCTCCGGTGTGGTCGCGCACGAACTGCGTGATCAGCCGGACGGCGCGGCCGACGTAGCCCATGCCCCGGTGGGCGGCCGCGCAGGAGTACGAGATGTTCGCCTCGCCCGCCGGCACGCCGTCGTTCGCGAGGTCGCAGTCGACGTAGGCGACGTAGCGCTGCGGCGGGTCGACGGTGTCGACGGCGAACGACCACTTCGGACCTCGGCCGAACGCGTCGATCACCGACTGCAGCCACCGCCGCTGGTGCTCTCGCTGCTCGTCCGGCGACATCGCCTCCCATGACTCCCGATGCCCCGGGAGCCAGAGCCAGTCGATCTGCTCGTCGTCTATCGCGGCGA
Organism: Acidimicrobiales bacterium; assembly: GCA_035540495.1. Classification (GTDB taxonomy): domain Bacteria; phylum Actinomycetota; class Acidimicrobiia; order Acidimicrobiales; family CADCTF01; genus DASVEG01. The sequence goes on from DATLGL010000034.1 coordinate 7,399, forward strand.
TGTGGGCGTCGAGGTCGTCGCTCGTGTGAGGGCGGATCGTGACGACGCCGTCGGTGTATGAGAGCGGCGGGACGGGGCGCTTGAAGTACGGATTGGCGTCGAGATCGCCGACCTGCGGGAACCCCGCTCGGCGCGCCAACGCGAGCGAGCGCTCGTTCCCCGCGCCGATCAGCAGCGTTGCGACCGTGTACGACGTGGCCGTCGCCAGGTGGTGCAGCAGCAGTTGCACGGCTCGCGTGGCGTAGCCGTGGCCCCGGTGCTGGGGGAAGACGCTGTAGCCGAGGTTGACCTCGCCGTCGAGGAGCCACGACCGGTCGGTGTCGTAGTCGACCCATCCGACGACGTCGCCCGTCGCAGCGAGGGTGACGACGGCCGTCGGTGCCGGCTCGGCAGAGCCCTCCCCGAGCCACCGGCGCGACACGTCGTCCCGCCCAGCGATCAACAGCGGCACGTCTGCCCCGCTCGACGGCCGAAGCGTGACGATCCCATCGGTGACGGAAGCGTTCAAGCGGTCAACCGCCGGCGGACGCCTGGCGCTCGCGCCACCTGGCGACGGTGCGTTCGACGTCGAAGGGCATGATCGCCGTCGGAGGTCCCTCCAGCGGCTTGCGGTTCGCCTCCCGGATCTCCGGGTTGACCGCCTCGACGATCGCCCGCACCTCCTCCTCCGAACGGGCTGCCCGCAGCGCCTCCTTCGCGGCGTCGACCTTCCGAGTCAGCGCGACCGACGGCGGGACGAACGACAGTTCCTCCCGCTGGAGCTTCTGGCGGATCCACCACATCTCGTCGTACGGACGATCGAGGTCGCTGATCGGCTTCCCCTTGCCGGGCAGGTTCTCGAACTCGCCCCGCTCCTGCGCCTCTCGGATCTGCTGGTCGATCCAGGTCTCGAACCGCATGTTCGGCGGCTTGCGCTCCGTCATCAGAAGGCCTCCACCCGCAACATCGCCCGGTCGCCCGCGGCCAACCGGACGACGGCGGCGCCTTCCTCGTGGCCGGCGTCGAGGAAGAGGTCGATCGCGTCGCACACGGGCATCGGCTTCACCTCCACGATCGTCTCACCGTCGCAAGGCTCCGGCACACCGTCGAGCTCCACGTCGCCCCAGCCGTAGAGCATGCAGAACTGCGGGTGGGGGAGATGCGGTCGCCACGGCTCCGGCGCGCTGTCGACGCACCAGTCGGTCCCGAAGGGCCGGTACGACAGGAGCGTGCCGCCGATCTCCTCCCGCATCTCGCGCACCGCCGTCTCGAGCGGCGTCTCGCCCGGCTCCCTGGTACCACCGGGCACCATCCATCCCCACTCCGCCGACCGGGTGAGGACGCACCGGCCGTCGTCGAGGAACGGCACGACTCGCACGCGACTCACCATCGCGCTGGGGGCGAGGCCGGGCCGGTACTGCACCGAGATCCTCCCGTCCGCCCACGTGCGGGGTGCGAGAAGACGTTCGATCGCCAGCTGCAGGGTCATGCCGGCCTCCCCAAGGTCGCTTGTGAATACCTTCACATGAGTTGACGGAAGTGTCAACCGATTTGTGCCATGGCCAGACGCGACTCTGGAGGCGGAACGTGGCCCGAGGGCCCACAAACCGCCTCCAGAACGAAAGGGGTGGGTCTAGGAAAGGCTGAACGCGCCGTCCCGCGACGGGTGGCGCAGCTTCGACATCGCCTTCGACTCGATCTGGCGGATGCGCTCCCGGGTGAGGGAGAAGTGCTGGCCGACGTCGTCGAGCGTGCGGGGCTCGCCGCCGTCGAGGCCGAAGCGCAGGCGGAGGATCGAGCGCTCCCTCTCGTCGAGCGACGAGAGGATCTGCTCGACCTCGTCGACCAGGGCGCCTTCGAGCGCCGCATCCTCGGGCGACACCGCCGACTCGTCCTTGACGATGTCGGCCATCTCCGCGTCGGAGTCCTCCCGCAGCGGGGCCGACAGCGACGTCGGCTCCTGCAGGTGGAGGAGGAGCGTGCGGATCTTGTCGAACGGCTCGTCCATCGCCTCGGCGATCTCTGCCGTGGTCGGGCCGCGGCCGAGCTGATCCTCCAGCTCCGCCCGGGTGCGCTGGAGCTGCTTGATCATGTCGCCGGCGTGGACGGGCAGGCGGATCGAGCGACCCGTGTTTGCGATGCCGCGGGTGATCGACTGGCGGATCCACCACGTCGCGTACGTGGAGAACTTGAAGCCCTTGCGGTGGTCGAACTTCTCGACCGCGTGCATCAGGCCGAGGTTGCCCTCCTGGACAAGGTCGAGGAGCGGCACACCCGACGCCTGGTACTTCTTGGCGATCGACACGACGAGGCGGAGGTTCGACTCCACGAACTGGCGCTCCGCGTCTTCGCCCTCCTGGACGAGGCGACGGAGCTGCCGACGCCGGGCGGCATCGGGCTTCGTGTTCCTCAGCTCCTCGGCAGCCTCCAGCCCGACGCGACGAGCTTCGGCGAGGCGGGCCTCGTCGTCCTTCGTCAGCAGGGCATGCTTGCCGATGTCGGTCAGGTACAGCCGGACGAGGTCTTCATCCGGCAGTTGATCGCGCTTCGCCACAGATACGCCTCCGAGATCCCCCGCTGCTCTGCGGGGGCAAAGGGACAAGGGTACGCCTATTTCGGCGGTACCCGCCCGTCGAGCGGGTCATCCGTCGTGAAACAGGTTCATTTTTCCAGATTCAGCACCCACGCGGAGGACGATTCGTCCGCTCCGAGTGGTTGCGGTGTCCGGCGAACAGGGTAATACTCAGTTTGAGCATAATGGCTGATCGCGGCAGCACCGCCCTTCTGACCGACCACTACGAGCTCACGATGCTCGCGGCATCGCTTCGAGACGGGATGGCGCACCGGCCAGCGGTGTTCGAGGTCTTCGCCCGGTCACTGCCGCGGGGCCGGAGGTACGGCGTCTTCGCGGGGCTCGGACGGCTCCTCGACGCGATCGACGACTTCAAGTTCGGTCGCGACGAGCTCTCGTTCCTCCGCCGGCGCGGGTTCCTCGACGAGGCGACGCTCGAGTTCCTCGACGGCTACCGGTTCGAGGGCGACGTCGTCTCCTACCGCGAGGGCGAGGTGTACGTCCCGTGGTCGCCGGTGCTGACCGTCGAGGCGTCGTTCGCCGAGGCCGTGCTGCTCGAAACGCTGATCCTGTCGATCCTCAACCACGACACGGCGGTTGCGTCGGCCGCGTCTCGCATGGTGGGCGCGGCCGATGGCCGGCGGCTCCTCGAGATGGGCGGCCGCCGCACCCACGAGTTCGCCGCGGTCGCCGCGGCGCGAGCCGCCTTCGTCGCCGGGTTCGACGCCACGTCGAACCTCGAGGCGAGCCGCCGCTACGGCATCCCGACCGCGGGCACCGCCGCGCACGCGTTCACGCTGGCCCACGACGACGAGCGGGCTGCGTTCGCCAGCCAGCTCGACGCGCTCGGCGTCGGCACAACGCTGCTGGTCGACACCTACGACATCCCGACCGCGATCCGCACCGCGGTCGACCTCGCCCGCGGCCGCGGCGCGACCGGACCCGGCGCGATCCGGATCGACTCCGGCGACCTCGTCGACGAGACCCGCCGCGCCCGGGCCCTGCTCGACGAGCTCGGCGCGTACGACACCCGCATCGTCGTGTCCGGCGATCTCGACGAGTACGTGATCGAAGAGCTCGTGGAGTGCCGGGCGCCCATCGACAGCTTCGGCGTCGGCACACGTGTCGTCTCCGGCTCCGGTCATCCCACTGCGAGCTTCGTCTACAAGCTCGTGGCGATCGACGGCCGCCCCGTCGCGAAGCGCAGCGCGGGCAAGGCCACCGTCGGCGGACGGAAGCGGGCGTGGCGCGACGTCGTCGACGGCACCGCACGCGCCGAGCACGTCGCCGCGTGGCCGGAACGCTTCGACGAAGCCGACGAGCACGACGGTCGCCACGGGCGCCCGCTGCAGGTGCTCGCCATCCGCGGCGGTCGACGACTGCACGATCCGTCGAACGACGACATCCGCGCCCGGCACCGCGAGTCGGTGGCCGAGCTCGATCACATGGCGCGCATGACGGTTGCGGGCGAGCCCGCCTTCGTCGTCACCGACCCCACGATCTCACCAGCATCCGAGGAGGAGCACCCATGACGAGAGCGCTCGTGATCGTCGACGTCCAGAACGACTTCTGCGAGGGCGGGAGCCTGGCGGTCGCCGGCGGCGCCGGCGTGGCGGCTGGCATCAGCGAGTACCTCGCCGCCAACCGCGATCGCTACGCCGTCGTGGTGGCGACGAAGGACTGGCACGTCGATCCCGGGGCCCACTTCGCCTCTACGGGTGCGGTGCCGGATTTCGCGGCGACGTGGCCGGCCCACTGCGTCGCCGAGACCGAAGGAGCCGAGTTCCACCCGAACCTCGACCCGTCCGGCATCGACGCGGTGTTCCTCAAGGGACGGTACGAAGCGGCGTACTCAGGCTTCGAGGGCCGCCACAGCGAGACCGACGAACCGCTCGCCGACTACCTACGGGCTCGGGACGTCGACGAGGTCGACGTCGTCGGCATCGCCACCGACTACTGCGACCGGGCGACGGCCCTCGACGCGGTCGCGAACGGGTTCCGGGTCCGGCTGCTGACCGACCTCGCAGCCGGCGTAGCTCCCGAGAGCACGGAGCGGGCGCTCGAGGAACTCGCCGCGGCGGGCGTCGACGTCACGACCTCGGCGAGCGCGCCGGGGTGAGCCCCGAACGTCAGTCGATCGCGGTCACGGTCGACGTCGTGCTGCTGACCATCCGGTCCGGCCAGCTGTCGGTGTTGCTCGTGCAGCGCGCCGCCGAGCCGTTCGCGGGCGACTGGGCTCTTCCCGGAGGGTTCGTGCACGACGACGAAGACCTCGATGCCGCGGCCGCCCGTGAGCTGCTCGAGGAGACGGGACTCGAGGCCTTCGCCGGCCACCTCGAGCAACTGCGAACCTACGGCGCACCGGGGCGTGACCCGAGGCGGCGGGTCGTTTCGGTCGCGTACGTCGGCTTCATGCCCGACCTGCCGACGCCGGCGGCCGGGTCGGACGCGGCGGCCGCTCGGTGGTGGGCGGTCGACGATCTCGACGAAGGACCGTCGCTCGCGTTCGACCACGAGCAGATCCTTCGCGACGCGGTCGAACGGGCCCGGGCGAAGCTCGAGTACACGCCGCTCGCCGCGAGCTTCACCGAAGAGCCCTTCACCCTCACCGAGCTGCGCCGGGTCTACGAGGCGGTGTGGGGCACGCCGCTCCACGTCGGGAACTTCCGGCGCAAGGTGCTGTCGACGCCCGGCTTCGTCGAGCCCATCGGCGAGAAGGCGAAGGCGAGCGACGGCGGCCGCCCGGCCGAGCTCTACCGGCGGGGGACCGCGGTGGTGCTCCATCCGGCGATGCTGCGGACCGGCCCGGAGTCGACATGATGGTCTAGCCACGTTGTCAAGAACGGCGACGGCCTGCCGACTTCGCGGACGTGGCCCGCCGTCTCCTCACTTGCGTCGCGGCCGCGCTGCTCCTCGTCGGAGTCGGTGCGGGCGTGTCCGGCGCGATCGGCGGCAACGCCGCGGAGTGGGACCCCGCCGTCGTCGACCTCGTCGCGTTCGTCGAGGCCGAGAGGGGCCTGCGGTTCGAGCACCCGGTGCCGGTCGCGGTGCTGAGGGACGACGAATTCGCGGCCGAGGTGGGGCGGGCGGCGCGATCGGCCGATGCGGACGACGGACGCCAGGCAGCCGAGCTGCGCGCGCTGGGGCTGACCAGCGGCCACGACAGCGGGACGCTGGCGAACGTGGCAGCCGACCGGTACGTCGGCATGTACCGGCCTTCCACCGGTCGGATCGTCGTCCGGGCCGCGCGATCGGCTCCCGCGTCGACGCCTTCGCTCATGGCTTCGCCGGCGGCTCGGGCGACGCTCGTCCACGAGCTCACCCACGCCCTCGACGACCAGCACCACGACCTCGCGCGTCTCGGTGGATCGAGAGCCGAGACGGACGGCGAGCGCTTCGCACGACGGGCCGTGATCGAAGCGTCCGCGTTGCTCGTCGAGCGCGCCTACCTCGACGCGATGAGCCAGGCCGATCGTGACGCGCACGACCGAGAGCTCGAGGCTCGGCGTCGGGCGCGCACGAAGCACGACGGTGCGGCGCGGCTGCTCGCGATGCCCTACGTCGCGGGCCGCACGTTCGTCGACGCCGTCGCGGCGACACGCCCCCAGAGCCCCGGCGTGATCGACGACCTGCTGCGGATGCCGCCGGTGTCGGAGAAGCAGGTTCGCTGGCCGGAGACGTTCCTCGCCGGCGAGCGCCCGGTGCACGTAGATGCTCCGGCGTTGCGCGAGACGGAGCGGCGGACGGCGGAAGCGTCCGACGTCGGCGCGATCACGCTCGAGACGGTGCTCGCGCCGCACGTCGGCGACGAGCGGGCGGCTGCGGCCGGCCGCTCGTGGCGGGGCAGCGCGGCGACCCACTACGGGCGCGCCGACGGCACGGCGTGCCTCCGCATCGCGTTCGCGATCGCCGGTGCCGCGGTTGTTGCCACGGCGGGAGCCGTTGCCGACGCCGCGGCGCGGCTACCTGACGCGACGGCGGAGCACGACGGGCGGGGCCGCGTGGTGCTCGACGCGTGCGACGTCAGCCGACGGCGTTGACGAGGACGGCGAACACCACGCCCGTCGCCATGATGGCGCTGAGGAAGACGATCGCCACGACGACGAAGGGATCGAGGGACTCGTCGTCGGGAAGCTCGCGCACCGCCACGGAGTGAACGTACCCGGAACGAACCGCCCGAAACGGGCGGCCTTCAGCGGCGCGGGAACGCGACCACGTCGGTGGCGGTGAGCCGCACCGACACCGCCGTTCCCGGGTCGAGGCGGCGGCGGGCGTGGAGGCGCGCTCGCAGCGTCGTCCCCGAGGGGAGGACGACGGTCACCAACTGGTCGTGCCCGAAGTACTCCGCGCCGACCACCCGTGCGTCGCCGTCGACGACGAGATCGAGGTCTTCGGCCCGCACGAGCGCGTAGGCGTCGCCGTCGGCCGAAGCGGTGACCGGCGCCTCGCCCACCTCCGTCGTGATCAACCCACGGCTGACCTTGCCCTCGAGGAGGTTCGTGTCGCCGAGGAACGCGCCGACCTCGGGCGACGCCGGCCGGCGATACACCTCCTCGGGGGTGCCCAGTTGGGCCACCCTTCCCTCGAGCATCACGGCGACACGATCGCCCAGTGCGAGCGCCTCGTCCTGGTCGTGGGTGACGAGGATCGCGGTGACGCCTTCGCGTTTGAGGATGTCGCGGACCTCGGTCCGGACGCCCGCTCGCAACGAGACGTCGAGGCTCGAGAACGGCTCGTCGAGGAGCACCACCTGCGGACGAGGTGCGAGGGCGCGGGCGAGCGCGATCCGCTGGGCCTGCCCGCCCGACAGCTGGTCGGGGTAGCGCCGCTCCATTCCGGCGAGGTCGACGAGGTCGAGCAGCTCGCGAACGCGTGCCGAGCGCTCTGCCCTCGACGCGCCCCTCAACCCGTACGCGATGTTGCCGGACACGTCCAGGTGGGGGAACAGCGCGAGCTGCTGGAACACCATCCCCACTCGGCGCCGCTCCGTCGGGACGAAGACGTTGCCCGAAGGATCGGCCACCGTCGTGCCGGCGATGGAGATGGCGCCGCGATCGGGGCGCTCGAACCCGGCGATCAGGCGGAGCAACGTCGTCTTGCCGCAGCCGCTGGGCCCGAGGATCGCGGTGAGCAGCCCGGCCGGCGCGTGCAGGTTCGCCGCCCGCACCGCCTCGACCGCACCGAAGCGCTTCTCGACCGCGACCGCGTCGACGCTCACCCGCCCACCTTGGACGCGACCTGGCGAGCCCGGCGAATCTGCAGCGGCCACAACGCGACGGCCGACACCGCGACGAGCAGGAGCGCGGCCGGAGCAGCCCTTCCGTAGGTGCCCTGCGACGCGGCCGTCCACACCCGCGTCGCGAGGGTGTCGTAGCCGGGCGGGCGGAGGAGCAACGTCGCCGGCAGCTCCTTCATCGCGGTGAGGAAGACGAGCGCCGCCCCGCTCAGCGCGCCGCTGCGCACCAACGGCACCGTCACCGAGAGCACCGCCTGGAAGCGGGTGCGTCCGAGCGACCTTGCCGCCTCCTCGAGCGCGGGATCGACCTGACCGAGCGACGCTCGGACCGCACCCAGCGACTCGGGCAGGAACCGGATGACGTACGCGATCACGACGAGGGTGAGCGTGTGGTAGAGCGCCGGCACCATCTGGGTGGCCGCGAACACCATCGCCAGCGCGATCACCAGCCCGGGCAGGGCGTACCCGGACACCGAGACGGTCTCGGTCACGCGAGCGAACCACGAGCGGTGGCGCACCGAGAGGAACGCGATCGGCGTGGCAGCGACGACCGCGACGACCGCGGCTGCGACCGACACCTGGACCGACACCGCCGCGGCCCGAGCGGTGATCGAACCCGCCTCGACACCCGCCTCGCCGCTGACGGCCCAGTGGACGAGCACCGCGACCGGCAGCACCGACCCGACGACGCCGAGCGCCGCGACGCCGAGGCCCAGCGGCCAGCGTGCCTGCCGCAGGGGAACCGGCGCAGCGATGCGCGCACCGGCGACCGCTCGGGCCGGCGCCGTTCGTCCGCGCAGCGCCCGCTCGCCGCTGATCGCGGCGAGGGTCAGCGCCACGAGCACCAGACCGAGCAACGCGGCGGTCGCCCGGTCGAACGACGAGCGGTACTCGAGGAAGATCGCCCTGGTCAGGGTGTCGATCCGCATGATCGACACCGCTCCGAAGTCGCTCAGCACGTAGAGGAAGATCAGGAGCCCGCCGCCCGTCATCGCCGGCCGCAGCTGGGGGAGGACGACGCGGTGGAAGACGACCCACGGCGAGTCGCCGAGTGTGGTCGCGGCCTCCTCGATCGCGGGGTCCATCTGGCGCAGGACGCCGAGTGAGATGAGGAAGACGTAGGGATACGTCGACAGCGTCAGCACGATGGCGCTGCCCCAGAAGCCGACGAGCGCGGGGATGTCGGCGACGATGCCCTGTGGTCCGAACGCGGCGAGGATCGTGAGCGCGCTCACGTAGGTCGGAACTGCGAGGGGCAGCACCGCGAGCACCCGAAGCACGCCTCGGCCGGCGACGTTCGTCCGTTCGACGAGCCATGCCGCGCCGACGCCGACGAAGACCCCGATCGCCGTGGTGACCGCGGCGAGCGTCACCGTCGTCGTCACGAAGCGGGCTACGCGCCCGGTGAACAGCTCGTCGAGCGCGCGCTCCGACTCGAGCGCGCGAACGACGAGGTGGACCAGTGGGATCGCGACCGCACCGGCCACCGCGGCCGATGCGATCGCGAGGCTGATCGGGGTGCGTTCCCGCCCGCCTCGAAGAACGCCGGCCGTCAGGTGAGCCCGACTTCCTTCAGAAGCTCCGTCGACGCCCGCAGGTCACGGCCGAGCTCGGTGAGGGGAACGTCGATCGTCTTCAGGTTCGCGAGGGGCGGCAGCTCCGCGATCGGGTCGATCCCCGAGCGCAGCGGGTACTCCGAGGTCTTGTCGCGGAAGTACTCCTGCGCCTTGACGTCGAGCAGGTAGCGCACGAGCTTCAGCGCAGCGTCCTTCTTCTTCGACGACTCGAGCACCCCGACGCCGGCGACGTTGACGAACGTGCCCTCGCCGCCCTCGTCCTGGCCGGGGTAGTGGTTGGCGAGGGGCGCGTTCGGCTGATCCTTGAAGTTCGCGTAGAGGTAGTAGTGGTTCACGAGCGCGAGATCGACCTCGCCTGCGGCGACCGCCTTCAGCGCGAGGACGTTGTTGTCGTAGCGCTTGGCGTCGTTCGCCTTCAGCCCTTCGAGGAACTGCTTCGTCCGGTCGCGCCCGACGGACTCGATCAGCGCCGAGACGAACGACACGAACGACGCGTTCGTCGGCGGGAAGCCGACGCGGCCCTTCCACTTCGGGTCGGTGACGTCGAAGACGCTCTTCGGCAGGTCGGCCTCGGTGACCTTGTCGGTGTTGTAGCCGATGACCCTCGCCCGGCCGGTGACACCGACCCACGTCGCGCCAGGGTCGCGGAAGCGCTCGTCGACGCTCTCGACTGCATCCGCGGGCAGGTCGGCCAGCAGACCCTCGTTGGCGAGCGCGGCGAGCGCACCGGCGTCCTGGCTGAAGAAGAGGTCGGCGGGGGAGTTCTCGCCCTCCTCGAGGAGCGTCGGGGTGAGCTCGCTCGTGTCGGCGTACTGGATGCGCAGCTTGATGCCGCTGTCCTTCTCGAACTGCTTCAGGATCGGATCGACCAGCGACTCGCTCCGGCCGCTGTAGACGACGAGTTCTTCGCCGCTGCCTCCGCTGCCGCTGCCGTTCTCCGACCCGTTGCCGTTCCCGTTGCCGCACGCCGCGAGCAGCGCGGCGGCGAGGATCACTGCGAGTACGGCGCTCCCAAATCTTCTTGTTAGGTGCACCTTACGAATCTGCCTGATCCTCGGGTCCGGCGGCAAACCGACGCCCGCCGCTTGCGCCTGCTTGACCGGTCGGTCAAGAATGCGGTCGTGGGGGGAACGACCGTGTCGATTCCGACCAGGGTCCTGGTCCTCGGCATGGCGCACGAGGACGGGACGATCGTCAGCGAGGAGCTGCTCCCGGTCGCGTCCGCGTGCGGGCTCACGCCCGACCAGGTTCGCAGCTGCCTCCGCCGCCTCGTGTCCGAGGGGCTGTTCGTCCGCGACGGGCAAGGCCGCGCGACGCGGTTCGTCGCCACCGCTCGCGGCCTCGCCGAGCTCGGGATGAGCGTCGAGCGGACACGGCTGGCGTACGTCCAGGACACCGCGGGTCGCGGGTGGGACAGGCAGTGGCGCCTCGTGGCGTTCGCCGTCCCCGAGAAGGACCGAGCGGCCCGCGACGCGTTCCGCGATCACCTCATCGAGCTGGGTGGCGCAGCGATCCAGGGCGGGCTCTACGTGAGCCCACATCCGTGGCACAAGGACGTCGTGGCGGAGGCGGAGCGGCTCGGGATCCTCGACGTCGTCACCGTGGCGACCGCCGACGACCTCGAGGTGGGGGGCGAGCGCGATCCCCGCAGGCTGGCGGCGACGCTGTGGCCTCTCGACGATCTGTCAGCCCGCTACGCCGCGTTCAACGAGCGCTACGCCGCGGTGCCCGATCGCCTCACCTCGATGCGGGAGAAGCACGAGCGGCTGCCCGACGCGCACTTCCTTCCCGGCGCGCTCGCGATGGGCGTCGCGTTCCAGGAGTGCTTCCGCGACGACCCGCTGCTGCCGCCGGAGCTGCTCCCGCGTCCGTGGCCGGGCCGCCAGGCGCGCGAGCTGCTGCTCGCGTCGAGGCGGCTCGCGCTCGCCATCCGCAAGGGCCAGGGAAGGCCCGCGCTGTTCCGGGCGTCGTTCGACGACGCCATCGCATCACTCGTCTGACGATCCTCGATCGACTGCATGACCACCAGGGGGAACCAATGAAGTTCGGCATCTTCTACGAGCACCAACTGCCTCGCCCGTGGGCCGAGGACAGCGAGCACAAGCTCCTCAAGGACGCGCTCGACCAGGTGGAGCTCGCCGACTCGCTCGGCTTCGACTACGTGTGGGAGGTCGAGCACCACTTCCTCGAGGAGTACTCGCACTCGAGCGCGCCCGAGGTCTTCCTCGCCGCGTGCAGCCAGCGCACGAAGCGCATCCGCATCGGGCATGGGATCGTGCAGCTGCCGGTCAACTTCAACCCGACCGCGCGCATCGCGGAGCGCATCGCGACGCTCGACCTGATCTCCGACGGGCGCGTCGAGTTCGGCACCGGCGAGGCCGGCAGCGAGACCGAGCTCGGCGGGTTCAACATCGATCCGAAGGAGAAGCGGGCGCAGTGGACGGAGGCCCTCGACGCGGTCACCCGCATGCTCGTCGAGGTGCCCTTCGCCGGCTACGACGGCCAGTGGGTGAAGATGCCGCCGCGCAACGTCGTGCCGAAGCCGTTCCAGAAGCCCCACCCGCCCCTGTGGGTCGCGTGCAGCCGGCGCGACACCATCCACCTCGCGGCCACGAAGGGCATCGGCGCCCTCAGCTTCTCGTTCGTCGAGGCCGAGGAGGCCAAGCACTGGGTCGACGACTACTACTCGACCATCGAG
>DATLGL010000035.1:0-168165 GCA_035540495.1 Acidimicrobiales bacterium
GTCCTCAGGAGCACCATGTCCTCACGACGTGAGGTGTCGAGCCTCGCCGCGATGGCGAAGAAGCGAGACACCGACGACTTCCAGCGCATCCGCCAGAGCGATCCCGTCCGCGGATGGGACGACGACGAGCCCGATCCTGAAGCATCCACCTATGCCTTCGCCGAGCACGGCCCCGACCCGGTGCCGGCGTGGGTCATCACCTCCGACGCCGCTCGCCAGTACGAGCTCGGCGAGCTGAAGAGCGGCAAGGAGGCGACCGTCCACCTGATCGAGCGGCGCCTCGGCGACGCCACGAACGTGCTGGCGGCGAAGCGGTACCTCAAGTTCGAGGACCGCATGTTCCGCAACGACGCCCGCTACCGGGCGGGCCGCCGCACCGGTGAGAGCCGACTCGACCGGGCCATCGCCCGCGGCAACCGCGCGGGCATGGCGTTCCGGGCCCAGCAGTGGCTCGACACCGAGTTCGACGCGCTGTGCCGGCTGTGGGTCGCCGGCGCGCCGGTGCCGTATCCGGTGCAGAAGCTCGGCAACGAGCTGCTGCTCGAGCTGATCGGCTCACCCGAGCAAGCGGCTCCACGGCTCGTGCACGCCAAACCGAGCGCAGAGCTGTCGGAGCACCTCTGGCACCAGTTGCTCGACGCTCTCCGCGTGATGATCGGGATCGGCCTCGTTCACGGCGACCTCAGCCCCTACAACACGTTGGTCGACGGCGACCGCCTCGTCATCATCGACTTCCCGCAGGCAGTCGACCCGATAGCGAACCCCGAGGGGCTCGAGCTCCTCCAGCGCGACGTCACGACGATGGGCCGCTGGTTCGAGAAGCGCGGGGTGGCGTGCGATCCGAGCGAGGTGATGGCCGACCTCGTCGGTCTCCTGTTCTGAGGTCGCCATGACCGTGATCTGAGCCGTTCGGCCCCGCGTCACCGTCCGATCGCGCCATTGACCCTTCGAGGGACCGACCGTACGTTCGCCTCAGAAGACCGAAAGGGCGCAAGTGGTCGTTCCCACCCATGGGGCACGGCTGGGGGGTGTTCGTCGGCCGTCGCGACGCGCCCTGCCCGCGCCGGCGACGGCGGCGACGGCGGCGACGGCCTCACGCGTCGCCATCCCGCTGGACGAGCCCGACGCCCAGCGGGTCGACCTCGTCGGGGCCAAAGCGGCGAACCTCGCGATCGCCGCGTCGGCCGGTCTCCCCGTGCTGCCCGGCTTCGGCGTCACGGTGCCTGCGGTGGCGGCTGCCGTCGTAGCCGGCGGGTTCGCTCACCTCGCAGGCGACGTCCTCGACGAGTTGCACGCTGCGTGGCGTCGCGTCACCGAAGAGGGACGGTGGAGCGTCGTCGCGCGGTCGTCTGCGGTGTCGGAGGACGCCGAGGGCTCGTCGATGGCCGGACGCTTCCACTCGGAGCTCGACATCGGGGGTTGGCGGGCGTTTCTCGGCGCGCTCGATGCGGTCGCGGAGTCGGCCAAGGTGGTGTCGCTCGACGGATCCGACGCGATGGAAGTCCACGACATGGCGATCGTCGTCCAGCGGTTCGTGCCCGCGGCGTACGGCGGCGTGCTCTTCGGCGCCGATCCGGTGAGCGGGCGCACGGATCGGTTCACCCTCGCCACGGTGACCGGGGGTCCTGACGCACTGGTGAGTGGCGTCGACGGCGGCTCGCAGCAGCTGATGACGAAGCGGGGCAGGCCGCTGCGCTTCGAGGGCGACACGTCGGTGGCCCCGCCACCGCGCCGCGGTCGCGAGCTCGCAGCCATGGCCCGGCGCGCCGCGGTCGTATTCGGTCATCCGCAGGACATCGAGTGGGCGGTCGACGGCGACGGCGCGCTGTGGCTCCTGCAGTCGCGTCCGGTCACGACGCTCGGGGTCGCGCCCGCAAAGGGACACATCTTCGGCCCCGGTCCGGTCGCGGAGACGTTCCCCGATCCGCTGACGAAGCTCGAACAGGAGCTCTGGGTCGTCCCGCTTCGCGAAGGGATGGTCCACGCCATCGACCTGACGGGCGCGGTGCCACGTGCACGACTGCGCGGCTCGTCGATCATCGAGTGCGTCGACGGCCGCGCCGCGGTCGACCTCGCACTCATCGGCGCGATCGACGAGCAGTCACTCGCGAAGAGGCTCGACCCGCGCCCGATGGTGCGCCGCCTACGAGCGGCCTGGCGAGTGGGTCGCCTCCAGCGAGCGATGCCGAACCTCGCCCGAGAGCTCGTGGCGGCGGTCGACGCCGACCTCGCCCGCGTGCCACCGCTCTCGACGCTCGACGACGACCGTCTCCTCGCCGTGCTCCTCGGCTCGCGGCGCGCACTCGTCGCGCTGCACGGCCAGGAGATCCTCGCCGGGCTCCTGAGCGGCGGGAGCCAAGGCCCAGCAGTCGGCGAGTCGGGTGCCGGTCGGGCGCTGCGAGCCCTGCACGCGGCACGACGCGCGGGCGTTCCGGAGGCGCGCATCACCGCGATGTTCCCCGACGTCCTCGCGCTCGTCCCGCCCGCCATTCGGCCGGTGACCGCGCCGCCGCCACCGGCGCCAGGCGCGGCGAGCGACATCGCTCCACCGCTCGACCCCCTCCCGGCGGCGGAGGCCACGATGACCGGGCTGCGGGAAGACCTGCGGCTGCGGGTTCGCTGGGTGCAGGAGCTTGCTGCCCTCGCTGCGTGGGAGCTCGGCGCGCGACTCTGCGCCCGTGATGTCATCGACTCGATCACCGACGTCCGGCACCTCGACCTCTCGACGCTCGAGGCTGCGTTTTCCGGGGGCCGGCACGTCGCGGCCCGAGTCACCGACCGCCGCGACTCCGGTCCCCCGCTGCCGGCGATGTTCCGCCTCGACGGTGCCGGACGCCCGCACGCGGTGGTGGATCCCTCGGGCAAGGTCGGCCAGGGGGCCGGCGGTGGACGGCGCAGCGGCATCGTCGTGCACGATCCACGCGACATACCGGGCGACGGCGCCGGTGTCGCCGCGGTGCTGGTGACGACGACGCTCGATCCGTCGCTCGCCGCGTCGCTGCCCCATGTCGTCGCGCTCGTGGCCGAGACCGGAAGCGTGCTCAGCCACCTCGCCATCCTCGCCCGCGAGCTCGGCGTCGCCACGGTCGTCGGGGTCCCCGACGCTCGGAACCGCTATGCCGCGGGCTCCTCGATCGTCGTCGACGGGACGAGCGGAGCCGTGGAGGTGCTCGAGGCATGAGGAGGCGGACGTTCGTCTACATGGTCCCCGTTGCCGCAGCACTGGCGGCTGGTGCGTACGTGCTCGTCTACCTCTACCGGTGGGAGTGGCACCGCGCGCTCATGGCCGGCGTGTTCATGCTCACGCTCGAGATCGGCATCGGGGTGGCGCTGGTGCTCGAGCGGCTCCGCTCGATCGAGGCGCGCCTCGACGCCAGCGAGCGCGCCGCTGCGGCCACGGCCAAGGAGGTGGTCGCCGGCACCCGGGTGGAGCCGGCGGAGCCCTTCGCCTGGCTGTCGGAGGCGTCGACCCGCCTGTCGGTGTTCGTGCCGATCCTGCTCGGCGCGGGTGTCGTGCTCTCCGCGATCGCGTGGCTCGTCGAGCGAATCGCCAAGACCACGGCAGGCGCCACGATCGAGCGCTCGCTCGCCCTGCGTCTCCAGCCGTTGATGGTGGCGGACGGCGTCGTGTCCGGCCGCGCCGGCGTCGGGGTGGCGCTTCCCGTCCGTCCAGGAGCCGGACAGCCCCTGCGCAGCCGGATGCGGATGGCAGCCGCCGTCATGGCGATCGTCGCGCCGATGCTCGTGCTCGGCGGTGTCGTCGACAACCTCGGCGACGCGACCCAGAACCGTCCCGACGTGATCGACCGCACATCGGCAGGTCGGGTGGTGCTGCGCGTCGACCACCGGAACCTGTCCGGGGGCGAGGAGACGACGGCCCGCTCGCTGTGGGGGGCGTGCTCGAACCAGATCGGGACGACCTACCGGCTGACCGGCGTCGAACTCCTGTCGGACGGACGGGTCGAGATGAGGGTCCGTCCGGCGATCGGCAAGTACGCCGAGCGCCGGCTGCGGGGATGCTTCGGCGACGCGACCGTCGACTCGGTCCGGGCCGAGGTCGTCGACGTCTCGACCCGCTGACTACTCGTACGACTTGCGGACGCCGACCCAGATGCGGCGGGGCGCGTCGAGCACGCGGCTCACCGCGACAAGAGCTGTCGGTGCCTTGTTGATCTCACCCTGACGGAGCCGCGACGCGAACGCGATCTGCTCGAGCGAAGGGGGGCCGACGGCGAGGTTCCGGCGCACGGCCTCCGCGCTCGACAACCCGTCTCGGGCCACCAGATACGCCGCGGCCATGGTGCCCGTGCGTCCCACGCCCGCGCCGCAGTGCACGAAGACTCGCCCGTCGCTGTTCTCGACGATCTCCAGGAAGCGCTCGACGAGCGCAGGAGCCGGCGCCTGGCCGTCGCGGAGCGGCAGGTGGAACCGCGTCAGTCCGAGGCCGGCGAGCGCCGCCTCGTCGACGTGGATGTCCTCCTCGGCCCGGAGATCGACGATCGTCGACACACCCTTCGCGGCCAGCGCCTCGTAGCCGCGCGCGCCGGGCGCCGCGCCCCGCCACACGTGGTCGTCGACCACCGTGAAGTTGGTGATCGGGAGGTCGACGCCGGCTTTCGGCGTGACCCGTTGGAGCACGAGGTGCGACGCCAGGATCACCAGGTTGCCGATGACGAGGAACGCGATGGCGCCGAGCAGCAGCCGCATCGGCCACAAGTATCTGCCCGCCCGCAGCGGGAACGGCCGCGGGGCCGCAACCTCCAGCATGTCTTCAGGCTTCGACCGGGCCACAGGGGCGCTTGAACGAGCGCACGCAACGGTCTTCCCCGGCGCACGCCGCTTTCCCTCCCGAGGGGGACGAAGCGCTCAGTCGAGGAGGGACAGGACGAGCCCGTCGAGGATGTCGGAAACCGACACCAGACACTCGGCGAAGTCGAAGTACCGCATGATCGTGACGAGCACGAGCGCGCCGCCGACGATCACGTCCGCCCGTTCGCGCTCGAGGCCCGGGTTGTGGACGCGGTCGCGGAGCCGCTCCGTCGCCAGTGTCCGGAAGACGTCTTCGGCCGCGTCCTTCGTGAGGAGGAGGTGGTGGACCTGTTCGTCGTTGTACGGCACGCCGAGCTCGACCGTCGCGATCGTGGTGACCGTGCCCGCGAGACCGATGAACCGGCGCGCCTCGAGAGACGAGGGGACTTCCCGCACGACGTCGTCGAGGTGCTGGCGGATGACCACCATGGCGTCGGAGAGCTCGCCGGCGTCGGGGGGATCGCTGTGGAGGAACTTCTCGGTGACGCGGACGCAGCCGATGTCGACCGACAGGACGCCATCGGGCTCGGTCGTCCCGGCGACGAACTCGGTCGATCCGCCGCCGATGTCGACGACCAGGAACGGACCTTCCGACGGGTCGAGCCCAGTGGTCGCACCACGGAACGAGAGCCGTCCCTCCTCGTCGCCGCTGAGGAGCTCCGGCCGGACGCCGAGTATCTGCTCGCACGCGTCGAAAAACCCGTCGCGGTTCGACGCATCACGCGCGGCCGACGTGGCCGCCATCCGGATCCGCTTCACATCGTGGCGGTCGATGACCTCCTTGTACTCCCGGAGGACGTCGAGCACGCGGTCGATCGCTTGGGCCCCGAGGCGGCCGCTGGCG
Source organism: Acidimicrobiales bacterium (assembly GCA_035540495.1). Taxonomy (GTDB): domain Bacteria; phylum Actinomycetota; class Acidimicrobiia; order Acidimicrobiales; family CADCTF01; genus DASVEG01. Next base: position 5,654 of record DATLGL010000035.1, read on the forward strand.
TCGACGCCTTCGCCGAGGCGGGTGATGGTCATCCGCCGATCGACCGCCCGGCCTGCGTGGTCGGCGACGAGCAGCCGCGTCGAGTTCGTCCCGCAGTCGATGGCGGCGACGTTCACGACCGTGCCTCGGCGCTCTCCTCGGCCAGACGGGCTGCGACCCACCGGCCGACGGGATCGTCACCGCCGGCGAGATGGAACGCGTAGTGCGCGTGGAGGCACTTCACACCCACGCGGGTGCCCCCGACGCCGCCGCTCGGACGCGGGCCCTGATGGTCTGGCGGTAGCAGCGCGTCACGCTCTGCCGCGTATCGCTCGTGCGCAGCCGCAATCTCGACTGCGTCGACCTCCGCCTCCGCGCGTCGCACACCTCCCGCGGCCTCCAGCCGGCTGACGCGCTCGTGCTCACGCTCACCAACGAGCCAGTAGAGCGTCGGCATCGGCGTGCCGTCGTCGAGCAGCGGTGCGTTCTTCAACACGATCGGGTCGCCGTCGCCGGTCGCCACGACGACCTCGTAGGCGCCGCGGGGACGGCGGCCGAGCAGCTCGGCGACCCGCTCGTCGACGGTCAACGACCGTGCTTGCGGCGGCGCCGGCGCAGGAACCAGAGGATGACGAGCACACCGGCGACGACGGGAATGGCCCGCTTCGCGACGGGCACGCCGGCTGCGTCGAGCAGGTCGACGGGCTGGGCCGGCTTCGAGTCGATCTTGCGCACCTCCTCGGCAGCGCGCGGCGGAGGCGTCACGGAAGGACCCGTGGGCTGACCGCTCGAGTTGCCGTTCGTGCTGGCCGTGGTCGTCGCCGTCGTCGGCGCGCCCGACGTCGAGCCGTTGCCAGCGGCGGCCGCGGCACCGGACGTCGCGGCGACCTCGGCGACATCGGCCACCTCGGCCGCGGCTTCGGGGGCGGCGGGAGCAGCCGACCATGCGGGCTCTTCCACCGCCGCCGGCTCCTCCGCAGGCTTCGCCACCGGCGCGTCGGTCACCGCCGCGTCGCTCAGGAGGTCGTTGTGGAGGCAGTCGACGAACTGGCCGAGCAGCTTCGACGAGACGTCGGCGAGGACGCCACGACCGAACTGCGCCACCTTCCCGGTCACGGTGAGGTCGGTGACCACCTTGACCGCTGTGCCGTCTCCGTCGGGGGTGAGGGTCGCGGTGATCGTGGCGTTCGCGTTGCCCTGACCGCGGGTGTCACGACCCTCCGCCTTGAGAACCGCCTTCCGGCCACTGTCGTCCTTCTCGAGGAAGCGCGCCGCGCCCTTGTACTGCGCGGTGATGGGGCCGACCTTGACCTTGACGATGCCGCGGTACTCGTCGCCGGCGACCTCCTGCAGCTGGGCGCCCGGCATGCACGGGGCGATGCGTTCCACGTCGGTCAGCACGTCCCACGCCTGATCGACGGGGACGTCGACCCGGAACTCGTTGGTCAGCTCCATTGCGCGAGATCCTCCAGGGTGTCGACGTCTGCGGGAGTGCCCGGGCACGCTACCTCGCTGACGAGGTCGGGCCGTCGGCGCATGAGAGACCTTGCCCCTTCGTCGCCCGTCGTATCCAGAAGCGGCCACACCTCTCGCGCGAGGCGCACCGGATTCCGCCGCTGGCCGTCGTAGGAGGCGACGACGATCGGCGTCGTCGTGGCCGCCGCGACGGCGCGCCACGCGTCGGCGGAGATGAACGGCTGATCGGCGAGACCGACGACGACGGCGTCGTGGCTCTGCCGGTCGGCGTGACCGATGGCGACCGTCAGCGACGTCGCCATGCCCTCCGCCCACGACGGGTTGTGCACGCGCGTGACGTGGTCCGGCACGACGGCGCCGACATCGGCGGCTCCGGTGACGACGATCACCTCGTCGACACCCGCCGCGATCACCGCGTCGAGCGCCCATGCCACGAGCGGGCGGCCCTTCAGCGGCGTCAGCAGCTTGTGAGCGTCGCCTCCGAAGCGCGATCCGGCACCGGCGGCGAGGATCACCCCGGCGACGGTCACGTCAGTCGTAGCGGACGGAGTACACGCGGTGCGGTTGCGAGATGCCCTTCAGGGCGACCTCGTCACCGCCGTCGAACTCGAACTCGCCCGACGACACGCACAGCTCGCGCAGGAGCCCGGACACGAGGATCTCGTCGCCGTTCGCGGCATCCGCGATGCGCGACGCGAGGTTGACGGTCGTGCCCAGGAAGTCGTCGGCATCTCGGATCGCCTCGCCGGTGTGGAGCCCCATGCGGACGTGGACGGGGTTCTCCGGGTGCTCGTCGTTCCACTCCCGCTGCGCCCGCTGGATCGCCTGCGCGCACCGCAGCGCCCGGCTCGCGCTCGAGAAGGCGACCATGAAGCCGTCACCGTGGACCTTGACCTCGAAGCCCGCATGGCGGGCGAGCTCGTCGCGCACGAGGCGGTAGTGCTCGCGCAGGATGTCGTTGGCGCGGTGATCGCCCAGCCGGTCACACATCGCGGTGAAGCCCTCGATGTCGCTGAACATGATCGTGACGGTGCCCTCGGGCGCGACCTGGGCCCGGACCGCCGGCCAGTCCTCACGAACGTCGGCCGCTACGGCGTCGATGCCGCGCGCCTTGTTGCTCCCACCGACGTTTCCACCGGCGCCCGCACCGGCGCCGGCGCCAGGACCGACCTCGCCCCGCCGTCCGGCTCGCGACGCTTCACGTTGCTGATGGCGCAGGTCGCGCTCGAGGTGGCGCTGGGCGCGCTCGAGATGACGTTCGGCTCTTCGCGCCGCGGTGCTCGATCCGCCTGAACCGCCCGTTCCGACGCCGCGCTGCCCGCGAGTCGACGGACCCTTGCTGCGCACGCTGACCCCGCCCATGAACGCGAAGGCGCGCACCCGGATGACCGGCGAGCCGGGGATGATCGGGACGTCCTTGACCTTGGCGTGGCGGCCGCCCATGAAGGCGAACCCTTCGAGGACGACCTCGATGCCTTCCGGCACGATCACGTCGATGCCGCCCATGAACGCGAAGGCGTTGATGACGGCCTCGGCGCCCTTGACCTCGGCCTCACGCAGGTCGAGATGGCAACCGCCCATGAACGAGACGGCGTTCGTCTCGCCTTCGATGCGCCAGCGCCCGCGCTGCTGGTTGCCGCCGAAGACCGACACCGTCCACTTCACCGCTCGCCGCGTGCGGGTGGTGCGGGGAGCTTCGAGTGACGCCGAGGCTTCCGCTCGCAGCGCCGGCCCGTCGAGCACAGGGAGGTCGACGAGCACCCGCTCGATCTCGCGTGCCGTGCGCGCCGCGAACACGTCGCCGACGCGGTCGGAGAACTCGTCGAGGGTCAGCCGCCCTTCGCCGCAGTGTCGCCGGAGCAGCGCGACGGCCTGTTCCCGCTCGGCGTCGGAGATGCGCAACTCGGGCGCACGGGACGACACCTGCGGTACCGGCAGCTCGTCGTTGTCAGCTGACGCCATCAGCCCCCCTGGCGTGGATAGGCCCTTCAGTGTCGCGCAGGCTCGGGACGCGACGCCCAGTTCGGTTGGCGATGATCTCGGCGCAGATCGACACCGCCGTCTCCTCTGGCGTGCGGGCGCCGATGTCGATCCCGATCGGCGCCATCAGCCGGTCGATGCCTGCGTCGTCGACGCCGGCCGCTCGCAGTCGCTCGACCCGCTCGTCGTGGGTGCGCCGCGACCCCATGGCGCCGAGGTATCCCACCCTCGTCGCGAGCGCGCCGACGATCGCCGGCACGTCGAACTTGTGGTCGTGGGTGAGCACGCACACCGCGTCTCGCGGACCGAGATCGGTTCCGTTCGCCTCGAGGTACCGGTCGGGCCAGTCGACCACCACCTCGTCGGCCATCGGGAAGCGCTGCGCCGTGGCGAACACCGGACGAGCGTCGCAGACCACGACGCGGTAGCCGAGGACCTTCGCGACGCGCGTCAGCGCCGCGGTGAAGTCGACGGCGCCGAAGATGATCATCCGCGGAGGCGGAGCGAAGCTCTCGATGAACACCTCGACGTCGTCCTGCCGCGCCTCGCCGTGTCGGCCGTAGTGGCGCGTCGTCGAACGACCGGCGTCGAGCTCGGCCACAGCATCGCGAGCAACGACACGGTCGAGGTCGGCGTCGCCGAGGCTGCCGCTGACCGATCCGTCCGGACGGACGAGGAGCTTCGCTCCGAGGTTCGGCCCGTCGCTGACGGTCGCCAGCGCCACCGGCTCCTCGGCCCTGATGGCCGCCGCGAGCTCGTCGTACAGGCTCACCAGCGCTCGAGCGGCTCGATGAGGAGGTGGACGGTTCCTCCACACGTGAGGCCGACGGCGAAGGCCTCGTCGTCGGAGTAGCCGAACGTCACCCGCCGCGCACGGCCGTCGCCGCCCAGGATGTCGAGCGCCTCGGTGACGACCGCGCCCTCGACGCATCCACCGCTGACCGATCCGGCGACCTCGCCGTCTTCGTTGACGACCATCGTCGCTCCCGGGTCGCGGGGCCCGCTGCCGTCGATCCCCACCACCCTCGCGACGGCGACGCGCTTGCCGGCACGCCGCCACCGGTCGATGTCGTTCAACACCTCTTTCATCTGCGGTTCACCACCTCCGCCAAGCGCTCGAGCGAGGCGAGCGAGTGTCCTTCGATGAACTCGTCAACGTGCGGGAGCGCCGCGGCCATCCCACGGGCCAGCGGGGCGTACCCGGGCGACGCCTTGAGCGGGTTGCACCACACGACGCGGTGCGCGACCCGGTGGAGGCGCGCCATCTGCGCCGCGAGCTCCGCCGGCTCTCCCCGATCCCATCCGTCCGACAGGATCACGACGACGGCGCCACGAGCCATGCCCCGCACGCCGAACCGATCGTTGAACTCGCGGAGCACCTCGCCGAGGCGGGTGCCGCCGCTCCAGTCCTTCACGCCGCGACCGGCCGCCGCGAGCGCAGCGTCCGGGTCGTGCGATGACAGCTCGCGCGTCAGGCGGGTCAGGCGCGTGCCGAGCGCGAAGGCCTCGACGTGACGTCGCCCGACGACCGCGGCGTGGAGGAAGCGGAGCAGCGCGCGGCTGTACGCCTCCATCGAACCGCTGACATCGCACAGGAGGACGAGCCTTCGCGGTCGGGTGTTTCGCTCGAAGTAGGCCCGCCGCGCAGGCTCGCCGTGGAGCTTCATCGCGCGTTGCACCGTCCGCCGCAGATCGGGGTGCGCCGTCGGACGAGACCCCTTCGCGCGCCGGAGCCGGCGCGAGGCCCGGACCGCGGCGGCGAGGCGCATCTCGGCCATGACCTTCCGCGCCTCGTCGAACTCCGCGTGGGTGTAGTCGGCGAAGTCCTTGTGGCGAAGGATCTCGACCGGGCTGTACCGAACCGCGATCGTGTCCGTCTCGTCACCTCTGTCGTCGTCCGCCTCCTCGGGACCGTCGTCGTCCTCGTCGGCGCTGTCGTCGTCGAGCTCGAGCACCACGGGCTCGATCGTCTGCGGAACCCGGATCAGCTCGCGCTGGAGCCAGTACACGGCGAAGGCGTCGTCATAGGCGCGGAGATCTTCGTGACGGCGGAGCAAGGTGGCTCGGCCGGCCCAGTACACGGCCGACCTGGTGTCGATGCCGACCTTGCCGAGCGCGGCGACGAAGTCGAGGACGCTGCGGGTGGGCACGGCCACGCCCGACTTCCGCAGCGTCGTGGCGAAGCCGACGGCGATGCGCTCGACGTCAGCCGGCACGCGCCACCGCAGCGTCGACGAGGCCTGCGACGCCGGCCGACCGCACCCGCTCGTGGTCTTCCCGGTACTTGAGGACCGACCCGAGGGTGGCGTCGACCCACTGCTCGTCGAGAACTGCCCGCCCGAGCGCAGCAAGCGCCTGGGCCCAGTCGATCACCTCGGCGACGCCGGGGGGCTTGAACAGCTCCATCCCGCGCATCTGCTCGACGGCCGCAGCGACCTGACGCGCGAGACGCTCGGTGACCTGTGGAGCGCGCAGCCGGATGATGCTGACCTCGCGCTCGAACCCGGGATGCTCGACCCAGTGGTAGAGGCACCGGCGCTTGAGCGCGTCGTGGACGTCGCGTGTGCGGTTGCTGGTGAGGATGACGACCGGAGGCACCGACGCACGGAACGTCGCCAGCTCCGGGACCGTGACGGAGTAGTCGGCGAGGATCTCCAGGAGGAACGCCTCGAACTCGTCATCGGCCCGATCGACCTCGTCGATGAGCAGCACCGGCGGCGGTCCCTCTCGGTGATCGATCGCCCGCAGCAGCGGACGGCGCACGAGGAACGACTCGCTGTAGAGCTCGTCCTCCGCCTTCGCCACGTCGACCTCGCCCGCCGCTTCGAGGGCGCGGAGGTGGAGGAGCTGGCGGGTGTAGTCCCACTCGTAGACCGCCTGCGCGACGTCGATGCCCTCGTAGCACTGGAGGCGGATGAGCTCCCCGCCCGTCCACTCGCTCAGCACCTTCGCCACCTCGGTCTTGCCGACGCCTGCCTCGCCCTCGAGAAGGACCGGACGCTGCAGCGTCAGCGCGAGGAAGATGACCGTCGCGAGGCCCTCGTCCGCGAGGTACTTGCGGCGCTCGAGCTCGCGCTGCACCTCATCGACGGACGAGATCTCCATTGGCGGTCGAGGCTACGCGGCCGCGCCTCCGACGATGAACCGGCGGCGGTTCAGCTCTGGCGCGTCGATGCCTCTTCGATCGCTCGGCGGGTGAGCACGCGTGCGAGGTGGCGCCGGTACTCGGGTGACGCGTTGAGGTCGGAGGGCGGGTCGAGTCCTTCGTCTGCGGAGGCCGAAGCGTCTTCGACGGCCGCTCCCGACGCGAGCGCCGCCTCGACGGCCGAGGCGCGCACCGGCACCGACGCCATGTTCACGAGCGCGACACCGGCACCCTCCTGATAGGCGGCGGCGACGATCGCCCAGTCCTGCGCTCGGCGGTTGAACTTCTGGTACGACCAGCCCTTGCCCTTCGCGCTCGGGATGCGGATCTCGACCAGCATCTCGTCGGGCTGCACCGCCGTCTCGAGGAAGCCCTGGAAGAACTCGGTGGCGGGCACCTCGCGGCGGGCGCCGCCGGAGCCGGCGATCACCATCGTCCCGTTCATCGCGAGCACGGCAGCCGGCAGGTCGGACGCGGGATCGCCGTGCACCAGCGAGCCGCCGAGCGTGCCTCGGTGCCGGACCTGCGGGTCGCCGACGAGCGACGCCGTGTAGCTGAGCAGCGGCGCCTCGGCCTGGAGCACGTCGGACGTCTCGAGGTCGCGGTGGCGAGTCAACGCGCCGATCGCGACGTGACCGTCGTCGGCGCGGACGTAGGAGAGGTCCCGCAGGCGGCCGATGTCGACCAGCATCGCCGGCGTCGCCAGGCGCAGCTTCATGAGCGGGAGCAGGGAGTGGCCACCCGCGAGCAGCTTCGCCTCGTCGCCATGCTCGGCGAGAAGCGCGAGCGCCTCGTCGACGGTGGCGACCCGGGAGTAGTCGAACTTCGCCGGGATCACTTCGGGGTCACCTCGGCGACACCGGCGAGCGGACCGGTCTTCGGCAGCGTGCCCGCCGCGGCCAGCACGGCCTTGACGATGTTGTGGTAGCCGGTGCAGCGGCAGAGGTTCCCCTCGAGGCCGTGGCGCACGTCGTGCTCGTCCGGCTGCGGGTTCTCCTTCAGCAGCGAGACCGCGGCCATCACCATGCCGGGCGTGCAGTAGCCGCACTGCAGGCCGTGGTGTTCGCGGAAGGCCTGCTGCACCGGGTGCAGTTCGTCGACCGACGGAGCGAGGCCCTCGATCGTCATGATCTCCGACCCGTCCGCCTGCACCGCCAGGAGCGTGCACGACTTCACCGACTCGCCGTCGAGCAGCACCGTGCACGCACCGCACGACGAGGTGTCGCATCCGATGTTCGTCCCCTTCAGCCCGACCGTTTCTCGGATGTAGTGGACGAGGAGCAGGCGAGGTTCGACCTCGTGCTCCTGCTGCTGGCCGTTGATCGTGACGGAGACGCGCACGGCGCAGTTCTTAGTCGACGGCGCGACGATCCGGAGGCGTACGCCTGGAGCGTCGTCAGACGACGAACCGGAACGAGGCGGTGCCGTCGTCCGCCATCGAGAGCTCGCACTCCTCGCGGTAGAGGCCGTCTCGGGCGTTCTGCGCTTCGCCCGGAAAGTACAGCTGCGTGGTGAGGATGCGCCCGCGTTCGGGCTGGACCCTCACGTGGATGTGCCGGGTTCGGCCGGGATAGACGCCCGGGACGATCGTCTCGAGCCGGAACCGGCCCTCGTCGTCTGCGAACTGGTGGCCGCGCAACCTGAAGCCGTCGTTGTCGTACGTGCCTTGGGCGTCGCACTGCCAGACGTCGAGCAGCGCGCCCGCGTGCGGCTCACACGTCGAGCTCACGATGGTGCCCGTGATGACGAGCGTGTCGCCGTCGACCCCGTCGGCGATGTTCGCCCGCTCCGGCGAGTTCGGTGTGAAGAACGGGCCGGCGGTCTGCGCCGGCGTCTCCTCGACATCGTCGCCGTCGACGCATCCAGGCGTCTCCTTCAGCGGTGCGCTCGCTCGCTGGGAGCTGCGGTCGTCGCCGCGCGTGCAGCCTCCGACCGCGACCGCGGCGGCTGCCGCACCTCCGGCGATCAGCAGGTGACGGCGCGACATCGGCAGATCCATGTGCGACATCATCGGCCACATGCCGGAACCGAAGAGCGCGGCGCCGCTGACGCCGCACTGGATGGGCCGCGGCGAGCGCCTCCCGTGGTCGTGGGCGCTCGACCGCATCGAGGCGGAGAAGAACTACTGGATCGTCTCGGTCCGGACCGACGGCTTCCCCCAGGCGCGCCCCGTGTGGGGCGTGTGGTCAGAGGCCGGCCTGCTCCTCAGCGTCGGCGGCGGCGGGCTCGCACGCGCCGAACGGCGGTCTGCGCTGCCGGTGACCGTCCATCTCGACGACGCGATCGACGTCGTCATCATCGAGGGCACGATCGACCGGTTCGCCGGACCCGCCGAGCTCGTCACGACGGCGATCGACGAGGCGGCGCGGCGCGAGGCGATCCCTCGCTACAACGAGAAGTACTCGTGGAACTTCGAGCCGGACACCGACATGTTGAACTTCGTCGTCCGCCCCCACACGGTGCTCGGCTGGCACTCGACGCCGACTGCGGTCGAGGGCGGGACGAAGTGGACGTTCTAGAGCGCGGGGATGTCGCCGTCGGCCGGCGGAGCCGCTGCGGCTGCTGAACCGAGCCCGGCCGCGGCGGGCGGGTCGGCGTACCAGCGGTCGTCCGTCGCTGCGTCGGCACCGAAGGTGACCGCGCGCCAGACCTTCTCCGGCGTCGTGGGCATGTCGATGTGGCGGACGCCGAAGAACGACAGCGCGTCGACGACCGCGTTGTGCACCGCAGGCGTCGAGCCGATGGAGCCGGACTCGCCGATGCCCTTCGCGCCGAGCTCGTTCACCGGCGTCGGCGTCTCCATCGGGATCCGCTCGAAGCTGGGCAGCTCCGCTGCGCTGACGAAGGCGTAGTCGGCGAGGTTCGCCGTGATCGGGTTGCCGTCGACGTCGTAGCGCACCTCCTCGAGCAGCGCCTGCGCGACTCCCTGCGCCAACCCGCCGTGGATCTGTCCGTCTGCGAGGAGCGGGTTGAGGATCCGGCCGGCGTCGTCGACCGCGACAATGCGCGCGACCTCGACGCGGCCGGTGTCGGCGTCGACCTCCACGACCACGAGGTGGGCGCCGAAGGGGAACGTCGGACCGGATCCCTGGTAGTCGTGCTCGACCTCGAGCCGCCCACCGTCGGCGGCAGCGACGACGTCGCCCCACGACTTCGACACCGCCGGCGTCCCCGCGACGTGGAACGAGCGTGCGGCCGCGTCGTACTGGACGTCGTCGACAGCCGCCTCGAGCAAATCCGCGGCCAGGTTGCGGGCCTTCTCGATCACCTGGTCGGTCGCTCGGCTGATCGCCACCCCGCCGGCCTGCAGCGAGCGAGAGCCCATCGTGCCCTGCCCGCGAGGGACGACGTCGGTGTCGCCGTGGATCACGGTGACGTCTTCGAGGGGCACGCCGAGCTTGTCGGCCACGATCATCGAGAACGCGGTGTGGTGGCCCTGCCCGTGGGGCGAACTGCCGGTGCGAACGATGACCTTGCCGTCAGCCTTGACCTCCACCGCGCCGAACTCGCTCGGGGCGCCCGGGCCGGCGGTGATCTCGACGTACACCGCGAGCCCGATGCCGAGCTGCTTGCGCTCACCGGCGTCACGACGGCGCCGCTGCTCGTCTCGAAGCTCCTCGTAGCCGGCCGCCTCGAGGGCCAGGTCGAGCGCTCGTTCGTAGTCGCCGATGTCGTACGTCGTGCCGACGGGTGTCGTGAACGGGAACTTGTCCTTCGCCACGAGGTTCGTGCGGCGGACCTCGGCGGGATCGGCACCGATCTCGGTGGCGAAGATGTCGATGATCCGCTCGAGCGCAGCGGTCGCCTCGGGGCGACCGGCGCCGCGATAGGCGACCGTCGGGGTCGTGTTGGTGACGACGCTCTTGCTGGTGAACTCGGCCTTCGGGATGTCGTAGACGCCGGTGAGCATCGTGCGGGTCATGAACGGCAGCACCGCGCCCTGCGATGGGTACGCGCCGGAGTCCTGCAGCACGGTGAGCCGGTAGGCGGTGATCCTGCCGTCGCGGGTTCCGCCCATCTCGGCGTACTGCACCTGGCCGCGACCGTGGCCCAGGTTGAGCATCGACTCGGTGCGCGTCTCGGTCCACTTCACCGGACGACCCAGGCGGCGCGCGAGCCACGGGACGAGCAGCTCCTCGGGGTACACGCCGATCTTGGCCCCGAAGCCGCCACCGACGTCGGGCGCGATGACTCGGACCTGGTCGGGCTGCAGACCCAGGTGGTTGCACAGGTCGCCCCGAGCGCTGTGCGCGCCCTGTGAGCTCACCCACCACGTCAGCTTCCCGTCGTCGCTCCACCGGGCCGCGTCGCTGCGCACCTCGAGAGGGCACGGCGCGACCTTCTGGTTGACGATGCGCTGGCGGACGACGACGTCGCATCCGTCGAACAGCGAGTCGTCGCGTCCGAAGTTCAGCTCGAAGGTGACGTTGGTGCCCGACTCCGGGAACAGCAACAGATCGTTCTTCACGCTGTCTTCGGGATCGACGACTGCCGGCAGCGGGTCGTAGTCGACGAAGACCATCTCCGCCGCGTCAGCACCCTGGTAGCGCTCCTCGGTGACGATCGCGACGATCGGCTCGCCGACGAAGCGAACCGTGTCCGTGGCGAGCCACGAGCGCAGCTGGGCCTGGTTGAGGAAGCCCATCGGCTTGATCGGGGCGAGGTCGATGTCGGCCCCGGTGATCACGTCGAGAACGCCGGGGGCGGTGCGAGCGTCGTCGACGTCGATCGTCGTGATGCGCGCGTGGGCCATCGTCGAGCGGACGTAGGTGACGTGAACCGCGCCGGGCAGGGGCAGGTCGTCGACGTACTCCCCACCCGTCGTCAGGAACTTCGGGTCTTCCTTGCGCAGGACGCGGTTACCGAGGATCGACACGAGCCGAGAACCTACTCACCCAATCTTCTGTGAGTACTTCTTCGACGTGAGGTCGAACAACTACTCACAGAACGATGGAGAGGGCACAGACCTCAGTTCCAGAAGGAGAGGGTGTCGGTCACCTTCGACCAGAGCGACGGCTCGGGTTCGGGGACCGGTGGCGCCTCGCGGTGGCCCGTCTCACCGTCGTCGGGACCGGGCAGGATCGCGTAGGCCTCCTCGCCCGGCTTCACCAGGTTGTACTGCTCCCGGGCCAGGCGCTCGATCTCCTCGTCGGTCTGCAGCTCGCTCACACGAGCGGCCAGGCGCGAGTTCTCCTTGTCGAGGATCGCGACCTTCGCCTTCTCCCGTTCGATGGCCTCGCGCTGCTGGAAGTACGAGCGCGTCGGAAACACGCCGAGGAGCAGCACGGTGACGAGCACCGCGCCGCCCACAACGGCCCACACGAGACGGGGAAGGCGGAGGAGCAGGGTCAGGCCCTCCCGCTGCGAGCGGCGCGGCCGGCCCGACCGGCCAGCGCAGCCGCGCCCCAGAACGCGGCAGCTTCACCGAGGTCGTCCTCGATGCGGAGGAGCTGGTTGTACTTGGCGACGCGATCCGAACGGGCCGGCGCGCCCGTCTTGATCTGTCCGCAGTTCGTCGCGACGGCGAGGTCGGCGATGGTGACGTCCTCGGTCTCACCGGAGCGATGGGACATGACCGATGCGTAGCGGCTGCGGGTGGCGAGGCCGACGGTCTCGAGCGTCTCGGTCAGTGAGCCGATCTGGTTGACCTTCACGAGGATCGCGTTGGCGACGTTGCGGTCGATGCCCATCTGCAAGCGCTCGCTGTTCGTCACGAACAGGTCGTCGCCGACCAGCTGCACCCGGTCGCCGACCGCAGAGGTGAGTGCGGCCCAACCATCCCAGTCCTCCTCGGCCATGCCGTCCTCGATCGAGACGATCGGGTAACGGTCGCAGAGGTCGACCCAGTACTGCGCCATCTCGTCGCTCGACAGCACCCGGCCCTCGCCCTCGAGGTGGTAGGCGCCGTCCTTGTAGATCTCGGTGACCGCCGGATCGAGCGCGATGGCGATGTCTTCGCCCGGCGTGCGGCCCGCCTTCTCGATCGCCTCCATGAGGAGCTTCACCGCGTCTTCGTTGGTGCCGAGGTCAGGAGCGAAGCCGCCCTCGTCGCCGATGGCCGTCGACAGCTTGCGGTCGTGCACGACCTTCTTCAGCACGTGGTACGTCTCGGTGCCCCAACGCAGCGCCTCGGAGAACGACGCCGCGCCGATCGGCATCAGCATGAACTCCTGGAAGTCGATCGTGTTGTCGGCGTGAGCACCGCCGTTCACCACGTTCATCATCGGGACGGGCAGCACGTGCGCGTTCGCGCCGCCGACGTACCGGTAGAGCGGCAGCTGCAGCTCGTCGGCCGCCGCCTTCGCGACCGCGAGGGAGACGCCGAGGATGGCGTTGGCACCGAGTCGAGCCTTGTTGTCGGTGCCGTCGAGGCTGAGCAGCTCGGCGTCGACGCCGCGCTGGTCGAGCGCCTCCATGCCCTCGAGCGCGTCGCGGATCTCGCCGTTGACGTTGTCGATGGCGTCGAGCACGCCCTTGCCGCCGAAGCGGTCGCTGTCGCCGTCGCGCATCTCGACCGCTTCGAACTGGCCGGTGGACGCGCCGGAAGGGACGATCGCTCGCCCCTTGGCTCGCGACTCGAGGAAGACCTCCACCTCCACCGTGGGGTTGCCACGGGAGTCGAGGACTTCCCGGCCGACGACGTACTCGATCTGGCTCATGTGTTCGTGTGACTCCTGTTGCTGGTGTTGAAAGGTACCGGAGTTGTCAATCGGGTTGGGAGAGCGTCGCCTTCGCCTCGTCCCAGAGCGCGTCGAGGGTCGCGAGATCGGCGGCGGCAAGGTCGAACCCCCGTTGCCGAGCCAGTCGCTCGACGACCTCGAAGCGGTCGCGGAACTTCGACGCGGCCGCTCGCAGCGCACCCTCGGCGTCGAGGCCGAGGTGGCGTGCCAGGTTCGACACCGCGAAGAGCACGTCGCCCATCTCGTCGAGTGAGGTCGGATCGTCACGCAGCTCGGCGAGCTCCTCGTCGACCTTGGCCCACACCCCGTCGACGTCCGGCCAGTCGAATCCGACCTTCGCCGCCTTGCGCCCGAGCTCGGTCGCGTACGTGAGCGCGGGAAGCGCGCCCGAGACGCCGTCGAGCACGGACGCGCCGCCGTCCGCGTCGCCGCCGGGCGACCCCTTCTCCGCGGCCTTTATCTGCTCCCAGTTGCGGGCGACGTGGTCGGCGTCGTCGACCGCGACGTCGCCGAACACGTGGGGGTGGCGGCGGATCATCTTCTCCGAGATGGCATGCGCGACGTCGGCGATCGTGAACTCGCCGGCCTGCGCGGCGATGGCCGAGTGGAGGAAGACCTGGAGCAACAGGTCACCCAGTTCCTCCTCGAGCAGCGCGGGATCGGCCGAGGCGATCGCCTCGACCACCTCGTACGTCTCCTCGATCACGTAGCGGACGAGCGACTCGTGGGTCTGCTGGCGGTCCCACGGGCATTCCTCGCGCAGCCGGCGGACGACCTCGGCGAAGCGCACCAGCTCCGCGCCGACCGGCGCCGCCGCCTCGGGGATCCACAGCGACGTGAGGTGGTCGGCCTCGATCGTCTGGTCGATGCGGTCCCACGAGACGTCGACGATCAACTCGTCGTCGAGCCCGAGGTGGTGGAGGAGCACCGCTCGATCAGGCGTCTCCCGCTCGTATGCGAGCTTGATGTCGGACAGGACCCAGTTGGCGTGGCAGTGGGCGACGAGCAGCGGCCCCCGTTCACCGGCGGCACGCTCGGCGAACACGTGGCCGTCGACGAGGCGGACGCCCTCGGCGAACGGGTCGACCTGCAACCTCGACCAGACGACGTCGAGGAACGACACCGCGGGTCGTACGTCGACCTCGACGTCGTCACGGCGCTCGAGCAGGAGGTCGACCGTGCGCTCCAGCACCCGCGGCGACCCCGGCACCGCGTACAGCACGTCACCTTCGCTCGCCGCGCGCACCAGCGTCTCGACGATCTGCCGGTACACCTCGTCGAAGGTGGCGGCGGAGTCGTAGAGGTCGTCGAACGAAACCGTCCCCTCCGGCAGCACCGACGACGACGGGTGGCGCATCGTGCGGACGAAGCGGCGCTCGTGACGCTCCATGGCCGCCAGCGTGTCGGGGGTGACCAGATCGGCCGGGCCGGGTCCGAGGCCGACGACGACGACGCGGCCGCCCATGGGTCAGCCGCCGAAGTCGATCGCCGGTGCCCGGGGCGGCTGGTCGGCGCCGCCGATCGGCAGCGTCGTCGGCGCGCTCGGGGGGAGCACACCCGGGTTCTGCAGGTTCTTCGAGAAGAACCCGAAGCGGGGGTTCACCTCGACCTCAGCGCTCGAGATCGCGTCGCTCAGGAAGGTGCCGAAGCCCTGCGATGCCTCGCCGAGGAGCCGCTGCTCGATCTCGGCGGCAGCGTCTTCGAACGGCCGGGCCTCACGCGAGTCGACCTTGATGAGGTGGTATCCGAACTGCGTCTGGACGGGATCGCTCACCTGCCCGGGCTGGAGCTCGTCCATCGCGGTCTCGAACTCCGGCACGAACCTCCCGGCCGGGCCGCAGTCGAGGTTGCCGCCGTCGGCTGCGTTCGACGAGTCCTTCGAGAGCTCTGCCGCGAGCGCCGCGAAGTCGGCACCGCTGTCGATGCGGGCCTTGGCCGCCTGCGCCTGCGCGAGCAGCTCGGCCGACTGGGCCTCGGTCTGCTCCGTCGACACCTGGCCGCTGTCGGTGACGACCGCGAAGAGGATGTGCCGCACGCACGTCTCGACGAAGAGCTCCTGGTTCTCCTCGTAGTACCTGCGGATCGTCGCCTCGTCGATGTCGACGTCGCTCAGGTGGAGCTGCAACGCGGCGACCTCGGCGCTCCGTCGGAGCAGCGTGTCCTGGTAGGCCTTCGAGAACTTCCCGAAGATCGACGGACCACCCACCTCGGCCTGCACGTCGAGGCGCACGGCGTCGATGTTCCGACCGGTCACCTGGATCTTGAGCCGCTTCACCTCGTCGTGGACGAGCTGCAGGTAGATCTGGCGGGTGAGCACGCGCCGGACGAAGTCGGCGTTGAAGGTGCCGCTGCCGTTGCCCAGCACGGTGTTGCCCTGGGAGCTCAGGAACTCCAGGTACTCGCGGTTGCCGCGGATCGCTTCGAGCTCGTCGTCGAGCGCGTCCTGGCTGATCTTCGTGCCGTTGACCTCGGCTGCGGCCGGCGAGACCACCGAGTTGCCGCAGGCGCCGAGCAGGAACGTGAGCGCGACCGCGACAAGCGAGAGAAGGCGGAGGGAGCGGGTCATTCGGGTTCAGGATGCTACCGACGACTCCTCGACCGGGATAATCGCGGCGAGGAAGTCCTGCACGTACTGGGCCGGGCTCGGCGCGCCCCGGCCGGTCGCCAGCGGGAGCACCACCTGGCGCATGTCGTCCTTGTAGACGGCCTTCGGGTACAGCCTCTTCAGGCGGATCGTCTGGCTCGTCTTCAGCTGCAGCGGGGAGATCCGAGCGGTGTTGCGAGCGACCGCCACCTCACGCACGCCGACCCGGTGCGACTCGGCCCGGAGGTGCGCTACCTCGAGGAGCGCCTTCGCCGCATCCGGCACCGGGCCGTAGCGGTCGAGCCACTCCTGCTCGATGTCGTCGACCTGCTGGTGGGTTTCGACCGCGGCCAGGCGGCGGTAGGCCTCGAGCCGCAGCTCCTCCTTCTCGACGTAGTCCTTCGGGAGGTTGGCGTGGAGGGGGACGTCGAGCTTGATCTCCGCCGGCTCGCGCAGCTCCTCGCCCTTCAACTCCGCGACCGACTCCGCGACCATCTGGACGTAGAGGTCGTAGCCGACGGCTGCGATGTGGCCGCTCTGGTTCTCGCCGAGGAGGTTGCCGGCGCCGCGGATCTCGAGGTCACGCATCGCGATCTTGAAGCCGCTGCCCAACTCGGTGTGCTCACCGATGGTCTTGAGGCGCTCGTACGCCTCCTCGGTGAGCTGCTTCTCCGGCGGGAAGAACAGGTACGCGTACGCACGCTGGCCGGCGCGTCCGACGCGGCCTCGGAGCTGGTGGAGCTGGCCGAGGCCGAGCATGTCGGCGCGGTCGACGACGAGGGTGTTCACCGTCGGCATGTCGATGCCGGATTCGATGATCGTGGTGCAGACGAGCACGTCGTACTCGCCCTCCCAGAAGTCGAGGACGACCTTCTCGAGCGACCCCTCGTCCATCTGCCCGTGGGCGACCGCGACGCGCGCCTCCGGGACGAGCTCCTTGATCCGGTGCGCCGTCTGCTCGATGTCCATGACCCGGTTGTGCACGAAGAACACCTGGCCCTCGCGCAGCAGCTCGCGGCGGATGGCCTCGGCGACGGCGCGCTCGTCGTACTCGCCGACGTAGGTGAGGATCGGCTGGCGCTCGGCGGGCGGCGTGTTCAGGAGCGTGAGGTCGCGGATGCCGGTGAGCGACATCTCGAGCGTGCGCGGGATCGGCGTCGCGCTGAGGGTCAACACGTCGACGTTCGTGCGCAGCTGCTTGATCTGCTCCTTGTGCTGCACGCCGAAGCGTTGCTCCTCGTCGACGACGAGCAGGCCGAGATCCTTGAACTTCACGTCGTTGCTGAGCAGCCGGTGGGTGCCGATGATGACGTCGACGCTGCCGTCGGCGCAGCCCTCGAGCACCTTCTTCGCCTGGCCCGGCGTGAGGAAGCGCGAGATCACCTCGACCCGCATCGGATAGCCGGCGAAGCGCTCGCTGAAGGTCTGGAAGTGCTGCTGGGCGAGCAGCGTCGTGGGCACGAGGATCGCGACCTGCTTGCCGTCCTGCACCGCCTTGAAGACCGCCCGGATCGCCACCTCGGTCTTGCCGAAGCCGACGTCGCCGCACACGAGGCGGTCCATCGGCTTGCCGTCCTCCATGTCGGCCTTGACCTCGGCGATCGCCTTCAGCTGGTCGGGCGTCTCCTGGTACGGGAACGCCTCCTCCATCTCGTGCTGCCACGGCGTGTCCTCGGGGAACGCGTACCCGGGCGTGGTGACCCGGCGGCGGTAGAGGACGACGAGCTCCTGCGCGATGCGGCGGACCTCTTGCTTGACCCGCGCCTTGGTCTTCTGCCAGTCGCTGCCGCCGAGCTTGTTGAGGCTCGGGCTCTCGCCGCCGGTGTAGTGGCGCACCGCGTCGATCTGGTCGGAGGGGACGTAGAGCTTGTCGCCGCCGCGGTACTCGAGAAGGAGGTAGTCGCGCTCGACGCCGCCGATGGCGCGCTTCACCATGCCGCCGTACTTGGCGACGCCGTGCTGGTAGTGGACGACGTAGTCGCCCGGCTTGAGGTCTTCGAAGAAGCCCTCGCTGCCCCTGCGAGGCTTCGCCCGGCGATGCGCCCGCCGGCGGCCGGTGACGTCGGACTCGGCGAGCACCGCGAGCTTGATGCTCGGCAGCACGAACCCGCGCTCGAGCGGCTGCACGACGACCCGCATGCCCGGCTTCGAGACGTCGAGGGTGCCGTCTTCGTCGAAGGGGACGTTGAAGCCCGCCTCGTTGAGGCTGGCCGTGATCCGGGCGCCGGTGCCCTTCCCTTCGGCGCACACGTTGATGCGGTAGCCCTCGCGGTTGAGCTCGCCGAGCTGCGCCGCGAGCTTGGTGCCGTCGCCGACGACGGCGTCCCACTGGCGGGCCTGGATGACGGTCGTGCTGGGGCCTTCGGGTGCGTTCGTGAGCGTCCACGCCGCTGCCTTGGTGTGGGTCAGCAGGCGATCGAAGGGGAGGTGGAGCTTCGGGAACTCCCGGCTGCTCCCGTCGTCGTTCGCCGCACCCCACGTCGCCGCGAGCGTGGTGGCGAGCGACTCCTCCTCGTCGAGGAGCTCCTTGGCCCGGTCGCGCATGCGGCGGGGCTCGACGAGCACGACCTGGGCGTCGTCGCCGACGAGGTCGAGGACGACGTGCTCGCCTTCCGTCAGCCACGGCAACCACGACTCCATGCCGTCGAAGGTCTCGCCCCGGCTGAGACGATCCCACTGCTCGCGACCCCACGGCTCGGCGCTGATCAGGCGCTCTGCCCGCTCCCGCACCTCCTCGGTCGGCAGCAGCTCGCGACAAGGGAAGATCTCGACGCACTCGAGATCGTTGGTGCTGCGCTGGTCGGCGACGGCGAACTCGGTGAGCCGGTCGACCTCGTCGCCCCAGAGGTCGATGCGAACGGGCGTGTCGGCCGTCGACGGGAACACGTCGACGATGCTTCCTCGCACTGCGATCTCGCCGCGATGCTCGACCTGGTACTCCCGGCGGTAGCCGCCGTCGACGAGGCGGCGGACGAGATCTTCCGGGTCGAGCTGATCACCCGGCGTGACGCTGACGACGTCGACGTCCTCCACGTGGGGGCCGAGTCGCTGCACCAGCGCGCGCACCGGCGCGATGAGCACCGCGGGCATCCGGTCCGCATCACGAAGACGCCACATGACGCGCAGGCGCCGTCCCATCGTCTCGACGCTCGGGCTGACCCGCTCGAACGGGAGCGTCTCCCATGCCGGGAACACGTCGACGGCGTCGTCGCCGAGAAACGCCCGCAGGTCGTGAGCGAGCCGTTCGGCGTCGGTCGTCGTCGGCACCGCGACGACGAACGGGTGCTTGTTGCTGAGGCTGCTGAGCCCGGCGAGCGTGAACGCGCGCGCTGGCTCGGGCACCGCCAGCACGGAGGAGGCGGAACCGAGGATGCCGGGGACCGAAGGGTCGTCCCGGAGCAGGGGCGGAAGGGCGCGCAGCTGGTCGCTCACGGGGTCACCCAGGGTATCGGGAAGCCCCGCCTACCGAACCAACGCGAAACCGGAGCGGACTGAACGCGAGATGTTGCGCTCAGCCCGCTCCAAAGGGCGACGACTACTTCGACGAGCGGCGGCGGCGCTGCTTCGGCTCGGCCTTCGGCATCTCGAGCACCGTCGCATCAGCGCCGGGCTCGGCCGGGGCTTCGGCCTCGTAGGTCGCCGCGAGGTGCTCGACCAGATCGGCCAGGGCGTCCTCGTCGGCCGCGCGGTCGCCTTCGCTCCACGACATCTCCGCCGGGCCGCTGCCCGTGTCGACGCCGAGACGGCGGAACGCCACCGAGAGGTCATGGGGGTTCGAGGCGTGGCCGAGCGCGGCGCGAACGTCGATCAGGCCCTTCTGGTAGAGGTCGATGATCGCCTGGTCGAACGTGTGCATGCCGTAGTACTCGCCGTCGGCCACGATCTGCTGGACGTCCTCGCGGGCGCTCGGGTCGGTGATCCAGTGCTGGATCCGCCCGTTCACCACCATGACCTCGGTGGCGGGCACGCGCTGCTGGCCATCCTTGGTGGGAACGAGGCGCTGGCACACCGTGCCCTTGAGCACGCCGGCGAGCACGAGGCGGACCTGGCGCTGCTCGTGGGGCGGGAAGAACTCGACGATGCGGGTCATCGTCTCTGTGGCGTCGGTGGTGTGCAGCGTCGACAGGACGAGATGACCCGTCTCGGCCGCCATCAATGCCGTGGCGACGGTCTGCGCGTCGCGCATCTCGCCGACGAGGATCACGTCCGGGTCCTGACGGAGAGCGGCCCGCATCGCGGAGGCGAACGAGGGCGTGTCAGCCCCGAGCTCGCGCTGGGAGATCGACGCCCGCACGTCGGAGTGGATGACCTCGATCGGATCCTCGATCGTCACGATGTGGCACGTCCGCGTGCGGTTGATGTGATCGACCATCGCCGCGAGGGTCGTGGTCTTGCCCGACCCCGTCGGTCCGGCGACGATGACCAGACCACGCGGCTCGTCGGCGAACCTGCGCACCATGTCCGGCAGATTGAGCTGGGCGATGGTCTGGGGCTGGGTGACGACCGTCCGGAACACCATGGCGACGGTGTCCCGCTGGAGGTACGCGTTGACGCGGAAGCGGCCCTTGCCGTCGGGCAGCGAGTAGGCGAAGTCGACCTCCTCGCCGCGGCTGAACTTCTCGACGAGGTGGGGCCGGACGATCTCGCCGGCGATCGCCTCGGTGTCGGCCTCGGTGAGATCGGAGGCACCTGCGAGCTCCTGGAGGATCCCGTTGACCCGGATCCGGGGCGGCCCTCCGACTCGGAGGTGCAGATCGGACCCGTTGGCGTCGATCAGGGCGTTCAGGTACTGATCGAGCATTCCGCGCGACATGCCCGGTAGATCGGCAGCCGCCCGCTATTCCTGAGGCGCTGATTTCTCTCGCCGGTTGTAGAGCTCCATCGCCCGGTCGACGCCGTCGTTCAGGATCTTCTCGACGGCGTCGGCCGCCTCGTGGACGCTCACGACGAGCGACTCCAGCTCCTGCTTCGACGGACGCCGCAGAACGTGGTCGACGCCACGCTCCTTGCCGCCCGGCGGCTTCCCGATCCCGATCCGGACTCGCAGGAACCCGTCCGTCTTGAGATGGGCCTTGATCGACCGGAGCCCGTTGTGGCCGGCGAGCCCTCCGCCACGCTTCACCTTCACGGAAGCCGGCGGGAGGTCGAGCTCGTCGTGGACGATCACGATGCGTTCGGCGTCGTCCTCGGTGAGGTCGTAGCGGCGGGCGAGCATGCCGACGCTGAAGCCCGACTCGTTCATGTAGGTCTGGGGGAACGCGAGCGCGACGCGCTTGGCGCCGATGCGCACCTCGTCGAGGAGCGTGCGCTCCTTCTTGCTCAGCTTGAGCCGTCCCCCGTAGCGCTCGGCGAGGAGGAAGGCGACGTCAGCACCGACGTTGTGCCGCGTGCCGACGTACTGCGCGCCCGGGTTGCCGAGCCCGACGACGAGGAGGTCGAGGGGGGTGTCCCCCATGGCGGTTACTCGGAGGCGGCGTCGCCCGAGCCGCCGTCGCCGGCAGCGTCGGCAGGTGTCTCGTCACCGGCGACGTCAGCATCGGCCGCGGCCTCCTGGGCGGCCGCGAGATCCTGCAGCGCCTCGGCGTCGGCCTCGGGGATGAGGTCGAGCTCGGACACCTGCTGACCCTGGGCGCTGACGATCGCCTCTTCGGGGTCGACCAGCGTCGCGACGCCGCTCGGGAGCTTCAGGTCGCCGACTCGGATCACGTCGCCGATCGCGAGGCCTTCGACGTCGACCTCGATCGACGACGGGATGTTCGACGGCGTCGCCTGGAGCGTCAGCGAGGTGAGCGGGTTCTCGACGATGCCGCCGGCGCTGACAACCGCCTTCGCCTCGCCGACGAGGACGATCGGCACGTCGGTCGTGACGACCTCGTCGCGACGCACGACCTGGAAGTCGATGTGGGTGACGACGTTGCGAACCGGATCCCGCTGCAGCACCTTCGCCATCGCGAGCTGGTTGCCCCCCTCGATCTCGAGGGTCAGGAGGGCGTTGGTGCCCGCCTCGCCCGTGAGCGCGCCGCGCAGCTCGCGAGCGTCGACGGCGATCGAGATCGGGTCGATGCCGTGGCCGTAGACGACCGCCGGGATCTTGCCCTCGCGGCGAAGCCGCTTCGAAGCCGACGAGCCGGACGGACGACCGGTCTCGGCCTTGAGGGTGATCTCTGCCATGGCGCGCTCCTACAACTGCCGGAAAGGGAACGCAGCATTGTACTGGAGGTGGCGAAGACGCCTTAAATCTGGTTCTCGCCGCCGAAGAGCTCGGACACCGAGGCGTCTTCGAACACGGCCCTGATGGCGTCGCCGATCAAGGGGGCGATCGACAGCACCTCGAGCTTGTCGAACTGCTTCTCGCTCGGGATCGGCAGGGTGTCGGTGACGACGACCCGTTCCATCCGGCTGTTCTTCAGCCGGTCGATGGCCGGCCCGCTGAGGACCCCGTGGGTGGCGATGCACCACACGCCGCTCGCGCCGTTGTCGAGGAGGATGTCTGCCGCAGCGCAGATCGTGCCCGCGGTGTCGATCATGTCGTCGACGAGGACGCACACCTTGCCCTCGACCTCGCCCATGACCCCGACGGCCTCCACCGAGGCGATCTTGTCCTTCGCCCGGCGCTTGAACACGCTGGCCATGTCGACGCCGAGGTGGCTGGCGTAGCGCTCGGCGACCTTCGTGCGCCCCGTGTCGGGCGCGCACATGACGAAGTCGTCGCCTGCGTTCTCGAGGATGTAGCGCTCGAGGATCGGCATGGCGAGCAGGTGGTCGAACGGGCCGTCGAAGAAGCCCTGGATCTGCCCCGAGTGCAGGTCGACGCTCACGATGCGGTCAGCGCCGGCGGCGGTGAGGATGTCGGCGACGAGACGCCCGGTGATCGGCTCGCGTCCCTTCGCCTTGCGGTCCTGCCGCCCGTAGCCGTAGTAGGGGCAGACGGCGGTGATGCGCTTCGCCGAGCCGCGCTTGGCCGCGTCGATCATGATCGCCTGCTCCATCAGCGACTCGTTCACCGGAGCGGCGTGGGTCTGGAGGATGAAGACGTCGGCGCCTCGGATCGACTCGCCGAACGTGCAACGGACCTCGGTGTTGGGGAAGTCGACGAGTCCCGGGTCGGAGAGCGGCACGCCCAGATGGGCGGCGACGGCGAGAGCGAGCTCGGGATGCGAACGGCCGGCGATCAGCTGCAGGTGCTTCTTCGTGACCAGCTCGACCATCGGCCCTACTCCTCTGCGTCACCTCGATAGAACGCTCCTGTCACCGTACCTGGGGTGACACGTGCACCTGGGCGAAGGTCGGCGAAGGGCCCGACATGAGCGCCCGCCCCGATGTCGGCGAGGCGGCTCACGGTGTTCTCCACCACTGCGCCTTCACCGACGTGGGTGTCGACGAGCCGTGAATCGGGTCCGATCTCTGCCCCTGCGTCGATGACGGTGTCGCCCTGCAGGACGACCCCCGGGAAGAGGGTGACATCGCGCGCCAGCTGGACCGTGGCGTCGACGTACGTGCGCTCGGGATCGATCATCGTGACGCCGGACAGCATCCAGCGGTCGTTGATGCGGTCGCGCAGCTCCGCTTCAGCGACCGCGAGCTGCGCTCGGTCGTTCACGCCCGCCGTCTCCATCGGGTCGGCCGCGACCATCGTGACGACGTTGTAGCCCGCGTCGTGGAGGACGCTGATGACGTCGGTCAGGTAGTACTCGCCCTGGTCGTTGTCGGGGTTCAGCCTGCGAAGTGCCGGCGCGAGGACGCTGCGCCGGAAGCAGAAGACGCCGGTGTTGATCTCGTCGATCGCCCGTTCCTCGTCGGTGGCGTCCCGATGCTCGACGATGCGACGAACGCGCCCGTCCTTGCCTCGCACGATGCGCCCGTAGCCGGTGGGGTCGTCGACGACCGCGGTGAGGACCGTGCAGGCGGCATCGGCCTGCCTGTGGGCCTGGACGAGCGACGCGAGCGTCTGGGCCCGGAGGAGCGGCGTGTCGCCCGGCGTGACGATGATGTCGCCGTCTTCTCCGTCGTCGTCGCCCAACGCGTCGCCGCCGGCGAACGCCGTGAGGCCGACGGCGACGGCGTCGCCGGTGCCTCGCTGCACGGTCTGCTCGACGAACTCGATCGAGCCCGCCAGCCCCGGCGGCGCGTCGTCGAGCAACTTCTTCGTGACCCGCTCGGCGCTGTGACCCACCACCACGACCGCTCGATCGAGCGACAGGTCGGCGACGGCGTCGAGGATGTGCAGCACCATCGCTCGGCCGCAGAGGAGGTGGAGGGGCTTGGGCCGGGACGACCGCATGCGCGTTCCCTCCCCAGCGGCGAGCACCATCGCAGACAGCGGGGGCGGGCTCATGAGTGATGTATACCCCCGGCCGCGGCCGGGGACGTGGCCCTTAGAGGATCGCAGTACCTGCGGTGTGGATGAGCACGAGATACGCGAGCGTGCCGACGACGTCCGCCAGCGCGACGTGAAGGGTCCGACTGCGGCTCGCGCCGGCGATCGCGAGGTTCGTTCCGTTGGGTCGGAGGAAGACCAGGAGCGGGACGCTCCGGCCGGCGAGCCGTTGCGCGACGCGAGCGATGCTGCCGAAGCGGCCGGGGATCTTCTCGATCGCCGCGTGGCCGTGGCGACGTCCGAGCGCGAAGTGGAAGGGGTCGGCGAGGCAGAGGCGGATCGCGCCGATGATCACGAACGGGACGAGCGCCACCTTGTTCGCGGCGAGGGTCAGGAAGGCCAGACGGGGGCTGAGCGCCATGAGCACGAGCGGCTGGTCGTGCGCGAGCGTCGGCGCGGCCGCGGTGCCCGCGGTCGAGATCACCGTGAGCACGGCGAGCGGCAGGAGCAGGCGCCGGGCCTCGTGGGTGAGCAGCCGCTTCGCTCTCGTGCGCACGTTCGCACCGTGCACGACCGACATGTCCGGAACGCGACGGTTCCGCAACGCCCTCCGACCCACGAGGTGAACCTTCGGACTGAAGGAACCTCAGGTTGAGCGTCGGGTTGATGACAGCTGGAAGTCGAGGCGAGGAATCGAACCGCCGTCGTGCGCTCCCGGGCGAGGATTCGAACCCCGACCTGGACAGGACCAAAACCTGCCGTGCTCCCGTTACACCACCCGGGATGGGTCGTCGCCAGCGTAGCGACCGGCCGCGGCAGCTAATCCGGCCCACCACCCTGCGATCCGACGGTTCAAGTCGGTGCTTCGACGAACCTCGACGACGAGACAGCCGACGTACATCTCGCCGGTGTTGCGACGCACCGTCTTCGGGTTGTGACGCTTGAGCGTCGGTCGTCGGAATTCGTCGACGGGAACCTGCGCCACTTCCGCCCAGAACGCGTGCGCAGCGTCGATGTCTGCGTGCTCGTGGATCGCTACTCGCATGATCAAGTCCGCAGGTGTGATGCCGATGAGGCGCAGCCATGCGAGGAATGTCGCGATGACTGAGGCATCGGAGTTGATGAACGTGACGCCCCCACTCGGACTCCAGGGCTTTTGCTTGGAACCTTCGGCCCAGTAGAGCGTCACGCCGATCAGGAACAGCTCCCGATCAGCGAGTTCTCCGATCTCGGCGGCCGCCGCTTCTTGTAGGAGCTGCGTTCGTCGGATGCGGGCCGCACGTGCGGTCGCCCCACGCTTTCGCTGAGCCTGCTCGACGGGCAGCATCAACGCCGCCTTCTGCTCCTCGGACAAGACGATGTCCTGGCACCACACCGACACCGATGACTTCGCTACACCCAACGTGGCAGCGATCGCGTTGTACGACAGCCCGTCCACCCGCAGGCGACGAGCTTCCTCCCGAGCACCGACCTTCGCCTTGCGCCGCCGAATCGACGGGTTCGGCGGCTCGCCTCGCAGCCACTCGGCGACCTTGCGGCTCGACCTCGTGCCGAGCTCCTGCTTGATCTCCTCGATCGTCTTGCCCGCCCGCCTCAGCTCGCGGGCCCGCTCCCCAGCCTCTTCCACCCCGACACCCAAGCACGCGGGTGTGACAGGAACGCCGGGCGCCCACTACCCTGACCGGCCGCCATGGGTTCGCTGATCAAGAAGCGCCGCAAGCGCATGCGGAAGAAGAAGCACAAGAAGATGCTGAAGGCCACGCGCTGGCAGCGCAGGGCCGGCAAGTAACCCTTCGCAGATCGCCGACACCGACCGCCTACGGGCGGTCGGTTCGCGTCACGACCGCTTCCGGCAGCACACCGGGGAACGCGCCCTCCACGAACCACGTGCCGCCCGATCCGGCCAGGGTGGGTGTCCGGCCGGTCGCATCGCCCAGCCGGTCCCGCCACTCCGCCAGCGACGGGAACGCCGACAACGCCGCCGGCTCGAGATCGTTGCGGCCGCGAGGGTCCGACGGCCCGCCGAGCCGGTCCCACTCGGCGTAGACCACCGGCGTCGACACGTGCAGTGGCGGCGTGAGCAGCGTGAACGCTCGTTCCTCGAACGGCAGCGGGTCGACGGCCTCCCCGATCCCGCGCACCCGCGCCCGACCGCCGACGAGGCAGAAGGCGACGTCGGCTCCTATCGACGCCGCCACTGAGAGGTCGTCGCAGCCGGCCCATCGCAGCACCGCCGCCGCGTCGGCCGACCCTCCGCCGAGACCGGCCCCGGCCGGGATCCGCTTCGTCAGGGCGACGTGCACATCGTCCGACCTGCCGACCGCCGCCAGCGCCCGCGAGACGAGGTTGTCGGCGGGCAGGTCGTTGGCACGGCCCTCGGTGACCACCAGCGTGTCGTGCAGGTCGAGCGTCACCATCTCCGCGTCGAGGAGGTGGTAGCCGTCGTCGCGCACACCGGTCACCCGCAACGTCACCGTCAGCTTCGCGAGGGCACGCAGGCTCGTCGCCGGAGCGCTCATCGGGCGGCCAGCCTCCCCCACGTCTCGACGTCGAGCTCCTCCGCCCGAGCCTCCGGACGGACGCCGGCGCGTTCGAACGCAGCCGGTTCGACGACGCCTGCGAGTGACCGGCGCAGCATCTTCCGCCGCTGTGCGAACCCCGCCCGCACGACCTCGAACAGCCGGTCGGGCTCCACGACCGACACGGGAACCGCAGGCCCCGACGGACGTCGAACGATCGACACCAGCGCGCTCTCGACCTTGGGCTGGGGCACGAACACCGTCGGAGGCACCCGACCGACGACCCGCGCCGTCGCCCAGTACGACACCTTCACCGACACCGCGCCGTACGCCTCGTCACCTGCCCCCGCGGCCAGCCGCTCCCCCACCTCGCGCTGCACCATCACGAGCATCCTCGCGATCTGCGGCACGTCGTCGAGGAGCGTCGCGACGAGCGGCGTCGCCACGTTGTACGGAAGGTTCGCGACCAGCACCCACCGATCACCATCGTCGAGGAGCGCCGGCCAGTCGAGGCGCAGAGCGTCGCCCTCCACGACCCTGACTCCCGACGGCTCGACGACCGTCCTCAGCACCGGCAGCAGGTACTTGTCGAGCTCCACGGCGGTGATCGAAGCGCCCGTCTCGACGAGCGCGAGGGTGAGCGATCCCAGCCCCGCCCCGATCTCGATCACGTGGTCGCCGGTGCCGACGCCGGCGAGGCGAGCGATGCGGCGGACGGTGTTCGGGTCGGTGACGAAGTTCTGCCCGAGCGCACGGCTCGGGCGCAGGCCGTGCTCGGAGAGAAGCTCGAGCACCCGGGTCTTCGTGAGCGTCAGCGGTGCCTCACGAGCCGCCGGCGGTCATCCACCGCAGCGTCGTCACCACTCGATGCGGACCCGGATCACACCGTCGGACAGCGGTGCGATCTGGGAGAACGACGTCTCCGAGAGGTCGATGATGCGGCCTTCGATGTACGGCCCGCGGTCCCCGACCCGGCACGTCGTCGACTTCCCGTTCGCGAGGTTCGTCACCCGGACCGACGTACCGAACGGCAGGGTGCGATGGGCGCACTCCGCCGGCTCACGCGCCGCGTAGTACGACGCCTGGCCCTCCTGCGACTGGCTCGTCGTCGTTGGCGCCGCCGTCGTCGTGGTCGGCTTCGCCGTCGTCGTCGTGGGCGCCGCCGTCGTCGTGGTCGGCTTCGCGGTCGTCGTGGTCGCCTTCGCGGTCGTCGTCGCCGGAGCCGGCTTGGTGGTCGTCGTCGTTGGTGCCGTGGTCGTCGTCGGCGCAGCCGTGGTCGTAGGTGCGACGGTCGTCGTCGTCGCAGCCTCGATGGCACCGGCCAGCGCCTCGCCGCTCATGGCATCGGCGGCTGGTGCCGTGACGGTGCGGGAGCGTGACGCGGCGTCTCTGTCTGTCCGCCGGAGGTCGAGATCGGCGTCGTCGATCGCTGACGCGGAGGTCGCGGCCACCCGCGAACCGGGCACCGCCTCATCCACCTTGACGAGGAAGGCCGACGGCAGAAGGACCATGCCCGCGACGAGCAACGATCCGATCAGCCGGCGCCTCCCCGGAGCACCTTGTTGCAGGACTCCACCCTTTGCTCGGGGACACGTACGGGCTCGGAAGCCGAGGATCGAAGCTAGGCGGGCCGGCCTAGTTCGGCAAACCGAACAACGAACACGCGTTCGCAAACGTCGCCAGCTCGACCTCGTCGATCGAACGCCCGTGAACCGCAGCGATCGTCTCGCCGACCAGCGGCACGAGGGCGGGCGTGTTCGTCTTGCCGCGGTGCGGTTGAGGGGCGAGATACGGCGAGTCGGTCTCCACCACGAGACGCTCGAGCGGGCAGATCCTCGCCGCCTCCCGCAACTCGTCCGACTTCTTGAAGGTCACGATGCCGCTGAAGCTCAGGAACGCACCGAGGTCGAGGCAGCGCCGCGCCTCGTCCGGGCCGCCGGTGAAGCAGTGGAAGACCGTGCGAGGGGGCACACGTTCGGCCTCGAGGATGTCCCACGTGTCGACCCACGCGTCCCGCGTGTGGATCACCAGCGCGAGGCCGTGCTCGTGCGCGAGGGCGATCTGCCGGGCGAACGCGTCCTGCTGCACATCCCGCGGCGAGTGGTCGTAGTAGTAGTCGAGGCCGCACTCACCGATGGCCACGCACGTGCCGTCGCGAAGCCCGTCGCCGAGCGCCGGGAGGATCGAGTCGACGCCGTTCTTCGCTTCGTGCGGGTGCAGGCCCACCGTCGCCCACACACCGTCGAAGCGTCGAGCGGTCTCGACCGCGCGCTCCGACTGCTGGGCGTCGGTTCCGACGGTGATCATCCGAGCGACGCCGGCCTCGCGTGCCGCGGCGATCGTCGCGTCGACGTCGTCGAGCCCCTCGTACGGGACGTGGCAGTGCGAGTCAAACCAGGGCATCGAGCGCCACCTCGAGCATCTGCCGCGTCAACCCTTCCGGGGGAACAGCGGCGCGCCCTTCTCGACCGCGAGCCCGCCAGGATGGCCGCCCCACGTCGCCGCCTCGGGCAGGCGCTGGTCGGCGACGAGTCCGGGGAGCGACAGTCGCTCCCAGATCTGCTGGCTGATCGTCGGGAGCGCGGGCGAAGCGAGGATCGCGACGATCCGCAACGCCTCGACGGCATCGCCCATGACGACGTCGACCGCGTCACCGGGGTCCGCCTTCCACGGCTCGTTCGCCTCCAGGTAGGCGTTCGTCTCCCGCACGAGCCGCCACGTCGCTTCCAACGCCTCCGCCGGGTTCGGACGGGCCCAGCCCGCGGCGGCCGCTTCGTAGACCTCCGCCGCGACCTCCTCGAGCGGTGAACCCTCCTGCGCACGGGGCGCGACGCCGCCGCACTTCTTGGTGACGACGGTGGCGACGCGTGAGAACAGGTTGCCGAGCTGGTTCGCGAGATCGGCGTTGAAGCGCGCCACCATCCCCTCGTAGGAGAAGTCACCGTCCGGTCCGAACGAGACGTCGCGGAGGAAGTGGTACCGGACGCCGTCGACGCCGAAGTCGGCGACCAGATCGCCTGGCGCGATCTGGTTGAGCTTCGTCTTCGACATCTTCTCGCCGCCGACGAGCAGCCAACCATGGGCCGCGACGTGCAACGGCGGTTCGAGGCCGGCAGACATCAGCATCGCGGGCCAGTACACGGCGTGGAAGCGGATGATGTCCTTGCCGACGAGGTGGAAGTCGACCGGCCACCACTTCTCGAACGCAGCGGGATCGTCCCCGTAGCCGGCGGCGGTGATGTAGTTCGGCAGCGCGTCGAACCACACCCACGCCACGTGCTTCTCGTCCCACGGAAGCGGCACGCCCCAGTCGAACGACGTGCGCGACACGGAGATGTCCTGCAGGCCGCCGCGGATGAACCCGAGCACCTCGTTGCGCCGCGACTCGGGGTACACCGCGCCGGGGTTCGCGGCGTAGAAGTCGAGGAGCCTCTGCTCGTACTTCGAGAGGAGGAAGAAGTAGTTCTCCTCCTGCAGCAGCTCCAGCGGACGACCGGTGTGGATCGGGCACGTCGTGTCCGGCCCGGCCTCGTCCTCGGTGTAGTACGCCTCGCACGGAACGCAGTAGAGGCCCTCGTAGGTACGCAGCTCGATGTCGCCGTTGTCGTAGATCGTCTGGAGGAACCGCTGCACGGACGCGTAGTGGCGTGGCTCGGTCGTGCGGATGAACTGGTCGTAGGCGATGTCGAGCTCGTCCCACGCAGCCTTGAAGCGCGCGCTGTTGCGATCGGCGAGCTCGAGCGGCGACACGCCCTGCGCCTCCGCGGCGCGAAGCATCTTCAGGCCATGCTCGTCGGTGCCCGTCAGGAAGAACACGTCGTCATCGTGGAGTCGCCGCCAGCGACACAACGCGTCGCCGATCACCGTCGTGTAGGCATGACCGATGTGCGGCGCGTCGTTGACGTAGTAGATCGGGGTCGTGACGTAGTAGCGGGCCATCTCCGGCCCGAGGCTACCCACGTGCGCGGCGCAGCGACTCAGGGGGTTACGGGGTGAAGGACACCGGGATGGCGAGGAAGGTCGACGACCTCGGCCGCATCGTGCTGCCGATCGAGCTGCGCCGCTTGCACGGCATCCAGACCGGTGACGCGCTCGAGATCTCCGTCGACGGCGACGCGATCGTCCTGCGCAAGCTCGCGCACGGGTGCGTCTTCTGCGACGGCGTGTTCGACCTGCGCGAGTTCAAGGGCCGGACGGTGTGCGCTTCGTGCGCGAACGATCTGGCCGGCGTGCCGGCGGATGCGCGGGGCTGAGCCGCGACGGCAGCGAGATCAGACGCCGACGACGGCTTCGGCTCGTGACTCCTCGAGGATCGACGTCCACTCGTCGAGCGTGAAGGCGTGCTGGGCGTGGAGCTCGTAGGCGCCACGGGCCTGGATCTGGAGATGGGCCTTCATCGACGACCGCTCGTCCGGGTAGACGGTGGTCGTCAGCGCAGCCTGATCGGTCGGTAGCACGAGGATCGACTCGAACGTCCCGCCGTTGCGGGTCACGATCTCCATCGCAGCGATCTGCTCGTTCGTCTGCTCCTCGGTCGTCAGCCGACCGAACTCGGGAGTGAACGTGACACGCGTGACGACTCGGTACGACATGGTGTTCCCCTTCCGGTTGTGGCGCCCACCGTGCGCCACTTCGCACCGTCCCACGCCGCGCTGTCCGCGCCCATCCCCCGAACGGACCCTTTCAGCGGCCTAGCCCGTCAACGTCAGCGCGTCAGCGCAGGCGGTTCGCCGCCTCGTACGCCACCCGGCGCGGCACGCCGAGCTCCGCTGCAACGGCACCAGCGGCGTCCTTGCGGCTCATGCCCTCGGCGAGCTTGCGGTCGACGGCTGCCTCGACGTCGTCTGCCGTGGCCGGAGGCGGCGGCGGCGCGCCGTCGAGCACCAGGGTGTACTCGCCCCGTGGCTCGACGTCGGTCGCGTGCTCGACCGCGTCCGCCAGGGTGCCGCGCCACACCTCCTCGAACATCTTCGTGAGCTCACGGGCGACGACGACGCTGCGGTCTGCGCCGCATGCATCGCGCAGATCGGCCAGCGTCTCGCGCAGCCGGTGGGGAGCCTCGTACAGCACCGTCGTCCGCTCTTCGCGCGCGAGCGCTGCTAGCCGTTCCGCTCGATCCTTGCCCTTCCGAGGAAGGAACCCCTCGAAGCACCACCGGAGGCTCGGCAGGCCGCTGAGGGCGAGGGCGGTCGTAGCTGCGGTCGGACCGGGAACGACGTCGATCCGTACGCCAGCCTCGATCGCCGCCCGCACCACACGCTCACCGGGATCGGACACCGCGGGCATCCCCGCGTCGGTGACGAGCGCGACGGTCACGTTCTCCCGGAGGATCCGGTCGACCAGCGCAGCCCCCGCCTCGGCCTCGTTGTGCTGATGCAGGGCGGTCAGACGCTCGACCGCGATGCCGGCGACGGCGAGCAGCTTGCGGGTGTGGCGGGTGTCTTCGCATGCCACCACATCGGCCTCGGCGAGGGTGCGCGCTGCTCTCGGAGAGAGGTCGGCGACGTTGCCGAGCGGCGTTCCCACCAGCACCAGTCGACCAGCCACGTCACTTCACCTCGAGGGAGTCGCCGACCTGCAGGCCCCAGCGCTCGAACGCGCCGGCCTCCGCCTCCACCACACATCGGGCTCGCCAGCGGGTTCGCGACAGCCGGTGCGGCGGCAGCGTGCAGGTCGCTATCACCGTCATCGTCTCGTCGACGAACGCGACGTCGATCGGGAAGCGCATGCCGAAGGTGTGCACGCTCTTCGCCGGCGTGATCAGCAGCGCCCCGTCGATGCCGTCCCGGCCGAGCAGCCCGCGCAGCCGCGCGGCGAAGGTGTCGGCAACCTCGACCGAGGCGAGCACATCACCGTTCCGCACCAGCCACGCCATCCCGAGCCTGTCGCGCTCGTCGCTCAGACGTTGAAGCGGATCTCGAGCACGTCGCCGTCGACCACCTCGTACTCCTTGCCCTCGACCCGGAGCTTGCCGACGTCGCGAGCCTTCGACCACGAACCGATCTCGAGAAGCTCGTCCCAGTGGATGACCTCCGCTCGGATGAAGCCGCGCTGGAGGTCGGTGTGGATGACACCGGCGCATTCGGGTGCCTTCGCTCCGGCCCGGAACGTCCACGCCCGACTCTCCTTCTCGCCCGTCGTGAAGAACGTGCGTCTGCCGAGGAGGTGGTACGCCGCACGCAGCACCTTGGGCAGCGCACCCTCACCGAGGCCGAGCGCCTCGAGCATCTCGCGCCGCTCCTCCTCGGTGTCGAGCTGCGCGGCCTCGGCCTCGAGCTGGACGCACAGCGCAAGCACCTCGGCGTGCCCGGCCATCTCGTCGACGATCGGCTTCGCCTTCTCGTCGGCGCGGTCGAGGTCGTCTTCGCTCACGTTCACGATCGCGAGGACGGGCTTGTTGGTGAGCAGGAACGCCGGCCTGAGGTCGGCCCGCTGCGCCTCGGTGAGCGACGACCGGTAGATCGGCGTCCCCGCTTCGAGAACGGCCAGGGCGGCCTCGAGCGCCTTCACCTCGTCGACGAGCGACTTGTCCTGCTTGGCCGCCTTCTGCTTCTTGGGCAGCTGGTTCTCGACCGTCTGGAGATCGGCGAGGGTCAGTTCGATCTCGACCGTCTGCAGGTGCTCGAGCGGATCCGGCGGGCCGATCACGTCGTCGTCCTCGAACGCCCGGAGGACGAACACGATCGCGTCGACCTCTCGGATCCCGCCGAGGAACTTGTTCCCGAGGCCCTCGCCCTTGCTCGCGCCGGCGACCAGACCGCCGATGTCGAGGAACTCCACCTGTGCGTGCACGACGTTCTTCGACTTCGACATCTCGGCCAGCCGGATCAGGCGGTCGTCGGGCACGCGCGCCGCGCCGACGTTCGGATCCTTGGTGGCGAACGGGTACGGCGCGGCCAGCGCGCCGCCGCCCGCAAGCGCGTTGAACAGCGACGACTTGCCCGCGTTGGGGAGGCCGACGAACCCGAATCGCTCCATTTCGTCAACGCTACCGGCGGCCGGTACCCTTGAAATCCTTATGTCGAAGCGCACCGTCAAGGCCAAGACCCGGGCCCGCCGCAAGAAGGCGAACCATGGCCGCAAGCCCAACCGCGGCCGCAACAGTTAGGTCACGCGCGATTTCGCGGCGTCGATGACTTGGTCGATCGACGCCTGCCAGTCGTTGTAGCCCCGTAGCAACTCGAAGCCCATCGCGACGTTGATCGCCAGCATCGGCGCGTTCGAGAACGCGTTCCACGTGTCGATCGCCTCCACGTCGGGACGCTCGTCGAGCAGGCGGAGCGCGTTGACCGCCTTCAGCCACCGGCCGATGCCGTGGCCGCGGTGCTCGGGCGACACGGCCGTCCATCCCTGGTCGGCGAGGTTCGGCGCGTGGGTCGGGAAGAAGAGCTCGGTGAAGCCCGCGAGCTTCTTCGTCGTGCGGTGCCGGGCCAGGACGCGCCACCGGCCGTAACCGAGCGCCTCGTGACGGTCTTCACGCTCCTTCAGCCGTTCGGGCGTGATGACCTCGTCTTCGAGGTCGAGATCGTCGCGAGGTGCGGTGTTGGTGACGTGGTAGAGCTCGGCGAAGTCGTCGAGCAGGTCTTCAGGCGTCCGGCCGTCGATCGCGACGAGCTCGTAGTCGCTCGCCTCGGTGCGCGCCGCTTCGACCCACTGCTCCATCATCGCCCGATCGATCGCTGCGGTGACGAGACGGCTCTTGCGCTCGGTCGCCTTCCGCTCGAAGCGCATCGACAGCGCGAAGTCGTCGCCGGCCTGGCCGTCGACCGACCAGCTGCCGATCACCGTCCGACCGTCGTTTCGCGCGATGTCGCCCGCCTCGAGCAGGAGCGCCGAAGCGATGTGCTGGCGCCGCGCTCCGCTCCGGACGCCGAGGTCGTACCACGCGAGGTGGCGGTTCGACTCCGTGTACTGCAGCTCGAGCGACAGGTACCCCGCTACTTCGTCGGTCGCGCCGTCGAAGGCGACGAGGTGGCGCGGGCGCTCGAACGACGTCGTCTCGCGAAGCTCCGTCAGCTGTTGCTCGAACGGCGTCACGGGCGCCTCGGGTTCGGCCTCGCTCATGACCTCGACGGTCGCGGCCCAACGGCTCCGCAGCACGTCGTCGGACGCCGTGCTCGGGTCGATCTCCTCTACTCGGATGCTGCTCATCGTCTGACCTCGTTCTCCGGGTGAGCCCGCCGGAGCCAGTGTCGCAGCAGCCGGTTCCCGAACGAATCGAATTACCGTCGGGCCATGGCAGTCGAGCTCGCAGCGTTGCTCATCGGCGACGAGCCGCAGGTGTGGTCGGATCTCGGGTTCGTCGTGGAGGGCGGCGCCGTGCACGTGAGCGGCGTGCGCCATGTCCTCGGGGGCGACAAGCGCGGCATCAGGGACTGGTCGGTGCGCGGCGCCGACGTCGACGAGATCGACGGCTTCCCGCTGGGACTTCCCGCCGCCGATCCGGAGCCCACGCCCGATCATCCGAACGGCGTCGTCGGACTCGACCACGTCGTCTTCGCCACGCCCGACCTCACCCGGACGATCGGCGCGCTCGAGGGCGCGGGCTTGGAGCTGCGCCGGACGCGCGACGCCGGTCAAGGCCAGTACGGGGTGCCCATGCGGCAGGCGTTCTTCAAGATGGGCGAGGTGATCCTCGAGGTCGTGGGCCCGGCGGAACCCCAGGGCGACGGGCCACCCCGCTTCTTCGGCCTCGCGTGGACGGTGCGCGACCTCGACGAGACGGCGCGGTTCCTCGGCGAGCGGCTCCATCGCGCCAAGGACGCGGTGCAGCCCGGCCGCCGGATCGCCACGCTCGACAAGCCGCTCGGGAAGTCGTCCGTGGCGATGGCGTTCATGACGCCGGAGCCGTGATCGACGAGCTGGTCGACTTGGTCGTCGACCGGCGCGACGCAGCCGATGCTGTGCACCAACGGCCCTTCGTCGTTGGCATCGCGGGCGGTGTCGGAGTCGGCAAGACGACCCTCGCGGCGAGTCTCTCGGCAGCGCTCGCACGGATCGACCTCTCCGTGGTCGTCGTCGCCACCGACAACTTCCTCTTCCCGAACGACGAGCTCGCGCGCCGCGGCCTGCTCATGCAGAAGGGGTTCCCGCAGACGTACGACGTCGACGCGATCGAGTCCGTGATCGCGACGCTGCGTCGCGGCGCGACAGCCACGGTGCCCGTCTACGACCACCAGACCTACGACGTCGTCGACGTGCGCACCGACGTCGATCCGACCGACGTGTTGGTGCTCGAGGGCGTGAACGTCCTCCAGGAACGCGTCGCCGACCTGCTCGACGTGTCGATCTACCTCGACGTCGACGTCGACCACGCGCGTTCGTGGTTCTTCGACCGGTTCCGCGACCTGTGCGAGAAGGGCGAGGGCTTCTACGCCCCGTTCAAGACGATGACCGACGCCGAGCGGGCGTCGATCGCCGAGTCCGCGTGGTCGGGCATCAACCTCGTCAACCTCGAGCAGCACATCGCGCCGACGATGCGGCGCGCCGACGTGGTGGTGGCGAAGGATGCCGTGCACACCATCGTGTCGATCACGCTGACGTAGCGATCACCGGATCCGCGGGGCGCCCTTCGACGCGAGCACGCCTTCGAGCGCCTGCGGGCGGTCGGTCATCACCCCGTCGACACCGAGGTCGAGCAGCAGCGCCATCTCCTCCTCGTCGTCGATGGTCCACACGTGTACGGCGACACCGGCATCGTGGGCGGCACGGACGAAGCGCTCGTCGACCACCACCGTGTCGCCGAAGGTGCGTGGCACCTGCAACGCGACGTGGGGCGCGTCGGCCGGCGTTTCGCCCGCCTGCACCGCCCGGTAGAACTCCGCCGTTCCCATCGTCCCGTACGACGTGGCGATCTGGGGCGCGTGACGGAGGAACTCCTCGGTCGACGCGTCGTTGAACGACGCGACGATCACGTCGTCGATGCGGCCGTGCTCCATCAGCACCTGCGCGAGCTCGGCCTCGTAGGCAGGCACCGCAGGTGCGGTCTGCTTGATGTCGAGGTTGAGGAACGTGTGCGGGAAGGCTTCGAGCACCTCGACCAGCGTGGGGATGCGGAACTCGATGTCGTCGACCGCCTTGCCGCGATGGACGTACGCGTCGTCGGAGGCGTCGTGATCGACGACCGACCCCGGGACCCACCAGTACGCGTTGTCGAGCGCCTGCACCTCGTCGAGCGCCATCGACGCGATCGCGCCCGACCCCTCGGTCGTGCGGTCGACGGTCGCGTCGTGGCACACCACGAGCACCCGGTCCGCCGTCATGTGCACGTCGAGCTCGAGCGCCTCGGCGCCGGCCGCCACCGCCTGCCGCATCGCGAACAGCGTCGACGACGGCCCTTCCTTCGCACCCCCTTGGTGGGCGTAGTTGAGGACGCGTCGTTCGAGCCACGGGTTGCTCACGAGGCGGACGGTAGCGTGCGCGTCGATGAGCATCATCGAGACGTCGTTCGAGGGCGGCGTCGCGACCGTGACGCTGAACCGGCCCGAGCGGCGCAACGCGCTGAACGGCGAGCTCACGAGAGCCCTACGACAGACGATGGCCGACACCGACGGTCGCGACGACGTCTCGGTGATCGTGCTCACGGGAGCGGACCCCGCGTTCTGCGCAGGCGTCGACCTCAAGGAGCTCGGCAGCGGCCGGCGCGGGAGCGTCACGGTGAGCGGCGTCGGTCGCAGCGGGGCGGCTCGTCCGTGGGAGCGGACGGTGAAGCCTGTGATCGGAGCGATCAACGGCGCGGCGATCACGGGCGGGCTCGAGCTGGCCCTCCAGTGCGACTTCCTCGTCGCGTCGGAGCGGGCGGTGTTCGCCGACACCCACAGCCGCGTCGGCATCCTGCCCGGCTGGGGGCTCACCGTCCTCCTCCCGCAGGCGGTCGGACTGCGGCGGGCGAAGGAGATGTCGCTCACCGGCAACTTCGTGAGCGCCGAGGTGGCTCTCGCCTGGGGCCTCGTGAACCACGTCATTCCCCACGACGAGCTCCTTCCCTTCGCACGGAAGCTCGCAGCAGACATCTCGGGGAACGACCAGCGGTCGGCTCGGCGGATGCTCGCGGAGTACGACGAGGTCACGTCGACGACGATCGCGGAGGGGCTCGAGATCGAGGCGCGGATCGCGACCGAGTGGAACGGCGACGGCTCTGCCGCGTCAGATGTGGAGCGGCGGCGTCAGGCGATCATCGAACGCGGTCGCTCGCAGGTCTGACGGCGGCGACAGCCGTCAGAGCAACCCTGCTTCGACCGCAAGGTCCTTCAGCGAACGCTGGGGTCGGGCGCCGATGTGGGTGATGACCTCTGCCGCAGCGAGCGAGCCGAGGCGGCCGCAGGTGGCGACGTCGTGGCCGTGGGTGAGGCCGTACAGGAAGCCGGCGGCGTAGAGATCGCCGGCGCCCGTGGTATCGACGACCTCGTCGACCGCCACCGCGTCGATCACGTGGAACTCGTCGCCCTTGACGACCACGGAGCCCTTGGCGCTCCGCGTGAGCGCCGCGTACTCGCATCGGTGCGAACGGATCGCCTGCAGCGCGTCGTCGAAGGTCGACACCTGGAACAGCGAGGTGATCTCGTCCTCGTTCGCGAACAGGACGTCGACGTGGTCGTCGATCAGCCGCATGAAGTCGTCGCGATGACGGTCGACGCAGAACGGATCGGACAGCGTCATCGACACGCGCCTGCCTGCGCCCTTCGCCACGTCGATCGCCCGCAGCATCGCGGCCTTGGCCCGCTCGTCGTCCCACAGGTACCCCTCGAGGTATGTCACCTGCGATCCGGCCACCGCTGCGGCCTCGGCGTCGATGTCGTCGGACGTGAGCCCCCGGGCGGCGCCCAGGTAGGTGTTCATCGTGCGGTGCGCGTCGTGCGTGACGAGGACGAGGCAGCGCGCGGTCGACGGTCCGGACGTGGCCGCCGCCGTCTGGAAGGTGACGCCGGCGGCGCGGAT
Source organism: Acidimicrobiales bacterium (assembly GCA_035540495.1). Classification (GTDB taxonomy): domain Bacteria; phylum Actinomycetota; class Acidimicrobiia; order Acidimicrobiales; family CADCTF01; genus DASVEG01. The sequence goes on from DATLGL010000035.1 coordinate 44,271, forward strand.
GTCGTGGCGGAAGACCTCGCCCATCTGGTCGTCTCGCACCTTCCCGAGGAAGATGCCGTCGCCGCCGAACGACGCGATCCCGACCATCGTGTTCGCGGCGGAACCGCCGGAGATCTCCTGGCTCGGAGGCATCCGGTCGTAGATGCGCCGGCTCTCCTCCTCCTCGACGAGCTGCATGACGTCGCGTTGGAGCCCGAGGCTCTCGATCAGGTCGTCGGTGGCGTGGCAGAGGACGTCGACGATGGCGTTGCCGACGCCCGCGACGTCGAAGGAAGGCTCCCCGGGCACGGGTTCCGACGTTACCGGCCACGACTACCTTGGCTCGACGTGAGCGAATCCCGCTACCGGCTGCCCCGGACCGTCGTTCCCACCCGCTACGAGGTCACGCTCGAACCCGACCTGGCGAACTTCACGTTCACGGGGACGGTGAGGATCGAGGTCGACGTGACCGAGGAGACGCGCACCGTCGTCCTCAACGCAGCCGAGCTGGAGATCGAAGCGGCTGGGGCGACCGTCGAGCTCGACGAGGAGCTCGAGCGGGCGACGCTGACCTTCGACGAGCCACTCGCCGCCGGCAGCACCGTCATCGACCTGCAGTTCACCGGGATCCTGAACGACAAGCTCGCCGGGTTCTACCGCTCGATCTATCGGGACGAGCGCGACCGCGAGCGGGTGATCGCCACCACGCAGTTCGAGTCGACGGACGCGCGCCGGGCGTTCCCGTGCTTCGACGAACCCGACTTCAAGGCCGTCTTCGGGGTCACGCTCGTCGTCGACGACGGGCTGCTCGCGGTGTCGAACGGACCGGTCATGAGCGACGAGCCCCACCCCGACCAGCCGGGCAAGCGGATCGTGCGCTTCGCCGACACGATGAAGATGTCGACGTACCTCGTCGCCTTCGTCGTCGGCCCGCTCGTGGCGACGGAGCCGATCGACGTCGACGGGACGCCGCTGCGGGTGATCCATGTGCCCGGCAAGGAGCACATGGCTCCGTTCGCCCTCGAGTCGGGCGCCGCGAACCTGCGCTTCTTCCGCCAGTACTTCGGCCTCGACTACCCAGGCGACAAGCTCGACCTCATCGCGCTCCCCGACTTCGCGTTCGGCGCGATGGAGAACCTGGGCGCCGTCACCTTCCGCGAGACCGCCCTGCTGGTCGACAGCGAGAACGCGTCGCGTCTCGATCACGAGCGGGTCGCGGACGTCGTCGCCCACGAGATCGCCCACATGTGGTTCGGCGACCTCGTGACGATGAAGTGGTGGAACGGCATCTGGCTCAACGAGGCGTTCGCCACGTTCATGGAGCTGCTCGCGGTCGACGACTTCAAGCCCGAGTGGGAGCGGTGGGTGAGCTTCGCCACGGGCCGCGCCGCGGCGATGGTGGTCGACGGCATGCGCTCGACGCGCCCGGTCGAGTTCCCCGTCGAGGCCCCCGAGGAAGCCGAGGGCATGTTCGACGTGCTGACCTACCAGAAGGGCGCGTCGGTCGTCCGGATGCTCGAGCAGTACCTCGGCGGAGCGGAGTTCCGGGAGGGCATCCGGCTGTACATGCGGCGCCATCAGTACGGCAACACCGAGACCACCGATCTGTGGGACGCGATCGAGGAGGCCACCGGCGAGGCGGCACGTTCGACGATGGACTCCTGGATCTTCCAGGGCGGGTATCCCGTCGTCTCCGTCGACACCACCGACGACGGCACCGGCATCGTGCTGTCGCAGCGCCGGTTCCGGTACCTCCCGACCGCCGACGACGCGGAGGCGCGCTGGCAGGTCCCGATCCTGCTGCGGGCCAGCGTGAACGGCGCTCCCGAGGAACGGCGGCTCCTGCTGACGGATGCTTCGACGACCATCGACCTCGGCGGCAAGGTCGACTGGATCGTCGTCAACGCGGGGGGCTCGGGCTTCTACCGCACGAGCTACTCGTCGAGCCTGCTCGAGCGGCTCACCAGCGATCTCGAAGGCGCCGGCCTCAGCGCCATCGAACGCTTCAACCTGGTCGCCGACACCTGGGCGACGGTGTGGGCAGGCCTCGCTCCGCTCGACGACTTCATCGGGCTCATCCGCCTGTTCGGGGACGAGGCCGACCCGACGGTCTGGTCGGCCATCACCGGGCCGCTGCGGTTCCTCGCCGGGTTCGTCCCGGAGACCGAGCGGGCCTCGATGCAGTCGTTCGTGCGGAAGCTCGTGCGGCCGGCGTTCGATCGCGTCGGCTGGCGTGCGACCGCAGGCGAGGGCGAGAAGGTCCCCACACTGCGAGCGCAGCTCCTCACGACGCTCGGAACGGTCGGCGCCGACGAAGAGATCCGCGCGGAAGCCAAGCGTCTCCATGCGGCGTTCCTCGAGGATCGCACCGCGGTGGATCCGGACGTCGTGCCCGCGCTCATCTCGATCGTCGCGGAGACGGGCGGCGAGGGTGAATACGCGGCTGCCCTCGACCGCGTCCGGAACGGCGCGACGCCCCAGGAGGTCGTGCGCTACCTGCACGCCCTCGCGATGTTCCCCCACGAGGCACTGGTCCGGCGCACGCTCGACCTCGCGGTGAGCGACGAGGTGCGCACGCAGGACGCGCCGTACCTCGTGAACCAGGCGCTCGGCAACTCCCACCAGAACGGTCTCGTGTGGGAGTGGGTCAAGCAGCACTGGGACGAGCTGATGGGTCGCTACCCCGACAACAGCCACGCACGGATGCTGGAGAACGTCGCCGCGCTCCACGCGCCGGAGACGGCGGCAGACGTTCGTTCGTTCCTCGAGGCCCACCCGATCAAGGCAGGCCAGAAGACGGTGGAGCAGACGCTCGAGCGCCTCGACGTGAACGTCGCGTTCCGGCAGCGAGAGGCAGACCGGATCGCCCGCCTCTTCGACGAGTGAGCGCAGCACGCGTCTTCGCGGTCGACGAAGACGCGGCGCAGCTGGTCGAGGGATCGAACATCTTCGACGTGCCGCTCGACGACGCGCGCGTTGGCGGCCGCCGCGTCGCGGGACCACCCGGCCGGCTGATCGGGAAGTTCGCGACGATCAGCGACATCCACATCGGGGAACCCGGTTTCGGCCTGCTGCCGCGGGTGTCAGAGCCGCGCTCACGATCGGGCGACGACCACTACACCGTGCGCGCAACCAGGGCCGCTATCGAGGAAGCGGTTGCGTGGGGCGCCGAGCTGATCGTGGTCAAAGGCGACATCACATGGCTGGCCCGGCCGGCGCAGTGGGAGCGCGCCGCAGCCGTGCTCGCGGCCGCACCTGTCCCGATCGTCGCGCTGGTCGGGAACCACGACGTCGTGCGTCGTGGCCAGCACGGACGCCCGTGGCTGGAGGACGCCGGCATCTCCACCATCGTCGACGACGACGACCCCGTCGCCACCGTCGACATCGCCGGCGTTCGGCTCGTGCTGGCCGCGACGACACACGATCACCACAGCCCCGGCCTCTTCCGCCAGGCGACGCTCGATGCCACGCTCGCCGGTCTCGAAACGCCGGACGCGCTCGGGTCGATCCTGCTCATGCACCACTACCCCAACCGCTTCGTGGTGCCGACGCGATATCCCGCGGGGATCGTTCGCGACGACGCCGCCCGGCTGTTCGACCGTCTCGCGGACCTCGACCACCCGCCGACGCTCGTGACCTGCGGCCACTCCCACCGCAACCGCCGCTATCGGCGAAGCGGCATCGACGTGTCGGAGGTCGGCTCGACGAAGGACTTCGCCGGTGTGTGGGCCGGCTACTCGATCCACGAGGGAGGCGTCCGGCAGGTGGTGCGGCGCATCGCCGAACCCGACGTCGTCGAGTGGATCGAGAAGACGAAGCGCTCGTGCCTCGGCCTGTGGGGTGAGTGGACGCCGGGCCTGCTGCGCTGGCGGTGCTTCAGCCTTCCCTGGCGCTGACCCGCAACTGCTCGAGGAGCAGCTCGAGCGCGGCCACCGCGAACGTCACCATGTTGTCGAGCCGTTCGGAACGGCCGGTCAGGACGTGCCTCGCGGCTTCGGTGCCATCGGGTCCGGCGACGGCCGCCCAAGCGTGCCCCGCCGGGTCGCCGTACGGGTTGCCGGAGGGTCCGGCGGCACCGCCCTCGCCGATCCCCCACGACGCGCCCGTCTTGGCCGCCACCGACCGGGCGAGGTAGCGGGCGAAGACCTCCGTCGCTCCGCGCATGCCCTCCGGCGTCTCGATCGCGCCGGCGACGAAGGCGCGGGTGGCCCTCGGCGTGTAGATCACCGCGCCGCCGACGTAGTACGCAGAGGCGCCAGGCACGGACAGGAGCGAGGCCGACACGAGTCCGCCGCACGACCCTTCGGCCACGGCGACCGTCTCGCCCCGTTCGACAAGGGCCGCGGCGACGCCGGCCGCGACGGCTGTCAGTCGTTCGTCGAGCACGGCACAACACTGCCGTACGCTCGGCCCATGGCACGTGCCATCACCGTGCAGCCGATGACCCCGAAGCTCGGCGCCGAGATCGCGGGCGTCGACCTCTCGCAACCTCTCGACGAGGGAACGGTCGCCGAGATCCGCGAGGCGCTGCTCGCCCACCACGTGATCGTCTTCCGGGATCAGCAGCTCACGCCCGACGACCAGATCCGCTTCGGGCGCTGCTTCGGCGAGCTCGACACCCATCCGTTCGTGGAGGGCATGCCGGCCCACCCAGAGATCATCGAGATCATCACGGAGCCCGACGACGTCTTCAACTTCGGCGGAGGGTGGCACACCGACGTGACGTTCCTCGAAGAACCCGATCTCGGCTCGATCCTCTACGGCATCGACGTCCCGGACGCGGGCGGCGACACGTTGTTCGCGAACCAGCACGCCGCGTACGAGGCGCTCTCGGACACGATCAAGGGGTTCCTCGACGGGCTCGTCGCGGTGCACTCGGCCGGGCCGCAGTACGCGCCCGGCGGCTATTCCACCCGTTCGAAGTCGATGAAGACGAAGAACGTCGACCTCGCCGATCGATCGGTTCGCCACCCCGTCGTACGGACCCATCCAGAGACCGGCCGCAAGGCGCTGTACGTGAACCGTGCGTTCACCACGCGCATCGAGGGCCTGAAGTACGACGAGTCAGCGGCGCTGCTCGAGTTCCTCTTCACCCACGCCGTGCGTGAGCCCTTCACGTGCCGCCTCCGCTGGGAGCCGGGGACGCTCGCGATGTGGGACAACCGGAGCGTCCAGCACTACGCGCTCTTCGACTACCGCGGCCACCGGCGGCGCATGCACCGCATCACGGTGAAGGGCGATCGCCCGAGGTGAGCTTCTCGATGCGCTGCTGGATGTCGGCGAGCCGTGCTTCGGCCGCGGCGTGGAGCGCGCCGGCCCGTTCGTAGAGCTCGGTCACCTCTTCGATCCCGAGATCGCCCGACGCCATGCGGGCGATCGTCGACTCGAGCTGCTCGACGATCTGCTCGAACGTGAGGGCGTCGATCTCAGCCATCGGCGACGTCGGCTCCGAACCGTCCACCTGCCACCTGCACCTCGATGCGCTCGCCGTGCTGCACGGCTCCAGGCTCGCGCACGACGTCGCCCGCAGCCGATCTGACGATGGCGTAGCCACGCTCCAGGACCCGCTGCGGGCTCAGCGACTCGAGGTGACGCCGGTGGCCGGCCAGCTCCGCTCGCTTCACCTCGACGAGACGGTCAGGCCGCAGCGCATCGAGTCGGGCGCGTGATCGCGCGAGTCGCTCCCGCGCCCGCTGCAACCCTTCGGTCACGGCGCGATCACGATCGACGGCCGCGAGCCGTCGCTCGGCGCGATCGAGGTGGCGCGCCAGCAACGCGCTCGCACGCTCGCTGGCCGTGTCGAGCCGAGCCTCGATCGCGACACGATCCGGAACGACGGCTGCGGCGGCGAGTGAGGGGGTCCCGCACCGCAGGTCGGCCACGTCGTCGCACAGCGGACGGTCGCGCTCGTGGCCGATCGCGGAGACGATCGGGATGCCCGCCGCGCAGATCGCGCGGCAGAGGTCTTCGTCGCTGAAGGGCAGCAACTGGGTGGCGTCGCCGCCGCCACGAGCGAGGACGATCACGTCGACCCCGTCGCGCTGCTGGAGGTCGTCGATCGCGCCGATGATGGCATCGGGCGCGCCCGCCCCGCTGACGGTCACCTCTCGGAACACGACCGGGTAGCCGGGGAACCGAGCGACAACCACCGACTCGATGTCGTGCCTCACCGCTGCGTCGCTGCCGCAGACGACGCCGATGGCCCGCGGGAGCAACGGGATCGGGCGGCGCGGACGATCGAGCAGCCCGTCGTTCGACAGCCGGCTCCGAGCCTCGGCGATCATGGCTGCGACCGCGCCCTCGCCGACGGGTACGACCTCCTCGGCGACGAGCTGGAGCTGGCCCCACTGGTTGACCCACTCGAGGGTTCCGGTCACCTGCACGCGCTCCCCGTTCACGGTGCGGGCCCTTCGGGCCTTCGACGCCGGAACGGTCACCGAGATCTGCGCAGCACGATCCTTGAGGGTGAAGAAGATCCGTCCGCCGGGACGCTTCGACGGCCGGTGCACCTCGCCTTCCACCGCGATGCGCCCGATCGTGGCGAGGGAGCGGGCCAGCTCCGAGCTCAGACGGACGAGGGTGACCTTGCGAACGGCCGGGCTGGGCTCCGGTTCGGGATCGAAGAGGGTCACCTCTTCGACCGTAGCGGCACCTCGTCGGTTCGCTTAGCGTCCGGCCATGGAACAGCGCACGCTCGGGCAGCTCGCGATCTCCGTCGTCGGGATCGGGTGCAACAACTTCGGCGGGCGGATCGACGAGGCCCAGACCGCCGCCGTCGTCGACGCCGCGATCGACGCCGGGATCAACTTCTTCGACACCGCCGACGTGTACGGCAACGGCCTGTCGGAGGAGTTCCTCGGTCGTGCCCTCGGGAGCCGCCGCGACCAGGTGGTCATCGCCACCAAGTTCGGCGCAGCCACGGGTGCCAAGCCGGACAACGTGCGGTCGTCGTGCGAGGCGTCGTTGCGGCGGCTCGGGACCGACGTCATCGACCTGTACCAGCTGCACCGCCCGGACGACGACACGCCGATCGACGACACGCTCGCCGCGCTCCACGAGCTCGTCGAGCAGGGCAAGGTCCGCGAGATCGGCTGCTCGAACTTCGACGGCGCCCGCATCGACGCCGCGGACGACGTGTCGTCGTCGAAGGGGATTTCGCGTTTCGTGTCGGTGCAGAACCAGCTGAGCCTGCTCGACCGCCGCCAGGAGGACGACCTGCTCGCCGCCTGCGCTCGCCACGGCCTCGGCATCCTCCCGTACTTCCCGCTGGCGAGCGGCATGCTGACCGGGAAGTACAAGCGGGGCGAGGCGCCGCCCGAGGGGACGCGGCTGTCGCAGATGCCGGAGGACCGCCAGCAGCGCGCCCTCGACGAGCGGAACTTCGACGTCGTCGAGCGCCTCGAGCAGTTCGCGACCGAGCGCGGCCACACCATCTTGGAACTGGCGATGTCGTGGCTCGCGTGCCTGCCGAACATGGCGTCGGTCATCGCCGGTGCGACGAAGCCGGAGCAGGTGCGCTCGAACGCGAGCGCCGTCGGCTGGAAGCTCACCGAGGAGGAGATGACCGAGGTCGATCGCCTCGCTCGTCGCTGACCACCCCGGCAGCGAAGCCCTTCCGCACGCGTTTGGGCCCCGACCGCCTCACGGGTGAAGCGGTCGGGGCCCAAAGCGAGGTAGTTGCGGGCGAGGGCGTTACTTGCGGGCGAAGCGGCGGGTGGCGACGCCGCCGCCGATCAGGCCGAAGCCGAGAAGCGCTGCCAGGCCGAGCGGGAGACCGGTCGCAGCCAGCGTCTCGGGGACCCGGGACAGCTGCAGGCCGAGCACCGAGGCACCCGTCGTCCCGGTCTGGTTCGTCGCCGCGACGGCCGCACGCTCACCAGCGGCCGAAGCAGCCGGACGCTCGTACTGCACGCCAAGGACCTGAGCACCGGAGCCCGGGATCCCCATCGCACCGGCGACCGCCGCCTCGTTGGTGCCGAGGACCGTGCCTGATCCCGTGGCCGACGATCCCGTCTCGGTGGTGGTGCCGCCGGTGTTGCCGCCGTCGGTCGAGCCGTTGTTGCCGCCGGTGTTGCCACCGTTGTTGCCGCCGGTGTTGCCGCCGTTGTTGCCACCGGTCGGAGGCGCCGGCTTCTCCTTCGAGTGGCCCTTCTTCAGGCCGCCGCAGTTGCCGTTGTTGTCATCGGCGAAGTCGGCGTCGTTGCCACAGCCGTTGTTGCCGTCGTAGTCGCCGTCGCCCTGCGACTCGGCGGGCTGGCCCGCGGCGGCGTACGGCTTGTCGACACCGCCGCCGTCCGGATTCGATTCCGACCGGCCCTGGGTGCCCGATCCACCTGCTTCGGTCGTTCGATCGGCCTTGCCCGGAGCTGCGTCCGTCGTCGTCTGCTCGGTCCCGTTGCTCTTCTTGGAGTGCTCAGGACCCGCCATCGCCGGGCTGCCGAGAAGCATCATGCCCAGCAGACCGGTCCCGAGCACTGCCCCCAGCTTCGTTGCAGTGCCCATGTGTCCTGTTTCCGTCCTTGTCATCGGCGCCCTCTGCGGGTCGCCGTCCGTGGTGTGCTGACCGTGGTGTTCCCACCACGGTTCGTGGACCAAACCGCTTTAGCTAGTCAAGAATGACCAGGCTGAAGGGGGCTAGTTCCACGACACCTTCGGAGACGTCGGCCATGCCGGCCGATGACGCGACGACGGAAAGATTTCGCGCCGGTACCGGAACCCCCACCTTCCCGTCCGACAGGTTCGCGACGATGACCACCGAGTCGCTTCCGTCGGGCGACCGGCGCTCGATGCGGATCCACCGGTCGTCTTCGGAGAACTCGACGTCGACGTCCTCGAAACGGCCTGGGCCGAGAGCCGGGCGCGAGCGCCGGAGCGAGATGAGCTGGCGGTGCCAGTCGAGAAGCGATGCGTGCGGCTCCCCGGTCACCTCGTCCCACAGGAGCTTCGAACGCTCGAAGGTCGCGGCGTCCTGCGGGTCGGGCACGTCGTCGGGCGACCAGCCGAAGTAGGAGAACTCCGAACGCCGCCCCTCGCTGACCGCACGACCGAGGTCGGGGTCGTGGTGGTCGGTGAAGTACTGGAACGGCGTCGACGCGCCCCACTCCTCGCCCTGGAACAGCATGGGAACGAACGGCGCGGTCAGCACGAGCCCAGCCGCGAGGCGGAGCTGGTCGGGGTTCAGGAGGTGGCTCGAGCGATCGCCCTGCGCGCGGTTGCCGATCTGGTCGTGGTTCTGCAGGTACCCGAGGAACCGCCACGCCGGCAGGCCCACCGGCGGTCGCCCGTGACTGCGGCCGCGGTGAGGGTCGTACTCGCCGGCGAAGACGAACCCGCGGCGATACGACGTCGCGAGCTGCTCGACCTTGCCGAAGCTCTCGTAGTAGCCCGCGAGCTCACCCGTGAGCAGCGTGTGGAGGCAGTGGTGGAAGTCGTCGTTCCACTGCGCGTCGATGCCGTAGCCGCCGACCTCCCGCCGCTGCACGATCCGCGGGTTGTTGAGGTCGGTCTCCGCGATGAGGAACAGGTCACGGCCGAGCTCGACCTCGAGCGCCTCGACCTCCATCGACATCTGCTCGAGCAGGTGCACGGCCGACATGTCGATGATGGCGTGGATCGCGTCGAGACGGAGCCCGTCGACGTGGTAGTCGCGCAACCACATCAGTGCGTTGTCGAGGAAGAAGCGACGCGACTCGTCCGACCCTGGCGCGTCGACGTTGACCGCCATCCCCCATGGCGTCGAGTACTTGTCGGTGAAGTACGGCCCGTACTCGCCGAGGTAGTTCCCGGCCGGACCGAGGTGGTTGTAGACGACGTCGAGGATCACGCCGATCCCCTGCGCGTGCGCAGCGTCGACGAGGCGCTTCAGCCCGGCGGGCCCCCCGTACGCGTGGTGCGGCGCGTAGAGGTCGACGCCGTCGTAGCCCCAGCCGCGATCTCCGCTGAACTCCGCGACCGGGAGGAGCTCGATCAGGTCGATGCCGAGCTCGCGCAGGTGCGGCAGCCGTTCGATCGCGGCATCGAAGGTCCCGTCGGCCGTGAAGGTGCCCACGTGGAGCTCGTAGATGACCGAGCTCGCGAAGGGCACACCGCGCCATGAGCTGTCGGTCCACTCGAACGACGCGTGGTCGACGACCTCCGACGGGCCGTCGATCCCCTCGGGCTGGAAGGCGCTGCGGGGGTCCGGCCGCCCGGGGCCTCCGTCGATCGAGAAGAGGTAGCGCGTCCCGGGGGCCGCGCCGTCGACGGTCGCCGACCACCACCCGGCGCCGATCCGTTCCATCGGGTGACGGTCGTCGCCGATCAACACGTCGACGGACCTTTCGGCGCGCGGCGCCCAGACGCGGAAGGTGTGGCTCACGCGGCGGTCTTACCCGCGTAGGAGCGGGGAACCGTCGACGAGCACCGCGACCGGCAGCGGGCCGACGATGTCCGCGACGGGCAACGTCGACGCGTCCGGAAGGACGACCGCCGTCGCACCGTCGAGGTTCCCTCGGAGCGGGAAGCGCACGGTCACGACGACGAGAGCGCCGCGGGCGCGGGAGAACGCGATCACCCGTTCGGCGTCGACGCCCTCGACCCGAAGCGGTTCGTATCCGGCGTCGGCGTCGAACAGCTCGGGGCGCTCCGCGCGGAGCGTCAGGAGGCGGTCGATCAGCCAGAGCTTCGGGGTGCCGGGATCGTCGGCCAGCTCGAGTCGCTTCGCTGCGTCGTCCGCCGTCATCGAGCGAACCTCGGTGACGAGGCGGCGGCGCAACTCGTAGTCGACGGGGCGGCGGTTGTCGGGGTCGACCAGGCTGAGGTCCCACAGCTCGGTGCCCTGGTAGACGTCGGGGACGCCGGGACTCGTGAGCTTCCACGTCGTCTGCACGAGCGAGTTGGCCCGACCGGCGCCGAGAAGACGTTGCTCCGTGAGGAACGACTCGACCTCCCGCCGGAAGTCGTCGTCGTGGAGGATCGCAGCGCCGAAGGCCTGGAGCGCCTCGTCGTAGTCGGGCACCGGATCGATCCACGACGTGTGCGACTTGGCTTCCTTGGCCGCCTTCTCCATGTACGCCGTGATCCGCTCGGGCGTGATCGGCCACGCACCGACGATCACTTGGTAGAGGAGGTACTCGGCGTTGCGATCGGGCCAGCGCTGCTCGTCGCCGCGACGGTGACGGTCGTTGAGGTGCGCCCACCGCCAGGCCGCCTCCTCCCAGGCACCGGGGATCTCCGACAGGCACGCCAACCGCGCCCGCACGTCTTCGCTCCGCTTGGTGTCGTGGGTGGACGACCCGAGGAGCGAACGGCTCGACGGATCGGCGGTGCGGCGAGCGTGGAACTCGTCGACCGACATGCCGACGTCTCCGGGATCGCCGCCGACCTCGTTGAGCGAGACCATCCGGTTGTACCGGTAGAACGCGGTGTCTTCCACCGCCTTCGCCATGACCGGCGAGCTCACCTGCTGGAACCGAACCGCGAGCTCGTGCGCGTACTGCCCCTCGACGCGGAGCAGGAGGATGTCGCCGAGGAACCGGAACAGCTCCGGCTCGAGATCGGGCCGTCGCTCGGCCGCGATCCGTGTCGCCCTGTCGACCCGCTCGACGTCGACCTCCGACGGCTCGTCGTCCGGCCGCACGTAGGTGCGGTAGGCGTCGAACGCGGCGATCGTCTCGCGCAGCGCGTCGCGCAGCTGCGATCGGGTGTAGTCGCGGTGGCGCCGGTTGCCCTCGGCGATCAAGACGAACAGCTCGGTGAGCCGCTCGATGTCGGCGGCGAGCACCGAGCGCATGATCTCGTGCTTCGCGGCGTAGGCGAGGTCTTCGAAGTGCGTGCTCTCGCCGGAGAAGCGGGTGTAGGCGGAGGTGAGCGCCTCCTCGCCGGCCGGGTCGACGAGGGCGTTGTTCGCCTGGACGAGGAAGTCGTAACCGCTCGTGCCCTCGATCGGCCACGACTCCGGGATCCGCTCGTCGCCTTCGAGGATCTTCTCGACGACGATGTAGGTGTCCGGCCCGGCCGCGGTCCGCAGGCGTTCGAGGTAGCCGAGAGGATCACGGAGCCCGTCGACGTGGTCGATGCGGAGGCCGGTGATCTCGCCGTCTCGCACGAGATCGAGGACGAGCGCGTGGGTGTCGTCGAAGACCTGCGGGTCTTCGATGCGGAGTGCGACGAGTGTGGTGATGTCGAAGAACCGGCGGTAGTCGAGCTCGCGGCCTGCGGTGCGCCAGAAGGCGAGCCGGTAGTTCTGGCGTGACAACAAGACATCCAGCACGTCGGGGTCTTCGTTGACCGCCTTGATCTCCTCGTCGACGGCGACCGCCAGCTCGTCGTTCGTCGACAGCAGCTCCTCGAGACGACCTCGGAGGACCTCCTTGTCGCGGTGGCGCTCGGTGACCGAGGAACGATCGGTGGCGAGCGCATGGGGCAGGCGGCCGAACGCCGTCGCGAGCGAGGCGAGCTCGTCGCTCTCCGTTCGTGACGCCGCGCGCTCGAGGACGTCGTCGAGCGTGCGGGGCGAGACCGGCACGTCGTTCTCGTAGTAGCGGACGACGAAGCTCCCGCCCTCGCGGACGAGCTGCAGCTCCCCCGCCTCGAGCACCCTGCCGTAGTGATCGCCGAGGATCGGGACGAGCACCTTCGTCGTGAGGCGCCGCTCGGGCGGGTCCCAGTCGATGTCGAAGTAGGCCGCGTACTGGCTCGAAGGCCCGTTCTCGAGCACGTCCCACCACCACGAGTTCTCACGTCCGGAGATCGCCATGTGGTTCGGGACGATGTCGAGGATGTGGCTCATCCCATGCGCGCGCAGCGCGTCGCACAGCCGACGGTGGCCCTCTGCGCCGCCGAGCTCCTCGTTCAGCCGGCCGTGGTCGACGACGTCGTAGCCGTGGGTGCTCCCCGGCGCCGCCTGGAGGTACGGCGAGCAGTAGAGGTGGCTGATGCCGAGATCGGCGAGGTAGGGGACGATCGCCGCCGCGTCGTCGAACGTGAACCCCGCGTGCAGCTGCACGCGGTACGTCGCACGCACTAGCCCCTCCGACGCAGGAGCGCCACGACGGAGCGCGACGCCATCGGCACCGCGTCGCCGTTCTCGTACACCCGGCTCCCCTCCGGGGCGAGCGGGTCGTTGGTGTCGAAGACCAGCTCCCACGGCCCTTCCGGGTACTCCGCCGGCAGCTTGAACTCCATCGGCTCGTGGTGGGCCGAGAAGAGCAGGAGCAGCGAGTCGTCGACGATGCGCTCGCCCGTCGGGCCCCGTGAAGGGATGGCGTCGCCGTTGAGGAACACGCCGAGGACCTTGGCGAACCCGACGTCCCAGTCTTCGTCGCTCATCTCCGTCCCGTCGGGGTTCAGCCAGGCGATGTCCTTCTCCGCGCTGCCGCGGATCGGCCGGCCCTGGAACCACCGGCGCCGGCGCAGCACCGGGTGGGCCCGCCGGAAGTCCATCAGCCGGCGGGTGAAGCCGAGCAGGTCGAGGTGCTCCTGGGTGTTCGTCCAGTCGAACCAGGAGATCTCGTTGTCCTGGCAGTACGCGTTGTTGTTGCCGCCTTGGGTGCGGCCCATCTCGTCGCCACCGAGCAGCATCGGCACGCCCTGCGACAGGAACAACGTGGCGAGGAAGTTGCGCTTCTGGCGCTCCCGGAGCTCGCACACCTCCGGATCGTCGGTCGGCCCCTCCGCTCCGTGGTTCCACGAGCGGTTGTGGCTGTCGCCGTCGTTGTTGCCCTCGCCGTTCGCCTCGTTGTGCTTGTCGTTGTACGACACGAGGTCGTTGAGGGTGAAGCCGTCGTGGGCGGTGATGAAGTTGATCGACGCGCCGGGCCGGCGGTCGTCGCCGTAGAGATCGGAGCTGCCGGTGATGCGGTACGCGAACTCGCCGAGGCCCGCTTCCTGGCCCCGCCAGTAGTCGCGGATCGTGTCGCGGTACTTGCCGTTCCACTCCGACCAGAGGGGCGGGAAGTTGCCGACCTGGTAGCCGCCCTCGCCGACGTCCCACGGCTCGGCGATGAGCTTCACGCCGCTCACGATGGGGTCCTGCTGGACGAGGTCGAAGAACGCCGACAGCCGATCGACATCGTGGAGCTCGCGCGCCAGCGTCGATGCCAGGTCGAACCGGAAGCCGTCGACGTGCATCTCGGTCACCCAGTACCGCAGCGAGTCCATGATCAGCTGCAGGACGTTCGGGTGGCGCATGTTCAGGCTGTTGCCGGTGCCCGTGTAGTCCATGTAGTACCGGGCGTCGCCCTCGACGGTCCGGTAGTACGACACGTTGTCGATGCCCTTGAACGACAGCGTCGGCCCGAGGTGGTTGCCCTCTGCGGTGTGGTTGTAGACGACGTCGAGGATCACCTCGATGCCCGCCTCGTGCAGGGCCTTGACCATCTGCTTGAACTCGGTCACCTGCTGGCCGTCGGTGCCGCTCGCCGAGTAGGCGTGGTGCGGCGCGAAGTACCCGATCGAGTTGTAACCCCAGTAGTTGTGCAGGCCCTTGTCCTGGAGGATGTGGTCGTCGACGAACTGGTGGATCGGCAGGAGCTCCACTGCGGTCACGCCGAGCAGGACGAGGTGCTCGATCGCCTCTGGCGTGGCGAGCGCGGCGTAGGTGCCGCGCAGGTGCTCGGGGATGCCGGGATGTTGCTTGGTGAAGCCCTTGACGTGGACCTCGTAGATCATCGTCTCGTGGAGCGGCGTGCCGGGCCGGCGGTCGTCGCCCCAGTCGAAGTCGTCCGCGACGACCACCGACTTCGGTACGAACGCCGCGCTGTCCGCGTCGTTGAACGAGAGGTCCTTCTCCTCGGCGTCAAACGAGTAGCCGTAGACGCTCTCGTTCCACTGGAAGTCGCCGTCGATCGCCTTGGCGTAGGGATCGAGCAGGACCTTGTTCGGGTTGAACCGGTGACCGTTCTGGGGGTCGAACGGGCCGTGGACCCGGAAGCCGTAGCGCTGGCCGACCTTCGCTCCGGGGACGTAGCCGTGGAAGCGATGGGCCGTCACCTCCGGCAGGGTGAGGCGGGTCTCGTTGCCGCTCTCGTCGAAGAGGCAGAGCTCGATGCGCTCGGCGTGCTCGCTGAAGATCGAGAAGTTCGTTCCCTCCGCGTCCGGAGTCGCGCCGAGGGGATAGGGACGGCCAGGCCAGATGTCAACCATGTCGGGGCGTATCTACCCCGCCGCCGCTGCGCTCAGGCTGGTCCGTTCGCCGGGGTCGGCGGCAGCGGTGCGATCGCAGGGAAGTCGTCCCGGTTCACGGGGTCCGAGGTGACGGTGCCGTCCGGCAGCGGAACGGCCACGGAGGCGCCACCGACCGTGAACTTCACGCCCTGCACGCCCTCGATGCCCGTCATGGTGAACACGATCTGACCGATCGCGAGCCGGAGCTCGAGGGTCGGCACGGCCGCGACGTCGGAGGTGAGGTCGACGTTGACGATGTCCGGAGCGGGCCGGCTGACGGTCGCCTGCGTCGTCGGGTTGATCGCCGTGCGCACGCCGTTCACCGCCTCCTCGTCGGTCGGACCCTCGAGGAGCGCGTTGATCACCCGGATCGGCGTCGGCGGATCGGGCACCGCCCGCGGCGCGGGGTGGAGCCGCTCGCCGACCAGGTAGTACACCGCGACGTTCACCCGGTCGACCGACGGCGTCGACGGCGCTCCGGGCTGGGGCAGCGGCGGCCCCTCGTCGAGCAGCCCGTACGGCACGTCCTCCACCGCGAGCGGGCGCGGACGGTCGTCGGGCTGCACGCCGCAGCCCGGGCCGGCGACCACTGCGATCGTGAGCAGGCCGAACAGCGAGAGAAGCCTGACGCCGAGCTTCATGACAGCTTCGGCAGCTCCACGACGAATCGGGCCCCGGTGCCGCCGGATACGTCTTCGACCCAGACCCGCCCGCCGTGGAGCCGGACGTGTTCGGCCACGAGCGCGAGGCCGAGCCCGGTGCCGCTGCCCGCGCCCCTGCGGCCTGCCGCGCTGCCCCGGAAGAAGCGCTCGAAGACGTGGGCCCGCTCCTCCTCCCGCACGCCGGGCCCCGCGTCCTCGACCGCCACCCGGACGAGGCCGTCGGCATGCTCGACGCGAACGCACGTGGCCCCGCCGCCGTAGGCCGCGGCGTTCTCGACGAGGTTGCCGATCACCCGCTCGAGGCGCCGCTTGTCGCCGAGCACGCGGGCATCGCCGTCCGTGGCGCCGCTCACCAGCGGGACGTCGCCGGCGCTGCGGCCCAACGCGTGGCGCACGAGCTCGGTGAGGTCGACCTCCTCGAGCTGGAGCTCAGAGACTCCGGCATCGGCGCGCGAGATCTCGAGCAGGTCTTCGACGAGACGTTGGAAGCGGCGGACATCGGCGTCGAGGAGGTCGAGCGCGGCCTGGGCGCGAACAGACAGCTCGTCCCGCCGGGCCTTCAGCACGTCGAGCGACGTCGCGAGCGTCGTCAGCGGCGACCGGAGCTCGTGGCTGACGTCCGACGCGAAGCGGGCGTCACGCCTGAGGCGTTCCGACAGCGCGTCGACCATCGAGTTGAACGACTGGGCGAGCGGCGCGATGTCGCGATCGGACACCGGACCGAGGCGGATGTCCATGTTGCCCCTCGCGATCGCCGCGGCCGCCTCCGACACCGAGGTGAGGGGCCGGAGGACGCGACGGCTCACCCAACGACCCACCAGCGCGCCGCCCATCGTCGTGAGGAGCGCGGCACCGGAGAGCGACCAGGCAAGGATGCTGAGCGTGCGGTCGGTCTCCGCGAGCGAGAACGCCTCGTAGAACTCCGCTTCGACGCGCGGGATCGGAACCCCGACCGCGAGCCATGCCCGGCCGCCGAACTCGAAGCGCTGCCTCCCGGGTCGCCCCTCGGCCACTCGCTCCCGGAGTCGTTCGGGGATGGCATCGCCGCCGATGAAGAGCGAGTTGGCGAACCACCGATCGTCGTGGCGCACGACGACACCCTCGGACGAAGGCGTCTCGAGCGACGACAGCACGCGGCCGAGGTCGGACCGCGCCCGCAGGCCGTCGCGGACCAATCGGGCGTTGAGGTAGGCACGGCTGGTCGCCGAGTCCTCCTGCTGGTCGACGAGCGAGTTGCGCACCAGCGCGTACGTGAGGAACGACAGCACCGCCGACATCGCGAGGGCGCCGAGGGCGAAGGCGACCGTCACACGAGCGCGGAGGCCGAGCTTTCGCTGGGGCTCGAGCGCGCCAGGAGCGGTCACGGCTGGAGCTTGTAGCCGAGTCCCCGGACGGTCACGACGTAGCTGGGCTCCGCGGCGTCGGGCTCGATCTTCGCCCGGAGGCGGCGCACGTGGACGTCGACGAGACGCCCGTCACCGAAGTACCCGTACCCCCAGACCCGGTCGAGCAGCTGCTCTCGACTGAGGACCTTGTTCGGGTTCGCCGCCAGCTCGCACAGGAGGCGGAACTCGGTCTTCGTGAGGTGCACCTGCTCGCCGCTCCGGCGCACCTCGCCCGCCTCCGGCGACACCTCGAGATCCCCGAAGCGCAGGACCGCCGGCGTCGACGAGTCGGCGGCCTTCGCTCGGCGCAACAGCGCTCGGATGCGGGCCGACAGCTCCGTCGCGACGAACGGCTTCGTGACGTAGTCGTCCGCCCCCGCTTCGAGGCCGGTGACGACGTCGGTCGTGTCGCCTCGAGCGGTCACCATGATCACGGGGACGTCGCTCGTCTCCCGGATCTCCCGGCACACCTCGAACCCGTCGACCCCCGGGAGCATCACGTCGATCAGGACGACGTCGACGCTCCCGACCGGCTCCGCCCGGAACAGGTCGAGCGCAGCCTCGCCGCTCTCCGCCTCGACGACGTCGAAGCCCTCGTCTTCGAGGGCGAGGCGCATCGCCGAGCGGATGCGTTCGTCGTCTTCGACCGCGAGGATGCGAGCCGCCATCGACACCATCGTGGCAGCCCCAGGCGCGAAGGGTCTGCCGCGTCAGCTGGCGAAGGCGTCTTCGCGGTCGTGGTCGAAGGGGACCACGAACCACACCGTCTTGCCGTCGGGGCGGCCCTCGACACCCCACGACGTCGACAGCGTCTGCACGAGGTGGAGCCCGCGACCGCTCGTGGACTCCGCCGGTGTGTGCCCGATCATCGGCGGGCGTTCGTTCGCGTCCTGCACCTCGACGCGCACGTGGTCGCGCTCGATCCAGATCCGGACGGCGAAGTCGGTGCGGGCGTGGAGCACGGCGTTGGTGGCGAGCTCGCTCACGAGCAGGACCGCGAGGTCAGCGGAGACCCCGGCGGCGTCGAGCGTCCGGCGGAGGAACGAGCGCGCGACGCGCGGACTCGCCAAGTCGGGGGAAAACACCGCCTCCTCGTACGCCACGAACCGAGTCCTCCAGGCGCGGCGCCGCTGCCGTTGTCGCCGCGGTTGCGCACTGTTCCCACGCTCAGCGGTCGACAAACAGGCTGTGACCGAGGCAACAGGGAGGGGTCGAAGAACCACGAAACCCAGGTCGGGACGGGCCCGCCTGGGTCTCTACGGCGTGGAGGTGATGGGATTTGAACCCACGGCCTCAGCATTGCGAACGCTGCGCTCTGCCAACTGAGCTACACCCCCGCGAGGTCGTTCAGGATAGCCCGCTCGTCCCGCCCTCCAACGCACGCTGCAAGCGCGCCTGCACGAGCGTCAGGGTGAGGTCGCTTCGGGTCCGCTCGAGCACCGCCCGCAGCGCGTCGGTGGTGCGGCGCAGCCCTCCGGTGATCGCGTCGGGGAAGTCGATGGTGACGAGCAGCTCGTACACGTCGTCCATCGACGCGAGCAGGTGCTCGGCATCGTCGAGGCTGCCGGCCCGAAGCCGGTCGAGGAGGTGCCGGCGCAGCTCACTCGCCGCCTCCGCCAGCCCGTTGAGCCACGCAGCAGGCTGCACGCCGATCGCGTCGTGACCCTCGAGGGGCGCCCGGGCGACCAGCGCCGCGGTGAGGCGGGCCTCTGCGTACTCCTTCTCCGCATCGTGCAGGAACCCGGCGAACGCGACGGACGGATGGGGCGCGAGCGCGGCTTGCGCCTCTCGAAGCGCGGTGCCGGCCTCGGCCGTGAGCTCGGCGGCTCGCTCCGTCTCGCCCCGGTGGATCGCCCGGATGGCGAGGCCGCACGAACGGATGGTCCGGCGGCACGCCGGGAGCCCCGCCTCGCGCGCGAGGTGGGCCGCTTCCAGCTCTGCTCGCACCGACCCGGCCAGAGCGGCCAGTTCGTCGCGGCGGGAGAGCGGCGGCGTCAGAGCCGTGAGGTCAGCTGCCGGAGCGGCGGTAGAGGAGCGCCGGCTCGGCCTGCGGAGCGGCGGTCGGGAGGAAGCGCACCTTCATCTCCCGCTCGGCCGCGAGGTTGCGCAGGTACACGAGCAGGGCGACATATCCGGCGAACAGGACGTCGAGCACCACGTGAACCGCCCAGAGCGCCCGCAACTGGGGCAGGAAGCCGAGGACCAGGGAGCCGGCCATCGCGACCAGCAGCCCGACGAAGACGTCGCGCCGGCGCTTGACGGCGCGGCGGCTGCGGGCCAGACCACCAGGAAGCGAGGCGGCCTGACGGGGGCGAGCGGAAGGCGCCCGGTAGAGCGGGCCACCGGAGGCACGCATGGGGGCGGTGTAGCCGGCGGGCGAGGTGCGAGCGAGGGTGCGGAGCTGGCGGTTGAAGTCGGTGATCGAGCCCGAGGGTCGGTTCTCCGACCGAGCCCGGAGGATCGGAGGAAGAAGGAACGCCGCCCAGATTGCTGCGAGCAGGATCAGAACCACTACACCCAAACCCCTGACCTCTTTCTGCTCGGGGACAGTACGTCCGTCCGCGTGAGAACGGGCGGATACCAGGCGGAGAACACGTTCTCCGCACCAGCTGCGATCACCTTCCTAGCCGGACGACGAATGCCCGCGCCACTTCCGGTGCTTGCTGGAGTTAGCAGTATAGCGGCAGCAGCTCAGAAGTCGGACTGGAGCTCGCCGCCGGAGGAGTCGCCGTTGCTGCGCCGCCACGTCCCCGACCGGCCGCCGGTCTTCTCCCACAGCGCGATCTCGCCGATCGTCATCGAGCGGTCGGTCGACTTGCACATGTCGTAGATGGTGAGCGCGGCGACCGAGCAGGCGGTCATCGCCTCCATCTCGACGCCCGTGCGGTCGACCGTCTCGACCGTCGACTCGATCTCGATCCACTCGTCGCCGAGGTGGAAGTTGATGTAGACGCTGCCGATCGTGAGCTGATGGCAGAGCGGGATCAGGTCGACGGTCTTCTTCGCCGCCTGGATGCCGGCGACCCGCGCCACGGCGAGCACGTCGCCCTTGGTGACGGCGTTGTTCGCCACCATCGCCGTCGTCTCCGGCTTCATGAAGACCTTGCACCGGGCGATCGCCCTGCGGTGCGTCGGCTCCTTCGGCGTGACGTCCACCATGCGGGCTCGGCCGAGTGGATCGAGGTGGGTGAAGCCACGCTCCGACATGGCCGGGCATCGTACTACCTGCGCTTTTGGGAACGGCTAGGCCGGCATCTCGGCGCGAGCGTTCCCTGATCCGGGGCGGGCCCGGTCAGCCGCCGATCTGCGACATCGACCGGGGTGGCTGGACGAAGGTGACGTTGCCGATCGAGTGACCCGCCCACTTCCGGCCCACCTCCGCCTCGATCGCTGCTGCGAGCTCGTCGTCCGACCCGCCGTCGCGGAGGATGGCGCGCAGGTCGGTCTCTCGCAGCGAGAAGAGGCAGTTGCGGAACATGCCCTCGGCGGTGAGGCGGACGCGGTCGCAGGTGGAGCAGAACGACTTCGTCACGCTTGCGACGACGCCGATCTCCCCCCTGCCGTCGATGTAGCGGTAGCGCTCGGCCGGCTGGTTGCCTCGCTCGGGCAGCGGCTCGAGGGGGTACACGGCGCTGATCGTCGAGATGATCTCGTCCGCCGAGAGCACCTGCTCCGCGGTCCACGCGTGCTGAGCGTCGAGCGGCATGACCTCGATGAAGCGGACGATCACGCCCTTCTCCCGCCCGAAGGTGGCGAAGTCGACCAGCTCGTCGTCGTTCACGCCGCGGCTGGCGACGACGTTGACCTTCACCGGATCGAAGCCGGCCTCGAGCGCGGCGTCGATGCCGGCGAGCACCTGAGGCAGCCGATCGCGCTTGGTGATCTCGAAGAAGCGATCGCGGCGGAGGGAGTCGCACGAGATGTTGATGCGCTGCAAACCCGCGGCACGAAGGTCGTCGGCGAGCAGGCCGAGCGACGCCCCGTTCGTGGTCATCGACAGATCGGTGCCGAGCGAAGCCAGCTTCTCGATGAGGACGGGAAGGTGCGTGCGCACCGTCGGCTCACCGCCCGTCACCCGGATGCCGGTGAAGCCGAACCGCTCGACGCAGATCCGAGCGATGCGCTCGATCTCCTCGAACGTCAGGATCTCGGAGCGGGACATCCACTGCATCCCCTCCTCGGGCATGCAGTACGTGCAGCGGAAGTTGCACCGGTCGGTGACCGAGATCCGCAGGTCGCGCACGACGCGGCCGTGGGGATCGACGAGGGGCTGCACAGCGTCAAACTACCGGAGGTCGATCACCTCGACCCGGTCTCCTGCCCTGATGCCGTCGCCGTCCGGGACGAGCGCGAAGCCGTCGGCCATGGCCATCGAGCGGAGGAGGTTCGATCCCTGGCCGCCGGCGGAGCGGCACCGGTACCGACCCTCGACGGGATCGAACCGGAGCTGGACGCGGACCAGGTGGAGCTTGCCGTCTGGCTGGCGGTCGAAGCCGTCGACGGCAATGGCGGTGAGGCGAGGCCGGTCGACGACCTGATGGCCCATCATCCCGAGCAGCGCGGGCCGTGCGAAGAGCTCGAAGCTCACCATCGACGACGCCGGGTTCCCGGGAAGACCGAAGATCGGCTTGCCGTCGACGACCGTGAACGCGAGCGGCTTCGCGGGCTTGATCGCCACCTGCATCGCGGCGTCGTCGTCGACGCCGAGGTCGCGCAGGACGACCTTCACCGGGTCCCAGTCGCCCATCGACACCCCGCCGCTGGTCAAGAGCGCGTCGCACCGCGAGATGCCGTCGGTGATCGCGCCGCGAACGGCGTCGACGTCGTCGCCGACGATCCCGAGGTCGATCCCGTCGCATCCGGCTTCGCGAACCAGGCCCAGCAAGGCGTGGCGGTTCGCGTCGCGGATCTGGCCCGGCCGCAGCTCCCCCGGTCCGTCGACCAGCTCGTCGCCGGTCGACAGCACACCGACCCTCGCGCGGCGGAAGACCGGCACCCGCTTCATCCCGAGCGTCGCGAGGAGACCGAGGTGGCCGGGGCGCAGCACGGTGAACGCAGGGAACACCTCCTGCCCCGGCACGACGTCTTCGCCCGCGGCGCGCACGTGGTTCCCCACGGGCACCTCGACCTCCACGTGCACGACCTCGCCACCGGCGCCGTGATCGCGCTCGACGCGCGTGCGCTCGACCATGACGACGGCGTCGGCGCCGTCGGGGATCGGCGCGCCGGTCATGATCCGCACCGCCTCCCCCTCGCCGACGAAGAGCCCCGCCGGGTCGTGCCCGGCCGGCAGGTCGCCGACGACCCGCAACGTCACCGGTGCACCAGCGGTGTCGGCCGCTCGCACCGCGAACCCGTCCATCGCCGTGTTCGCGAACGGCGGAACGGCGACGTCGCTCGTGAGGGGAACCGACGTGACGCAACCCAGCGCGTCGTCGAGCGCCACCGCTGACGGGTGCAGCCGGTCGCACGCGCCGCGCACACGAGCCACCGCCTCCTCGAGCGAGATCACCCCCGAACGCTAGAGCGACTCGCGGCGAGCGACCTCCGAGAGGTAGGCGCGGAACTCGGGGCCGAGGTCTTCTCGAGCGAGTGCCAGCTCGACCGTCGCCCGCAGGTAGTCGAGCTTGTTCCCCGTGTCGTACCGCCCTTCGGTGAAGCGGAAGCCGAACACGCCGGCTTCGTCGAGGAGCATCGCGATCGCGTCGGTGAGCTGGATCTCGCCGCCCTTCCCGGGGACGACCCGCTCGATCGCGTCGAACACGTCGGGCGTGAGGATGTAGCGCCCGATGATCGCCAGGTTCGACGGAGCGTCTTCCGTCGCCGGCTTCTCGACGACGCCCCGAACGCGGAGCTGACCGTCGGCCTCGTCGACCGCAGCGCAGCCGTAGAAGGGGATCTCCTCCGGGGCGACCTCGAGGAGAGCGAGCACGCTTCGGCCCGTCGTCGCGTGCAGGTCGAGCATCCCCTCGAGCACCGGCGTCTGCATCAGGTCGTCGGGCAGCAAGACCGCGAACGGCTCGTCGCCGACGTGCTGACGGGCGATGCCGACGGCGTGGCCGAGTCCCTTCGGCTCGCCCTGGCGGACGTAGTGGATCTGGGCCATGTCGGTGATCTCGCGGACCTGTTTCAGCAGGTCGTGCTTGCCCTTCTCCTCGAGCTCGTGCTCGAGCTCCACCGCACGGTCGAAGTGGTCTTCGATCGCCCGCTTGTTCCGACCCGTGATGATGAGGATGTCGTCGAGACCCGCGCGGACCGCTTCCTCGATCGCGTACTGGATCGCCGGCTTGTCGACGACCGGCAGCATCTCCTTCGGCTGCGCCTTGGTGGCCGGCAGGAACCGGGTGCCCAGTCCGGCGGCGGGGATGACGGCCTTGGTGACTCTTCTCGTGCTCACGCGACTCCCTCGTCGTTGCCGGCGTGCTCTACCCGGTTCTTGCCCGTGCGCTTGGCTCGCAGCAGTGCGGTGTCCGCGGCCTTGAAGAGCTCGTCCGCGGAGGTGCCGTCGTGGGGGCGGACCGCGTACCCGATAGACACCGTCAGCGGCAGCGACTTCGGGCCGTCGATCATCGGCTCGCGAGCGACTGCGGCGCGGACGCGCTCGGCGACCGCTGCCGTCTCGTCGAGGCCGGCGCGAGGGAGCAGGACGATGAACTCCTCGCCACCCCACCGCGCGACGACGTCGATCTCACGCGTCGCCTCCGACAGCCGCGCCGCTATCCAGATCAGCGCGGCATCGCCCGTCGTGTGGTCGTACCGATCGTTGACGAGCTTGAAGTTGTCGATGTCGACGATCACGACGCCGAACGGCTCGCCGAAGCGTTCCGCCTCCTTCACCGCCTCACGGGCGCGCAGCTCGAACTCTCGCCGGTTCCAAAGGCCCGTGAGGCCGTCGGTCCGGGCTTGGCGACGGGTCTCGTCGTGGAGCATCACGTTGCCGATGGCGACTTCCGCCTGGCGAGCGAGGGTGAGGAGCGTGTCGACGTCTTCCGCGCTGAAGAGGCTCTCTCCCGCGCGCCCGTAGACGGCGAGCACACCGAAGAGCCGGTTGTCCGACATCACCGGGACGGCGATCGCGCTCGACACGACGGGCTCGGCGAGGTCGAGCCAGCCGGTGCCCGGGAAGGTGACGGCGACGAGCTCCTTCGCCGCGGTGCCGGCCACGCCGACCCCGTTGAGCTCGATCTCCGGCAGCGGTCCGCCGTCGCCGCCCCACACCGCGCTGGCCCGGATGCGGGCCGGCATCGCGACGCGCTCGAAGAACACGGCGAGGTCGGCCTTGAGCGTGAGCGTCGCCGCCTCGAGGACGACGTCGAGGATCCCGCCGATGTCGTGCGTCGCGACGAGCACGTCGCCGAGCCTGCTGATCGCGGCCTGGAACTCGGCCCGGCTCTGCTGGAGCTGCGACACGTACTCGCGCAGGTTGTCGGTCATCGAGTTGAACGCGTCGCCCAACGCGACGAGCTCCTGGTCGCCCTTCAGGTCGACCCGTTTCGTCAGGTCGCCGCGCGACACCGCGTTGGCCGCCTCGACCAAATCGTCGACCGGCCCGGTGACGAGACCGCTCACGACGTGGCCGACCAGCACGACGAGCACGAGGAGGGCCAGAAGGAGCCCACCGAGGATCGCGACGAGGCTCGTGCGATTCGCCGTCGCGTCGGGCGGAGCCGACGTCAGGAGCGTCACGGGCACGCCTTCGATCGGCGTCGCCACCACCACGCGGGTGGCGCCGCCGAGGCTGGCCGTGAACTCGCTCCGCTCGTCGAGGCTTCGAGCAGGAAGCGACGTGCTGGCGCCGAGCGTCGACGCGATCAGCTCACGGTCGCTCGAGACGACGGTGTAGGCGACGTTCTCCGACCGAGCGAGCGTCGCCAGGTAGCGGGCATCGAGCCAGCGCGACGCGTGGACGACGCCGACGTCGCCTTCTGCGGACGCGCTGAGCGCGACGGCCGAGGTGCCGGTCAGCTCCTCGAGCGGTGGCATCTCGACATCCGACGCGAACTGCGCCTGTCTGCGGACGCCTCCGACGAGCTCGCCCCCTGTGGTCGTGATCGCTATCGCGTCGACGTCGACGGATTCGGCGACGCCGCGAAGCGCGCCCTCGATCGCCTCCGCTCCCTCGGCCATGGCGTCGCGAACGGCCGCATCGTTGGCGACGATGGCGGCCCGGTCGGCCAGTCGCTGCTGCTCGGCTGCGATCGAGGTGACCGCGAACGCCGACGTGATGCGGGCCCGGTCGAAGGCGCGCGCTTCGCCCTGGTTGCCGATCAGGTTCACGACCATGACGCCGACCACCGTGATGGGGACGACGATCGCGAGCGCGACGAGGAGCGTGAGCCGGCGGCGGAGAGTCAGGCGTCCCATGGTACGACCCACCCGATGGGGGCTACACTTGGCACTCGCAGCGGTCGAGTGCTAATCCACCGCCACCTTCACCTCCTTCGAGTTCGGGATGGTCGTCGAATGCCCACGTACGAATACGCGTGCCGCAGCTGCGGAGAGCACCTCGAGGTCGTCCAGTCGTTCAAGGACGACCCGCTGACGGAGTGCCCGTCGTGCAAGGGTGAGCTGCGAAAGGTCTTCTCCCCCATCGGCATCACCTTCAAGGGATCGGGCTTCTACAAGACCGACAGCCGTTCCGGGTCTGGGTCGTCGAGCTCCTCCGAGAAGTCGTCGAGCTCCGACTCCTCGAGCGGCTCCTCCAAGTCGGAATCGTCGTCGGCCTCCAGCAGCTCGGGTTCCAACAGCTCGGGCTCCAGCAGCTCGAGCAGCTCGAGCAGCACCACCGCCGCGGCATCCTGACCCTCGACGCTGCCGCCGCTCGGCGGTAGCGTCGCTGCCGGCTTCCCCCGCCGAGTCCACCTCCCGATCCGGAGGTTCTTGTGCCCCTGAGAAGCCGCGCCCGGCGTGTCCGCCGGGTCCGCCGGAGCCGCCTCGCGCTCACGTTCGCGCGCGTCCGCCGGTCGACGCTCGTCACGGCCGTCGCCGCGTTCACCGCTGCCGGTCTGGCCGGCGCGGTCACCGCCAACCTCCTGGCGGCGGCCGCCGCAGCGCGAGATCGATGGGGGGACATGGTGGCGGTCGACGTCCTCCGCCGCGACCTCGCGCCCGGCAGCGTGATCGACGCCGGAGACGTCGAACGGGTCGAGCGGCCACGGCAGTTGTTGCCGAAGGGCGCGCTGCTACGGGCGCCGGTGGGGCGGGTCGCGGTGGCTCCGCTGGTCGCCGGGGAGGTCGTCGTCGAGGCGCGCGTGTCGTCCGACCTGGTGCCAGACGGCTGGCGCGCCATCGCGGTGCCATCACCAGGAAGTGGCGCGCATCCCGACGTGGCGCCGGGCGACGCGGTCGACGTGCTCGACGTGACCGCGGTCGATGACGTCACCACCGCCGAGGGGATCGTCGTGGCGGTGCGGGAGGACGACGGGATGGTGACCGTCGCGGTGCCCGCAGCGGATGCGGGCCGTGTCGCCTACGCGGCCGTGGCCGGAACGGTCGTGCTGGCGCTCACCGCAGCGCCGCCACCGCGATGACGACGATCCCGAGCACGATCCGGTAGTAGACGAACGGGGCGAACGAGCGGGTCCGAACGAGGCGGAGCAGTCCCCAGACGGCGAGGAAGCCGGTGATCCCCGACGCGAGGATGCCCCACGCGAACGGGGCGGCGAAGCCCTCCGGCATGCCGGTGCTCGTCAGCATGTCGGCCATCTTGTAGGTGGCCGCGCCGCCGGTGATCGGCAGGCTCATCAGGAACGAGATGCGTGCCGCGGCGTCGCGGTCGAACCCGAGGTAGCGCCCCATCGAGATGGTCGCACCCGACCGGGACACACCGGGCTGCAGCGCCACCGCCTGAGCGAACCCCATCGCGAGTGCGTCCCGCGTGCGGAACTGGGAGACGTTCTTCCGCTCGGGCAGCCGGTCGGCCCAGTACAGGACGATGCCGAACACGATCAGCATGACGCCGATCACCCAGATCGGCCCGTACTTGCCTTCGAGGACGCTGTCGAGGACCGCGCCGATCGTCGCCGCGGGAAGGGAAGCGACGATGAGCAGCATGGCGAGCCGTTCGTCGTCGTCGTCGATCGCCCGCTTGCGCACCACCCGGAGCGCGGCTCCGACGATCCGCGCCACGTCCTCGCGGAAGTAGATCAGCGCGCCGACGAACGTCCCGATGTGCAGCGCGACGTCGAACGTGAGGTCGACGTTCGGGTCGAGCTCCTCCCACCCGAAGAACCACGGGACCAGGTTGAGGTGGCCCGACGACGAGATCGGCAGGAACTCCGAGAGCCCCTGCACGATCCCGAGGATGATCGCCTGAAGGACGCTCACAGGGCCTTGGTGCTGGGAACCACTCGCGGACGCCACCGGCGCGGCGCGTCGTAGTGATGGCCGACCACCCTCCCCTGGCGGAGCGAGGCGAGGAACGACTGCGGGTCGCCGTCGTCGAAGTCGGGCATCTCGACGAACGCCGCGCCGACCGCCGACGGTTCGTGGGCGTCACTGCCCGCGCCGGCCGCGAGGTCGAACTCCTCGGCGAAGTCGGCCGCCCGCTGGTTGAGGCTGCTGAGGGACACCTTGGCGTTCAGCACCTCGACCGCGTCGATGGAACCGCTGCGGGCGAGGTCGTACAGCGCGTCTTCGTGCAGGCAGTGACGCATCGGGTCGAAGGGATGAGGGATGTAGACGAGCCCGACCTGGTCCTTGATGCGAGCGACCGCCTCGGGCGCCTTCAACCCCAGGGGGACCCGCTCCGTCAGGAACAGGCCGATGATCTCACCCGGCCCGGAGCGGATCTCCTCCCCGACGATCACCCGACAGCCGAGGTCGTCGGCCAGCTTCACCGCTCCGTTGATCGCGTTGTGGTCGGTGATGCAGAGGACATCGATCCGGCTCTCGACGACCGCCTCGCGCAGTTCGTCAGGGGTCGTCGTGGCGTCACCGGACCACATCGTGTGCATGTGCATGTCGACCCGTACCCACCCCTCCGGCAACGGGTCGGCGAGGTGCGGATGACGCGTCGCCGCTGGCGGTGGCTGCGCGGCGGCGTCGTCGGACACGAGCGGCGAGGCTAACCGGCGGCCCGCAAGAGGTCGGAGTCGATCACCAGCTTGAGGGAGAGCGTCTTGTAGCCGACGTCGTCGAACAGCACGGTGATCGTGTCCGCGTCTGCCCGCACGAGGAGGCCCTCGCCCCACGTCGAGTGCACGACCCGCTGGTCGGGAGCGAACGGAACGATCGCGGTGTCGAAGTCGTCGGCGTCGTCGGGGATGTCGCCTGCGTCGTCGAAGCAGTTGTCGCAGTTGCCGCACGGGCCGCCGATCTGCTCGCCGAAGTAGTTGAGGAGGTACTCCCTTCGGCACGACCTCGATTCCGCGTAGCTGCGGATCATCTCCACGCGCGACTGCTCGATCTTGCCGCGCGACTCCTCGTTCTTCGCGGCCTCCTCGGCGGCGTCGACGGGATGGACGTCGGGCGCGGCCTGCACCTCGCCGCCAGGCAGCACCTCGACCGCGCCCGCCTCCTCCAAGCGGTTGAGCGCGCTCGTGAGGCGCGTCTCGGACAGGCCGGTGACCTCGGCCAGCTTCCCGACCTCGATCGGCTCGTCGTTGCGGGCCACCGCGACCGCCACGCCGAGGAGCGTGTCGGCGCCGAGCTCGCCACCACCGGCGAAGAACCGGCGCAGGCCGAGGTCTTCGATGCGGAAGAAGAGGACGGCCTCGGCCGGGTCTCCGTCTCGACCGGCGCGACCGATCTCCTGGTAGTAGGCGTCGAGCGATTCGCTGATCGCGTGGTGGTACACGTAGCGGACGTTCGGCTTGTCGATCCCCATCCCGAACGCCGTGGTCGCCACCACCACGTCGAGGTCGTCGTTGACGAACGCCTCGTGGGTCCCGTCACGCTCCTTCGCCGGCATCCCCGCGTGGTAGTACGCGGCGCGGAGACCCTGCTCGGCGAGCTCGGCGGCGAGCTCCTCGGCGCCCTTGCGGGTCGCGGCGTACACGATGCCGGGGCCGCCCGTGCTCTTGCACCGCTCGATCAGCGCCTTCCGCTTGTCCTTCTCCTCGAGGAACGACTCGACGTGCAACGTGATGTTCGGTCGGTCGAACCCGCGGACGACGACGGACGCGTCGCGCATGTTCAGCCGTTCGACGATCTCCGACCGCACCGGAGGCGCGGCAGTCGCCGTCAGCGCGAGCACCGTGGGATGGCCCAGGTCCTCGATCACCGAATCGAGCAGGAGGTAGTCGGGGCGGAAGTCGTGGCCCCAGCCGCTGATGCAGTGGGCCTCGTCGACGACGAACAGCGACGGCTTCACCGCGCGCAACGTCTCGAGCACGTCGTCCTTCTTGAGCTGCTCCGGGGCGAGGAAGAGGAACTCGACGTCGCCCGCCCGCACGCCTTCGAGCGCGGCGCGACGAGCCGTCGTGTTCAGCGTCGAGTTGGCACTGGCCGCGGCCTTGTCGCCGGCCACGCCGGTGAGGGCGGCGACCTGATCGCGCTGGAGGGCGATCAGCGGCGAGATCACGATCGTCGGCCCGTCGAGCAGCATGGCCGGGATCTGGTAGATCGCGGACTTGCCCG
The DNA here is from genome assembly GCA_035540495.1 of Acidimicrobiales bacterium. Taxonomy (GTDB): domain Bacteria; phylum Actinomycetota; class Acidimicrobiia; order Acidimicrobiales; family CADCTF01; genus DASVEG01. The sequence goes on from DATLGL010000035.1 coordinate 74,020, forward strand.
ACCCGGTGGGCAGCACAGCGAGCGTGTCGCGCCCCGCGAGCACGGACGTGATCGCCTCCGACTGCCCCGGACGGAGCGCGTCGAAGCCGAAGGTCTCCCGAGCTACGCGCTCGACGTCAGCCAGCGAGGGCGGCACGCCGCCGGGCGTACCCGCTGACTGGCCTTCTTCAATCCCTCGACCGGTTGTTCAGATGCCGGCGAGGGAGATGTCGGACATCGCGAGGGTGATGTGCGCGGACGAACCGGCCATCCACTCGAGGTCGTTGCCGACGGCGGTGATCCCCTTGAGCATGCGCTGGATGGTCGACCCGATGGTGAACTCGCGGATCGGCTCCGCCAGCTCGCCGTTGCGGATGCGGATGCCGGTGGCGCCGACCGAGAAGTCACCGCTGACGGGATTGACCCCCGAGTGGAGGCCCGACACCGACTGGACGAGCACCCCGTCGTCGATCCCCTTGATGATCTCCTCCTGCGATCGCTCGCCGGGGACGAGTCGCAGCGCTCGATGACCGACGCCCGGGGTTCCCTTGAAACCGCCTCGCACGCCGGACCCGGTCGGTGCGGTGCCGGCCCGTCGGGCGGAGTAGGTGTCGTACAGGTAGCCCTGCAGGACGCCGTTGTCGATCAGCGTGACCGGGCGGGTGGCGAGGCCCTCGCCGTCGAACTTCGTCGCGCCCCACGCCTCGGGCAGCGTCGGGTCTTCGATCAAGGTGATCGCCGGCGCCGCCACCTCCTCGCCCACGCGGTCCGCGAACAGCGAGCGGCCCTTCAGCACCGCGGATCCGGCGAGGGTGCCGCCGACGAGGCCGAGGAACGTCGCGGCGATCGACGGTTCGAGCACCGCGACCACCTTGGCCGACTTCGGCTTCGTCGCGCCGAGCATCCGGATGGCGTGCTCGACCGCGTCGTTCGCGGCCCGCTCGAGGTCGAGCGTGGTGGCCGAGCGCCCGGCGGAGTAGCCGCCGCCGGTCTGGGTATCGTCGCCGTCGCGGGCGATCACGTACGCCTGCACCGACGCCGCGCTGCGGCGCGACCAGTTCGACACGCCGAGGCTGGTGGCAACCGCGCGCTCGACGAACTCGTCGCCGTAGGCGATCACCCGTGCGCCGGCGATGCGCTCGTCGGCGCCGTTCACCATCCGCTCGAGCTCGAGCGCGAGCTCGATCTTCTTGTCGGTCGGGAACGACTCGATGTCGGGGTCGTAGGGGTCGATGTCCCGTGCTTCGACGCCGTCCGGCGATGCGACACCGGCGAACTCGTCGGGCGTGCCGAACTCCGCGTTGTCGCGGGCGTCGGCGAGCGCTTCGGCCACGGCGTCGTCGTCGAGGGTGCCGGCGTAGGCGAAACCGGTGCGGCCGTCCTTGACGACCCGGATGCCGACGCCCTCGGCGTCGGCCGTCGACAGCTGCTCGATCTCACCCTTGTAGACCCGGACCTCGGTGTCGCGGCCGCGGGCGACGTACACGTCGAGCTGCTCGCCGTCGTTCGCCCACCCGGCGACGCGGGTGGCGAAATCGAGGAGATCAGGCTTGCTGGTGGTCGTCGACTCAGGCACCGGCGGTGCCTCCGACGGTCATCTTCGTCACCCGTAGAGTCGGGTTGCCGTGGCCGACGGGGACGGACTGGCCGTCCTTGCCGCACATGCCCGGACGGCCGATCTCCCAGTCGTTGCCGAGGACGTCGATGTTGCGGAGGACCTCCGGGCCGTTGCCGATGAGGTTCGCCGTGCGCAGCGGCTCGGTGATCTCGCCGTTCTCGATGAGGTACGCCTCGTTCATGCCGAAGACGAAGTCGCCGGTGGCGGTGTTCACCTGCCCGCCGCCGAGGGCGGCGATGTAGACGCCGGAGGGCGTGTCGCGGATGATGTCGGCCGGGTCTTCCGTGCCGTTGCTCACCGACGTGTTCGTCATGCGGACCATCGGCAGGTGCTGGTAGGTCTGACGCCGGCCGTTGCCCGACTGCTCACGGCCTTCCTTGCGGGCCCGCAGCCAGTCCCACATGTAGTCGGTGAGGACGCCGTCCTGGATCAGGACGCTTCGCTGGGCCGGGTGGCCTTCGTCGTCGATCGCGTAGTTGCCCCACTCGAACTCGATGGGCTCGTCGACGAGGGTTACGAGCGGGCTGGCGACGAGCTCTCCCACCTTGCCGCGGTACACCGACGTCTCCTTCTGCACGAGGTCGGCCTCGAGGCCGTGGCCGCACGCCTCGTGGAAGAGGACCCCGCCGGTGCCGGAGGGGATCACCACCGTGACTTCGCCGGATGGAGCGGGACGAGCGCTCAGCTTCACCAGCGCCTGGCGAGCGGCGTCTTCGGCCAGCTCCTCGACCGAGACCTCCTTGAAGACCTCGAAGCCCTTGGTGACACCGATCGACTTGTAGCCGGTCTGCATCCCGGTGTCGCCGGTGGCGACGGCGGTGACGTTGAAGAGGGTGCGGATCTGGTCGTCTTCCGCGAGAAGGCCGTCGCTGTTGGCGACCAGGATCCGGCGGCGGCCGTCCTGGTAGGCGCCGCTGACCTGGCGGATCGCGTCGCTCTTCGCTCGGGCGGCGTCGTTGGCCCGCAGCAGGAGGGCGACCTTGTCGCGCTTCGCCACGTCCTCCGGGTTGATCTCGACCCGCCCCGCAGGCTCGACGTGGCGTCGCGTGAGCGCCACCGTCTTGGTGCCGCCACCGCCGCCCCTCGCCGCTGCCGCCGCGGCCTCTGCCGCGTCACGCAGCCCCTGCTCGCTCAGGTCGGCGGTGTGAGCGAAACCGGTCGTCTCCCCGACCACGACCCGGATGCCCGCGCCGCGGTCGCGCCCCGACGTCACCCGCTCGACCTTCCCGTCGTCGAGAACCGCCGTGGACGACCTCCGGTCCTCCACGAAGACCTCCGCCCACTCGCCCCCGCTGCGCAGCGCCGCGCCGAGCACTCGCTGCAACACGCCTTCTTCGATCACGCTCACTCCTGTCAGCCCCGTTGCCGGTTCGACGGTACTTCGACCTACGCTGCTTCGATGCCTGCGCAGCCCGGGGCAACCGCCGCGGTCGACCTTGTCGTCACCGACGACGACACCGCGGTCGCGCTCGGCTCGGGCGACGTCTCGGTGCTCGGCACGCCGCGCATCCTGGCGCTGGCCGAGGAGGCCTGCTGCCGGGCGATCGTCGAGTCGCTCGGCGCCGACGAGACCACCGTCGGGATGCGGGCCCAGCTCGACCACCTCGCGCCGGTGAAGGTGGGCTCGAAGGTGTTCGCGGAGGCCACGCTCGAGAAGATCGAGGGCAGGCGACTCGTCTTCACCGTCAGCGTCACCGACGAGTGCGGACTCGTCGCTGCGGGCCGCCTCACCCGCGTGGTCGTGCGGCGGGCCGAGTTCCTCGACAAGGCGCGGTAGTCGCCGTTAGATCTCGACGAGGCGCAGCTGCGTGTCCGCGCCGTTCTCGCTCGTGTCGCGCACGATCAGCCGCTGCCCGGCGGGATCGATCGCGACGATCGATGCGCCGGCGGGAGCCCGTGCGAGCACTCGCGTACGGCCGCTGCGGGCGGTCGCTTTCACGGTCGAGCCGTCGGTCCAGGCGACCTCGCTGGAGCCGCCGCCCCCCACGGTGCCGATGATTCGCGACGCTGGTCCTGCGACCGCAAGCGTCTTCACCGAACCCGTTGTTACGTCTATCGCGATCACCGCCACATCACCGGGGCCGGCGCGGCGCATCGCTATGACGGTTTCAGCGTCGAGGAACAGCGGGTCGCCCTCGACGTCGCCCGGCGTCTCGCTGAGCCGCCGCGTGGCGCCACTGCGGAGATCAACGAGCCATAGGTCGACGGGAATCGGCTCGCCGCCGAAGGTCGCGTCCCCGAACGAACTGAGCACGGCGAGCGCACCGTCGGGTGATACTCCGATCCCGTTGCCTGGCGACACGTCAGGGTCGAGGCGAATCGCACCATGATCGGTGCCGTCGACGCCGACGATCGCCAGTTGCCCGGTTGCGACGGGTCCTTCTTGCACCAGCAGACGAGACGTGCCGAACCACGCGAAGGCGACGATCTGCGTTTCGGCCGGGACTATCGGCTGGAACTGGCCGCCCTTGGCGATGCCGAGGGACCCACCGCCACGCCGGACCGCCAGCTGCGTCCCGTTCGGGCTGAACGACGCCGCGACCGCGCCGGGCACACCCACTCCACTTGCCCCGAGAGCATCGAACGGGCGTACCACCTCAGGGGCCGCAGTGGTCGTCTCGCGATCGACCGTCGCAAACGCCACGACCGTACCGATGATCAAGGCTGCCACCGTGGCGATGGCAGCCCCAGCCACCAGCCGACGGCGGTGCTTGCGATCTCGTTCCGCAGCTTCTCGCTCGAGGCGGTCGCGAGCGTGAGTCGCCGCCGCGGCCGCGAGGTCGGTCAATTCGCTGTACTCAGGTCTCCCGCCACGCCTCCCGCCGCGCGACGTCGGTCGAAGCGGCGACGGGTCGGTCATCGACGCGCCCAATCAGGCGACGGCCTCTTCCCGGCGCCGCCGCCACACGAACCCGAGCGGGAACGCCAGCGCGAGCAACGGCGCGACGATGAGCCAGAACGCAAGCCACGCTGCGTTCGGGTCTCCCGCCGGCGGCAGCGGCCGCGGCCCTCGCGCCAGGACGATCTCCTGGAGGTCGTCCTCGCCGAGAGCACTTCCACCGATCGTGTCTAGCGCGAAATCCGGGGCGCCCAGACCGGGCAACGAAGGCAGAGCCGGGGGCGCGGGAGTCCCGGTGATACTGACCTTCGGTTCGGGACCCACGACGACGGGCGTCGTGGCGACGGATGGCGCCGGTGCAGGCTTCGACGGAGCCCCTACGAACACCGGCGGAAGCTCTTCTTCGGCGCTTAGGTCGACCGGCGGGCCCTCGCCGACGAGGTCCGTGAGGCTGAGCGTCAGCTTGTAGTCGATCGGCGAGTCGCTGACATAGATGGCGACGAGCACCCAGTAGAAGGGCTTCACCGGGTCGACCACGCCGAGCACCGTCGGAGACTGGCTGTTCAGGCCCGACGCCGCGGTGAAGGTCTCAGCGTTGGTCTCGGGGTCGCGATACTTCGGCTCCTCGTAGATCCTCATGATGAGCTGACGCTGCCCGAGCGAGCCGAAGTTCGGCGCGTTCGTGATCTCCTGACCGCGATCCCACTCGAGGCTGGCGTTCATGAGGTAACCGCCACGTTCCTTGACGCCGGCCGGCACGTCGAGGTTCACCTTGTAGAGGTGGCAGTAGACGTCGGCGGTGCCGCCCGTCTTGCAGTTCTCGGGTGTTGGTGCGGCTTCTGCCCGGCGGGACAGCGCGTACCCCGGGACCGGCAAGAACCGCTCGTTTATCACCGCCTGCTGATCGAGGCCGAGGAACACCTCGGGCTTCGTCTGCGCGTCTGCAGGCAGCGCCCCGAGGAGCATCACCGCCGCGTACATCGCTACGCCGAGAACCATCCAGCCGCGCGCAGGCCGGCGGGTCGACGCGTGACGCGTCATCATCCCGTGTTGTCCGGGTCGTTGTTGATGTTCTGCGACGTGTCGTACTCGTTGCACTCGTCGACTCCCGGCTTCTTGTCCTCTTGCGGTGCGGTCGTTGGCCACTTTCCGAAGATGTGCCGTGACGCATTGTTCACCATCCGCCAGCACCCCGGCTGCTGCTGACTCGAGACCTGCCCCCGCGGGTCGTACCACATCGCTTGGGCATCCTTCACACACGTGTAGTCGCCCGGCTCGTAGAAGCAGGCCGCAACCCGAGGATCAGGCGACTCCACTGCAGGGATCGCATGGTATCCACGATCGATCGAGGTCGGGCCGAGCCGCGGACCGGCGACCTGGATCCCGCTGAACAGCTGGCGAAGGTCGTTGTACTGCTCGCACGCGAAGTTCTGCACGTCGCTGTTCTGGGCGACGCGGTCGACCGAGCGGTACTGCTGGTAGCAGATCTCCGTCTCGAGGTCCTTGAACTTCGTCCGAGGCGTAACGACCCACGCCCGCTCCCACGTCGACTGCTCCTGCACGACCGCATACCCGGCTGCGTCGTTCTGACCGTCGCCCATCAGGAACCACTCGGGCTGATACGGCGCGGGGATCGTTCGGGAGGCGGCGACGGAGAAGTTCGTCTCGATCCCGCCTGGCCAGATGATGGTCGTGATCCCCTTCTGGGAGAATCGTGCCATCGCCTCGTTCGCGTACGTCGGATCGGTCACCGGATCGATGGCGAACCCGTTGTTCGGGTACGTCGCCTCGTCGGCGAAGGTGATGCCGCACCTGTCCTTGAGGAGCCTGACGACCTCGGCTTTGGCCGCCTGCAGGTTCGGGTAGTTCGCGTCGCTGGTGTAGATCAGCCCGTACTTGCGTGGCTGGTTCGCGAGCGCGCCTCCCGCGCCACCAGCCGGCCGATTCGCGACCTTCGTGCAGATGTAGTCGGCGTACAGCTTCGACTGCTGCTCGAGCGACGGCGGATAGCCCCAGATGAGCTTCGGGAACTGCTGGAAGAAGGCCTGCGGGCGCCCTTGCACAGAGCCGAAGTTGAGGACGCCCCGCTGTGCCATGTAACGCAGGTAGGCGTCGGGGCTCCCGCCGTAACTCGCGAACGACACCGTCGCGAACGGCTTCACCAGGGAGAAGGCCTGAGCCGCATCCGCCTGCCGCTGCTGCTGCGACCACGGGCTGCCGGACGAGTAGTAGATGTAACCGTGCGCGCGGCGGCCGTAGAGCTGGTAGCGGTCGTTGAAGTACTGGAACCACGACCGAAGCGTGATGACGTCACCGGTTTCGTTCGCCTGCGGCGGCGCATCGAGGTCGATGAGGGTGTTCGAAGCGAAGTTGTCGGTGCCTCGCGCCGTCGGCGTCGAGATGATGCCGCCTTCTGCGTAGATCAGGATCTTGATCTCTTTGTCGGTGACACCCTGATAGGTGGCACCACCGTTGTCGCCCTCGAAGAACGCGACGCACGGGGGCGACGTGATGTCCTCCGTCTGACGAAGACCTTGCGACGTCTGCGCGCACCTCTTGGTTGCCTGGGTCTTGCCCTGGCCGCCCAGCGGTGCAGCGGGAGGAGGCGGAGGCGGAGGCAGGTCGGGGAGTTGCGCCTCGTCGCCGCCGAGCGCTCCGCCGCCCTGCACGCTCTCGGACTCACCCAGTGCGAGCGTCGACAAGTTGCCAGGCTGCGGCGGTACGTCGTCATCCGGCGGGACCGGCGCGATCTCAACCGTCTGCGTGGGGTTGGACTGCGGCAACGTGAGCGCGCTGGGAAGCACAGCGAGCGCGAGACCGATGGCGACGACGAGGAAGAGCAGCGGCGGGTACCGGCGCGCGGCGTCGCTTCGTGAATCTGCATCGAGTGCGGCGGGGGTCGGGGCGACAGCAGTAGCCATGCCAGGGGACATGTTCGCCGCCCGGGGCGCCAGGTCCTTCCTCGCGAACGCGACCGCTCCGACACCACGACGTGGAGGTCCTGAGCAGGACGTCGCTGTCGCATGTCGAATTCAGCCTTGAAGCGCCGCGGAGCTTGGCCCGCCGTGCCACACCCTCACGATCACCCCCCGGAGGTACGCCGACGATGGCCGCCACGACCCGCCCGCAGACCACTACCCGACGCTCGTCTCGAAGAAGCGCGGGAATGGATGCCGCCACGTTCAAGGAGAACTTCGACTCGTTCGTGGCGAACATCGAGACGGTGATCAAGGGCAAGAGCGACATCGTCCGCCTCGCCGCCGTAGCCATCATGTGCGAGGGCCACGTGCTCTTCGAAGACCTTCCCGGCACGGGTAAGTCGATGCTCGCCCGAGCGCTGGCGCAGTCGATGAACGCGACAACGCAGCGCATCCAGTGCACGCCCGACATGCTGCCCGGCGACATCACCGGGTCCTCGATCTTCGATCAGCGGAACGGCGAGTTCGAGTTCCGGCCTGGGCCGGTCTTCACCAACATCCTTCTCGCCGACGAGATCAACCGGGCGACGCCGAAGACGCAGTCGGCGCTCCTCGAGGCGATGGCCGAGCGGCGGGTCTCCGCTGACGGTCGCACCTACGACCTCCCTCGTCCGTTCTTCGTGATCGCGACGCAGAACCCGGTCGAGCAGGCGGGCACCTTCCCGCTGCCCGAGGCGCAGCTCGACCGCTTCCTCTTCCGCCTGTCGATGGGGTACCTCGCTCGGGAGCACGAACTCGAGGTGATGTTCGACAACTCCGTCACAATGCCGATCGACGAGCTCACGGGCGTCATCGATCCCGTAGTGGTACAGGACATGATCCGGTACGCAGGCACCGTGAAGGTCGCGCCGGAGGTCGGTCTCTACATCGTCGACCTCGTTCACGCCACTCGGAACGATGCCGCCGTCGCCGTCGGCGGGTCGCCTCGCGCATCGATCGCCCTGCTGAAGGCCGCGCGTGCCCTCGCTGCGAGCGACGGGCGCGAAGACGTCTACCCGGACGATGTGCGCACCGTGCTCGTTCCGGTGCTGAACCACCGGTTGATCCTGCAGCCTGAAGCCATGCTGCGCGGCGAGACCGCCGAGGGAGTGCTGGAACGGATCGCGGCAACCGTCAAGACCCCGATGGTGACGGCGCAGGGTTCCGAGGGCTTCGCCGGCTGAGATGACGGCGACCGTCGACATCGACCGGCGCACGCCCGGCCAGACCACGAGCGCGGCCCGCCGCGCCCAGGCGAGGTTCGACCGTGTCCGAGACGCGTTGGGGCCCCGCGCTGTTCGGCGGCGCCTCGACGAGTGGCAGCGCAAGTTCGGCGTGACCGCGCTCGGCGCGACCGCGCTGCTCGCCGCCGTGTCGTTGTGGATCGTCGCTCGTGTGATCGCGGGCACTGCGATGTACCTGTTCGCGTACGGGGCGCTCCTGATCTTCGCGATGAGCGTCGCGATCGCTCCACGCAACCTGAAGTTGAAGGGCGAGCGCGAGGGCCTCTTCCCGCGGGGCCGAGAGGGCGACCGGTTCGACGTGACCCTCACGATGGAGGCGCGGCGACGTGTCACGACCTTCATGCTCGAGGAGCGAGTCCCGGAGCGACTCGGCCGCACGGTGAAGGTGCCGGTGACGAAGCTGTCGAAGGGCGAGATCGTCGAGCACCGATATGGACTGCGATGCACGCGCCGCGGCGTGTATCGCGTCGGTCCGCTCGTGGCCGTCGCGCAAGACCCACTGGGGCTGTTCAAGCGTGAGACGGTCGTCGCCGAGCCCTTCGAGCTGTTGGTGCATCCGCGCATCGAGGTGGTGTCCGACCGCGCCTTGACCCGTGCCCACGAGGACCCGCCGATCCGTCCGCCGGTGAGCCGGCCGTGGCCGTCCGGTATGGAGTTCTATGGGATGCGCGAGTACGTGCCTGGCGACGACGTCCGCCGCATCGTGTGGCGCGCTTCTGCGCGTACCGGGAAGACGATGGTCTGGGACGCGGAGCAGGGCATCACCGACCGGATCACGATCATTCTCGACACGGATCGCACGAACCACTCGCGGGAAGCGGAGGATCTGTCGGAGAGCTTCGAAACGGGAGTGCGCGTCGCCGCATCGCTCGCTGTTCGGCATCTCCGCGACAACTACGAGGTCCGGCTCGAGGTGAACGGCGGCCCGCTGGTGCGCCCTCAGCGAGGGACACGCGCACAGACGGAGATCCTCGACTCGCTAGCCCGCGTCGACACCGATCGCGAACCGTTGACGAAGGCGATCCACCGGCTGATCGCCAACCCACAGCGTGACGCGCACAACGTGCTGGTCACCCCGCGGCTCGGGGAGCTGGAAGCGGCGCAACTGCGGCTGTTCCTCAACACCGGCGTATCGGTGCTCGTGATCGCGCTGCTGTGGGATGACGAAGATACGTTCACCGTCGCGAGGGCGGCCGCCCTCGGCTGCCAGGTCATCGGCATCCACCCGGGCGACGACCTCAAGACCGCTCTCTACCAGTCAGGAGCTTCGGTCGGATGACGCTTCTCGACATCGAGCGCCAGGCCGGAGAACACCTCGACGAGGAAGCGGGTCGCGTCGAGCAGGACCTCGACGAAGCCGCGGCAGGCATCGACGATGGTGACCTCGAGGAGGCGGAACCCGAACGCTCGCCGATTCGCTTGGCGATCGCGGTCGCGTTCCCGACGATCGCGGCAGCGATCATGGTCGGCGGCATCTTCTCGGGGCCGGCAGCTCGGGTGTACGCCGCAGTCGCAGGAATTCTCGGCGTCGGCCTCGCGGTGGTCGCCTCCCGCGTCAAGAGCACCGCCGGCACCTACATCACCATCGTCCTGGGGCTGTTCACGATCGCGTTCGCGATGGTCGTCCCTAGCGGCGTCGACACGGTCACTCGGTTCGGGAAGCTCGCGATGGACGCTGCCTCGTCTCGCGACGTGCTCCGCCCGCCGGTTCCGCTGAACCCGGGATGGCAGTTCATCATCGGCGCGATCCTGGGGTTCCTCGGTTTCTCGGCGGCATGGGTCGCGATCGTGTTGAAGAAGGCCCCGCTCGGGCTGATCATCCCGCTGCCGGTGACCGCCATCGCCGGCATCTCGGTTCCGACCGCCGCACAGATTCCGTCGGGCATCGCGGCGCTCGCTCTGTTCGCGCTTGGGCTGGGAATCGTCTCGACGGCGACGGTGATCCGCGAGGAAAGCGAGCGACCGCCTCTCTCCTACGAGCTCCGCCGAGCGGGCAAAGGACTCGTCTTCGTTGTCGTCATCACGGTGCTCCTCGCTCTCCTCGCGCAGGCGAACGTGCTCTTTCCGAAGCCGATCATCGACCCCACGCAGGAGCCTCAGCGCCCGAAGACGGTGCCGCTGTCCGAGGTCCCCGATCGCGTGTTGTTCACCGTGAAGGCCGACTTCAACACGCAGTGGCGGACCGGGGTTCTCGACGTCTACAAGGACGGCGCCTGGCGTACGCCGCCCTTTGCGTCGACCCGCTTCGAGGAAATCGGTGAGTCGGGCGTCGTCGCCGACACCGGCCGGGAAGACGCAGTGGCCGCGCAGTTCACCACCGCCGGTCTCACGGGCGCGGTGCTACCCGTGCTGCCCGGGACGCAGAAGGTCCAGTACCGCGGTCCGCAGATCAACTTCGACCAGAGGTCGCAGACGCTTCGCGTCGTCAACGGGCAGGTCACCCCGGGGCTGACGTACGTGACAACCGCTCCGTCGTTCCCGACCCTCGACCAGCTGCGCAACGACAACCGCGCGCTACCCGAGGAGATCGAGGACTTCCTCGATGCTCCGCCGGCACCGCCCGGGGCGCAGGACCTGTTGCGGCAGGCCTTCGCTGCCGGTCCGGATCGTTGGACCCAGTTCGCGTTCCTTCGCGACTGGATCTACGACAACGTGACCGTCACCGGACTCGGCGTCCCCGTCGACCTGCCGGTCGAACGCGTAGACGAGATCATCGAGCAGAAGAAGGCGACGCCGTACGAGATGGTCGCCACGCTCGCGCTGCTGTCGCGGTGGGCAGACGTGCCGAGCCGCATCGGGTTCGGCTACGACCGGTGCGAAGTCGTGGGCGAGCAGCAGGAGTGCCGTCCGAAGAACGGCGCCACCTTCGTCGAGGTGTACTTCCCGAGCTACCAGTGGCTCCCGATCGTCCGGAACCCCGCCAGAGCGCAGCCGACGGTCGGCACAAAGCCCAACGAGCAGCGACAGGACGCCGACGTCGCACCGAGCAACGAGTTGGCGATCAAGCTCTTCGTCCCCATTGCGACCGACCCGCCGAGCGTTCTCGTGCAGCAGATCCTCGTCGGCCTTCTCGTGGCGGCAGTGATCCTCCTTCTGGCGGCGATCGCCTACGTGCTCTGGCCGCTGGTCAGGAAGTCGAGGCTGCGAAGTGCCCGTCGCCAGGCTGCGCTGGCGCTCGGCGGTCGGGCGCGAATCGCCCTCGCCTATACGGAGTGGCGGGACGTCGCTACCGACTTCGGGTACCGCCACCCGGGCGACACGCCGCTCATGTTCCTCGATCGCTTCGCCGACGACGACGAGCACACGGAGCTCGCGTGGCTGGTGACGCGTACGCTGTGGGGCGACCTGCAGCACGACATCGCGCCCGACAGCGCGCTCGCAGCGGAGGAGCTGTCACGGTCGTTGCGTCGCCGGCTGGCTGCCGCACATCCTGGCACCGTCCGCAGCCTCGCCGCCGTGTCGCGACTCTCGGTGCGCCACCCGTACTCACCGGAGCTTGACCAGCTCCTGCTACCGACCCGTCCCACTCGCGAGGAGAAGCGACATGCAGCCGTTCCTGCGCCGGTCTAACCGGCAGATCGCAGCGGTCGCCCTGGCCGCGTTGGTGTTCGCCGCCGGGTGCGTCAGGCAGGATCCGCCGGGGATGGAGGTCGTCGCACTCGACGCCCAGATCGTGTTCGGCGTCGAGGAGGCCCCGGCAACTGCGGAGCCGGTGGGGTTCATTCCGCCGCCCGTTGAACAGCTCCCGGTGGAGCGGCTCGAGCAGCTGCCCGAGGCGCCGCCGCTGCCACGGCCGGCGCCCTTCACGCTGCCACCCGCGCCGAAGGCCCCCAAGTACCTCTGCCCCACAGCCGGCCTCGGCGAGTTCCCCGAGAGCGCGCCGGTCGATGTCGACCGCCAACCCACCGTCGGCACGTACAAGTGGCGTCCCGGCCCCGCGACGGTGCTGGGTCGAGACCACTTCGAGGTCGCACCATCCGACTTCTTCGATCGCGTGGTGTTCAACGTCTCGTCGGTCACCGAGTCGACGAACCCGCAATCGGCGACACAGGAGGGCGGCAAACCCATCCGCACCTTCACGTACCAGATGGCGACGTACTCCGGCGAGACCGTGGTGCTCGACACGTTCCGCGTCGTGTCCGGTGGCATCACCGAGGATGTAGCGGCGATCAACATCGGCCCGACCTTCTACGCCGGTCAGCCTGATCGCGGCGTCTCGCTCGTCTCGCGCCAGGTCATCACCGGGGGGCGGGTCGTAGCCGCGTTCAACCCGGCGACGCCCGTGCTCCTGCTGCCGTTGCCGGCGATCGGCGGCTCCACGTTCCAGTCCGTCTCCGTCGATCCCGTGTACGGCACGACGTACATGCTCTACGGCGAGGTGAAGGAGCGGGCGCGTGTCGACGCGTGCGGCAAGGAGGTGGAGGGGTGGCGCGTCGTCGCGCAGACGGCGCTTCGCGATCCTCGTGACGGTCTCACCGCACCGCCACGCACGACGACCATGACCTACTTCATCGCGACCGGAATGGGCGGCATGCTCACCTACGAAACGCGGTCGAAGTTGGATCTCCCGCGATTCCCCGTGAACGGCACGCCGCTCGACGCCGCCATCCCACCGAACCCCGAACTCCCGGAGACGGCGACCAACGCAGAGGCGTACCAGTTCAGCCTCGCGACGCGCGAACCGGGCCCGATCACGAGGCCCGCGCCGCGGCCTCAAGGCCCCCTTTCCGGCGACTGACGCAACACCCGACACGATGACGACTCCGGTACGCGACACACCTGACGACGCGCCACGCGCACCCGCCGATGAGACGCCGAGAGGCGACACCATCGTCGGTGACGCGCCTGAGAATCGCCTCGGCCGCCTCATGCGCGGCGGAGGTGCCAGCGACCGCGCCGTAGCGACGGCGGCGCGGCTGGCTGCGTTCACCGTGGTGCTGCTCTTCTTCACGCAGTTCGTGCTGGAGGGCGACGTGGGCGGCGGGCGCGGGACACCGTTCGCCATCCTGTTGCAAGGGTTGGTCAGCGGGGCTCTGATCGCGCTTACCGCAGCCGCACTCGTCATCTCCTATCGGACCTTCCGCATCATCAACTTCGCAGGTGCCGCGCTTGGCGTGGGCCCCGCACTGGTGGTCGTGACGCTCGTCGCGTACCACCCGGGCTTCCCGTTCCCGCTCGCGTTCCTCCTCGGGCTGGCGGTCGGCGCGCTGTCGGGCGCGATCATCGACCTGGCGTTCGGCCGCCGATTCGCACGCGCGCCTCGCCTGGTGCTGACGGTCGTCTCGATCATCGGTGCGCAGCTGCTCATCGTGTACTCGCTCCAGCTCGTCTTCCGCGCCCCGTGGCTGCCGAGCATCGACGAGCAGACCCCACAGGACCTGGCGATCGACCGGCTCGAGCGCCTACTTCCGTTCCCCGGCTTCAGGTTCCAGGTCGGCGACCTGCCGCTGGCATTCGGTTTCGTCGAGGTGTTCGCGCTCGAGATGGCGCTCGTGCTCCTCGTCGCGCTCGGATTGTTCTTCCGGTTCACCCGTACCGGCGCTGCGGTACGTGCCGCTGCCGAAAACGCGGAGAGAGCGGCGTTGCTCGGCATCAGCACCGGAGCGCTCGGCACGATCGTCTGGTCGTTGGTGGGCACGTTGTCGGCGGGTACTGCGATCGCGAACAGCCTTGCGGGGAACCCGACCGGCGTCGCTCCCGGCGACGTAGCGTTCCTCTTCCCGCCGTTGGCGGCCGCCGTGCTCGCTCGCTTCCGGAGCATCCCCGTGGCGGCGTACGTGTCGCTGCTGATCGGCGTCTTCGTCGCCGCGATGAACTTCACCTTCCGGGCGACCGGCGCCGTCTACACGTCGGCGGCCCTCCTCCTGGTCGTCGTCGTCGGGCTCCTCGCACAGCGTCGCGACCTCTTCCGCCTCGAGAACGCGACCACGAGCACGTGGGCGGCGACAGAGGAGCCGCGCCCGATCCCCAAGCCGCTCCTCGACATCACCGGGATCCGGGTGACGCGTGGGCTGCTGATCGCGCTCTTGCTCGGCGTGGTCGTTGCGTTCCCCTTCCTGGCGCCGGTACGACTCCAGAGCCTCGGAGCGGCGATCGCGATCAGCGCGATCGCAGCGCTGTCGCTGGTGGTGCTCACGGGCTGGGCCGGACAGGTCAGCTTGGGGCAGTGGGCACTGGTCGGCGTCGGGGCTTTGGCCACCGGCAAGCTCGCCGAGACGGGGCTGCCGTTCTTTCTGACCATCCCCCTCGGCGCGGCCATCACCGCTCTTGCGGCGCTCGTCATCGGACTCCCGGCGCTGCGCATCCGCGGGCTGTTCCTGGCTGCCACGACGTTCGCGTTCGCCGCCTTCGTCAGTGCCTTCATGCTGAGCCCGCGTTGGGGGCGCCAGTACATGCCGACATTGGTCGAGCGACCGAAGTTCCTGTTCCTCGATTTCGACGAAGAACGGTCGATGTACTTCTTCTGCCTAGCGGGCCTGGTGGCAGCGATCCTGGTGGTCGTCAACCTTCGGAAGAGCCGATTCGGAAGGCTGCTGATCGCCATCCGTGAGAACGAGGCCAACGTGCAGTCGTTCGCCATCAAGGTCACGCGCATGAAGCTCTATGCGTTCATGACATCGGGGGCCCTCGCCGGCTTCGCCGGTGCGCTGCTCCAATACCAGGCTCGAGGAGTCGGCCCGGAGAACTTCGCCGCGGCACAGAGCTTCGAGCTCTTCATCACGACGGTTCTCGGTGGAGTCGCCGCTCCGGCCGGCGCACTGATCGGCTCGGGCTACCGGAACCTGCTCACCTACTTCTTCCCCGGCGACAACGTCGTCGTCCGGATCATCACGCCGATCCTGCCGCTGATCCTTCTGTACGCTTCGCCTGGCGGGCTGTACGCGCTCTTGCTCTCCGCGCGTGACAGCGTTCTCCGGTTGGTCGCACAGCGCCGCCAGATCGTCGTTCCGAGCCTCTTCGAGGACTACGACGAGGACGCCCTCGAACGCCGGTTGATCCCGCTCAGCGAGCCGACCGCGACGGACGGACTGGCGGTGCTTCCGCCCGATCAGCGCTACACGATGGAGTCCGACCTGTACCGCGGACACGGCGAGCGGATCCTCGAACGGTTGCAGCCGGCGAAGGAATCTGCCGAACGGGCGGCGCTCAACGCAGCAACGGCAACCGGAGATCAGCCCGTGCCGACGACTACGGGAGCAAGCGCGCCGTGACGACCACAGAGAACCACGTACCGGAGAACGTCGACGAGGCGATCGAAGCCCCGTATCACGACGCACTCGAAGCGCTGGCGCCCAAGGCCGAGACACAACCGGCCGACAAAATTGGCCTGCTCCGTCGCTTCTGGCTCGACCTTCGGTCCGTGACAGAGCTACGGCGAACGCCGTATGGGATGCGCCCTGTTCTCATCCTGGCACTGATCTCGATGTTCCAGATTTTCGACGCCCAAGCGTTCCGAGTCGCCGCTCCGTTCATCGTGCGGGAGAGCAACGGCGAGATCGGCGTCACCTCGATCATCGACATCACATCGCTGGTGGCAGGGGTCGGCCTGTTCGTAGCTCTGGCGCTCGGGTGGTGGGCCGACCGCCACCGCCGCGTGCCGCTCCTCGCCGTCGGGACGATCGTCGACGGGATCGGTGCGGCGATGGCCGGGTTCGGGCGCAGCACCGTGTCGTACGGAATTCCTCGTGTCGCAGCGCAGGTCGGGCAGACGGCGGCTGACGTTCCGTCGTTCTCGCTTCTGGCCGACTACTACCCGCCGGACGCGCGCGGTCGCGTGTTCGCCTTCCTCGGTACCGCGAGCCGCCTCGCCCAGGTCGGCGCCGTCTTCGGGGTCGGCGTGATGATCGAGTTCTTGGGCGTGTCCCGGACGCTCTTCATCCTCGGCATCCCGATCGTCGTGTCCGGACTCATTGCGCTCGTGGTCCTCCGCGAACCGATCCGCGGGTACTTCGAGCGCAAGACCGTCGGGACCAGCGATGACGCCGCGCGTGCCGAAGACGAGCCGTTGTCGTTCGGCGAGGGCTGGCGCACGACGTTCTCGGTGCGGACGGTGCGGCGCCTCTTCATCGCCGACATCTTCAGTTCGTTCCCGAGCCTCATCTCGCTGTTCGTGCTCTTCTTCTACGCCGAGGAGTACGGCCTGAGCCCGTGGGAGATCTCCCTGGCGGGCCTGCCGTCGCTAGTCGTCGCCATCGTCGGCGGCGTCTACGGCGGTGGCCTCGTCGACCGCTTCTCGCGCACCAACCCCGGCCGTGTCCTGTCGGTGTTCGCCGTGTTCAACCTCATCGCAGCGGTACAGCTCGTCGGGTTGGCCTTGTCGCCGCCACTGTGGGTCCTCATCGTCGCAAGCGCGGTGAGCTCGTTCGGCCTAGCGCTCGTCGGACCCGCGCTCAGCTCGGTCTACTCCCAGGTGATCCCGCCGAACATCAGGACGCAAGGACTTCAGGTGACGAACCTCGCTGCGCTCAGCGGGATCCTCGTCGGCAACCAGGTGCTGCGCAGCATCTTCGTCTCGTACGGCTACGAGACGACGTTCCTCTCTGCGATCCCCTTCATCCTCATCGCCGCCGCCATCTACGCAACAGCCGGATCGTTCTTCGAGATCGACCGCCGCAACGCGTTCGCCAAGGCGGTCGCGGCCGACGAGTGGCGCCGCGCGCAGGAGGCAGGATCCACGAAGTTGCTCGTCTGCCGGAACGTCGACGTCGCATACGAGGGCGTGCAGGTCCTCTTCGACGTCGACCTCGACGTCGAAGAGGGGGAGATCATCGCGCTGCTCGGCACGAACGGAGCCGGGAAATCGACCCTCCTACGTGCGATCTGCGGGACGCAGGAGGCGTCGAACGGCGCAATCGTGTTCGACGGCCGCGACATCACGCACATGCCGCCGCACGAGATCGCCGCTCGCGGTGTTGTCCAGATGCCGGGCGGAAAGGGCATCTTCCCTGGCCTCACCGTCCGCGAGAACCTCGAGCTCGGCAACTGGTTGGCCGACGACCTCACGCCAGCGGAGATCCGGGCCCGGCTCCAAGAGGTCTTCGAGATCTTCCCGGTGCTGCGACAGCGCGCCGACGCGCAGGCCGGCCTCCTGTCCGGCGGCGAGCAGCAGCAGCTGTCGCTGGCGCAGGCGTTCCTGATGCGGCCGCGCCTGCTCCTCATCGACGAGCTCTCGCTTGGCCTTTCGCCCGCCGTGGTCGGGCAGCTGCTCGACGTCGTCCGCGAGATCCATCGGCGAGGCGTCACGATCATCGTCGTCGAGCAGTCGGTGAACGTGGCCCTGAACCTGGCGACGCGGGCGATCTTCATGGAGAAGGGTGAGGTCAAGTTCGACGGTGCCACCGAGGTGCTCCTCGGGCGGCCGGACATCCTGCGGGCGGTGTACGTCAAGGGAACCGGCGCGATCGCGTCTGGTTCCGGTGCGGCGACCCGCTCACGTCGAGAGCTGGAGTTGAGCGATGCCCAAGTCGTGCTCGAGGCGAGCGACCTCGTCAAACGCTACGGCGGCGTCACCGCGGTCAACGGCGTGAGCCTCACGCTGCGCGACGGCGAGGTTCTCGGCCTCGTCGGACCGAACGGATCCGGGAAGACGACCCTGTTCGACCTGATCTCCGGGTTCCAGCTGCCTGACAGCGGCAACGTGATCCTGCAAGGACGGGACGTGTCGCGCATGTCACCTGAAGACCGCGCCGCCCTGGGTCTCGTACGCCGCTTCCAGGACGCGAAGCTCTTCCCCAGCCTGACGGTCTTCGAGACGCTCCTGATCTCGCTCGAGCAGCGGCTGGAGGTCAAGAGCACGCTCCTGTCGGCGGCGTCGGCTCCTCGCGCTCGCCGAGCCGAGCGGCGTCTTCGGGCGCGGGCCGAGAAGCTCATCGAGTTGATGGGCCTCGAGTCGTATCGCGACAAGTTCGTGAAGGAGCTCTCCACCGGGCTCCGACGGATCGTCGACATCGCCTGCGTCCTCGCTGCCGAGCCGAAGGTGCTCCTCCTCGACGAACCCTCGTCGGGAATCGCCCAGGCCGAAGCAGAGGGCCTCGCTCCACTTCTGCGCCGCATCCGGTTCGAGACCGGCTGCAGCATCCTCATCATCGAGCACGACATGCCGCTGATCTCGGCAGTGTCCGACGAGCTCATCGCCCTGGAGCAGGGCACGTTCGTCACGCGGGGCACGCCTGATGACGTCCTCAACGACGAGCGGGTCGTGCAGGCTTACCTCGGTGGCTCCGAAGCCGCCATCAACCGTTCAGGGAGAGTCGGATGAGCATCCGTCGCACCACATCAACCGTCCTTCTGCTCATCGTCGCCTTCGTGGGTGCTGCATGCAGCGATGACACTGAAGTCGGCACTTCGATCGACACCGATCCGCTGAAGGGCAAGCTCGAGGACTTCAACACCACGACCACAGCGGCACCCGTCGCCGATGCGGGCGCGGCCACGACCGCGCCACCGGCGACTGTCGCCACGACGGCAGCTCCCACGACGGCTCCACCCACCACTGCTGCACCTCGTGTGACGACCACCACCGCCGACCCCGCGTTCGTGATCACCATCAACGGCGACAAGTCGGGTCAGCCGCAGATCGAACCCACGAACGCGCGAGTCCGCGTGGGCACCCCGGTGCGATTCGTGAACAACGACAGCCAGACGCGGGGCGTGTACTCGCGGGAAGCAGGGTTCTCGTCACCCGAGATCCCGCCGGGAGGTTCGTTCACCTGGACACCTCAGACCGCCGGGTCGTTCCCGCTCCGCGACCCGACGCGCCCGTACGTCACTGCCACCATCGAGGTGGTGTGACGGGTGCTCCGATCTGTATCGCGCCCGATCCTCCTCGCCGTATTCGGCGTCGCACTTGTGAGCGGAGCCTGTGGTTCCGCAAGCGCCGACGGCCGTAGAGGCGAGGACGTCGCAGTGCTGAAGGACCCTGCGCCGCCTTCGACGATGGCCGGTCTCGAGGTCGTGCCAGAGAACGTGACCGACCAGATCGCGCAGGTCGACAACCAGTACCTCGCGGCGACCGCCCTCTACAGCGTTCGTCAGGACAACAAAGCAGTCGCGACGCTCCAGATCTCGCGGTTCAACAAGCACGCTCGACTCGACGAGGAGGAGTTCCGCGAGGGCTTCGTGACGAACCTCGGCGGACAGCGCGGCGTCCCGATCCGCGTCGGCGACCAGGACGTCAAGTTCACGCAAGGGAACCTGCAGCGGATCTCGGTGTGGTTCCGAGACGAGCTCGTGTTCGTCCTGACGACTCGCGACGACTTCGACCGGCCGCGAACGCTGCTCCGCGAAGCAGTCGACATCGGGGATGCGTCATGAGGACAGAGCTCCACAAGGTGGTCGTTTGCCTCGCCGCGGTCGTCATGGCCGTCGGCCTAGCGGCGTGCGGCGAGCGGGAAGAGGCGCAGAAGGACGAGTTGCTCGAGATCATCTCTGCGACGCGGCCGCTCGCGCGGGAGTTCGTCTACGTGGATCAGCCGCAGAACGGAACCGAGATCCGCGTCGTGGGCGTCGTAGAGGATTCGTTCCGGTTCAAGGCGCGCCTCTCGGTCAACAACCAGCCGATCAAGGAAGAGGTAGCGGTCGACGACGCACTTGCGGTGCGCTTCCTCGACGCGACTCACGTTGGGTTGTTCCTCGACGAGGAGCGCAGCGCCGAAGCGATGAAAGCGCCGGAGTCGGCGGACGGCGCGCCGGTCCCCACTCCCCTGGAGACGCTGCAGGCCGGCCGGTGGGTGCTGGACCCGACCGGTGCACCGTCACTGCTCCCGCGTGCCGACGCTCAGCGACTCGAAGGCGAAGATCCCGTGCTCGACGCGCTGGCGGTGCTCGACTACGTCGCACAGATCGTCGAGGCGAACGGAGCGGTTCGGTACAACAAGGACGCGCTCGAGCCGGTGTACAAGCCGGCCGAGGACCGCTTCCCCAAGCCAGCGCAGGGGGCAGCGGTCACGCGGTACGACGTCCCGCTCCGCAAATTCCCGAAGGCGTCGGATCAAGGCGGCAAGAACGTCGTGATCGTCCCGGGTGTCGAGAACTTCCGCAAGCTGTCCGTGTTCGTCCGTGACGGGCGCGTCATCGAGATCCGGGAGGACATCGACGTCGCAAGCCGGATGGACGACCTGAGGCGGAACTTCGACGTCAAGACCCAGTTCACCGTCGAGCAAGCCGTGACGGCGATCAACGAGGTTCGCAAGTCGAAGGGCGAGGACCCGTTCCGGCCGCGGCGCATGCAACTGCAACTGGTGTTCGAGGATGAGGAGTCGGTCTCGCTGCCCGAACCGGGTGCCTTCATCCAAGCGCCGCTCTCGTTCCTGCGTCACCGCGGGGCCGACGTGCCGGCGCGGAAGGGAGCTGGTGCCGAAAGCTTCGGCGACGCAACTGGCGACGGCGACACGTCGACGACCACGGCCGTCGAAGCTTCCGAGCAACCCGCTCCGTCGGCGTAGTGCTGCGAGGCGGACGGGACCGTCGCATCTCGCGAATCGTCCCCATCGTCCTGCTCCTTGCGACTGCGTGCACCGGCGGCGTCGACGCCATCGCGCTGGACGGGACGCCACGACATGCCGACGCCCAGGGTGTCGTAACCGCGGTCTCCAACGACCGGCTGACCCTCGACGGCACGAAGACGTACGACATCGATCCGAAGATCCAGTGCTTCAGCGCGTCGACGCAGTCGGCGATCCCGCTGGCCGGGCGCAAGGGGACGTTCGTCCAGCTCGGCCTCGACGGGAAGACGGTCAAGTGGCTCGCCGGTTACAGCGCGGTGATCGAGTTCCCTGGACGCCCGAGCGTGGCGTACCACAACGGCGTGCTCGAGGAGGCCTCCGGCCGCGACGCGATCTTTGAGGACGGCTCGGTGCTTCCGGTGGGCGCCGGTGTCGACGCGCCACCACCGGGTTCACGGGTGACCGCCGAGATCGACGTGAAGAAGAAGGCGATCACGCGGTTCACTCCCGCAGCGGCTGTGGCGCGTCCGGCTGCTCCTTGACGCCGCGTCTGCTGGTCAATTCGATCACGACCACCGCGGTGTCGCCTTGGTCTCGCAAGCGGATCGTCGTCGTGAACTCCCGGTGATCTATGACGACTCCCCGCCCGAGGTGTTCGTAGGACAGCGCCCGCGCGAGGAACGTACGCTGCGGGTCGGCGGGCACCAGTCCGGCGGCGTCGGCGGCGACGACCACCGGCTTGTAGAGCGCTGACGCCCGGCGCCCCTCCATCCTCAACTCCTTGACGACGGTGGGGCATCTAGGCGCACACCACCCGTGCCCGCTGCGCTCGGTCGCGGATGGCGAGGCGAACGGCAGGTTGACGGGGTCAAGCCGCTCCTCGAGCCGACCGTGCGAGAGGGGCGCGACGTCGACCGCGACCGCGACGCCAGCGAGCGCCACGAGCAGCGCGCCGATCAGGTAGGCGCCGCGCCAGACGACCCCGCGCGTCAGCACGAGCGCACACGGGACGATCGCCGACAGGAGCGCCCCCGCAGCCAGCGCCGGACCCGCCTTCCACCCTGCGATGCCGCTCCACGCCACGCCGGCGGCGACGGCAACCGAGACCGGCAGGATCAGGAACGCCCGCCAAGGCGAGGCACGGCGCGGCGGGGCTGGTGGGGGCTGCGGAACAGCCGGCCGCTCGTGAGCGGGGGCACCTGCCCCCGGCGGAGCTTCGTCGTGCGCGTCCTCGCTCCCGCTCTCCTGGTCCTCAGTGGCCTGCTCCTGCTCTCGCTGGCGTTGTGCCCAAGCTGATCGGAGCTCGGGCGGCAGGTCGTCTTCTTCGGTTGTCATCTCGCCCTCAGCCACCCGCTGACCGCGTCCCACCACGCCCGCGGGTTCTCGAACTGCGGGGAGTGGCCCGCATCCGGGAGCACGACCAGCTCTGCCCTCGGCATCGCCTCGGCCATTCGTTGGGAGTGGCCGAGGAACGGCGTGTCCTGCTCCCCCACGATCACGAGCGTCGGTACGTCGACGGCCCGCAGCTGGTCGAGGCGGTCGGACCCGGCGACCAGCTCGTCGACCAGACCCAACCACATGTGGGGCGACACGTTCAACGTCTTCCGGTCGCCGTAGGCCTCGTAGGACGGGTCTTCGGCGATCATCCGCTGGTAGGCCGGCGTGTCGAGCGGTCCGCCGCCTTCGAGCGCCTTCGACGCCTCCAGGTACGCAGCCATCCCGCCGTCCCGGATCACGGTCTTCGCGAGGTCGAGGAGGTCGGGCGGGATCTCGGCCAGGTGCCCGTGCGAGGTGTCCATCAGGATCAACCCCTCGAGCCGCTCGGGCGCCTTGATCGCCAGCGTCTGGGCGACCATCCCGCCCATCGAGTGGCCGAGCAGGGTGAAGGTCGGCCACCCGAGGGCATCGGCGAGCGCCAGCAGGTCGTCGGCCAGGATCGCCAAGGAGTACGCCGACTCGTCGTGAGGCTTGTCGCTCTCGCCATGCCCGCGCTGGTCAGGAGACACCGCGTGGAACCCGAGCGCCCCGAGCGCGTCCAAGTGATGGGCGAAGTCCTCCTTCGCGGCCGGGAAGCCGTGGACGAGCAGCAGGGGCCGCCCACCGTCGGCCACCGTCGGCCCCGACTCGAGGACGGCGATGTCGACGGATCCCGCACGAACTCGATGCGATCGCACGCGGCCGAGCGTACGCTGGTCATGTGGCGAGGATGCGGCGTAGCGAGCGCGCACCGGAGGCGGCGGA
This sequence comes from Acidimicrobiales bacterium, assembly GCA_035540495.1. Classification (GTDB taxonomy): domain Bacteria; phylum Actinomycetota; class Acidimicrobiia; order Acidimicrobiales; family CADCTF01; genus DASVEG01. The sequence goes on from DATLGL010000035.1 coordinate 97,341, forward strand.
GGTGAGCCTCGGAGCCCGCGTGTGGGGCGTCGTACGCATCGTCGCCAGCGTCGCCATGCTCGCCGTCCTGCTCCCGCGCGCGTCGCGCCTCCTCGATCCTCTCTGGAAGCCGACCACGTTCCTGTGGCTCGCCGGCGCGGTCGCCGTCACGCTGATCGGCATCGTGCTCGCGACCCTCCGCTGGCAGCGGGTGCTCATCGCGCTCGAGGTCCGCACCAAGGTCGGGCCGCTGCTGTCGAACTACCTCGCGGGCCTCTTCGTCTCGAACTTCCTGCCCACGACGATCGGCGGCGACGTCCTGCGGGTCACCCGGCTCTCGGCGCTGATCCACGAGCGGCCACGGTCGTTCGCGTCCGTCGTCCTCGAGCGGCTGACCGGGTGGATCGTCCTCCCCGTCATCTCGTTGGTGACGCTGATCATCAACCCCGGCCTGCTGCGGCCGCCGATCGACGACGCGAGCCGGCTCGTCATCCTGATCTCGCTCACGACGCTCGGCCTGCTCGGCCTGATCCTCTTCGGCGCGTCGTCGCCGACGGTGGGCCGGATGCTCGAGTCGAAGGATGGTTGGCTGCGCTTCCTCAACGCGGTCCATCTCGGGCTCGCACGCTTCCGGCGCCAGCCCGGCGCGGCCTTCGAGGTGCTCGTGGTGGGCTTCGCCTACCAGCTGGCCGTGGTGCTCGCTGCCTTCCTCGCGGCCAAGGCGCTCGGCCTCCCCATCGGATGGACCGCGGTGCTCGCGTTCATGCCTGCGGTCGCCATCGTCCAGGTGCTGCCGTTCCCGACGATCGGCGGGCTCGGCGTGCGCGAGGGTGCCTTCGTGCTCTTCCTGCATCCGCTCGGCGTCAGCGCCGACCAGGCGATCACGCTGGGGCTGATCGTCTACGGGATCAATCTCCTCGCGAGCTTGTTGGGTGCCCCTGCCTTCGCCGTCGGCAATCGCCCGGCGCAGGCCGTCGCTTCCGCGTGACGTCGGTCGACGTCGAGCGCGAACACGCGTCGTCCGGCGACACGCCCCTCCCCCGCCTCCGTTGGTGGCGCGAGGTCGTCTACATCGTCGTGTTCTACGTCGTGTACTCGTTCGTCCGGAACACTGGCGCCGCGACCGACTCGGCGAAGCGGGCGTTCGAGAACGCGAAGGACATCATCGCCATCGAGAAGGCGATGGGCCTGTACGTCGAGCGTTCGATCCAGGACGCCTTCCTCGACTGGACCTGGTTCATCCGGCTCTGGAACATCTTCTACGGCAGCTTCCACTTCGTCGTCACTGCCGGTGCCCTCGTGTGGTGCTTCCGGAAGATGCCCCGCCGCTACCCGAAGTGGCGCAACACCCTCGCCTTCACGACCGGCCTCGCGCTCATCGGGTTCGCGTTCTTCCCGCTGATGCCGCCCCGCCTGCTCCACACCGTCGATCCGTCGTACGGCTTCGTCGACACGCTGGCCAAGATCGGCGGGCTCTGGTCGTTCGACTCCGGAACGATGAAGTCGATCTCGAACCAATACGCCGCCATGCCGAGCCTGCACTTCGGCTGGTCGGCATGGTCGGCGTTCGTGCTGTGGCCGGCGACGGAGCGACGCCCGTTCTGGCGGGTGCTGGTCGTGCTCTACCCCGTGGCGACGCTGTTCGCCATCGTCGTCACCGCGAACCACTTCTGGCTCGACGCCGTCGGCGGCGCCGTCGTGCTGGCGGTCGGCTACGCGCTCGGCTCCGCGCTCTCCGCCTTTGCGGCCTCGAGGGCGCGGTCGTCGTCGTCGAACGTCGCCGCCTCGTCCTCCTGAGGCGGGTTGTCGAGGTGCCAGCGCACCGAGCGGCGCAGCGTCTCCATGGCGTCGTCGGGCGCCCAGCCCAGCACCCGGCGGGCCTTGCCGGAGTCGACGAGCAGGTGCTGGTCGATCGCGCTCGTCATCCCGAGGTCCGGCGGGAGCGTCTCGTCGGGCACCCGGACGAGCTCGATGCGGTCGGCAGCGTCCGCGGCCTCGAGGATCCACCTCGCCCGTAGCGCCGTCGTCGGCGTCCGCGTCTCGCCGAGGTTGAAGATCTCGCCGCCGACGTCGGTGCGGTCGGCCTCGAGCGCGAGCCGGACGCCGCGGGCGACGTCACCAACGTAGCCGTGGGTGAAGAGCGCGTTGCCCGCGCCGATGGGGATCCGCTCCCGGCCCGCGCGCACCCGGCGGAGGATGAACTCCTCGCGCCGCTGGTAGTCGCGCTCGCCGTAGGTCATCGGCAGGCGGAGGACGGTGCCGCCGCGGCCGAGCCACCGCTCCTCCACGTCAAGCTTCTCGTAGTCGTCCATGCCAGGGATCTGCCCCCGGTACGGGTACCGCTGGTCGCCGGTTCGCACCGGTGACGTCTCGTCGAGCGGCAACGCGTCGGTGACGGTGCCTGCGTGCAGCGCGCCGTAGGCGCGGTAGGTGTCCATGCTCGACAGGACGGCCAGACGCGTCGCGCTGCGGAGCGTGTCGACGACACCGAGGACGTTGTCGGTGTCGGGCGCACCGATCGCCGCGCAGTCGACGATCGCTTCGGGAGCGAACGCCTCGACGTCGCCCCTGACTGCTCCGAGGTCGTTCCGGTCCGCGTGCAGGTGAGGTACGTCGGGGAGGTCGGGCGGCTCCCAGTTGCCACGGTGGACGATGCGGACGTCGTGGCCCGCATCCACCAACTCGTCGACGATGGCCCGCCCGATGAAGCGGGTTCCCCCCAGAACCAGAACGCGCAACGGCATGGTTGCACGTTCTAGCGGCGCCCGACCGAGGTTGTCTAGAAGACGGCGTACCCGCCGTCGATGACGATGAGGTCGCCGGTGTGGTAGGCGGACGCCTGCGAGGCGAGGTAGACGGCGATGCCGCCGAAGTCGGCCGGCTCGCCCCATCGCCGCTCGGGGATGCGGGGCAGCACCTTGTCGCGGAACCTGTCGTAGGCGAGCGCGCCCTCGGTCATCGGTGTGTCGATCCAACCCGGCAGCACGGCGTTCGCCCGGATGTTGTAGCGGGCGTATTCGACGGCGAGGCCCTTCACCATCGAGATGACGGCGCCCTTGCACGACGCGTACGCCTGGTTCCGCGCCGCCCCCTCGATGGCCGACAGCGACGACGTCACCACCAGGCTGCCGCCCTCCCCTCGCTCCACCATGTGCTTCGCCGCGGCCCGGAAGGTGAGGAACACGCCGTCGAGGTTCACCCGGGTGACCCGGCGCCAGCTGTCGAGGGTGAATTCGTGGAACGAGGGCGCCCCGCCCCCGATGCCGGCGTTGGCGAAGCACGAGTCGACCTTGCCCAGCGCCTCGACCGTCCCGGCGAACGCCGCGTCGACCTGCTCCTCGTCGCCGACGTCGCACCGGAACGCGGCGACCTTCTGGCCCCGTCCGTCGGCCGCGGCGATGCCTTCGAGCTCGGCGAGGGCCTTCGCGTTCTTCTCCTCGTTCGTCCCCCAGATCGACACCGAGGCTCCGGATTCGACGAGCGCGCGGGCCATGCCGAGGCCGATGCCGCTGTTGCCGCCGGTGACGAGCGCGACGTGGCCGCTGAGATCGAAGGGTGCGTAAGGCATGGGCGGGAACGTACTCGGGGCAAGACTGCCGCCGTGGTTCGAGATCTGGCGGTCGACAGCGACACGAACCTGTGGGGCACGTGGCGCCACATCGGGAGTCGGACGAAGCTCGTCGACGAGGACGACGATCTGCTGATCACCGAGACCGGCGCGGCCATCCCGACGTTCAACCCGGTCTTCGTGAAGCGCATCCCCGACGACGCGGAGGCGCTGGTGAGGCGGGCGATCGACCGCACCGCGCCGGTGGTCATCACGGCGAACCCCGCGCTCGACGGGCTCGAACGGTTGCTCGCGGCGGCCGACGCCACCGGCCTCGTCGGGCGGGAGCGCCTGCCCGGGATGGTGATGGCCCTCGACGGCCCCGTACCTGGGCCGCCCGCCGCGCTCGAGATCCGTGAAGCCGACTCGGGCGACGAGTGGGATGCCTACTTCGACGTCCTCTGCGAAGGCTTCGAGGTGCCTCACGACGTGGTCGCGCCGATGATCGATCCGTCGGTCTACGACAGCCCCGACATGGCCGCGTTGCTGGGCTTCGTCGACGGCCAGCCCGTCACCACGTCGCTGGCGTCGGTCGTCGACGACACGGCGGGGGTCTACAACGTGGCGACCGTCCCCTCGCACCGGCGGCGGGGGTACGGCGCGGTGATGACGTGGGCCGCTGCTGCATGGGGTCGGGCCCGCGGTTGCGCGGTCGCCGTTCTGCAGGCGTCGGCGATGGGACAGCCGCTGTACGAGGAGATGGGGTTCGTGGAGATCGTCCCCTACGTCCAGCTGATCGCGCCGGCGTGACGCTCCTCATCCGTTAGCAGGGTTTACTCCGTAGACTCGGTCGGAATGCTGTCGAACGAGACGTCGGACGACGTGACCGCAGCGTCAGCGGCACCGGCGGGGCTCGTCGAGATCGCGGCCGACGTCGCCGCGCGGATCGACGAGCTGCTGGAGGCGGAGATCTCGCGGTGGTCGGCCGTCGACGCCGACCTTCGTGAGCCGCTCGAGTCGTTGCGCAGTCTCGTGCTCGCGGGTGGGAAGCGCTTGCGGCCGGCGTTCTGTCACTGGGCGTTCGTCGGCGCGGGTGGCGATCCCGACGATCCCCGTGTGGTCGACGCAGGCGCGGCGCTCGAGCTCCTCCACACGTTCGCCCTGATCCACGACGACGTGATGGACGGATCGCTCACCCGGCGCGGTCTCGATGCGGTGCACGTCGACTTCGAGTCCCGTCATGCCGACGAGCGGTGGCGCGGCGAGGGCCGGCGCTTCGGCGAGGGTGTCGCGATCCTCGTCGGCGACCTCGCGTTCGTCTACGCCGACATGCTCCTGACCGGTGCGCCGCCGGACGCGATCGCGGTGTTCAACGAGCTGCGTCTCGAGGTCAACATCGGCCAGTACCTCGATCTGATCGGCACCGTTCGAGGGCAGGGCACGCGGGATGCCGCCCGCCGCATCTGCATCTACAAGTCGGGGAAGTACACCGTCGAGCGGCCGCTCCACCTCGGAGCCGCGCTCGCCGGGCGCCTGGCCGAGGTCGAGGAGCCCCTCTCGGGGTACGGGCTTCCGCTCGGCGAGGCGTTCCAGCTGCGCGACGACCTCCTCGGCGCGTTCGGCAACGAGACGCTGCTCGGGAAGCCCGTCGGCGACGACCTGCGCGAGGGCAAGCCCACCGCGCTCGTGGCGATGGCTCGGGAGCGTGCGTCAGGTGCAGGCGCGGCGTTGCTCGCCGACCGCTTCGGCGCGGTCGACCTCACCGACGACGAGGTCGCCGACCTGCAGACCGTGCTGCGCGAGACGGGCGCCGTGTCCGAGGTCGAGTCACGCATCCACGAACTGGTCGCCTCGTCGCTCGAGTCGTTGCAGCGCTCGCCCCTGTCGGACGAGGCGAAGCAGCACCTCACCGACCTCGCGTTCTTCGTCGCCGGACGCGACCACTAGGTCGCCTCGGCCCCCGGGGACGATCGGAGCGAGATGCGGATCGTCGTCGTCGGCGCCGGGCTCGGCGGGTTGTCGGCCGCATGCCATCTCGCCGGCGCGGGACACGAGGTGGTCGTCGTCGAGCGTGATGCGCACGCCGGCGGGCGAGTCATGGCGGTGCAGGAAGCGGGCTACACCCTCGACCTCGGAGCGACCGTCCTCACCATGACGGGGATCCTCGCCGACGTGTTCGCAGCCGCGGGCACGAGCCTCGACGACCACCTCGTCGTGAAGCCGGTCGACCCGATGTACCGGGCGACGTTCCCCGACGCCGGGCCGTTGCGGGTCCGTCAAGGGCGAGAGGCGATGGTCGAGGAGATCCGGCGCGAGTGCGGCGCCGCTGAGGCCGATGCCTTCGTCCGCTTCTGCGCGTGGCTGCGCGAGCTCTACGAGGTCGAGTGGCCGAACTTCATCGCCCGCAACTTCGACTCGGTCGTCGACCTCGCGTGGCCGCTCGGTCCGATCATCTCGCTGCTGCGCCTCGGTGGCTTGCGGCGGCTCGACAAGGTCGTGTCTTCGTACTTCCGAGACCCCCGCCTGCAGAAGCTCCTGTCGTTCCAGGCGATGTACGCCGGTCTGTCGCCGTTCGACGCGCTCGCCGTCTACGCGGTGATCACGTACATGGACACCGTCGAAGGCGTCTACTACCCCGAGGGCGGGATGTCGGCGATCGGTCGAGCCCTGGCCGACGCCGCGATCGGCACCGGACGGTGCGACATCCGGTACTCGTCGCCGGTCGAGGCCATCCTGCCGGGCACGCGGCCGTCCGTGCGCTTGGCGTCGGGTGAGACCTTGATCGCCGACGTCGTGGTCGCCAACCCGGACCTGCCCGTTGCCTACCGCTCGCTGATCGACGAGAGCGCCGACGGCTCGGTCCGCACCCCCCGCGTCGCCCGCACCGGGGAGTACTCGCCGTCGTGCGCTCTGTGGGTCGCGGGTGTGCAGGGCTCGTTGCCGGATGGCGCCGCCCACCACAACATCCACTTCGGCGGGCAGTGGCGGGAGGCGTTCGACGCGCTGTTGAAGGACGGGCAACGCATGCCCGACCCGTCGATCCTCGTCACGTCCCACTCGTATTCCGATCCCTCGCTCGCACCCGCCGGCGGCTCGACGCTCTACGCGCTCGAGCCGGCGCCGAACCTCGACGGCCGCATCGACTGGTCGCGCGAGCGGGACGGGTTCCGGGCGTCGCTGATCGAGCGGGTCGGGTCGTTCGGGTACCCGATCGAGGTGATCGAGGCGGAGCGATTTCTCGATCCGGTCGACTGGGAGCGGATGGGGATGGAGCGGGGAACGCCGTTCGGGCTGTCGCACCGCTTCTTCCAGAGCGGGCCGTTCCGCCCCCGGAACGTCGACAAGCGGGTGCCGGGCGTGGTGTTCGTGGGGTCGTCGACGGTGCCCGGCGTCGGCGTGCCGATGGTGCTGGTGTCGGGACGGCTGGCGGCCGAGCGAGTGGAGGCGATCAACCGATGACCACGCTCGAGGAGTCGTACGAGCGGTGCCGCGAGCTCAACAAGCGGTACGGCACGACGTACTACTGGTCGACCTACCTGCTGCCCAAGGTGAAGCGCCACCACGTGCACGCGCTCTACGGGTTCTGCCGGTACGCGGACGACATCGTCGACGATCTCGGTCCTGCCTCCGTCGAATCGCGCGCCGCTGCGTTGCGCGACTTCGGCGACCGCTTCTTCGCCGACCTCGACGCCGGACGCTCCGACGATCCGGTGCTGCGGGCCGTCGTACACACGGTCCGGTCGTTCGACATCGACCCGGAGTGCTTCCGCCGCTTCCTCCGGTCGATGACGATGGATCTCACCGTCGCCGAGTACGACACGTACGACGACCTGCTCGTCTACATGGACGGGTCGGCCGCGGTGATCGGCGAGATGATGCTGCCGATCCTCGAGCCGTTCTCGTTCCAACTGGCACTTCAACATGCCCGTGACCTCGGCAACGCGTTCCAGCTGACGAACTTCCTCCGCGACGTCGCCGAAGACCTCGACCGCGGGCGCGTCTACATCCCGCAGGAGGACGTGCGGAAGTTCGCCGCAGAGGCGGCGCTGCGCGAGCGGCGGGTCAGCTCGGAGTGGATCGAGCTGATGCGCTTCGAGATCGCCCGCACCCGTGAGCTGTACGCGTCAGCCGATCTCGGCGTCGACATGCTTCCGCCGGCGTCGGCACAGTGCATCGCCACCGCCCGCCGCCTCTACTCCGGGATCCTCGAGCGGATCGAAGCCGCCGGCTACGACGTCTTCACCAGCCGGGTGAACGTGCCGACCTGGCAGAAGGTGCGCGCGGCCGCTCCGGCCTTCCTCCCGTTCTTGCGCGCCTGAGGCGTCACCATGACGCCTCGCGCTGAAAAGAGCGGGCGCGAGCGCGGGCCTTGAGGGGCTTGGGCACGACCGGGAAGAGCATCCCGTAGGGCTCGCCGCCGAAGAGGTGGTGGATGCGGTGGGCGTCCTTGAGGTGCTCGAGGACGGGAAGCTCGGGCAGGCGGCCGATGCGGCCGTGGATGTAGACGTCGTGGACGAAGAGGTACGCCAGCCCGTAGAGGGTGACGCCGACGCCGGCGACGTAGACGCCGCGCAGCGACGGGAACGACGTTCCCGCGGCCATGGCGAGCACCGTGAGGGCGGCGAACGTCACGGGGAACAGGTCGTTCTTCTCCCAGCGCGAGGCCTGGCGGGAGTGGTGGGAGCGGTGCCAGCCCATTCCGGGGCCGTGCATCACGAAGCGGTGCGCGAGGTAGCTCACGGCCTCCATGGCGAGGAAGGCGACGAGGACGACGACGAGGTCGGAACCCGAGAGGGCGAGCGACATCAGGAGTCCAGGGTACGACTCGTGCTGTCGCCACGCGTCCCGACGACATCCCACAGCAGCATCGTCAGGGTGATCATGGCGAAGCCGAAGACGTAGTCCTCGACCGGGATGTCCCAGGGGATGCGGATGCCGCTGAACTCGTCCGGGTTGTAGATGACGATCGGCGCCGACAGCTTCGTCAGCCAACCGTCGACCCAGATCTGGAAGAAGTAGATGATCGCCATGGCGATCCAGTAGTGGCGGGTGCGGAAGAGGCCCGTCCGCAGCCAGAGCAGCTCGATCAGGACGACACCGACGGCTCCGCCCAACGCCCACAGGGTGTACTCACCCACGGCGGCATCCGGGTGTCGAGCCTCGGCCGAGCAGCGAACGCACGGCCTCCAGCGTCAGCAGCGAGCAGATCGGGATCACGACGAAGAACACGAGCTCCTCGACCGGCAGCGGCCCGAGCGACCACCCCGTCGTGTACCGCTCCGAGTACGTCCAGTGGTCTCGGCCGATGGCGACGACGTCCCACAACGAGAAGATCGCGACCACCGGCAACAGCGCGCCCAGCAACCGCCGCGGGCGACGCCACACCCGCGCCCCGAACACCCATTCCAACGGAAGGGTGATCAGGAGGCACAGGCCCATGAGGATCAGGTACTGGAAGCGGTCCATCGGGTCGACCAGGAAATCTACGGAGGCGACGTCCGGTGCGGACGGCAGCGCCGTAGACGGAGGCCAGGCCTGCACCGAACCTCCTCCGGATCTTCACCAGCCGGAGTGGGGTAAAGCTGCTCATCGGGGCTAGCCTCGATCTCCTCCAATGCTTCTCGACTCGGTCAATTCCCCCGCCGACCTGCGGAAGCTCGACTACGAGCAGCTCGACCAGCTCGCCACCGAGATCCGACAGTTCATCGTCGAGGCGGTCGCTGCGACCAGCGGCCACCTCGGCTCGAACCTCGGCGCGGTCGAGCTGACCCTCGCGGTCCACCGGGTGTTCGACTCGCCCCGCGACATCGTGCTGTGGGACACCGGCCACCAGGCCTACGTCCACAAGATCGTCACCGGCCGCAAGGATCGCTTCTCCGAGCTCCGGCAGACCGACGGGCTCTCCGGCTACCCCAGCCGGGCCGAGAGCGAGCACGACTGGGTCGAGAACAGCCACGCATCGACGATCCTCAGCTACGCGCACGGCATCGCCACCGCGGTCGAGTCGGCGAAGACCGACCGCAAGGTCGTGGCGATCATCGGCGACGGCTCGATGACCGGCGGCATGGCCTTCGAGGGACTGAACAACCTCGGCCACAGCGGCAAGCGCGTCGTCATCATCCTCAACGACAACGGCCGCTCGTACGCCCCCACGATCTCGAAGCTGAGCGAAAGCGTCACCCGCCTTCGCCTCAACCCGAGCTACGTCAGCCTCAGCAACCGCATCGAGGCGATGCTCCGCGATCTCCCCGCAGTGGGCGAGCTCGCGTACTCGGGGCTGCAGGGGATGAAGGCCGCGCTGCGCGAGGTGCTCGAGCCGACGGCGTTCTTCGAGGCCCTTGGTGTCCGGTACACCGGCCCGATCGACGGTCACGACGTCGAGGGGCTCGAGGCTGCGTTGCGCGACGCCGCCGCCTACGACGGGCCGATCGTCGTCCACGTCCTCACCCACAAGGGTCGCGGCTACGCGCCGGCCGAGGACGACGACGAGAAGAACCTCCACGACGCTCCCGTGTTCGACCCGCTCGTGGGTCCGCCGGTCGGGTGGTCGGCGCCGAAGGGCTACACCCAGGCGTTCACCGACTCGCTGTGCGAGCTGGCGGCGAAGCACCCGCAGATCGTGGCCATCACCGCGGCGATGCCGGGGCCGACCGGGCTCCTCCCGTTCCAGGCGAGGTTCCCCGACCGCTTCTTCGACGTCGGCATCGCCGAGCAGCACGCGATCACGAGCGCAGCGGGCATGGCCATGGCCGGCCTGCGCCCGGTGGTCGCGGTGTACTCGACGTTCTTCACCCGGGCCTTCGACCAGGCGATGTACGACGTCGGCCTCCACGGCCAGCCGGTCGTCTTCGCGATGGACCGGGCCGGCATCACCGGTCCCGACGGCGCCTCGCACCACGGCGTGCTCGACCTCGCGCTCTGCCTCAAGATCCCGGGGATGACGGTCTTCGCGCCGTCATCGGCCCAGGAGCTCAAGGTCCAGCTCGCGACGGCGGTCGATCTCGACGGGCCTGCCTCGATCCGCTACCCCCGCACCGCGGCCCGCCACGTCGCCGACGACCAGGTGGGCGAGGGGCTCAAGGCACGCAAGGTGCGCGACGGTGCCGACGTCTGCATCATCGCCGTCGGCAAGATGGTCGAAGCCGCCGAGGAAGCCGCACGGCTTCTCGCGGCCGAGGGCATCGACGCCGCCATCTGGGATCCGCGCGTCGTCAAGCCGCTCGACCAGGCGATGCTCCTCGACGCCGCGAAGCACCAGCTCGTGGTGACCGTGGAGGACGGCACTCGTGTCGGCGGAGCCGGCGCCTACATCGCCGACGCCATCGCCTCGCTCGACGAGCACCGGACGCCGCCCCGGGTCGTCATCCTGGGCGTACCGGCTGAGTTCATCCCCTTCGGCGACCCGAACACGATCCTGGCGAACCTGGGCCTCGACGCCGACGGCATCGCCAGCGCGGTGCGCAAGGCGGCCGCACCGGTCCGTGCATCCTGACGATCTCCTCGAAGCGCTCCGCCGCGAGTCGGCTGCACTGAGCGAGACGCTCGACGGCGACCTCGGCATCCCCGTGCCCTCGTGCCCCGACTGGACGCTCGAGACGCTCGTCAACCACATCGGTCGGGTCCACCGCTGGGCGACCGCAGCCATCGCGGCCAAGGGCGCAGCGGTGCCGTTCCCCGGGCGTCCGGAGCGCATCGACCGGGCCTGGTTCGACGAGGGAACGACAGCCCTCATCAGCGCGATCGAAGAGGCCGAAGCGGACGACGAGGCGTGGAACTTCATGGGCGAGCCGCCGCAGGTCCGCTTCTGGATCCGCCGCCAAACCCACGAGACGTCGATCCACCGCTGGGATGCCGAGAACGCGCGCCACGGGGACGGGTCGGCGCAACCGATCGAGACGGAGCTCGCCCTCGACGGGATCGACGAGCTCCTCGACGTCGTGGGTCCGCGCAACTACGGCGGCGACGATCTCGGCGGCACGCTCCACCTGCACGCCACCGACTCGCCGCACGGCGAGTGGCTGATCCGCACCCTCGACGGCGAGCTCCTCGTCGGCCACGACCACCAGAAGGGCGACGCTGCGGTGCGCGGCACCGCGAGCGATCTGCTCCTCTGGATCTGGGGCCGCACCCCGCTCGACGCCGACGGCCTTGAGCTGTTCGGTGATCATGGGGTGGCCGAACGCTTCCGCGAGGTGCTCAAAGCGCCCTGAGGCGGGTACAGAGCCGCCGTGGCCGAGAACACGACGACGATCGACGCAACACCGGAGCAGATCTTCGAGGTCCTCCTCGACGCGTGGACCTACAAGGACTGGGTCGTCGGCGCGGACGACATCCGCGACGTCGACCCCGAGTGGCCGGCGGTCGGCGCGCGGTTCCACCACACCGTCGGCGTCGGCCCGGCCAAGACCGACGACAACACCAAGATCGTCGCCCTCGACCCACCCCGCCGCCTCGTGCTCGAGGCTCGGGCAAGGCCAGCCGGAATCGCGCACGTGGAGTTCCTCGTGGAGCCTTCGACCGAAGGCGGCTCGACGATCACCATCGAGGAGCACCCGATCGACGGTCCGGCCACCGCGCTCCCCGATGCGGTGACCGACGTCGGCCTGAAGCTCCGCAACGCGGAGACCCTCCGCCGGCTCCGCAACGTCGTCGAGGAGCGATTCGCCAACACGTAGTAGCTAGCGTCGCCCGCCATGGCGATCAGGGTCGGGTTCCTCGGCGCGGGGCTCATCGCGACGTTCCACTCGAAGATGCTCCGAGCGTCGGGCGAGGCGTTCGAGCGCACGGGGGTGTACGACCCCGACCGCGCCCGAGCGGAGGCGTTCGTCGAGGCGGCTCGCGGCGGTGTGGTGTGCGACAGCGAGGACGAGGTGCTCGACTCCTGCGACGCCGTCTACATCTGCACGTGGACGTCGGAGCATCCCCGGCTCGTCAAAGCCGCGGCCGAACGTGGTCTCGCGATCTTCTGCGAGAAGCCGCTGGCGACGTCGCTCGACGCGGCCCGCGAGATGGCGGACGTGGTCGACGCCGCGGGCGTGGCGAACCAGGTCGGACTCGTCCTCCGCCGCTCGCCGGCCTTCACCATCTTCCGCGAGATGGTGAACGACCCTGCGAACGGGCGCCTCATGAGCGTCTTGTTCCGTGACGACCAGTTCATCCCCGTGCGCGGGCACTACGGCTCGACGTGGCGGGGGGAGGTCGACAAGGTCGGTGCCGGGACGCTCCTCGAGCACTCGATTCACGACATCGACCTCCTCGAGTGGACGTGCGGCCGCATCGCCAGCGTGAGCGCCCGCAGCGCGGAGTTCCATCGCCTCAGCGGGATCGAGGACGTGATGAACGCGATGCTCGCCTTCGAGAACGGCGCCCTCGGCGTCATGACCAGCGTGTGGCACGACATCGACGCCCGAGGCAGCCTGCGCCTCGTCGAAGCGTTCTGCGAGCGGGCGTACGTGCGCGTCGAAGAGGACTGGTTCGGACCGGTGTCGTGGACGCTGGCCGACGGTTCCGAGGGGCGCCTCGAGGGGGACGAGCTCGTCGCGCGAGCGGAGGCGATCCAGGCCCGCACGCTCAACCCCGACGGAGCGTTCCTTCGGGCGATCCTGGAGGGCAAGCCGTGCGATCCGGACTTCCGCACCGCCGTGAGAGCCCACGAGGTCGCCGACGCGATGTACGCCTCGGCCCGTTCAGGCGGTTTGCCCACCGATGCGGCGGGAGACATCGCCTCCCATGGGATTCACTGACCGCATCGCCGATCGGATAGCCGGCGACAACGCAACCGGCGCCCCGACGTCGTCGACGCACACGACGACGCACACCGCGACCCGCCCGACCTATCCCCTCGTCGAGCACCACACCGAGACCCGGCGGTCGACGGCCACCAGCGAGTTCTGGGTGCTCTGCGTCGTCAACACCCTCCTGCTGATCGCGGCCTACACCGACGAGGCGTTCAACATCGAACACGCGTGGACGCTGGTCGCCATCGTCTCCGTCGGGTATCTCCTGAGCCGCGGCATCGCCAAGGCCGGGTCCCGTGAGACCTACGTGCGGTCGACCGATCCCGGTCGCAGCGTCGACGTCCGGTAGCGCCTTGTAGACCCCGCGGGTGGTCGCTGAACCACCCGTCGGGGCCATTGTCGTACACGGCCACCAACGGACACCATGGGTTCCCGTGCGGAGGAACGCGCTCGCCGTCGTGGTCTCGGCCCTCGTGGCCGGCGTGCTGGCGTTCGCGAGCCCGGTCGCACCTGCCGCAGGGCTCTCGTCCGGCGCCTTCGTCGACCCGGCGCTGGCCGACGTGCTTGCCGCGGCGTCGCCCACGACGACGGTCGAAGCCGCCGTCGTCCTCCCGCGCATCGCCACGGCCACCGACCTGACGCTGCTGACGTCGGCCGGGGTGTCGGTGGGGGCGTTCAAGCGCCTGCCGGTCGTCGCGGTGAAGGGAACACCGAGCCAGCTCCTCGCCCTGCAGACGCTCTCGATCGTGCGCTCGATCTGGTTCAACTCGCCGGTCCAGGAGTCGCTCGACCAGAGCACCGCGCAGCTCCAGGCGACGGAGGTGTGGCGTGAGCCCCGACCCGCCGGCGAGCCCGTCGGGTACACCGGGCGCGGCGTGGGCGTCGCGACCATCGACAGCGGCATCGACGGCCTCCACCCCGGCATCGCGTACCCGTCGATCACCGTCCAGAACGTCAAGCCGGTGGGGTTCAAGGACCTCGTGTGGGGCGCGGCCGTCGAAGACGTGCCGGCGACCGACCTCCTCTCAGGGCACGGGAGCCACGTCGCCGGGATCATCGCCGGACGCGGAACGGCGGCCGGCCAGTACAAGGGCGTGGCGCCGGGCGCGCACCTGATCGGGCTCGGCGCGAGCGACGGGCTCGAGATGCTCACCATCCTGCAGAGCTACGACTGGATCCTGCAGAACAAGGACCGCTACGCCATCCGGGTCATCAACAACTCGTGGGCGCACTCGGAGCCACAGGTCCCGTACGTCACCGGCAACCCGCTCGACGTCGCCAGCAAGGCCGCGGCCGACGCGGGTCTCGTGGTGGTGTTCGCCGCGGGCAACGCCGGCCAGGCAGGCGACGTGTTCAACAACTACGCCCGCAACGACTGGGTCGTGTCCGTCGGCGGCGTCGACAAGAACGGCCGCCTCGCCAGCTTCTCGAGCCGTGGCAACAGCACCCACCACGCGAACGTGATGGCGCCCGGTCACTTCATCGCCTCGGCACGGGCGACGATGGGCCCGATCAGCCAGGCGAACGCAACGCCGTTCGATCTCACGAACCCGGCGTCGCCTCGCATGGTGCCCGTCGACCAATGGCCGTACTACACGGTGAAGTCCGGGACCTCGATGGCGGCCCCCCACGTGTCGGGAGTCGTCGCGCTGATGCTCGAGGCGAACGCGTCGCTGACGCCGGCACAGGCGCGCAGCATCCTGATCTCGACCGCGCGACCGGTGCCCGGCTGCGCGGTCATCGACTGCGGTGCCGGCACGGTGAACGCTCTCGCCGCCGTGCGAGCGGCCAAGGGTCTCGCGGCGAACGCGGCGCCTGTCGCTTCGCTGTCGGCCACACCTGCGTCGGGTCAGGCGCCGCTGACGGTCAGCCTCGACGCGTCGGCATCCACCGACGCCGACGGCACCATCGCGCAGTACCGGTGGGACTTCGACGGCGACAGCCACGTCGACGCGGTGACGACGTCGCCGACCGTCACCCGCGTCTACGACGCCGGTGTGCACCGTCCCCGGATCACCGTCGTCGACGACCGCGGCCTCGCGTCGGCTTCCGCCGGCGATGTCGAGATCCGGGTGTCGAACCCGCCGCATGCGTCGGCGTTCGCGCCGGCCAGGGCGAAGAGCGGTGCCGCCGTCACCTTCGACGCGTCGGCGTCCACCGATCCCGACGGCGACATCGTCGCCTACGAGTGGAACTTCGGCGACGGATCTCCCGTCGTCACCACGTCCACCCCCACGATCACCCACACGTACTCCGTGAACCGGGCGACGGTGTTCGGGTGGGCGGTGCGGGTCGTCGACGCGGCCGGCGTCGCCGATGCCGCCGGCGGCTCGATCCGGATCACGCCGTAGACCCCCCAATACGGCGGACGCTTTCCGTCACCCGAACGCCGCCTCGTGGCGCCGGGTGACGGAAGGCGAACTCCTCAGATCACCGCCAGAAGTCCCCGCAGCGCGTCGAGCTGGGGGCTCGTGCCGATGGCGATGAGGACGTCGCCGGGGTCGACGGTCATCTCCGGCGCCGGGTTCGTTCGGAAGCGTCCGTCGCCGCTTCGCATCGCAAGGACGAGAGCTCCGGTGCGGTCGCGGATCTGGGTGTCGCGCAACGTCTGGCCCGCGAGCGGCGACTCGGCCGGCACCTCGATCTCCTGGAGGCGGAACTCCATCGAACGGTCGTGCATGACGACGTCGAGGAACTCCGACACGTGGGGCTGCATCACGAACGCCGCCATCCGCTGGCCGCCGATCTCCTGCGGGTTCACGACGCGATCGGCGCCACCGCGTCGCAGCTTCTCCTCAGCGGAGACGGTGCGGACGCGAGCGACGATGAAGAGGTCGGGGCGCAGGGCACGACCGGCGACGACGACGAACAGGTTGCCGGCGTCGGTGTCGAGCGCGGCGACGAGCGCCCTCGCTCGATCGATGCCCGCCCGCCGCAAGACGTCGTCTTCGGTCGCGTCGCCTTCGACGGCCGGGAACGGCGTGTCGCGGACCCGTTCGAGGTCCTGCTCGATGACCACCACGTGCTCGCCTTCGTCGGCGAGGTGCTCGGCAAGCGAGCGCCCGACACGGCCCCACCCGCAGATGATCACGTGGTTCGACAACGCGGCGATGTCGCGCTCCATGCGGCGCCTCCCGAGCAGGTCACGGAGGTCGCCTTCGACGAGCGCCTCCAGAAGCGTGGTGAGCGTGTAGAGGACGACGCCGACGCCCACGAAGATGAGGCAGATCGTGTAGATCCGCTTGGCCGTGCCGAAGTCACCGCCGACCTCCTTGAAGCCGACCGTGGTCACCGTCGTGACGGTCTGGTAGATGGCGTCGATGAGTGTCAGGCCGAGCGCGACGTAGCCGGCGGTGCCGATGATCAGCACGCACGCAACGAGGGTGAGGCCCAGACGTACTCTGCGCCACGGATCCACGACCGGCGCATGGTACGGGGCGGCGTGCAGGCGCCGGGGTACGTTCACGGCGATGCTGCGGCCCGACGAGACCCGGCTGGCGGCGTGGCGTTCCCTCATCCACGCCAACGCCCGCCTGAGCGAGATCCTGGAGGAGGAGCTCGACCGTGAGCACGGGCTGCCGCTCGCTTGGTACGACGTGCTCCTGAAGCTCCACGAAGCCGGCGGCTCGCTGCGGATGCAAGACCTGGCGAACGCGGTGCTGAAGAGCAAGAGCGGCCTCACGCGGCTGGTCGACCGCATGGTCTCGGCTGGCCTCGTGCGGCGGGAGGCGTGCGCCTCAGATCGCCGCGGGACGCTCGCCGTGCTGACCGACGACGGCCGTCATCGCCTGCGGGCTGCAGCTCCCGTCCACCTGCGCGGGATCGAGGAGCACTTCGGGCGCCACGTGTCGCCCGAGGAGGCCGAGGTGGTCACGATGGTGTGCGAGCGGTTGCTCGCCGCCGCTCAGGAAGAGGCAGGCACGCCCCGGGGCTGATAGATCGCCGTGTGCGCGGCGCGCATCAGCGCACGCTCGCCGTTCGCCACCCACTGCACGTCGAGGTCGACGAAGCGGTGGCCCTTCCGCTCACGAGTGCCGACGACCCGCGCCCGCACGCTGATCCGGTCGCCGTCTCGACCTACTGCGAGGTGGCGGCAGGTGCTCTCGACATGGATCCACGGACCGAGCTTGACGTTCGCCGCGAGGATGCGATTCGCCTGGCGGAGCAACCATCCGGGGTGTGGAGCGCCGCCCGTGCGGAACAGCTCGTGATGCTCACGGATGTCGTCGAGGTACGCCGTGTTGGCTTCGCTGTCGGAGTGGAAGCCCAATTCCAGCGAGCCGAGGACGTCGAGCGACGCGAACACCTCCTGCGACGCGGGCGGGCGCTCGGCCGGCAGCGCGCCCAACGGGAGCAACGTCGAATCAGGGTCGACGTCGGCCGCGCTGGGGAGCGCGGCCGTGGCCGTCGCGCAGAGCGTGTCGTTCGAGTCGCGCACCTCGAGGTCGAGCGAGCCACAGGTCGAATCGCCGGATCGCGCCGTCGTCACGACCTCGACCTCGTCGCCGTCGTAGACCGGTGAGACGAAGCGAGCGACGAGCGTGCCCCGCTCGAGCCAGTCGACGCCCCACGTCGCCGCCGGCACGTGGGCGAGATACGCGTAGACGTCCACCCCGGGAACGAGCCCGCCGCTGAAGCCGAGGGACGCGGCGACGGCGTCGTCGTGGATCTTGTTCTCCGACGTCGTCGCGGTGTTCTTGGCTCGCACCTGGTAGCGCTCCATCGGTCCGGCACTCTACGTTCGCCGTCATGTCGAGCCTCCTCGAGCTGTCGTCCCGGTTCATCGACGAAGGCATCTACGAAGGGCAGGGATCGGTCAACCGGCCGACGGGCCAGCTGTCCGAGATCGCCGACGACATCGCGCTGATCGAAGCGTTCTCGCACGTGGTCGTGCTCCGGACCGATGCCGGGCTGCTCCTCGGC
Source organism: Acidimicrobiales bacterium (assembly GCA_035540495.1). Lineage (GTDB taxonomy): Bacteria > Actinomycetota > Acidimicrobiia > Acidimicrobiales > CADCTF01 > DASVEG01. The sequence goes on from DATLGL010000035.1 coordinate 115,527, forward strand.
GACACGAGCGTCTCGATGTTCGGTGCCGCGATCGTGTCGGCGTTGCGGGGATGGAGCTACGAGCCGGTCGACACGATCCTCTACACGCACGGCCACATCGATCACGTCGGTGGGGCGCCCGCGATCGTCGCGGACGCGGAGGAGCGCGGCGACCGACGGCCCGCGGTGCTGGCGCACGAGAACGTGCCGGTGCGCTTCGATCGCTACGACCTCACCAACGGGTACAACGCGATCATCAACCAGCGGCAGTTCGGCCAGCGGGGGCGGCTCGGCATGGCGGGCCCCGCCCCGAGGTTCTTCGACGACTGGGTCGAACCGACGACGACGTTCCGCGAGACGCTCGACGTGGAGGTCGGCGGCCTGCGGATCGAGCTCCGCCACGACCGCGGAGAGACCGACGACCACGCGTGGGCGTGGATCCCGCAGCACAAGGCGATCCTCTCGGGCGATTTCCTCACATGGGTGTTCCCGAACGCGGGCAACCCGCAGAAGGTCCAGCGCTACCCGCTCGAGTGGGCGCGGGCGCTCCGCACGATGGCATCGCTCGAACCCGAGCTGCTGCTACCGGCCCATGGGCTGCCGATCGACGGGAAGGACCGGATCGCTCGCGTGCTCGACGACGTCGCTCGAGCGCTGGAGACGCTGGTCGACCAGACGCTCGCGCTGATGAACGAGGGCGCCCGACTCGACCGGATCGTCCACGAGGTGCGGGTGCCCGATGATCTGCTCGAGCGCCCATACCTCCAGCCCGTGTACGACGAGCCCGAGTTCGTCGTGCGCAACATCTGGCGGCTCTACGGCGGCTGGTACGACGGGAACCCCGCCCACCTGAAGCCCGCTCCCGACGCGCACCTCGCAGCCGAGATCGCACACCTCGCCGGCGGCGCCGACAAGCTCGCGCTGCGCGCCCGCGAGCTGGTCGAGCGGCCGAACGCCGACGACCGCTACGCGGCCGCGCAGCTGGTGGAGTACGCCGCGCAGGCTGATCCGAACGACGCCCGCATCCGTCACGTCCGTCACGAGGTGTACGAGACCCTGCGCCGCCACGAGCGGTCGTTGATGTCGCAGGGGATCTACAGGGCGGCGGCCGAAGACTCCGCGAGCCAGAACGGGGACGAGCCGTCGCGCGACTGAGCCAGCAGCAGCTGCTGGGCCTCCTTCTTCCGGATCGGCTTGGCGAACAGGTACCCCTGGCCGTACGTGCAGCCGAAGTCGCGCAAGCGCAGGCGCGTGGCTTCGTCCTCGATGCCCTCTGCGAGGGTCTGGAGGTCGAACGTCTCGCCGAGCCGAAGGATGGTCTGGATCATCCCCTCGCCGTGCGTCGTGCCGAGGCTGCGCACGAACGACTTGTCGATCTTGAGGACGTCGAGCGGTAGGCGCTTGAGGTAGCTGAGCGACGAGTAGCCGGTGCCGAAGTCGTCGAGCGCGAGGTGGAAGCCGTGCCGCTTCAACGCCTCCAGCGTGGCGATGGCCGCGTCGACGTCGTCCATCAGCGTGGTCTCGGTGAGCTCGAGGGTGACGCTGTCCGCTGGTGCCTTCGCTTCCCTCGCCGTCGCCGCGAGGTCGGCCACGAGGTGCTTGTCGAGGAACTGTCGCGCCGACAGGTTCACGGTCACCTTCACCGGTGGCTCGCCGGAGGTCTGCAACGAGTGGAAGCCGGCCAGCGCGGCACACGCTTCGGCGAACACCCACTGCCCAAGCGCGACGATCGTGCCCGTGTCCTCGGCCAGAGGGATGAACTCGTCGGGCATCACCAGCCCACGATCGGGGTGGCGCCACCGCACGAGGGCCTCGAAGCCGATGATCCGACACGTCTTGAGGTCGACGATCGGCTGGTAGCGGAGCGCCAGTTGGCCCCCGCTGACGGCCTTCCGCAGTTCGGTGGCGACGGTCAGCCGGTGCTTCATGCGGAAGTGCATCTCGGGGCGGAAAACCTCCACCTGCGACTTGCCCTTCCCCTTCGCGATGTACATCGCAGCGTCGGCGTCGCGCAGCAGCGCCTCTGCATCCGCGACGCCGTCGCCGCTCGCGAGCCCGATGCTCGCAGGCGAGAACAGCTCGTGGCCGTCGACGAACATCGGCTCACGGAGGAGGTCCATGATGCGGTTCGCGACGATCTCGGGCGCGAGTTCGTGGTGACCGTCGAGCAGGACCGCGAACTCGTCGCCTCCCAGACGGGCGACGGTGTCACCCGGACGCACCGCTTGCACGAGGCGCCGGGCGACGGTGATCAGCACCTCGTCTCCGGCTGCGTGGCCGAGGCCGTCGTTGACCGCCTTGAAGTCGTCGAGGTCGACGAGCAGGAGGGCGCAGGCCGAACCGCGTTGCGTTCGGCTCAACGCGAGCGTCGCTCGGTCGCGCAGGAGCGCGGCGTTCGCCAGCCCGGTGAGCGGGTCGTGCAGCGCGCGCCGGATGAGCTGCTGCTCGAGCTGCTTGCGTTCGGTGATGTCGCGAAGGTTGACGACGATGCCGTTGATCGACGGGTCGTCGAGGAGGCTCCGGACGGTCGACTCGCAGTGGGCCCACTCGCCGCTGCTCCGCCGCATGCGCCACTCGACGGTCGCGACGTCGTCGTTGCCGGCGGCTCCGACGAGGGCGGCATGCACCCGCTCGACGTCGTCGGTGTGCACGAGCGCTGCGATGTTCGTGCCCTCGCAGTCGATCCGCTGATAGCCGAGCACCCGCTCTGCCGACGGGCTGGCCCAGGTCACGGTGCCGTCTCGATCGAGGATCCAGATCACGTCGGACGACGTCTCGACCAACGTGCGGAACCGGTCTTCGCTGGCTTGCAGCTCGTGGGTCCGCTCGGCGACCTCCCGCTCGAGGCTCCGTGCGTGGCGCTCGCCGTCGAGGATGATCACCAGCTGCTGCCCCACGGCGGTGAGCGCGACAGCGATTCCGAGCAGGCCGAACAACGGCCCGAGGTAGTCGCTGTCCGACAGGAACTTCCCCGAGGCGAAGGTGATCGTCATGCCGACCACCACGAGGGCCGCCTGCCTCGCGTGCTTCCGGCCCGCCAGCCTCAACCGCATGGGCACCCTCTCGACCGGCTGCTGCAGAAGCTTTACGCCGTACGCTCCCGATGGCGCGTGCGGGCGTTGACACCAATGGCCCGGCGCCGGAGGATGATCGGCCACCCGATGACGGCCACGGTCGTGAACAGGAACCATTGGACGGCGTAGGAGAAGTGGGACCCTTCGCCCAGATCGAGGTCTGGTAGCGGTTCGGGAAACCCGCGCGTCCTCGGCTCCTGCAGCTCGACGAACATCGGCACGACGTCGGCGGGCACGTACCGGTCGATCACCGGCACGTCGACGTTGTTGAGGACCGGTGTGGCGTCTTCCGCCGCCGCGGCGTCGATCGTCTTCGTGCGCGACTCGAGGCTGCGGCGGAGCAGGCCGACGACGCGCACCTCTCCTGCAGGCGGCGCAGCATCCGCGACCGGCCAGTCGTCGGCGAACGACAGCGGGACGAAGCCGCGGTTCACGAGCACGGCGTCGCCGTCCGCGCCCACGAGAGGCGTGATGACGTGGTAGCCGGGAAGTCCTCTGTTCGTTCGGTAGCCGACGAGGACCTCGTGGTCGGCGTCGAACGTGCCCGTGAAGGCCACACGACGGAACTCGACGTCTGCTGGTGCGTCGAGCGGTAGGTCCGACAACGCCACCGCGGGTCCGTTGCTGCGCGACAGCACCAGCTCGTTCGCGTCGCGGCGCTCGTCGAGCCGGCGCAGCTGCCAGAGGCCGAGGTTGACCATCACCACGATCGCGATCAACACGAGCACGTGCCCCACGATCCACCGTGGCTCGCGCGCGAACGCGTAGCTGCGGGTGTTCTCGTCGGCCACGTCGTCATACGACCACAGCACCGGCCCTAACCTCCAAACCCGTGGGCGACGATCAGCGCGAGTACCGCCAGGCACAGTTCCGACGTCCGCCGGGGGCATGCGAGCTCCTGCTCGTGCGCCACGGGGAGTCGGCGCCGGCACGCGAGGGCGGCGCCTTCCCGGTCGCCGGCGGGCACAGCGACCCGCCGCTCGACACCGTCGGCGAGGACCAGGCCGAGCGAGTGGCACAGCGCCTCGTCGAGTCGGGCGAGCCGATCGCCGCGGTCTACGTCACGACACTGCAACGCACGCACCAGACAGCCGCTCCGCTCGCGCGCCGCCTCGGGATCGAACCGGTCGTCGAGCCCGACCTGCGCGAGGTCTTCCTCGGCGAGTGGGAGGGCGGTGCCGGATTCCGGAAGCACATGGCCGAAGGCCACCCGATCGCTCTCGACGTGATGAAGCAGCAGCGTTGGGACGTGATCCCGGGCGCGGAACCCGGTGATGCGTTCTCGGCTCGCGTGCGCGCCGGCATCCAGCGCATCGCCGAGTGCCACCGCGACCAGACGGTCGTCGTCGTCGCTCACGGAGGCGTCATCGGCGAGGTGATCCGCCAGGCGGTCGAGTCACCGAACGGCTTCGCGTTCGTGGGCGCAGACAACGGGTCCATCTCCCACGTCGTCGTGGCAGGCGCGCGGTGGATCGTCCGCCGGTTCAACGACACGGCGCACCTGAAGCCGATCTTCAGCACCGCAGCGGAACCGCTGACGTAGACCTGCCGATACCTTGAGCTCGGCGCATCGGAGAGCGATGCGCCGACGCGATCCGACATCGCAAAACGGCCACCGGGCCTGGCGGGCTCCAGACAACCCGAGAAGGACGCGATGCGCTTCCCCGTTCCCTTGCTGTCGCGCGCCTGCCGCGCGCTCTTCGTTCCCGTGCTGCTGTCGCTGGCGCTCGTCGCCGTCGTCCGCAGCGTCGATCCGATGCCGCTCGAGTGGCGGGTTCCGTCGTTGGTGCGTGAAGCCCACGCCGCGCCCGAGGCCGAACCGGTCGTCGAGGCCGCGGCCGTCGCCGAAGAGGCAGCCGCCGAAGAGGCCGTGGAAGCGCCTCCGGGGCCGCAGACGACGTGCACGCCGTCGCCGGACACTCCGGTCCCCGACATGGTCGGAGCGATCTTCCGCTGCCGCCTCATCGAGGCCGGCTTCTCCGAGGAGCAGGTGCGGGTGACCACGGCCGAAGCGATCGCGGTGGCGTACTGCGAGTCGGAGTTCGACCCCAACGCGGTCGTGTTCGGCGGCCGCTACCGCGACGTGCCCCACCCCCTCACGGGCTCGCGCTACAGCGCGACCGGCATCTTCCAGTTCATCCGCGATCGAGCCGACCGGTGGATCGAAGGCGGTTACGCGAACGCAACCGACCCAGCGGCGAACATCGACGCCGCGGCCCGGATGTACCTGCACAACGTGCGCCGAGGGTTCCCCGGGTGGAGCGACTGGGCCTGCGCCGCCGCGAACGACGGCTTCCGCGCGACCAGTGTGCTGCCCGGTTGGCCGGGCGGCCCGCCGTCGTTGCCCGGATGGGTCTGGAACCACTGATCGGTAGGCTCGGGCTCCCCGGGCCCCCGTAGTTGAATGGACACAACGGCTCTCTCCTAAAGAGCAGGTGCAGGTTCGATTCCTGCCGGGGGCGCTCGCGGCGCGTACGGCGCGGCGTATCGTCCGCCGATGCCACGCCTGCGCGAGGTTCCCCGTTCGGAGGCGACCGCACCGGTCGTGCTCCGGATCTACGACCAACTCTTCGGCGAGCGTGATCCCGTCGCCGAACCCGGCACCGAGACCGGAACGCCCGGCGACTGGTGGACGGTCTTCGCCAACTCGCCCGACGTGCTCGAGCACGCCAGCCGCGGGTTCGCCCTCTACGCCAGCCCGAACCGCAAGATCGCACCGGCCCTGCGAGAGCTGGGCCAGACCAGGGCCGGCTGGCTCGTCGGCAGTCAGTTCGTCTGGTCGCAGCACTGCAAGTCGTGCCGCGGGCTCGGGTTCTCGGAGGAGAAGATCGAGGCGATCAAGGCGTGGGCGGTCAGCGACCTCTTCGATCCGGTCGAGCGAGCGCTGCTCGCCTACACCGACGCCCTCGTGCTCGGGTTCGGCCGGGTCGACGACGCGTTGTTCGACGCGCTCAAGGCGCACCTCGACGACGAGGAGATCCTCGAGTTCACCTACATCACGATGATGTACACGATGCACGCGGTGATGTCGCGAGCGCTGCGGACGGAGTTCGACGACCGAGACGATCCGGTCGTGGAGGTGCCCGGACCCGAGGGCGGCACGACGATCGACGCCACCCTTCTCACCCGTCAGCGACGCTGAACGTCAGCCCTTTCGGTTCTTGGAGCGAGGTGAGCGAGGCGTCGCCCGGCGCGGTCGGGGCGATCGTTCCGTAGCCCCTGCGCGAAGCGACGGCCCATCGCCTGCGGCGGAGTCACCGAGCGGCGCACGGCCGGCCAGAGCTATCGCCAGGTAGAAGACGACCGGATCGATCACCGGATCGTCGCCGCTCACCGCAGGTGGTACTCGTTCATCAGCTCGACGAAGCGGCGCACGCCGACGTTGCCGCCGGAGAGGACGACACCCACTCGCCGGCCCTCGGTGCCCTCGATCTTGCCGTGGAGGATCGCCGCCAGACCCGCGACGCCACTGGGCTCGGCAACGACCTTCATCCGGTCGAAGACGAACGCCATCGTGTCGACGAGCTCCGCGTCGGTCACCGTGACGACCTCACGCAACAGTGCCCGGTTGACCTCGAAGGTCAGCGCGCCTGGCGTGCTCATCTGGAGCCCGTCGGCGATCGTGCGGGGAACGCCGATGTCGATGCGCTCGCCGGCCTCGAGCGACCGCCGGGTGTCGTCGCCTGCCTCGGGTTCCACACCGATCACAGCGCCGTCAGGACACCGGCCGGCCATGACGACCGCCGCACCAGCGACGAGGCCCCCACCCGACACGGGCGTCACCATGACGTCGAGCGGCCCGACGTCGTCGATCAGCTCGAGGGTCGCGGTGCCCTGCCCGGCCATGATCAGCGTGTCGTCGAACGGTGGGACCAGCACGAGCCCCCGCTCCGCGACCATCTCGCGACCGAGATCCTCGCGGTTCGCGGTGTAGCGATCGAAGGTGACGACGTGCGCGCCGTAGCCGCGGGTCGCCTCGAGCTTGGCCGGGGGCGCGTCCTGCGGCATGAGGATCGTCGCCTCGATGCCGAGCAGCGACGAAGCGAGCGCGACGGCCTGCGCGTGGTTCCCGGACGAGAAGGCGACGACACCGCGGGCACGTTCGTCGTCGGTGAGCGAAGCGAGCTTGTTGTACGCGCCGCGGAACTTGAAGGCACCGCCGCGCTGCAGGTTCTCCGCCTTCACGAACACCTGCGCTCCGGCCCGCTGGTTCAACGTGCGCGACGTGAGCACGGGTGTGCGGTGGGCAACGCCGTCGAGGACCTTCGCCGCGGCCTCCACGTCCGCGATCGTGATGATCGGCGTCGTCACAGCGTCGCGAGGAAGCGAAGCAGCGCGGCGTTCGTCTCCTCCGGCTTCTCCTGCTGGACCCAGTGCCCCGCTCCGGGAACGACCTCGAGAACGCGCATGTCGGTGACCCATCCTTCCATGCTGTCGGGCCTGGCCATCACGAGGACGGGGTCGTCCGCGCCGGCGATGAACCCTGCGGGCATCTCGACCTTCCGGGTGCCCCAGCTCTCGTTGATCTCCCAGTTGCGGTGGAAGTTGCGATACCAGTTGATGCCGCCGGTGAACCCCGTGCGTTCGAACTCGGTGGCGAACACGTCGAGCTCCTCCTCGCTCAACCACGGCGGAAGTTTCTCGACCGGCGGGATCCAGTCCCAGAACGTCGTCCCCTCCGCTGGAAGCGACGTCGCGAGGCTCCCGCTCCGCCGGCCCTCCGATCCGATGGCGGCGAGGAACCGGCGCATCGCCTCCCGCGGATCGCGGTTCATGTGACCGTCGGCGACCCCCGGCTCCTGGAAGTAGAGGATGTAGAAGAACCGGTCGCCCATCACCTGCTTCAACACCGTCGTGAGGCTCTGCTCGAAGCGGGGCGAGAAGGGCACGCTCATGCCGCACACCGCGTGGACGCGCTCGGGGAAGCGCTGCGCCATCGCCCAGACGACCATCGATCCCCAATCGTGGCCGACGAAGATCGCCTTCTCGTGGCCGAGCTCGTCGAGCAGGCCGATCATGTCGTCGGTCAGGTGATGGATGTCGTAGTCGTCGACCGCCTCCGGCTGATCAGTGCGCCCGTAGCCGCGCTGGTCCGGCGCGACCGCGTGGTACCCGGCTGCTGCGAGCGCGGGCAGCTGGTGACGCCACGAGTACCAGAGCTCGGGGAAGCCGTGGCAGAGGATCACCGGCGGTCGGTCGGGGTCGGGCGATCCCGCCTCGGCGATGTGCATGCTGATGCCGTTGGTGTCGATCTGGCGGTGCCGGACGTCGCTCACGATCCGGACGTTAACGTCAGCCGCATGCCCGCCACCCTCGTGAAGGTCAGCGACGAGCAGCGCTCCGAGGCCCGCCAGCTCAACGAGCTCATCGAGCAGATGCTCGCCGCGGCGCCCTCGGTCCACACCGTGCCGCCGGAGGAGACCCGCAGCGCACGCGCCGAAGGACGAGGCACCTTCGGCCCGGTCGTCGTCGTCGAGGAAGGTCAAGATCGGACGATCCCCGGGCCGGCCGGCGACATCCCGATCCGGGTCTTCGTCCCGCCGACGGTCAAGGGCGCGTACCTGCACATCCACGGCGGCGGCTGGGTGCTCGGCGCGGCGAACCAGCAGGACCCGACGCTGTGGCGCGTCGCGCAGGAGGCGAACGTCGCCGTGGTGTCGGTCGACTACCGCCTCGCTCCGGAGCACCCGTTCCCCGCCGGCCCCGACGATTGCGAAGCCGCCGCGCTGTGGTTCGTGCGGAACGCACGCGAGGAGTTCGGCACCGATCGGTTGTTCATCGGCGGCGAGTCGGCCGGTGGCCATCTCGCTGCGCTCACGTTGTTGCGACTCCGGGACCGGCACGGCATCACCGGCATGTTCGCGGCCGCGAACCTCGTGTTCGGCGCCTTCGACCTCGGCATGACGCCCAGCCAGCGCAACTGGGGCGACCGCAACCTGATCCTGTCGACGCCGATCATGGCGTGGTTCTACGACTGCTTCCTGCCCGGGCTGACGAGCGAGGAACGGCGCGATGCGGAGTACTCGCCGCTGTGGGCCGACCTGCGCGACATGCCGCCCGCGCTGTTCACCGTCGGCGACCTCGATCCGCTGCTCGACGACTCGCTCTTCATGGCGGCGCGGTGGGAAGCGGCCGGCAACGAGAGCGAGCTCCAGGTGTATCCGGAGTCGCTCCACGGCTTCGTCGCCTTCCCGACCGCGATCGGCCGCATGGCGCTCGATGCCGGGATCGACTTCGTCAAGAAGCGAGTCTGATCGCCCGCGCCGACGCGTGGACCTGGCCGTCGTGACTGACGAGCCACGTGAGCCCTGCATCTGCGTCGACGACGAGATCAGGAGCGTGCCCCGGTTCGACCGGCAGCCGGTACTCGAGCTCGAAGCGGCGGGGCGCGTCGAGGGCGAGCGACTCCTCCGCGATCGCCCAGTAGGCCGTGTTGTTGACGTGGCCCATCACGTCGAAGTCGGTGCGTCGCAGCGTCCAACGGGTCCGTGGCAGGTCGGCCGGCGGTGCCGGGTGCGAGAGGCGCCCGCTCACCTTGCGGCTCCCCCACCCGTCGCCGAACACGTCGAGGAACGACGGTGGCAGGGGCACCGGACGGCCGCTGTCGATGTCGATGTGGACCCACAGCGACGCCGCTTCGACGTGGCCGCCGTCCCGGCCCTTGATCGTGGTGCGGCGCTCGGCCCACCGGCCGCCGATGCCGCCGCAGAACGTGGTGAGCTCGATCGGCTCCTGGAAGCGCGGCCACTGGAAGACGTCGATCGTCGTCTTGCGGACGACCCACGGCGCGGCGTCCTTCGGTCCGATGGCCGCACGGGCGTCGTCGTTCGCCACGTCCTGCAGGTAGCGCGCGATCGCGTCGAGGCGGAGGCGCCCGTCGAGGTCGGCATCGGCGAGGCGCACCTCTCGCTCACGCGAAAAGCGACGGCCTTCGTCGAGCAGGGGGACGAGCGGCTCGGCGGCCGCGGCGGCGTCGTTCACGCCGTCGTTGCCGGGGACGTGAGCGCGGCCGCGACCTTGCGAATACCTGCGGCGACGTCGTCGCAGTCGGCATCCGAGTAGGCGGCGCCGATCGGCACGATCACCGACCGTCCGGCAAGGTCTTCTGTCCGAGGACACAGCCCGGGGCCGTACTCGACGTCGGTGGGGTGCTCGGCGCAGTTCCACGGGCCGCCCTTGCCCGACACCGTGCGCTTCGCCACGATCGACGGCGTCAGGTAGACGGGCTTGCCGTTGTAGAGCTGGCCCGCCGGGATGCGCTCGGCCCGCAGCGCCTTGACGAAACGGCGCGCCGTCTCCGCGTCGCGAACGAAGAAGTTCACGCTGCTGCCGCCGTCACCGTCCGGGTCGGGAAGGCGCCGCCACGTCAATCCCTCCGCGTCACCGACCGCGTCGAGCACCCGCCGCTGGTTCTTGCGCTGCGCGTCGAACAGGCCCGGCAGCTTCCGCACCTGGACCTCGGCGATCGCACCGGCGATCTCGGTCATCCGCAGGTTCTCGCCCACGAACGGTGCCTCGGTGTCCCCGCCCCGCTCCTTGCCGCCCGGCACCCCATCCCGCGAACCACCGGTGCTGGTGACGAACTGGCCGCCCTGGTCCTGATAACGCGCGGCACGTAGCCACAGCCCCTCGTCGTTCGCAACGACGAGCCCTCCCTCGCCGCTGGTGACGTTCTTCTCGAGCTGCAGCGAGAAGCAGCCGAGGTCGCCGATGGTGCCGAGGGCGCGTCCCGCGAGCGTCGCTCCCATCGCCTGCGCGGCGTCTTCGATCACCGGCACGCCACGCCGGCGCGCCACCTCCATCAGGGCGTGCATGTCGCACGCGCCGTTGTCGAGGTGGACCGCGATGATCGCCCTGGTGCGGTCGGTGATCTTCGCCTCGACGTCGGCGGGATCGAGCCCGAGCGTGTCGTCGATCTCGGCGAACACCGGAACCGCGGCGCTGACGACCACCGCGTTGACCGTCGCGATGAACGTGAACGACGGGACGATCACCTCGTCGCCGCACCCGATGCCGAGCGCAGCGAGGGCGCACCGGAGAGCAGCCGTCCCGCTCGAGGTGGCCACGGCGAACGGCGCACCGAGCAGGTCGCGGCTTGCCGCCTCGAACGCCTCCACCTTGTTCCTCAGGTCGGGCCCGTAGTACCGGAACAGCGACTTGCTCTCGAGCACCTCCAGCACCGCCGCCTTCTCCTCGTCGCCGAGCAGGGTCACGCCCTTGCCCATCGGCGGCAGGGTCGTGCGGATCGGTGTGCCGCCGTCGATCGCCAGGCGACCGGTGTCGGTGTCCATGCGGCGCAGCCTACGGTTCGGACCCATGAGCGGCGACGTGCAGCTGGTCGTTCAGGCGGACGACTTCGGGATGTGCCACGCGGTGAACGAGGGGATCGTGCGCGCGTTCACCGACGGCATCGTGCAGCAGGCGTCGGTGATGGTGCCGTGCCCGTGGTTCGCCGAGGCGGCCGTGCTCGCGAAGGAGCACGGGATCCCGGTGGGCATGCACCAGACGCTGACCTGCGAGTGGGAGCACCTCAGGTGGCGTCCGCTCACCCTCGGGCCGTCGCTCGCGCGCTCGACCGACGGGACCCTGCGGAAGACGGTGCAGTCGGTGATCGAGAACGTCACCGACGACGACGCCACCGCCGAGCTGCTCGCGCAGGCCGAGCGCTTCGCCGCCGCCGGGTTGACCCTGACGTACCTCGACGTGCACATGGGCATCTCGAAGCCCGCGGCCTACGAGGCCGTCGCTGCGGCCACCGGCGTGCCCTTCCTGTACCCGGGGGTGTCGGCGGCCCTTCCGTTCCGCTCGATCTGGCAGATGAGCGAGTACGCGCCCGACGTGAAGAGGGAGAAGCTCTTCCGTCGCCTCGAGCGGATGGCGGGTGAGCCCGGGGTGCACCTGATCTTCGGCCACCCGGCCGTCGCGTCGGAGGAGCTGCGCGCGATCACGCCGCAGGACGCGTTCAACGCTCCGTGGACCGAGGAGTACCGCGTCAGCGACCTCGAGCTCCTGTGCCACCCCGACGTGCGGGCCCGCGTCGACGAGCTGGGCATCCGCCTCACGCCGGTGGCGCGCGCGGAGTTCTAGGAGGGCGCCGGTACCCTGACCGCCGCCATGTCCCGCCGTTCCCCTGCGTTCGTCGCGGCGCTCGTCGCGATGACGCTCGCGCTGGTGACCGTGTCCGCCGCCTGCTCGAGCAGCGACGACGAAGACGCTGTGCCGACCACGACCACCACGACGGAGCTGACCGCGCAGCCGACGCTCGCGTGGACCATCGGCGAGGTCGATCCTCAGGGCACCGCTCCGCCCGCAGAAGACGTCATCGCCGCGGTGAAAGCGACGCTCGACGCGTATCTGGCGCAGGCGATCGTGGGCCCGCTCTACACCGGGCAGCCGGCTGGCGACCTGAGCGCGGTGCTGTCGCCCGCGGCGTTGGAGCGGATCGCCGCGGACCCCGCCGCGCGAGCGACGCTCGTCGACGAAGGGATGCCGCCGGCGACGAAGGAGATCACCGCGACGGTGGCCAACGCCGGCCTGCGGACGGTCGCCGGACCCGACGGCGCGGTCGCCGTCGTCGGCGCGCACCTCGACCTCGTCCTCCACGCGGTCGGGCCGGCGATCGACGTCGACATCGTCCGCAAGGGCGAGGTCATCCTCACCCAGGAGAACGGCTCGTGGCGGATCGACTCGTTCCAGCTCCGCACCCAGAGGGACTCCCGCGCATGAAGAAGCGAGCGGCCATCGTCGTCACGTTGATCGTGGCGAACATCGCCGGCCTCGTCGGGTGGACGCGCCTCGCTCCGGCCCAGGAGCCCGCGTTCACCATCCACAAGGTGGACGAGGCGTCGTTCACCGCGCGCGAGCCCGGTGACCCGTTCTTCATCCTCATGATCGGCAACGACGGACGTCCGGGCCTCGAGGGGATCCGCGGCGACGGCATCCACCTCGTCGGCGTCAACCCGGCGCAGCGCAGCGCGACCATCCTCAACATCCCGCGCGACACGTGGGTCGACATCCCGGGACGCGGCGCGGAGAAGATCACGCGAAGCATGGAGTTCGGCGGCCTCCAGCTGCAGGTGCAGACCGTCGCCGGACTCACCGGCGTCAACTTCTCGTTCGCGATCACCGTCGGCTTCGACGGCTTCCGTGCCCTCGTCGACGAGATGGGCGGGCTGCACGTGAACGTTCCCTACCGGATGTTCGACCGAGCCTCAGGGGCCGACTTCCAACCGGGACGCGTGCACATGATGGGTGAGGGCGCGCTGTCGTTCGCCCGGAACCGCAACATCCCGAACGGCGACATCTCGCGCACCCACCACCAGTCGCTCATCATGTTGGGTGCGCTCGAGCGGGCCCGTGAGGTGTCGAAGTCACCCTTCGACACGATGCGCCTCCTCGCGATGACGACGCGGCACACCCAGTTCGAAGGCGTCGGCGTGCGCGACCTCTACACGCTGATCGCGTTGGGGCTCTCGATCGATCCTGCGAACGTGCGCACCGTCACCATGCCGTCGGCCATCGGCAAGGTCGGCAAGGCCGACGTCGTGTTCGCCGCCGGTGGCTCAGACAGCCTCTTCGCCGACTTCCGCGACGACGCGATCCTTCAAGGCCACTGAGCTCTGCTCCTCGCTCCTGGTCGCTTCTCGGCTAGACCGAGGCGCAGATGGCGAGGGCTTCGGCTAGCGATACCGAGCGGACGCCGGGTTCGGCGAGCACCGCGTCGAGCCACGGCGGCCGTCCCACGGCGGTGACGAGCACCGGGTCGTCGAGGCCCGAGAACATGACCGCCTGGCGAAGGAACGTCGCCGCGTAGTCGGGTGGACGAGGATCGCGCGTGAGCTCGATCAGCGCCCACGGATCGGGCGGCACGACAGCGTCCGGATCGACGACGTGGATCGCCGGCGACGCGGGACTCGACCCGCCGCCGGCCATGCCGGGACCATCGGCGAGGATCGCGCCGCGCACCTCTTCGGGGCGGGCGCCGGCGACGAGCAGCGAGATGTACGCGCCGAGGCCGCGTCCGAAGATCGTCACCTCACCGAGGTGCTCGATCGCCGCGTCGGCATCGCCCATCAGCGTCTCGGCGGAGTAGCCGCCACCGGCCGGGACGGTGGAGCTGCCATGGCCGGTGAAGTCGAGCGCATGCACCGGGCCGGGCCACGACGCGAACTGCTCCGGGAGCGTCGACGGCGACTGCTCGCCGAGGCCGTGGAGCAGGAGCAGGGCGCGGCCGTGGCCGTCCTTGAGCTCGTGGAGCGCGAGGTGGATCGCTCCGTGCCGCAACCTGATCACGACAGGAACTCCAGCGTCAGCCGCGCGACTTCCTCCGGACGCTCGATGTGCACGAAGTGGCCGGTGTCCTCGAAGGCGACGAGGCGCCCGCCCGGTGGTAGGTAGGGGTCGAGCTCCTCGGGCACCGTCCCCCATCCCATCTGCTCGGGGACGAGACCCAACATGCCGAGCATCGGCACGCCGAGGCCGGCGAGGCGCTCGATCGACCACGAGTTGCGCCACGGCCCGAAGCCGCCCATCCGCAGCTTCGGGTCGATCTTCCACCGCCACCCGTCGCCGTCTTCCCGGGCGCCGATCGTCACGAGGTAACGCAGCCACTCGTGCGACAGTCGGGGGTTCATGCGAGCCCGACGGCGGGCGAGATCGTCGAGGGTGCCGGGCTTGCGCTCGGAATCACCCGCGGCCCGCCGGAAGTCGAGCCACCCGGCCAGCTCGTTCCTCATGAGCTTCGTCCGCTCATGGCTCGCGATGTCCGGATGGGGCCGGGGCGAGGGCATGCCGTCGATGTTCACCAGCATCGACAGACGGTGCGGTGCGGCCTCGGCGAGCTGGAGCATGAGCGCTCCCCCCTTCGAGTGGCCGACCACCGGCATCGGATCTCGCGTCACCGAATCGAACACGGCGACGGCGTCGCGCACGTCGGCGTCCCACGAGTACAGCGCCGCGTGCTGCGAGTCACCGTGGCCGCGGTGGTCCCACGCGACGACCCGCCATCCTCCGTCGGCGAGCATCGGCGCGAAGACGTCGAAGGTCCCGGCGAAGTCGAATCCGCCGTGGGCGAGCATCAGCGGCCGGGCTCCCTCGTCGCCCCATTCGTAGACCGCGATGTCGATCCCGGAGGCGGAGACCGTGCGGAACCGGTCGGGCCTCCTCGCACCCGGATAGGTGACGGTCTCGCTCATCGGCCGCGGAGGTTAGGGGACGATGACGTACGCTCCCCAACTGCGAGCGCACCTGCCATGAACGACCTCGAAGACCTCGCCTCGCTGTCGCACGCGCTCGAACGGAGCGCTCTCGCGCTCGCCGACGCGAAGGTCGGTGTGCGGTTGATCATCCACGAGCTCGAGGTTCTGGCGGCCGGTCAGCGCGAAGCGCTGGCGATCGCGTTGTCGTACCTGCTGCGTCATCGATCGCTGGGCACGCACCCTGATGCCGACGCGCTGGCCGACGCGATCGACGCCGTCGTCGCGACGCTCAGACGGACGAATTGACCCGCCGCTGCTCCGCCTCGTGGAGCAGGCTGACGACGTCGGCGCCGTCGTCCGGGTAACAGGCGGCACCGAAGGCGACCCCTGGCATCGGGATCTTCTTCAAGCGGGCGAGCATGTAGCGGATCCCCTCGGGATCGGCTTCGGGAACGACGAGCGCGAACGAGGCCGGTCCGATCCGGTACACGAGGTCCTGCCCCCGCACGTTCGTCGCGAGCACGCCCGCGACGCGGCGGACCTGGGCCTCGGCGTCGAGCGCGATGTCGCCGCCCGGAAGGGTCCCGGGCACCTCGGCCAGCACCAGCCCGAGCGGGCGGTGGTAGCGGGCGGCCCGGCTGAGCTCACGCTCGAGCTCGCGGTCGAAGGCCTGGCGGTTCCCGAGACCGGTGAACGGATCGAACTGGAGGTGGCGCTCGAGGCGCGCGGCGGCGACGCGTGACGCGGTCCAGATCGCGCGGTCGAGGATCATGTCGACCCGCGCCTGCGTCTCGAGCTCCTCCCCCGGCGGTACGTGGCCGGCGACGTGGCGGCGGAACGCCTCGCGAAGGCAGATCAGCTGGCCGACGGCGACGTCGATCGCGCCGGCGCTCGACGCGAACAGCTCGGTGACGCGGGTGAGCGCGGGATCGGGACCCCAACCGATCGGCTGCGGCCGCTGCAGTGCGTCCGCGATGGCGTCGACCACGAGGCGCGCGAGCGGGGGCTGAGCGTCGGGCGGCAGCAGCGGATCCCAGCGGCACAGCTCCTCCCACTCGGCGGCGACGGCCTCGGCCTCGGCCCGCACCAGATCGACGACCGCGAGGGGGCGGGCGTCGGGGTCGGCGTCGTTGGCGACGGTGAGGTCGAGCGCCTCGATGATCGCCGGCAGGTCGCCCTTGTCGACCTTGGGCACCCAGGCCGGCTCCCGTCCGTCGGCGAGGGTCGAGTGGACGACGATCTGCGCGTCGGGGCAGGTCGTCCCGATCACGGGGAGCAGTTCGAGGCCGTCGCCGTCGGGGAGCTGACGGTCGAGGACGACGCCCGCGACGCGCCGGTGGATCACCGAACGGGCTCGTTCGAGCGACTCCGCTTCGACGACTGCGAACCCCTCGAGCTCGAGCCCCATCCGCACGAGCCGCCGGGCCCGCTCGTCGTCGTCGACGACGAGGATGACCGGTGGGACGCCGGGGTTCGACGAGGGAGCGGACGGCATCGGTCTCTCCCGTGCCCACACTCCGTGGTGACGAAACCGGCCTCAGCACCGGTAGACGGAGATCTGGAAGTCGACCGGCGTCGAAAGGGAGGAAAGGGACGTCACCCGGGCCCGCACCTCCGGCGAGACGTACCAGTTCCACGGTGTCATCCCGAGGAGCGCGGCGATCGTGGCTCGATCGTCGAGGCGGAGGTCGAAGCGGACGCGCTGGCGGTCGTCGAGCGTCACCTCCGTCGCGGCGTCGAACGGTCCTCCTTCCGGATGCGGCTCGACGGCGTCGAAGAGATGCGCGGCCAACCCCGCGAGGTGGTCGGGCCCCGCGGTGACGGTGACGATGAGGCCCGTGTCCGGCCGCACGACGCGGGCCAGCTCAGGGAGATGGAGCGGCGAGAAGACGTTGACCGCGGTGTCGACGCCCGCGTCGGGGAGCGGGAGGTCGTACACGCTGGCCACCGCGTAGCGCGCTCCGGGTTCGGCCCGTCGCGCTGCCAGTCGAACGGCCGGCTTCGAGATGTCGACCGCCCACACGTCGGGCCACCCGCGGGTGTAGTAGCCCTCACCGCACCCCGCGTCGAGGACCGTGCCCGTGCCGGCGAACCGCTGGAGCGCCTCGTGCAGCGGCTCGTACGCGCCGCTGTCGAGCAGCGCCCGCCGGTCGCGCATCATCTCGGCGGAGTCGCCCGGCTCGCGCTGGCGCCGCTGGTGGGTGATGAGGAGGTTGACGTAACCCTCCTTCGCCACGTCGAAGGCGTGGCCGTTCGTGCACCTCCAGCTGCGGCGGTCGCCCGCTTCCGCCAGAGGCTCAGCGCAGACCGGACAGCGCCAGGTCGTGACGCCGGCCGTCGTCACTCGGGCGGTTCGAGGCGGGACGGGGTGCCGAGCGAACCGAGCTGGCTGACGTCGCGCGGGAAGAAGAGGGCCATCGTCCAGTCGACGACGACGCGGAGCCGGCGGACCCACCCGGGAAGCATGAGCAGGTGGTAGCTCCGGCCCATCCACCACGCGAGCGGGCCGGTGAAGAGGAGGCGGCGGACCTGTGTCGTGCCCTGGTGCTCGCCGAGCGTGACCGACAGGCCGCGGGTCTTGTAGCGGAACTTGCGGGGCTGACCGGCGCCGAGCGCTGCCGCGACGTTGTCGCCGGCGGCATGCCCCTGTCGGAGCGCGTGCTGGGCCGTGGCCGGCGTGACGCCGCCGAGCGGGTCGGGCACCGCCGCCGCGTCGCCCACGGCCCAGACCTCGTGATGGCCGTGCACCCTCATGTACTGGTCGACGACGATCCGTCCTCGCGCGTCGAGCGGGAGACCGAGCCGGCGGCCGATGTCACTGGGCCGCTGACCGGCGGTCCAGACGATGGTCTCGCTGGCGTAGGGCTCCACCCTCGGCGGGTCGAGGCGCACGACCTTGTCCTCGCATCCGACCATGCGCGTCGCGAGGTGGACCTCGATGTTGCGGCGCCGGAGCTGCTTCTCGGTGTAGGCCGCGAGGCGGCGGTCGAGCCCGGGGAGCAGGCCGTCTGCGGCCTCGACGAGGACCCACCGCATGTCGCGGGCGCGCAGGTTCGGGTACTGCCGGAGCGCGTCCCGGGCGAGCGACTCGAGCTCGGCCAGGGCTTCGACACCGGCGTAGCCGCCACCGACGAACGTGAACGTGAGCAGGCGGCGACGAAGCTCGAGGTCGTCGGTGGCGTCGGCCGCCTCGAGCTGGCGCAGGACCCGGTTGCGCAGCCAGATGGCGTCCGGAAGCGTCTTGAAGCCGACCGCGTGCTCCAGCAGCCCCGGGATCGGGAACGTCGTCGGCACCGCGCCCGGCGACAGGATCAGCTCCTTGAAGCCGACCGCGTGGAGGTCGCCGTTCAGGTCGCGGATCTTGGCGGTCTTGGTGTCGAGGTCGAGGTCGGTGACGTCGCCGACGATCACCTCCGTCCGCCGGAGGAGCTGCCGGATCGGGATGACCGCGTGCCGGGGCTCGAGCGTGCCGGACGCGGCCTCGGGGAGCAGCGGAGTGAAGGTGAAGAAGTTGTCCTTCGCGACGAGGAGGACCTTCTCGTGGCGGCCCTTCAGCCGCTTCTCGAGGCGAGACGCCGCCGCCGTTCCTCCGAACCCGCCGCCGAGGATCATGACGTCGTAGAGGTCCACTGCCGTTTCCTCCCCCAAGCGCCTCCCGGCGCTTGTGAAGACTTTCACATGGTCTCGCGCCCACGTCAACAGGTTTCGGCCCCCAGACCTTCCCCCACCCGTTCCGTCCGGTCGTTCCGATGGGCGGCGCGAACAGAAGGATCGGACAGAACGCCCGGTGGCAACGCCCGGTGGGAACGCCCGGTCGGTGTCAGGCCCTGGGCGGGCGAGGCGGGCGAGCGGACGCCGCGGCTCCCAGCGGACCGGGCGACGGCGCGAGGCCGCGGCGGGCCTGCTGTTCCCGGAGGTGGCGGTGGAGGGCGTCGACGCTCTCGTTCCACGCCTGGGCCTCGGGCGGATCGACCGCCTCCACCCACTCGCTCAGGGTTCGCAGCGAGCCGGGGACGTAGGCGAACACCGTCTCCCGTCCCCTCCGCTCTGCCGCGACGAGGCCGGCGTCGAGCAGGACCTGCAGATGCTTGGCCACCGCCTGCCGGGTGACCGGAAACGACCCCGCGAGCTGCGTCGCCGTGGCCCCGCCGTGGCTGGCCAGCGCGACGAGCACACTGCGGCGGGTGCCGTCGGCGAGCGCTTCGAACACGGAGGGAGAGGGGTCGGTCATTGCCGCAACTCGCCGGTTGCGCGAGGATGCAACCGTGCAGTTGCAGAGCGTACCCGGAGAGCCCCCGGAAGCCTCCGACCCCCGACAGTTCCTCCTCGAGCAGCTGGGGCGCCGTGGGATCGTCCTGATCAGCGGCCTGCTCGACGACTCGACCGTCGCTCGCGTCACGGCCCAGGCGCTCACGACGGCGGACGATCGCCTCACCGTCCATCTCGCGAACGTCAGCGGGCCCGTCCGCGTCGCACTCGCCCTCCACGACGTCCTCGCGAGCCTCGAGCAGCGACCGTCGATCGTCGCCAGCGGCGGCCTCGACACCGCGGGGGCCATCGTCCTCCAGTCCGCAGCACCAGGCGAGCGCACGCTGACGCCCACCGCCCGCATCCATCTGACGAAGGTGCGGGAACCCGAGGGGTTCGATCAGCCCATCGACGTCGAAGCCGCGGCGCAGGAGATCGAGATCGTCCGTCGCCAGGTGGCGGATGCCCTGGGACGAGCGCCTGCCGGCGAGATCCTCGGCGCGGAGGAAGCGGTCGCCCGCGGGCTTGCGGACAGAATTTCGTTGCAAATGAAATAGTTGACGGCTCAATGAGGTTGGAGAGGACATGAGCACGATCTCCACCTCCAACACCCTGTCCGGCATCGAGACACCCGCCACTGGCACGTACGCCATCGACGCATCGCACTCGAACCTCGTCGTCACCGCCCGCCACCTCATGGTGAGCAAGGTCCGCGGCCTGTTCTCGGGCGTGTCCGGCACCATCACCATCGCCGATGATCCGCTGGCGTCGAACGTCGAGGTCGTCGTCCAGGCCGACACCATCGACACCCGCGAGCCTCAGCGTGATGCGCACCTTAAGGCCGCCGACTTCCTCGACGTCGAGAACCACCCCGAGATCACCTTCCGCTCGACGAGCGTCGAGCAGGTCAAGGGCGAGCGCTTCCGGCTCGCGGGGGAGCTGACGATCCGGGGCGTCACGAAGCCCGTCGTCCTCGACTTCGACTACCAGGGCACCTTCCGGGACCCGTGGGGCGGCACCCGCCTCGGCTTCGAGGCCAAGGGCGAGATCGACCGGGAAGACTGGGACATCACCTGGAACGCCGCGCTCGAGACCGGCGGCGTCCTCGTCTCGAAGAAGCTGACGTTCGAGTTCGAGCTCCAGGCCGTCAAGCAGTAGCCGGCTCCCACGGACGATTGGTCACGAAGGCAGGCAGAGCCCGCCTTCGTGGCCAATCATCATGGGGAAGACGCTCCGCTGGGAGCGTCGGAAGCGACTACGAGCGGGGCGCCGAGGACGGCGACGACCCGGGCTGCTGCGAGCGGTACTGGGCCTGGGCCTGGTCGACGATCCGGAGCAGCGGATAGGGGTTGACCGCAGGGCCGCCGTTCGGGTGGACCTCGAAGTGCAGGTGCGCAGGCGTGGTCGCCGCGTTGCCGGTGTTGCCGACGTAGCCGATGACGTCTCCGGCCGCGACGACCTTGCCTTCGACGACGCCCTCCGCGAACGCCGACAGGTGGGCGTAGTAGTACCGGGTGCCGGACGCGCCGACGAGCCACAGCTTCGTGCCGCCGAGGGTGTCGGAGCCGATCCTGATGAGGACACCTCGCTCGCACGCCAGAAGCGGGGTGCCGTGGGCGGCGAAGATGTCGGTGCCCTGGTGCAGGTGGGCGTAGGCGGTGCCGAACATGCGGGGCGCGCCGAAGGTGTCGGAGTACGAGTGCGGCCCGCCGACCGGGAACACGAAGCCTGCGCCGACGATCCCGCCGCCGGCCTGCACGGCCGCGAGCTGGATCTGCTTGGCCAGGAGCGCCGAGTCGGCGCCGTCGAGAACGGTCGTGGCGACGAGTTGCGCGGCCCGGCGGGCGTCGAGCGCGGCGACGACCTGCTCGAGCTCGTAGCCGACCGCCTCCCGCGCCGCGTTGTACTCGGTGATCCGGTTGCGATCGGCCTCGATCACGGCCGACAGCAGCTCGAAGCGACGTGAGAGATCGTTGAAGTCGGTGGCGCTGAGGACCTGGTTGATCGGCGCCGCAGGCGATCCCATGTATCCCGCGACCGCACGCTTCTTGAGCTGCGAACGGGCCTTCTGCAGGCGCGCGACCGCCGCCGCCTTCTCGGCTTCGAGCTGCGTCAACCGCGCCTCGAGCAGAGCTACTTCGCCGGAAAGCCCCTCGAGCGTGCCGGCGGCCATCGCCCTCGCCAGCTCGGCATCACGGAACGACTTCTGCACCTCGGCCAGGCTGATCTGGGCGACCTGCTGGAGGATCGGCGCCGTGGGATCGACCGGCTGCTCCCCCTCCGGCGGCGGCACGACCACCTGATCCTGGGGCACCGCCTCGGGCGCGCCGTCACGATCAGGGTTCTGGCTCGGCGGCTGGGGCGGAGGCGCCGGTGGGGCGGTCGTCGAGGTCGTGGTGGTCGTCGTCTGTCCGGGTAGGACCGCCGGGCTCGTCGTCGACGTGGTCGACGTCGTCGTGTCGTCCTGGGCCGTGGCGGGGGCGGTCGTGACGAGCGAAGCGACGACGAGCGCGGCGACGAGAGACGCGACGAGCGGGATCGAGAGCACGATCGAACGGCGGGCAGCGCCACGGCGCGCGCGCCGGGTCGAGGTCGAGGCACGGGGAGCGGTCGGCGTCATCGTTCGGTGCAGTGGCGCGCAGGAAGTGGGAACGCGGCGCGCCGACCTCGCCAATGGTACTGGCCTACCCTCGCCGGTCATGGCCGCGCCCGACGACATCGTGCTCGCGGGGGTGGAGGACGGAATCGCCGGCATCCTCCTCAACCGTCCGGACAGCGACAACGCCTGGTCGCCCGAGATGGCCGACGCCTTCCACGACGCTCTCGACGAGGCGGCAGCCGACGACGACGTGCGGGCGATCGTGGTCACGGGCGCGGGCGGCGCCTTCTGCACGACGGAGCTTCGTCCGGTCCCACCGGCCGACCGCCGCCGGCGCAGCCCGCTGCACCCGCTCAGCATCGGCAAGCCGATCGTCGCCGCCATCAACGGCCCGTGCTCCGGCATGGGATTCGCCGAGGCACTGCTCTGCGACGTCCGCTTCGCGGCCCAGTCGGCCACCCTGTGCGCGCCCTACGCCCGGCGCGGGCTCCCGCTCCCGGACGCGATGGCCTGGGTGCTGCCCCGGGTCGCCGGCATGGGCGGCGCGCTCGACGCCGTGCTGTCGGCCCGCGAGATCGGCGCGACGGAGGCGATGCGGCTCGGGCTCGTGCAGGGCGTCTTCCCGGACGGCGAGCTCACCGAGCGCGTGCTCGCGTACGCGGGGCAGATCGCGTCGCGCACCGACGCCGACGCGTCCGCCGCGATCAAGGCCCAGGTGTACCGCTCGATGGAGATGGGGTTGGCCCAAGCGATCGACGACGCCGCACTCCTCCGCTCCCGCTTCGTCGACTGACGCGCGGGCCCGAACGGGTACAGCTTCGGTCGTGCCGGTGTGGATCGGGACCTCGGGCTGGCAGTACAAGGACTGGCGGGGGCGCTTCTATCCGCCGAAGCTGCCCCAGGTGCAGTGGCTGGAGCACTACGTCCGCCGCTTCGACACGGTGGAGGTCAACAACACCTTCTACCGGCTGCCGAAACCCGAGACCTTCGCCTCGTGGCGCAACCGGGTGCCGCTGTCGTTCGTGATGACGGTGAAGGTGAACCGCTTCATCACCCACATCAAGCAGCTGAAGGACCCGGAGGAGCCCGTTCGCCGGTTCCTCGACGCGGCCGCTCCTCTCGGCCCTCGTACCGGGCCGATGCTGATCCAGCTCCCACCCCGCCTGGCGGTCAACCCCGACAGGCTTCGCGACACCCTCGACCACTTCCCCCGTTCACTGCGTCTCGCCGTCGAGTTCCGCCACCAGTCGTGGTTCACCGACGAGGTCGCGGCGATCCTCTGCGACCGGAACGCGGCGCTCGTGCTCACCGACCGCAACGAGCGGCTGCTCGAGCCCGAGTGGCGCACCGCCGACTGGGGGTACGTCCGGTTCCACGAGGGGACCGAGCCCCCGTGGCCTCACTACTCGGAGGCCGCCCTGGCCGAGTGGGCCGAACGCATCGTGAGGCTGTGGCCCGACGACGGCGCCGACGTGTTCGCGTACTTCAACAACGACCCGGGGTGCTGGGCGGTGGCCGACGCAGTGACCTTCGCCGGCTGCCTCGACCGGATCGGGCGTAGCCGTACGAAGGTCCCGACGAGCGACGAGGTGGCTCCAGGTGCCGCAGCCTGATCGCCGGCTCGAGGAGCTGCGGGAGCTGGCTGCAGCGTGCACCGCGTGCGACCTCTACAAGACCGGCACGCAGACGGTGTTCGGCGAGGGTCTCGCCACGGCCGAGGTGATGCTCGTCGGCGAGCAGCCGGGCGACAAGGAGGATCTCGAGGGACGGCCGTTCGTCGGACCGGCGGGGAAGATGCTCGACAAGGCACTCGAGGACGCGGGCATCGACCGCGACCGCGCATACGTGACGAACGTCGTCAAGCACTTCAAGTGGAAGCCCGGCGGCGCAGGCGGCAAGCGGCGGATCCACCAGAAGCCGAACGCCGCGGAGCAGCTGGCGTGCCGGCCATGGCTCGAGTCGGAGCTGGAGGTCGTCACCCCGAAGGTCGTCGTCTGCCTGGGCGCCACCGCCGCGCAGGCGCTGCTCGGCAAGCAGTTCAAGGTGACGCAGCAGCACGGGCAGTGGGTCGAGTGGCCGTACGAGCCGCTGGCCACCGCGACGGTGCACCCGTCGTCGATCCTCCGCGCCCCCGACGACGCGGCCCGCCGCGCCGCCTACCAGGGGATGGTCGACGATCTCGCGATCGTGGCCGGCGCCCTCAGCGTGAGTTGATCGGCAGCACCAGTTCGCCGTCGTTGTTCTTCACCGAGTTGACCCGCGGCGAGACCTCGAACATCTCGAGCGCTCGTGGATCGGCGGGAACGAGAAGCGACCGCAACCCCTCGGTGTCGGCGTTGTCGCGGTCGAGCCAGGCGTCCCAGTCGCTCGGCGCGAGCAGCACCGGCATGCGGTCGTGGATCGGGCGGAGCAGGTCGTTCGCCTCCGTCGTGATGATCGTGCACGTGCGCAGCGGCGGCTCGGCGTCACGATCGACCCCGGGCGGCCACCAGACCTCCCACAGCCCGGCGAAGACCAGTGGGGCTCCGTCGGCCCGATGGACGAACCAGGGCTGCTTCACCGTCTTGCCGGTGGTGGGCGACTCCTTCTTCTCCCACTCGTAGAAGCCGTCAGCCGGAAGGAGGCAGCGCCTGCGCTCGAACGAGGCCTTGAACTTCGTCGATACGGTCTCGGCCCGGGCGTTGATCATGCGTGCGCCGATCGAGCGATCCTTGGCCCACGACGGCACGAGGCCCCAGGTGTACGCACCCAGCAGGCGGGTGTCGTCCCTGCTCTCGGCGACGGCGTACACGGCGTCGGTCGGCGCGACGTTCCAGCTCGGGTCCAAGGCCTCGGTCCGGATCTCGTCGACCCGGAGATAGTCGGCGATGACGGTCGGCGACGACGCGGCGACGAACCGGCCGCACATCAGGGCCACATCCGGCACCACATCCCAGAACGTGGCATCGACACCTAACCGTAATGAAGGGGATCAAGGAGTGAATTCTGATTACCCCGAATCGCGACGGGGTACCCCAAGAAGCGCCCGACGGGTACGACCCCTCGCGGGACGGCTGGGGAGGTCGATCAGATGAGCACGAACATCGCTGACCGCAGCACCTTCGACTTCGCACCGAGCGGCGTGTGCGACTGCGGCTTCGACCCCGCCTTCGTGTCGCCGGCCGACGCCGTCGTCGCGCTCCGGTCGCTGGCCCGCCGCTGGCGGAGCGCCCTGGCGTTCGACCTCGACGCGGCCGAGCCGGAGGCGGTGCTGACGGCCCGGCCCCTCGGCGGGTGGTCGGCGCTCGAACACGCGGGGCACGTCCGAGACGTCCTCCACGCCCTTTGCATCCGCCTGCAGCGGGTGTTGCGGGAAGACGAGCCGGTGCTGCCGGACACCCACATCACTCCTCCGTCGGGTGCGAACGAGCAGGGCCCCGGCGTCGTCCTCGCCGCCCTCGCCCACACCACCGAGCAGTTCGCGCAGACCGTGGAGATGACGCCGACGACCGAGTGGCACCGAGCCGGTCGCCGCGGCGCCGACATGGTGACGGCGATCGACCTGGTGCGCGAGGCCGTCCACGAGGGTGTGCACCACCTGCAGGAGGCGAGCATCCAGATCGAGGAGCTCCGCCTGCGCACCGCGCTCAACTAGCGCCGGCTACAGCCCCAGCACCGCGGGCAGCGGCCTCGACGCGACCATGGTCAGCCGCTTCGTCGCGCGGGTGAGGGAGACGTAGAGCGCCTTGAGCCCTTGTCGCGACTCGTTCGCGATGAGCCCCGGCTCCACGACGATCACCGCGTCGAACTCCAGGCCCTTCACCGATCCGACCTCGATGATCGAGACCGGCGCGTCGAGGTTGATGTCGTCCTCGAGGGCCGCGCCGAGGTCGCCCGACAGCGACGGCGGGCAGATGACCGCGACGGTCCCCTGCACCTCCTCGGAGAGGGTGGCCGCCTCGGCCAGAGCACGGGCCGCCACCTGCGACGGGTCGTCGACGCGGTGGATCGTCGGCTGCACGCCGGTCGAGCGCACCGACGACGGCGGCACGAGCTCGGGCGCCGCCGCGGCCAGCACACGAGCGGCGACGTCCATGATCTCCGACGGCGTCCGGTAGTTCACCGACAGCTCGACGAGTCGCGACGGCTTCCGCGACGGCAGGTGGACCAGCACGTCCGACCACGACGAGGGCGAGAACGGCCCGGTCGCCTGGCCGATGTCGCCCACCACGGTCATCGACCCGCCGAGCGACCGCCTCGACAGCATCCGCAGCTGCATCGGGGTGAGGTCCTGGGCCTCGTCGACGACGACGTGGCCGAACGACCGGATGACGTCGGGGTCGCCGGCACGGCGACGGCGGGGCCCGAGGTGGACGAGCGTCTCGTCGAGCAGCGGGACGTCGGCGATGGTCCACGGGATCTCGTCGAACGACGCCGACCGAGGACGCACCAGCAGCGCCCGCTCGTGGTCGCTCAGGTGCTTCCGGGCCGCGAGGTCGACGAGAGCGGGTGCCCCGAACAGGTCGTGGAGCAGCTCCTCCGGGGTGAGGATCGGCCACATGCGGTCGAGGCCATCGGTGAGCTCCCGCACGGCGAGGACGTCTTCGGTGAACTCCTCGAGATTGACGCCCTCGTCGTCGTCGGGGCGCTGGTTGCGGGTCTGCGGATCGTCGCCGTCGCCTGCGCGGGGAACCCGCAGCCCGACCCGGGCGGCCCGCCCGAGCAGGTTCTCGTACTGCTCGTGGAGCCGGCGCACGACCAGCGTCTCGACGTAGCTGCGGCGAGCGTTGTGGGTGCCGGGCCGGCGCTTCGCCTGGTTCACGACCTCGGCCGACGCCGCTGCGGTCAGTCGCAGCGTGTACGCGCCGAAGGGGATCGCCGCGTCGCGCCGGAGCGGGCGCTGGCGGTCGTGGACGGCGCGGGCGATCACCTTCGCCATCCGCACGTCGCCCTTGACCCGGGCGACGTCGGCCGCCTCGGGACGACGCGTACGGGCCGCCCCGGGATAGAGGCCCGCGACGGTCGAGAGGTGGACGCCGGTCTCGCCCAGTGAGGGCAGGACGTGCTGGATGTAGCGGAGGAACAGGGGGTTCGGGCCGACCACGAGCACGCCCTGGCGCTCGAGCGGGAACCGGTGGGTGTAGAGGAGGTACGCAGCCCGGTGCAGGGCGACGGCGGTCTTGCCGGTGCCGGGGCCGCCCTGCACGACCAGGACGCCGGCCATCGGCGCTCGGATGATCTCGTCCTGCTCGCCCTGGATCGTGGCGACGATGTCGCGCATCGTTCCGGTGCGGCTGCGCTCGAGGGCGACGAGGAGCGCACCCTCTCCCGCCAGCGCGGTGTTCTCGGGGAGGTGGTCGAGGTCGAGGATCTCGTCCTCGATCCCGATGATCGTGCGGCCCTCGGCGATGAAGTGACGGCGCCGGGTGAGGCCCATCGGGTGACGGCCGGTGGCCCGGTAGAAGGGCTCCGCGATCGGTGCCCGCCAGTCGACGATCAACGGCTCCTGGTCGGCATCGGCGATCGCGAGGCGGCCGATGTAGAAGCGGTCGCCGGCGATCTGGTCGATCCGCCCGAAGCAGAGGGCCTCGTCACCGACGTTCAGCTGCTCGAGCCGGAGCAGGCTGGAGCGGACGATCACGTCCCGCTCCTCGCGGAACTGGTGCGTGCCGCCTTCGCCGGACGCGATGACCTCGTCGCGCCGCTCGATGAGCCGCTGGCGCATCTCCTCGATGCGGGCGTAGGCCCGATCGATGTGCGCCTGCTCCTGCGTGAGGTCCGGGTGGGGGCTCATTGAGGGTTGACCAGCGTAACGCGGCAGACTGAATTCCCGTGTCCGGAGACCGGTTGTCCGATTCCGCCTTCCTGCGCGCCTGCCGGGGGGAGGAGGCGCCCCACACGCCGGTCTGGTTCATGCGCCAGGCCGGGCGTTCGCTGCCCGAGTACAAGGCGACCAAGGGCACGGTGAACATCCTCGAGGCGATCAAGCAGCCCGAGCTGGCCACCGAGATCACGTTGCAACCGGTACGGAGATATGGGGTCGACGCGGCGATCCTCTACTCCGACATCGTCGTGCCCGTTCACGCAATCGGGTTCGGCGTCGACATCAAGGCCGGCATCGGCCCGGTCGTCGAGGAGCCGTTCCGCACGCCGGGCGACCTCGAGCGCCTCCGCCCGCTCGACGCCGAGGCCGACGTCCCCTACGTCGCCGAGACGGTGCGCCTGCTGGTGAAGGAGCTACCGGTCCCGCTGATCGGCTTCGCCGGCGCGCCGTTCACCGTGGCGAGCTACCTCGTCGAAGGCCGCCCGTCGCGCGACTACGTCGAGACCCGACGGATGATGTGGCGCGACCCCGAGCTGTTCGCCCGCCTCCTGAACCGGTTGGCCGAGATCGCGATCGCCTCGCTCCGGGCCCAGGTCGAGGCCGGCGCCAGCGCGATCCAGCTGTTCGACTCGTGGGCCGGCGCCCTCGATCCGGACGACTACGAGCGCTACGTGCTGCCGAGCGTGAAGAAGGTGTTCGACGGCGTCGCCGACCTCGGCGTGCCGCGGATCGCGAGCGGCGTCGGCGCGGCCGGGCTACTCGGCCAGTGGGCCGGCGCAGGAGCCGACGTCGTCAGCGTCGACTCTTCGATCACGCTGGCCGAAGCCCGCCGCCGGGCCGGCGAGGGCACCGGGGTGCAGGGGAACCTCGACCCGTGGGCGGTCGGGCTCGCGCCGTGGGACGTCGTCGAGACGAAGACCCGTGAGGTGCTCGAGTCGAACGGCGGCCGACCGGGTCACGTCTTCAACCTCGGCCACGGCGTGCGTCCCGAGACCGACCCCGACGTGTTGCACCGGATCGTCGACCTCGTCCACGGGTGGACGCCGGAGGACGTGTCCTGATGGCCCGTGGGTGCCTCGTGATGGCGTACGGGACGCCGGAGCGCGAGGACGACCTCCTCGCCTACTACACCGACATCCGCCGCGGCCGGCCGCCGACCGACGAGCAGCTCGCGGATCTCCGCCGCCGGTACGACGCCATCGGCGGCTTGTCGCCGCTCGCCGCGCTGACCCGCCAGCAGGCAGCCGCGCTGCAGGAGGCGCTCGGCGCCGACTGGATCGTCGAGCTGGGCCTCAAGCACGCAGCGCCGAAGATCGAGGACGGCGCGGCCGCGCTCGCCGCTCGTGGCGTCGACGACGTCGTGGGCATCGTGCTCGCTCCCCACGCGTCGGCCCTCAGCACCGGGCAGTACCACGAGCGCGCCGCGGCGGCGCTCGAAGCCGCCTTCACGCCGATCCCGTACCGGACCGTGGGAAGGTGGGGCCACCACCCCGTCCTCGTGGAGCTCCTCGCGTCGCGTGTCCGCGGGGCGATGGCGCAGTTCCCCTACGGCGAGCGGGTCGAGCTGCTCGTCACCGCTCACTCGCTGCCCGAGCGGGTGCTGTCGATGGACGATCCGACGTATCCCGACCAGCTCCAGGAGACGGCCGACCTCGTCGCCGCCTCGTCCGGCATCGCCGAGGGCCACTACCGGATCGCGTGGCAGAGCGCCGGCCGCACCCCCGAGCCGTGGCTCGGGCCCGACATCCTCGAGGTGATCCGGACGTCGTCGACGAGCGTGCTCGCGTGCCCCGCCGGGTTCACGGCCGACCACCTCGAGGTCCTCTACGACCTCGACATCGAAGCCAAGGGCGTGGCGGCCGAGGCGGGCATCCACTTCGAGCGGACCGCGTCGCTCAACGCCGACCCCAGCTTCATCGCGTTGCTGCGCAACCTCGTCGACGGCGCGACATGAGCTCCAACACCGTCGTGGGCGGCGGGATCGCGGGCCTCGCCGCAGCGTGGGAGCTCCGGAAGGCGTTCCCCGACGAACCGGTCGTGGTCCTGGAGGAGTCGGAGCGCCTCGGCGGCAAGATCCGCACCACCGACTTCGCAGGCCGCCCCGTCGACGAGGGCGCGGACGCCTTCCTCGCCCGCGTCCCCTTCGCCGCCGCGCTGGCACGCGAGATCGGTCTCGGCGACGAGCTCGTCTCGCCCGCCACGGGGCAGGCTTCGCTCTGGATCGGCGACGAGCTGAAGCCGATCCCCGGCGGCCACGTCCTGGGCGTGCCCACCGACCTCGACCTCGTTGCGAAGAGCGGCATCCTCTCCGACGAGGGACTGGCGCGGGCGCGGGAGGAGGTCGACCTCCCCGGTGAGCCGCTCGGCGCGGACGACGACATCTCGATCGGCGACCTCGTCACCCGTCGCTACGGCCGAGAGGTCCACGACCTGCTCGTCGATCCGCTGCTCGGCGGCATCAACGCGGGCCGGAGCGACGAGCTGAGCGCGGAGGTCGGCGCCGCCCAGATCGTCGCGGCAGCGCGGCGAGACGCGAGCCTCACGAGGGCCTTGCTCGCGATGCGGGGCGAGAACCCGCCCGACCCGACCGCGCCCGTGTTCTGGGCCCCCGCGGGAGGGATGCAGCGGTTCGTCGACGCCCTCGCCGGCGCGCTCGCCGACAGGGGCGTCGAGATCCGAACCGGCGTCACCGTGACGTCCCTGGGCGACGTCGAGTCGGCCCGGGTGGTCGTCGCGACGCCGGCGTTCGCCGCCGCGACGCTCGTCCGCCCGCTGAGCGAGGATGCCGCGGACGTCATCGCGGACGTCGACTACGCATCCGTCGTCCTCACGACCCTCGCCTACCGGCGCTCCGACCTCGCCCAGCCCCTGACCGGCAGCGGCTTCCTCGTGCCCCGCACCCAGGGCCGGTTCCTCACCGCGGGGTCGGTCTTCTCGAACAAGTGGCCGGCGCTCGACGATCCCGAGCTCGTGATCATCCGCGCGTCGGCCGGGCGGGCAGGCGACGACGCGGCCGTCCACCTCGACGACGGCGAGCTCGTCGAGCGGGTGCACGCCGAGCTGCGGGAGGCGCTCGACCTGCGGGGCGAGCCGGTCGAGGTGCGGATCTCCCGCTGGCACCGGGCGTTCCCCCAGTTCCGTCCCGGGCACCTGGCTCGGGTTCGCGCCGCGGCGGACGCGCTTGCCGAGGCTGCACCCCACGTCGCGCTCGCCGGGGCGTGGGTCAAGGGCGTCGGGATACCGACGTGCATCTCGTCGGCCCAGGACGCCGTCGCCCGACTCGCAGGCTGACCGGTCCGCAGAAAGAGAGATGTCCGCCCTGGACGGCCGGCGGGAAGCCGTCCGGGGCGGACAGAAGGCTCCAGGGACCGGAGCCCCGGCGGGAAAGGCGCCGGATCCCTGGAAACGTGTGAGTTGTATACCCGCCGTCTCAACCGCCAAACACACGTCGAACAAGAAATTTCCGGGAAGACTCCGAAGGTGCCGGAACCCTTCCCGATCGGCGGGATCGTCCCCATGATGGCGACCGCAGCGAGCACGCTTCCGGCCGACGACGACGGGTGGGCGCACGAGCTCAAGTGGGACGGCGTGCGGGCACTCGCCTACGTCGACGGCCACGACCGCACCGTGCGGCTCGAGAGCCGGAACCTCAACGACGTGACGGCGAGATACCCAGAGATCCAGCCCCTCGCGAGCGACTGCCCCGGTCATCGCTTCGTGCTCGACGGCGAGATCGTGGCGTTCGACGACGACGGCCGGCCGTCGTTCAGCCGCCTCCAGCCCCGCATGCACCTGACCGGCGAGCGCCAGGTGGCGCAGCGGATGGTCGACACCCCCGTCGTGTTCCTGCTCTTCGACGTCCTCCACATCGACGGCGAGTCGACCCGCTCGCTTCCGTGGACGGAACGCAGGGCGCTGCTCGAGGGCCTCGAGCTGAAGGGGCCGAACTGGCAGACGCCTGTCGCGCACGTCGGCAGCGGGGAGGCGGTGCTGTCGGCGAGCAAGGCGGGAGGTCTCGAAGGGGTCGTGGCCAAGCGCACGACCTCGCGGTACGACCCGGGCCGGCGGTCGAAGGAGTGGCTCAAGATCAAGAACACCTGCCGCCAGGAGTTCGTCGTCGCCGGGTGGCTGCCGGGCGCGGGGAACCGCAGCGGCCGGATCGGCGCGCTCCTCGTGGGTTACTACGACGAGCCCGGCGGCGCCCTCCGCTTCGCGGGCAAGGTCGGCACCGGCTTCACCGACGCCGAGCTCACCAGGCTCGGGTCGACGTTCGAACCGCTCGCCCGGACGACGTCTCCGTTCGCCGACAAGGTGCCCTATCGCGAGGCGCGCTACCTCGCGCCGGAGCTCGTCGCGGAGGTGGAGTTCACGGAGTGGACCCACACCGCGACGCTCCGCCACCCCTCGTACAAGGGGTTGCGAACCGACAAATCGGCCGATCAGGTCGTTCGAGAGACCTGACCACTCCGGTCGGTGGCAGGAGAAATGGCCCGATCGGGTCGTTGTTCGCCGGACAGGTCGTACCGAAAATCAGCGCATGGAACCGAAGCGGGAGGCGCTCCTCTCGGAGCTGTTCGGCGATGGGCAGGTGCCGCCCATGCTCGCCGGGCGACTGCTGCGCACGCGAGAGGTCGCCCAGCTGTTCCAGGTCTCGGAGCGGACGGTGGCGGAGTGGGCCCGCCGTGGTCGGATCCCCTCGGTGCGGACTCCGGGCGGCCACCGCCTGTATCCGGCCGAGGAGGTCCGTCGCCTGCTCGTCTCGACCGAGGGGCTCGATCGGCCCGCGGGCGGTCAGGCGCAGGGGCCCGCCGACGGCCACCCCAACGGCTCGGCTACTCCCTGAGGTCGCTCGCCGGCGGGGGGAACACCGGGAGCAGCCGCAGATACGGCTCGGGGTCGCCGGTCCAGTCGTACGCCCGCATCTGAACCTCGCTCCGGCGGCCGATGAGCGCCCGGAGCAGCTCGTACGGCTCGGCCGTCAGCGTCGCCGCAGCCTCGCCGTCTCCACCGAGCAGCCACTCGTCAGTACCCGCCCTGATGCGCAGCGGCGGCGCTCCCTGCCGGCGGATCACGCGGTCGACGTTGCCGACCAGCTGCTGCAGCGACCACTCCGCCGCCGCGGTGTCGCGGCCGCCGAACAGTCCGAGCGCGCCCCGCACGTCCTGCTCGTGGGTCACGACGTCGATCACGAGGCGGAACGCGGCCGGGCCGGCTGCCTCGAAGAAGCGCTCGAGCTGCGGGCCCTTGTCGTCCCACTCGGCGAGGACGTCGTCGAGCGTCGCGTCACGCCGCGCCTCCACCTGCTTCGCCGTCCACGGATCGGTCGCCGCTCCCTCGAGCCGGCCCGCCAGCACGTCGTCGCACACCCCCGCGAGGTGCCGGGCGACGTCGAGCACCGTCCATGCCGGCGTCGCCGGCACGACCTGCGCGAGCTGGTCGTCGTCGAGTGACCGCAACAGCTCGGCCAGCCGCTTGCGCGTGTCGGCGTAGTACGACGCCGGCGAGCCGTCGTCGAGCATGCTTGGACCACCTGCACTCGTTGCACCCGTCATCGCTGCAAGCATGGTCGCGATGCCCCCCGCTGCGCTCTCCACGCCGGTCCGGCGCGCGCTCGCAGCGGCCGGTGGCGGCGTTCTCGGTGCGTTCTCGCTTCCGCCCTGGGGGTGGTGGCCGCTCGGCATCGCCGGCCTCGCGCTGTACGCGTTCGCGCTCGACGGGGCGTCCCGGCGGTCTCGGGCGTGGAGCGGCGCAGCGTTCGGGCTCGGCATGTTCTCGATCGGGCTGTGGTGGATCACCGAGTTCCACGCCGTCGGCTACGTCGCCCTCCTCGCGCTCGAGATCTCCTTCTTCGTCGCCGCGGCCATGACGACGACACGTCTCGTCGTCTTCCCCGCGGCGGTCGTTCTGGCGGAAGCCGCGAGGGGCGCGGTCCCTTTCGGCGGTCTGCCCCTCGGCGGACTCGCGCTCGGGCAGGCGGAGAGCCCCCTCGTCGCCTCGTCACGGATCGGCGGCGCGCTCCTCGTGCTGGCTCTGGCCGCCGCGATCGGTTCCGGGGTCGTCGCGCTGGCACGCACATCGACTCACCGGGCCGGCGCCGCGCTCATCGCGGTCGCGGTCGTGGTGGCCGCAGTGGGATGGATCGCCCCCGCTGGTTCGCCGACGAGCGACGACCCCATCGACGCCGTCGTCGTGCAGGGCGGCGGACGGCGCGGGTTCCGCGCCGTGGAGTCCGATCCGGGCGACGTGCTCGACGCGCACGTGCGGGCCAGCGACGACATCGACGGGCCGGTCGATCTCGTCGTGTGGCCGGAGAACGCGATCGACGTCGACGCGATCGACGACAGCGACGCCGGCCAGCTCCTCGCAGCCATCGCCCAGGAGACCGGCGCCACCGTCGTCGCCGGTGTCACCCAGGACGCCGGCATCGACGGCTTCGAGAACACCGCCGTCGTCTGGACGCCCGACGGCGAGATCACCGACCGCTACACCAAGGTGCGGCGGGTTCCCTTCGGCGAGTACGTGCCGATGCGGGCGCTGATCGAACGGCTCGCCGATCTGTCGGTGCTTCCCCGAGACGCCGTGGCCGGCCGCGGGCCGGGCATCGTGTTGACGCCGGCCGGTCCCCTTGCCGTCGCCATCTCCTACGAGGTCTTCTTCTCCGACCGGGCCCGATCCGGTGTCCGCGCGGGAGGCGAGGTGCTGCTGGTGCCGACCAACGCGGCGTCGTTCACCACCAGCCAGGTACCCACCCAAGAGGTCGCGGCCGCGCAGCTACGAGCGTGGGAGACGGGTCGGTGGGTGCTGCAGGCGGCGCCCACCGGATACAGCGCGGTGATCGACGAGCGGGGACGGGTGCGCCACCGGTCGGTGCTGGGCGAGGCGCAGCTGCTGAGCGACGAGGTGCCGCGGCGTGATGGGCAGACGATCTACATGCGTCTCGGCGACGTCCCGCTGCTGGTCGTCGCCGCGGCCGCGCTCCTGCTTGGCGTCGGGCGGATGCGAGGATTCCGAGGTGACTGACGCCCTCGCCGGCCTGCTCGACATCCTCGACCTCGAGGCCATCGAGGTGAACATCTTCCGCGGTCGCAGCCCCGACGAAGACCGCCAGCGCGTGTTCGGCGGACAGGTCGCGGGCCAGGCGCTCGTGGCCGCAGGGCGCACGGTCGACGACGACCGTCGGGTGCATTCGCTCCACGCCTACTTCCTGCGTCCGGGCGATCCGTCTATCCCGATCCTCTACGAGGTCGACCGGATCCGCGACGGCACCTCGTTCACGACGAGGCGCGTCGTCGCCATCCAACACGGCAAGGCGATCTTCCACCTGTCGGCGTCGTTCCATCGTGCAGAACCTGGCTTCGAGCATGCGATGGCGATGCCGGACGTGCCCGGTCCCGAAGACCTCCCGACGTGGGAGGAGCGGATGAAGGCGTTGGAGGGGCAGGTGCCCGCGTGGTTCGCGCGGCCGCGCCCGATCGACACCCGCTTCGTCAGTGAACCCTGGCGTGCGCCGGAGCAGGGTCGTCGCGAGCCCCGCCAGCAGGTCTGGATGCGGGCGAACGGAACGTTGCCCGACGACCCGCTGCTGCACGCGTGCGTCGTCGCCTACGCATCGGACATGACCCTGCTCGACTCGATCGTCCTCCCCCACCGGGATGCCGTCATGGGGGGCGGGCTGATGATGGCGAGCCTCGATCACGCCATGTGGTTCCACCGCTCGTTCCGGGCCGACGAGTGGTTCCTCTACGACCAGGAGAGCCCGTCTGCCTGCGGTGCCCGGGGCTTGGCGGCAGGGCACATCTTCAGGGCCGACGGGACGCTCGCGGTGTCGGTCGTGCAGGAGGGCCTCGTTCGCGCCATCGGATCGCGTTCGTGAACCTGCGACGACGTACAGCCACGCTCGTCGTGCTCGCCGCGCTCGTCGCCGCCGGATGCGACAGCGGGAACGACGACGGCGACGCGTCGGCAGCGAACCAGCCACCGTCGACCGCGACCACCGCATCGACCACACCCGACTCGCCGACGACGACGCCACCAGCGGCGAGCGGACCGGCGGGCCCGTCGTCGGAGCGACCGCCGTCGGTGAAGGCGACGCTGGTGGCCGAGTTCGACCAGCCGCTGATGCTCGCTCCGGTGCCCGGTCGCGCAGGCGTCTTCTACGTCGTCGAGAAGGAAGGGCGTCTTCGCCTCCTCGACAACGGCCGCCGCGGGTCGGTCGTCCTCGACATCGTCGAGCAGGTGTCGAGCGGCGGCGAGCGCGGCCTGCTCGGCCTGGCGGTGCACCCGGAAGGCAAGCACCTGTACCTGAACTACACCGACCGCGAGGGCGACACCCGGATCGTCGAGTACGGCATCGGCGCCAACGGATCGGTCGACGCTGCCACGCGCCGGGAGCTGCTGAAGGTCGACCAGCCCTACGCCAACCACAACGGCGGCCACGTCGCGTTCGGCCCGGACGGGAAGCTCTACATCGCGCTGGGTGACGGGGGCAGCGGAGGCGACCCGCAGGGCAACGCCCAGAACCTCGGCACGCTCCTCGGCAAGATCCTCCGCATCGAGCCGCTACCGGGGAACGACCGGCCGCGGTACGGCGTGGTCGAGGACAACCCCTTCAACGGCGCCGAGGGGCGGAGGGCGGAGATCTGGGCCTACGGGCTGCGCAACCCGTGGCGGTTCTCGTTCGACCGCCAGACCGGAGCGCTGTGGATCGGCGACGTCGGCCAGAACCGGGTCGAGGAGATCAACCGAGCCCCCGACGGCTCGAAGGGCGGCGAGAACTACGGCTGGAACCGGCTCGAGGGCACCCGCCCGTTCGAAGGCGCGGCCCCCGCCGACGCGGTGCCGCCGGTGTACGAGTACGCCCGCGAGGGCGGCAACTGCTCCGTCACCGGCGGCCACGTCTACCGGGGCCGCGCCATCAACGGGCTGCAGGGCTGGTACGTGTTCGGCGACTTCTGCCGTGGCGACCTGTGGGCGATACCTGCCGATGCCGCCCCCGGCCGGCGTGGCGACGCCCGGCCCCTCGACGCACGGGTCGAGAGCTTCGTGTCGCTCGCCGACGACGGGAGCGGCGAGCTGTTCGCGCTCTCGCTGCAGGGCGGCGTGTACCGGCTCGAGGCGGCTTCCTCTTAGCCTGACGGGATGAATCGACGCCGCCTGGGGCTGGTCGCCGCGCTCGTCCTCGTTCCTCTGCTGATCTTCGGACTCGTCTTCGTCCTCGCTCGAGATGACGGCGGCGACGAGGTCGCGGCCACCGGCTCGACGTCCACGACGTCCGACACCTCGACGACATCGGAGGCGACGACGACGACGGACGCACCGACGACGACCACCGCGGCGCCACCGAAGCTCGGTCCGGGCTCTCCGTTGCCGTCGGTGCCCCAGCCGGGCGAGCCGGTCGCGGCCTCGACCCCCGACGGGCTCGCGAAGCAGCTGAGCGATGCGTGGACGTCGATCGAGAAAGCCGCCCCCGACCTGGCCGCGCAGGCCCACGTCTACCAGGTCGCCACCCGGGCACTGGCGGCGAACGAGGCGCTGCGGGGGCCCACGTACGAGCGCCTGTCGGGGTCGCTGCTCGACCAGGTCCGCTCCGATGTCGACGCCGCGGTCAAGCTCCGGCGCCTCGTCGGTTCGCCCCGGACGGCGCTGCCCGACTGGCGCATCGTCGAGCCGCCGCCCGCGCCCGAGCTCCTGAGCCACTACAAGGCTGCTGAGGCCGACATCGGCGTGCCGTGGTACTACCTGGCGTCGATCAACCTCGTCGAGTCACGCATGGGACGCATCCGGGGGACGAGCGAAGCCGGCGCCCAAGGCCCGATGCAGTTCCTCCCGTCGACGTGGGCCCAGTACGGCGAGGGCGGCGACATCAACTCCTACCGCGACGCCATCAAGGCCGCGGCGCGGTACCTCAAGCGCAACGGCGCTCCGAACGACATGCGCAACGCGCTCTTCAACTACAACCGCTCGAACCTGTACGTCGACGCGGTGCTCGCCTACGGCGACCGCATGAAGGCCGACGAGTCCGCCTACCTCAGCTACTACCACTGGCAGGTGTACTACGTCACCACCAACGGCGACGTCTGGCTTCCCGTCGGCTACGGCTCGTAACGACCGAACCGGCGGGCGAGCGGCCACGTCCGAGTGAACGGGCGGAGCCCGCAGAGCGAGAACAACCTCGAGTCAGTCGACGCCGCCGACGCGCACCGGACGCGAGGGAAGCGCCAGCGACGAGCGGCCACGTCCGAGTGAACGGGCGGAGCCCGCAGAGCGAGGACCGAGAACAGAGTGCCGGTCGGTGAGAACGTGGCGGCGGCTCACCGACCGGCGGACGGGCGCTTGCGCGCCCGTCGGTCGTGGCGCGGCGCTCTAGCTGCCGTCGCTCGGACGTGCCGCCTGATCGGCGGGACGCGTGGTCGCGGGGGTGTCCGCGGTCTTCTCCTCGGCGACGGACGACCCGTCGGGGACGGTGCGGCCGTCCGCGTTCGACTTCGCGTCGCCGGCGGCGTCGCCGCCACTCGCCTTGTCGGCCTTGGCCGCCTTCTTCTCCTCGGACTTGCCGGGGTTCTCGGGCTTGCCCGCGTCGTCGGGCTTGCCGCCCTTGCCGTCGGCGTCGGACTCCGCGTCGGCGGTGTCGTCATCGCCCTCGCCGGCTCGCACCGGCTTCCCGCACCGGCTGGCCGCAGCCTCGGCCGCGTCGCCGCCCTGGGCGCGGACGGCCTTCACGTACTGGCCGTGGTTCTTGTACTCGACGTCGGCGCACGGCTCGTCGGTGTCGCCACGGAAGCGCTCCGTGCCGGCATCGCCCTCGGGCACGTTGACGCCGACCTTGCTCAGCGTCTCGGACGCGATCGGCTGCAGCGGCCCGAGCGCGCCGGCGCTGGCGAGGCCGGTCGTGCCGAGCAGGAAGCCGACGATCAGCGCCACCGCGATGCGCACGCGGTTGCCGAACGTGCCGAGCAGCGAAGGCGCTGCCGCCGCCTCCGCCATCGCCGTCAGATGCCGCGACTGGGTCGCCGAGTCGATGGGGAGCTCCCCGAGCGCACGAAGCCGCCGTGTGAGCCCGTCTTCGGGCTCGTACATGTCCGTCATCGCTTCGGTTAGCGATCAGTCGCTGCCGCGGGATACGGATCGCCGCAGATTTTCCAGTGCCCGGTGCTGGAGGGCCTTCACCGCCCCCGTCGTGCGCCCCGTCACCTTGGCGACGGCCTCGAGAGGGAGGTCGGCCACGAACCGCAGCAGCACCACCTCCCGCTGGTCGGCGCTCAGCGCGGCCAGCGCGTCGACGAGCTCGGGATCGACGGGGTCGGGGGGCGCATCGGCGACCCGCGCGTCCTCCACCTCGTCCGAGGGATCCGACCGGTTTCGCGACCTCTTCCGGTGCGCGTCGACCGCCCGGTTGTGCGCGATCGAGAAGACCCAACGGCGCAGCCCGTCTGCGTCGCCCTTGAACCGCCCGCGCCTGAGGTCGCGCGCGACCTGCAGGAAGACCTCGCCGAGCACGTCCTCGGGCTCGGCCACTCGCTGCGACCGCAGGTACCCCAGCACGGCGGGCGCCAGCTCGCGGTACGCCTCGCCCGCGTTCGGTGCCTCGGCCATGAGGGCACGAAGGTAGTCAGGTCGGCGCGCGCCTCAACAGCTCATGCAGCGCTGCTCCGGCGGGTGGGTGTGCGGTCGGTTGGTGTCGTGCGGGTAGGTGTCCTTGCCGCCCGGCGGGTTGTCGGACGTGAAGATCGCGCCCTCGGCCTGGAACACGTTCGGCTCCGTCGCGGGCCACTCTCCGGGCTTGTAGCGCTTGCCGCCGTTCGCCTTCATCATGATCCCGACCCCGTCCTTGCCGGTCTCGTCCTTGCCTCGCCCAGAGGCGTTCCAGAAGACCTCGGTGAAGTCCTTGATCGCGTTCGGGGACTCCCGCGTGTAGTACACGAGCGGCGCGGCAGGGATGCCGCCCGTCGGCGGCATGGCGAACATGGCCTGCACCCACCGCTCCCGGGTGAGGTTCGGACCGGCCATCTGGATGCCGTTGAACGTGTTCTGCACCGGCGACGGGTAGACGTTGATGCCGACGCCCTCCTCGCCTCGGGGCGAACCCGGCTTCGCGTGGTGGTACATGCGATAGCCGTACGACTGGCTGACGTCCTCGAAGAAGACCCAGAGGGGCGACATGCCGAACGCGTGGCTCCACTGCTGCTGGTCGTAGGTGCGTCCAAAGAACGACGTGTCGGACAGCAGCGTCCCGCTGATGAACCACTCGGGGAAGTACGCCTGCCGGGTCGCCTCCTGGGTGAGGAAGATCGGATAGAGCGGGTCGCCGATGAAGAGCACGTTGCTCACGCCCGCGGAGCGCATCTTCGAGATGATCGCCGCCGCCTGATCAGGCGCGCGCGCGACGTCGTAGAGGTACCCGACGTCCGCTGACAGCGAGACGTTGTACTTCTTCAGCTCGTTGATGTAGAAGTCGCGGGCTTCCTTCAGGTTCGGGTTCGCCTTGGTGCCGGCGCCCTCGACGTAGATGAGCCCGAACTTCCGCGGCTGCTGCTGCATCGCGGGGTTCCCCGACCACTTCGCCGGACGGTTGGCGAGGCGCTTCCCGATGTACTCGGCGATCGAGACGTAGTAGTCCTCGATCGTCGGCAGGTCGCCGAAGATCAGCGGAGGGTTGCGCTTGTAGTAGCCCCGCGACTCCGAGCGGATGCACGTGCACGGCACACCGCGCTGCGCGAGCTCCTCGGCGAACACCGACGAGAGGGTCTGGCCGAACACGGCGAACGGCTTGATCTCGTTCGCGACGCGGATCGCGTCCGACTTCATCGCCTCGTCGTTGTCGCTCTTGCCGCTCGCGTTGACGTCCTGGAACACGACCTCGCGGCCGTAGGTCTCTGTGTGGGTGTTCATGTAGCGGCGGAGCACCTCGTAGATGCGCTTCTGGTCTTCGCGCGTGTCCTCCGCACCGATGCCGCGCAACGCGGCCTCCGTGGCCGGATCCGACTGGGGGAGGAAGCGGACGATGAGGACCTTGTCCTTCGTCACCCCCACGTCGGTGGCACCGCCGTTGTCGGCTCCCTTCGGCCACGGCTCCACGCACACGGGCGCGTAGAGCCAGATCTGGTCCTGCCGGCCGTCCGGCCGGCAGTTGGGGCCGCTGCCGAACTTCACCGACGCGGCGCCGGGAGGCCCGCTCTGCTGCTGGCGGACGGCTCCACCGGCCGGAGCCGAGCCTCCGCCGCCCGCGGCAGCTCCCGATCCGGCTCCGCCGACGCGTGATGCACCAGGTCCGGTGCCGGACGCGGATCCCGCCCCGCCGGGCGACCCGGCCGCGTCCTGCGCGATCGTCTCCGAAGGATCGACCGCGCCGTCGAGCGAGGGGTCCGCGGTCGCCTCCAGACCACCCGGCGCCGTCCCGACGGCGGAGAGGTCGCCACCGCCGCGCCCGCCGCGATCGTCGGGCATCACGACGATCAGCAGCGCGAGCACGGCGATCACCGCGAGCGTGGGCCCGTAGCGATCGAGCAGGTCCTTCATGGTCATGCGAGCCGCCCCCTCGTGGCTCGGGACCGACCGACCCGGTGGTGCTAGGTCAGCAGGTCATCCCTTCGGTGCACAGCTGAGACAGCCCTGCTTGTCGTAGGGGTGCGTGTGGCCGTCTTGTTCGTGTTGCGGATCGCGCCCGCCCGGCGGGTTGTCGGACGTGTAGATCGACTTGCCCTGGTCGTCGCCGAAGACCATGGGGTCGCCTGGCGTCCACTTGCCGATCTCGTAGCGCTGACCCTGGTTCGCCTTCATCAGCGACCCCGGCGCCGTCTTGCCGGTCTCG
The DNA here is from genome assembly GCA_035540495.1 of Acidimicrobiales bacterium. Taxonomy (GTDB): domain Bacteria; phylum Actinomycetota; class Acidimicrobiia; order Acidimicrobiales; family CADCTF01; genus DASVEG01. The sequence continues at coordinate 157,234 of DATLGL010000035.1, forward strand.
TCGACGCTGGTGCGGTTCGGATCCCACCAGACCTCGACCATGTCCTTGTACGACGTCGGGTGCTCCCGCGTGTAGTACACGAGCGGGTTCGCCGGCGTGCCGCCCGTCCGCGGGTAGCTGAACATGCCCTTCGAGAACGTGTCGGGCGTGAGGTTCGGGCCCGCCATGTGGATGCCCCGGAAGAGCAGGTTCCACGGCGAGCGGACGACGTTGATCGACACGCCCTCGCGCCCGTGCGCCTCGCCCGGCATGCCGTGGTGGTACTCGCGATAGCCCGGCGACGACTGCTCCTGCTCCCAGAACACCGGCAGCGGCGACATGCCGAACGCGCTGCGCCACTGCGCCTGGTCGTACGTGCGTCCGAAGAACGTGGTGTCGACGAGCGCGGTGCCCGTGATCATCCACTCGGGGAAGTACGCCTGCCTCGTCGCTTCCTTCGTGAGGAAGATGGGCATCAGCGGATCACCGGTGAAGATCACGTGGTTGACGCCCGCGCTCTTCATCTTGGCGATGATCGACGTCGCCTGGTCGGGCGCCTTCGAGAGCTCGTAGACGTAGCCGACGTCGGCGGCGAGGCTCATGCCGCGGCTCGACAGCTCCTTGAGGAACGCCTTGTGCGACACCTGGTAGTACGGGTCGGCCTTGCCCGATCCTTCGAAGTAGATCGACCCGAACTTGCGGGTCTGCGCGCGCACCGTGGGATCGCTGCTGTGCTTGGCCGGCTTGCCCCACAGGCGCTTGTGCATGTAGTCGGCGATCGCCAGGCCGTAGTGCTCGCCGGTCGGCAGGTCGCTGAAGATGTACGGCGGGTTGTCTTGGTAGAACTGGCTCGACTGCGACGTCGTGCACATGCAGATCACGCCTCGAGCCGCCGCTTCCTGAGCGGCGACGCCGGGCAGGCCGACGGCCGCGAAGGCCTTGTGCTCGTTGGCGATCTTGATGGCGTCCGACTTCATCGCCTCGTCGTTGTCGCTCTTGCCCGACGCCTGGACGGTGATGATCTTGACCTCGCGCCCGTAGGTCTCGGTGTGGTGGTTGTAGTAGCGGCGCAGCGCTTCCACCATCCGGGCGGTGTCTTCGGGGCTGTCGTTCGCTCCGGCGCCCTGCAGTGCCGCCTGCGTCGCCGGGTCACTCTGGGTGCGGTAGCGGACGACGGTGATCGCATCTGCGCTCACACCGCGAGACGTGGCGCCGCCGTTCGGGGTGCCCGGCTTCCAGTTGGCGCACGGCGACGCGTACAGCGAGATCGCCTTCTGGCGCCCGTCGCTGCGGCAGTTCGGTCCCGAGCCGTACTCGACGGCTCCGGGAGCAGCCTGCGCGCCGGCGCCGGACGTGCCACCGGCGGAACCTGCGGTGCTTCCCTGCTGCGCCCCTCCGCCGCCGACCGTGCCGGCACGGACGCCGGTCGACGCCGCGCCCGCAGTCGAGGCGAGTGCGCCGGTGTCACCGGGGGCGTCCGCCACCGAGGGATCGACCGCACCCGGGTCGCTCGACGCGAGATCGCCGGTCCCGCCCGCTCCCGTGTTCACGCTGCCGAAGCCGTTGGTCGCGACGTTCGACGGATCCTGCGCGTTGCCGGGCAACAACACGATGAGCAGGCCCAGCACGACGAGCACCGCGGCCGTCGGGCCGTAGCGGTCGAGCACCTCCCGAAGCGTCACTGACCCCCCTCTGGCCGGACTTTCGCAACGGCCACGCCGGCCGATCGTGCGGGGAGGTATTTCGTGGTGAAGCGGCGAAACCCCTTCCCGGATGTGATCTCGGTCACGCCGGAAGGGGGAGCCTTGGAAGCGGGTGCAACCGCGGATCGCGTGGCCAAGACGCTGGAACATCCCGACGTCCGGTTCGGGATGTGGACCTTCGTCGGCACGCTCCTGCTGCTGGTCTGGGTGGGGTTCGTGTTCCCGACGCCGCCGTCGATCGTGTTCCTCGGCGCCGTCCTCGGGTCGCTCAACGCCCTCGTCGCGATGGGGATCGTGCTGATCTACCGGGCCAATCGCATCATCAACTTCGCGCAGGGAGACCTCGGCGCCATCGCTGCGGTGCTGGCCGTCTCGCTGATCGTCGGACCCGGGTGGAACTTCTTCGCGGCGCTGGCCGCGGGGCTGCTCGCGGCGCTCGTGATCGGTGCGTTCGTCGAGTTCGCGTTCATCCGCCGCTTCTCGAAGTCACCCCGCCTGATCCTCACGGTCGCAACGATCGGCCTCAGCTCGATCCTCGCCGGCGGGCAGCTCCTCCTGCCCCGCGCCTTCGGCTACACGACGGCGCCGCAGGACTTCCCGATCCCGGTGAAGATGCGCCTCGAGTGGTTCCCGTACACGTACCACTTCGGTCACGTGATGGTCTTCGTCGTCGTGCCCCTCGCGGCGATCGGCCTCGCCGCCTTCTTCCGCTACACCCGCGTCGGCATCGCGGTGCGCGCTTCGGCCGAGTCGGCCGATCGGGCGTCGCTCCTCGGCGTGCCGGTGAAGCGGGTCGGCACGCTCGTGTGGGTCCTCGCTTCGGGGCTCTCGGCCGTCGCCATCCTCGTGAAGGCGCCGATCGTCGGCGTGCCGATCGGTTCCGTGCTCGGACCGTCGATCCTCCTGCGGGCGCTCGCCGCGGCGGTCATCGGGCGGATGGAGAAGCTCGCGACGACGTTCGCCGTCTCGCTGCTGCTCGGTGTGCTCGAGATCGCCACGTTCTGGAAGACCAACCGGACGCTGCTCGCCGACGCCGTGCTCTTCGGCGTGATCATCACCGCGCTGCTCCTCCAGCGCCGCGGCGCGGTCGCACGGGCGGTCGATGCCGGGGTGTCGACGTGGCAGTCGGTCAAGGAGATCCGCCCGATCCCGCGGGAGCTGGCGACGGTGCAGTCGGTTCGGTGGATCCGCGCCATCGGCGGCGGCGCGTTGTTCTTCGCCCTCGTCGTCTGGCCGACGTACTGGAACGGCAGCCGGGTGAACCTCGTCGGCGTCGGCCTGATCTTCGCCATGGTCGGCGTCTCCCTCGTCGTGCTGACGGGATGGGCCGGGCAGATCAGCCTCGGACAGCTCGCCTTCGTCGCCTTCGGCGGCGCCGTCGCCGGGAAGCTGTTCCAGAACGGGTGGCACTTCCTCCCGTCTCTGCTCGCCGCGGGCATCGTCGGCGCATTCGTGGCCGTGCTCATCGGCCTCCCCGCGCTGCGCATCCGAGGCCCGTTCCTCGCCGTGAGCACGCTCGGCTTCGCGCTCGCCACCGCGTCGTTCTTCCTCAACCGCGAGTTCTTCCCGTGGCTCGTCCCGACCGGCCGCGTCACCCGACCGACGAACCTGTTCGGCAAGTTCGACCTCGAGAGCGAGCACGCGTACTACTACGTGCTGCTGCTCGGGCTCGTGTTCATGGTTGCGTCCGCGCGATCGCTTCGACGCAGCCGCACCGGCCGCACGCTCATCGCGATCCGCGACAACTCGCGCGCCGCGCAGTCGTACGGCGTGAGCCCGATGCGGGCGCAGCTCACCGCGTTCGCGATCTCCGGCTTCTACGCCGCCTTCGCCGGCGGGCTCTACGTCTTCCACCAGCACGGGCTGTCGGAGACGATCCTCCAGCCCGAGCAGTCGATCCGGGTGTTCCAGATGGTCGTGATCGGAGGCCTCGGCTCGATCCCCGGTGGCCTCATCGGCGCGGCGTGGGAGACGTTCCTCCGCTACTCACCCGCCACTCGCCTGCCGCTCACCCAGTTCCTCGCCAGCGGTGTCGGCACCCTCGTCATCCTGCTCTTCCTGCCCGGCGGGCTCGGCGGCCTCTTCTACGACGTCCGCGACGCGGTGCTGCGACGGATCGCGCTGAAGAAGGGCATCCACGTGCCGTCGCTCGTCGCCGACCGTCGCATCGTCGGCGACGCCGACGAGAGCGAGCAGGTCGCCGAGGAGCGGGCCGTGCTCGACGCCAACCGTGCCGGGATCGACGCGGAGCTCGCCGAAGAGCGCGAGCTGGTGGAGGCGTGATGGACACGACCGCACGCGGCCCGCTCGCCCGCATCACCAACGGCGCGCCGGCGCTGCCCCTGCTCGTGCTGTTCGGGTTCAACGCGGTCGACGAGCTCGACCGCCAGGCGTTCTCGGTCCTGCTGCCCGAGATCAAGGACCACTTCAACCTGTCGCTCACGGGCGTCACCACGCTGCTGGCGATCATCACGCCGATGTCGCTGCTGCTCAGCCCGTTCGTCGGCCACCTCGCCGATCGGGCCCGACGCGTGCGCATGGCCCGCACGGGCGCCGCGCTGTGGAGCGTCTTCTCGTTCCTCACTGCGCTGGTGCCGAACGTCTTCCTGCTCGGCGTCGCCCGCGCCGGCTCGAGCATCGCCAAGATCGTCAACGACCCGACTCACAACTCGCTGCTCCCCGACTACTACGACGTCGACACCCGGGTGAAGGTGTTCTCCGCCCACCGCGCGGCGAACAACCTCGGCCGCTTCGTCGCACCGCTGCTGGCGGGCGGACTGATCGTCAGCATCCTCGGCCTGTCGTGGCGGGTGCCGTTCCTCATCTTCGCCATCCCCACCGCGCTGCTCGTGCTGGTCTCGTTCCGGTTGAAGGAGCCCGTCCGCGGTCGCTTCGAGCGCCGCGCCGCGGGTGGTGACGCCGAGGCCGAGGAGATCGAGGAGCAGGCGCCGGCTCTGGGCGAGGCGTGGCGGACGATCATGGCCGTGAAGACCCTCCGCCGGATCTTCTTCGCTCTGCCGTTCCTCAGCGCATCGCTGCTCGGCCTCGGGTCGTTGCTCAGCCTGTTCTACGAAGAGGTCTTCAACGTCGGGGCCGGCGGGCGCGCCCTGCTGTTCGCGTTCGACGAGCCGTTCGAGATCGCCGGCCTGCTCCTCCTCGCGCCGATCGCCCAACGGGTGCTGCTCCGCCAGCCCGGCATGGCGATGAAGGTGCTCGCCTTCGCGGCTGTCGGGATCGCCGCGATGCTCGCGGTGCAGGCGCTCGCACCGACGCTCTGGATCGCGGTGCCGGCCGGGTACGTGCGGGCCGTCATCGGCGCCATCCTCACGCCGGGCATCTACGCGGTGCTGTCGCTGGCCATCCCGCCGAAGGTGCGAGGGCTCGGCTTCACCGCGGGGGCGCTGTTCGCCGCGCTCGGTGCGCCGATCCTGCCGATCGTCGGCGCGATCGGCGACAGCTTCGGCATCCGCTACGGCATCCTCGCCATGCTGCCGGTGTTCCTCATCGGCGCCTTCATCATCGCGTCGTCCGGTGCGTTCGTGGAGGCCGACATCGAGAAGGTGCGGGTGTCGTCGCTCGCCCAGGCCGAGGCCCGGCGGTCGCGCCTCGCCGGCGACCCGAAGCTGCTCCTCGTGCGCGACGTCGACGTCGCCTACGGCCAGACGCAGGTGCTGTTCGGCGTCGACATGCACGTCGACGAAGGCGAGATCGTGGCGTTGCTCGGCACCAACGGCGCGGGCAAGTCGACGCTGCTCGCAGCCATCGCGGGGCTCGTGGAACCCAAGGCCGGGGCGATCGTGTTCGACGGCAACGACATCACGATGGCCGACGCCAACGCGACGGCCGCAGCCGGGATCGTCTACGTCCCCGGAGGCAAGGGCGTGTTCCCGACCCTCACGGTCGAGGAGAACATCAACCTCGCCGGCTGGCTCCTTCGCAAGGAGCCCGAGCACCTGGCGGAGGCGACCGAGCAGGTGCTCGAGTACTTTCCGATCCTCCGCAAGCGCTGGAACCAGAAGGCCGGAAACCTCTCCGGCGGCGAGCAGCAGATGCTCACCCTCGGGCAGGCGTTCATCGCCAAGCCGAAGCTGCTGATGATCGACGAGCTCTCACTCGGCCTCGCGCCGGTCATCGTCGAGCAGCTGCTCGAGATCGTGAAGGCCATCCACGCGCAGGGGACGACCATCGTCCTCGTCGAGCAGTCGGTCAACGTCGCGATGTCGATCGCCAAGCGGGCCGTGTTCATGGAGAAGGGCGAGGTCCGCTTCGACGGCCCGACCGATCAGCTCCTCGCCCGGCCCGACGTGCTGCGCGCCGTGTTCCTCCAGGGCACGCAGGCCGCCTCCATCACCGGACGCGACGGAAGCGCCAGCGACGAGCGGCCACGGCGAGCGAAGAGCGAGCCCATCAGAGCGACGTTCACCCCGCACTGCGACCACTGCGGCACCACGCACAGGCTCGCGCTGGAGACCATCGACCTGACCGTGCAGTTCGGTGGCATCCGGGCGGTCAACGGCGTCGACATCTCGGTGCACGAGGGCCAGATCCTCGGGCTGATCGGCCCGAACGGCGCGGGCAAGACGACGATCTTCGACGGCATCTCCGGCTTCGTGCCGGCGTCGGGGAAGGTGGTGATCCACGGGGCCGACGTGAGCGACCTGTCGCCCGACGCGCGAGCGGTCGCCGGCCTCGGACGCTCGTTCCAGGACGCCCGGCTCTTCCCGTCGATGACCGTGCGGGAGGCGATCGCGGTGGCGCTCGAACGCCATGTCCCGACTCGCGACCCCATCGCCGCTGCCGTGATGTCGCCGGCGACGCGGATGTCGGAGCGCAAGGTGCGGGCAGAGGTCGACCGGCTGATCGAGCTGATGCATCTCGAAGCCTTCGCCGACAAGTTCGTCGGTGAGCTGTCGACGGGCTCGCGCCGCGTCGTCGACATCGCCTGCTCGATGGCCCACGACCCGAAGGTCCTGCTGCTCGACGAACCATCGTCCGGGATCGCGCAGCGCGAGACCGAAGCGCTCGGCCCGCTGCTCCTCGACCTCCGCCAGCAGACGGGCGCCGCGATGATCGTCGTCGAGCACGACATGCCGCTCATCACGGCCATCTCCGACGAGCTGGTCGCCCTGGAGCTCGGAACGGTGATCGCCAGGGGGAACCCCGACGAGGTCGTCAACCACCCCCGGGTCGTCGAGAGCTACCTCGGCGGGAACGACGCGGTGATCCACCGGTCGGGCTCGGCGCGAGACGTCGACCGCCGGAACGAGCGCCGACGGCGGCGCGCCGCGGCGCGGGCGGAGGTGACTCGATGACCCGCGTACGCGCCGTCGCGCTGCTCGTCGTCGCCTGGGCGACGCTGAGCCTGCTCGTCGCGGCTGCTCCCTCATCGGCCGCCAGCCCCTCGATCACCAAGGTCGGCTGGTGGTCGCGCAACCCCACGTCGTCGGCGCCCGAGGACGCGTTCAACGTGGCCAACGCGCCCGACGGGCCCGTCTCGGTCGGCGCGGTCGAGATCAGCGGGTCGGGGTCGGTGTCTTCCGCGGTGCTGATCCTCGAGGAGGCGGGCGGGATCCAGAACGAGTCGGCGAAGCTGCAGGTGTGCCCCACGCCCAACGCGTGGAACGCCGGAGGCCCCCAGCCGTTCGGCGAGGCACCGAAGGCCGAGTGCGATCAGGGCAAGGTCGAGCTGACCCGCAACGGCGCATCGTCGACGTGGGCGGCCGACGTGGCGCCCCTCCTCGGCGACCTCTCCCGGAGCGGCCGGGTGTCGCTGATGGTGGTGCCTGGCGGTGCCGCCGCCGTGCCCGTCGGCTTCGACGTCCGCTTCGCGAAGGTGACGTTGTCGGCGACCTCGTCGTCGGCTCCGGACACGTCGGCTTCGGACACTCCCACGACAACAGGTGGATTCAGCGGCTCGAGTGGGAACAACGTGTCCGATTCGCCCGATTCCTCGTCCGGCGCCTCGTTCGAAGCGCCGGCGACGATCGCCCCGGCGGTGCCGACGACGGCGGACGGCATCGCTGGGGTGCAACCCTCCCCGCTCGACGGGGCCGGCGCCGCCGACACAGCGTCCGACGGCAGCGGCGCGGGGGCTGCCGCAGCGTCACCGGATCAGCTGGCGGCCGTACCGACGCAGGCGAGCGCCGGTGTCACGACGGGGACGGGCAACGCGACCCTGCAGGCGATCTTCTTCGTCGCCGTCGCCCTCCTCGCGGGCGCCGGCGCCGGCGGCGGCCGCTGGTTCCTCCGCGAGCGCTACTCGTCGAGGTAGACGGGGCCCGTCCCGCCGTCGGTCTGGCGGAGCGACCGGGCCACCGCGATCAGATCGTCGACGGGCACCGTACCGTAGACGCGCACGAAGCGCCCGTCGCCGAGCAGCGCCCGCACCTCGCCACCGGTGACGCCGAGCAGGAGCTCGCCTTCGCCGATGTCGCCGCCGAGATCGACCGACGGGAAGCGCTCGTCGGGCTCCCACGGGTTCGCCTGGTCGAGGCGGGCTCCACGCTCGACGACGATGAGATCGCCGCCTCGCACGAACACGTCCGACACACCGGCGACGACCCGACCGCGCGTGTCGGGCCGGGCGATGTCGGGCTGCGGCGGGATGACCTCGAACCGCCCGAGCAGCGAGAAGCCGGCCGGCGGTTGGTCGATCGCGACGAAGCGTCCGACCGGCTGGCTCGCGGGGTCGATGGGGCGCACCGATCCGCCGCCCTGCGACGGAGGGATCGTCTGCTCGTGAGGCAGGGCCCTCACCTCGCCGTCGGAGACCTCGACACCGACGCGCACCGACAGCGCCACCCGCTGGCGCACGAGGTCGCCGTCGACGAACTCGACGAGCTCGAGCAACAACCCGTCGCCATCGACGCAGACGTCGACGTGGTCGCCACCGGTCTCGGGAGGCGCGGCGAACGTCAGCCCGCTGAGGTCCCCCGAGGTCCGGTACACCTGGCAGCGACGCCCCGCCACCGTCCGCTGCTCCCGCCGCACGAGCACGCCGCGCTCGACCGCGCCAGCGACGATCGGTCCCGGGCGGAAGCCCGCCGCCTCTGGCACCGGCGCGAGGGCGACGGCGTTCGCCCGCACCGGCTTCGTCACCGACACGCCGAGCGCGGTCTCCCGCGTCTCGCTGAACTCGCCGCGTACGCGGATCTCGGTGTGGGACTCGAACGGCGGGCGGACGATCACGTCTTCGGTCGCGATGCTGCCGGGCGTCGCGACCTGGTAACGGATGCGCCAGCCGTCGGGCGCGGCGACTCGGTGCTCCATCGGGTGGCGGGCACCGGCGGCGACGACGGATCCGGTCCGCTCGACCACCTCGGCGACCGTTCCCGACGACGGCCCGCCGGGCTCGTCATCGCGGACGAGCTCCCGCACCGCCGTCGCAGCGGCGATCGACACCGCCGCGACCGCCGCGACGATCACCGGCCACGCGATGCGGGGCTCCCGCCGGCGCGTTCGGCGCGTCGAGCCGCCTCGGCTGCTACCGCGCGTCGACAGGGGCGTAGTCGCGCGACTCCGGGCCGGAGTACAGCTGACGGGGGCGGGCGATCTTCGAGTCCTGCTCGAGCATCTCCTCCCAGTGCGCCAGCCAGCCGGACGTGCGGGGGATGGCGAACAGCACCGGGAACATGTCGACCGGGAAGCCCATGGCCTGGTAGATGAGCCCCGAGTAGAAGTCGACGTTCGGATACAGCTTCCGGCTCGTGAAGTACTCGTCGGAGAGGGCGACCTCCTCGAGCTTCAGCGCGATGTCGAGGAGCGGGTTCTTGCCCGTCACCTCGAACACCTGGTCGGCGGTCTTCTTGATGATCTTCGCCCGGGGGTCGTAGTTCTTGTAGACGCGATGGCCGAAGCCCTGGAGCCGGCCACCGTGCCCCGACTTCACGCTCTTGATGAAGTCGTCGACGTTCTCCATCGAGCCGATCGACGTCAGCATCCGGATGACCATCTCGTTCGCGCCGCCGTGGCGGGGGCCGTAGAGGGCCGCCGCAGCCGCCGCGCACGACGTGTACGGGTCGGCGTGCGACGAGCCGACGACGCGCATCGCCGTCGTCGAGCAGTTCTGCTCGTGGTCAGCATGGAGGATGAACAGCACCTCGAGCGCCTGCGCCAGCACCGGGTTCTCCCAGTGGCCGCCGACCTCCTCGATCGGCTTCGGCGAGAACATCATCCGCAGGAAGTTGGCCGCGAAGCCGAGGCCGTTCTCGGGATAGATGAACGGCATGCCGGAGTAGTACCGGTAGTTGAGCGCGGCGAGCGTCGGCATCTTGGCGACGAGGCGGACGATCTGCTTGTAGCGGCAGTCCTTGTCGTCGATGTGCTTCGCGTCGTCGTAGAAGGTCGACAGCGCCGCGATGCCCGACACGAGCATCCCCATCGGGTGCGCGTCGTAGTGGAAGCCGTCGACGAAGCGCTTCCGCATGTTCTCGTGGAGGAACGTGTGGATCGTGATCTTGTGGGTCCACTCGTCGAGCTGCTGTCTGTTGGGCAGCTCGCCGTGGAGGAGCAGGTACGCCACCTCGAGGTATGTCGACTGCTCCGCCAGCTGCTCGATCGGGTAGCCGCGGTAGCGGAGGATCCCCTCGTCGCCGTCGAGGTAGGTGATGGCGCTCTCGCACGCTGCGGTCGCCATGAAACCGGGGTCGTAGAAGAACACGTCGGGCAGGCCCTTGCGCCACCCGGCGGAGTCGATGCCCCCGTTGGTGATCGGGAGCTCGAAGGTCTGGCCCGTCCGGTTGTCGGTGATCGTGATGGAGTCGGCCACGGGTCGGATGCTACCGACCCGTGGGACCTTCGACCCCAGCCGATGGTGATCAACGGCCGGTGCCGGGGGGTGGGTCGATGGCCGATCCTGAGATCAGTTCGACACACCCCAAGGAGAACAGCAATGAAGAAGGTCTTCCCGATCCTGCTCATGGTGCTCGGCGTCGTGTTCCTCGCCGCCGGTGCCTACACCACCTTCCGCGGCTACGACGCCAAGGATCAGGTCAAGGACGAGCTGCACCGCCAGAACATCGTCACCCCCGAAGATGCGTCGCTCCCGAACGTGCGGGTCCACGACGTCGCCTCGGCGCAGTCGATGGCCGACATCATCGACAAGCACGCCCTCGAGTCGACCGGCGGGCTGACCTACTCCGAGATGGGCCGCTTCGCCGTCGCCAGCGGTGACCCCGCCGGCACCAGCGACCCCGAAGAGGCGCTCAAGGGCGCCGACGGCAAGCCCGTCGCCAACCCCCTCCGCAACGTC
>DATLGL010000036.1:0-77338 GCA_035540495.1 Acidimicrobiales bacterium
CTGGCGGACCAACCTCACCGCCTGCGCCTTCTCCTCCGGCGTGTAGCGCCGAGTGTTCGGCTTCCCCGGTGTGACTTCCTTCGGCATGACTCCATCCTCGTTTCCAAGGTCAGGAGCCTCCAACGATCCCAGGGCGGTTCAGCGGATGACTTCTTTCTTGGTCTTGCCCTCGGCGAGGCGTCGCTTCATGTAGTCCTTCGTGCGCTGGTCCCAGGAGAGCCGGTTCAGCACGATGAGGTAGAGCGCGCAGTTCGCTTGTCGGTCTCCGCCGCTGTTGAGGCGATGCCGTTGCTGCTTGCCGGATGATGCATCGACCGGCGAGGATCCGCACACGGCGGCGAAGGAGCGTTCGTTCTTGAGGCGATCTGCGTTGTCGCCCGCGGTGGTGAGCAGCATCGACGCGGTCTCGGTGCCGATGCCTTTGGCCGCGACGAGCGACGGCGCCGCCGTCTCGACGAGGGTGTCGAGCTGGGCGTCGAGGATCTTGATCTCCTCGGTGAGCGCGATCCACCGTTTGGCGAGCGTCGACAGGGTGAGCTTCGCTGCTCCCAGCGGTGTCGCCGGGTCGCCCGCGCGCAGACGTGACGCCTTGGCGATCCGCTCGGCCTCTCGGAGGCCCAGGAGCGTGGCTCTCAGCTGTTCGGGTGCGGTGTCGATCACCGAGTGGATCTGGTTCGCGGCCTGGGTGCGGGCCTTCATGGCGCTGCGCCGAGCAACCCGCACCAGGCGGATCGCTTCGATCGCGCCGGTCGCGGCCTTCGGTGTTCCCGTTGCCTCGCCGGCGAGCACCGCTCGAGCAGCCGCCTCGGCATCAGCAGGGTGGGACTTGCCGCGCCGGCGTCGCTTCTGGCGGTTCGGGCGATCAACCTCGACCACGCGTACGCCTTCGCCGGTCAGGTGGCGGGCGAGGCCTGCGCCCCACGCCCCGGTGCCCTCCACGCCGACCGCGGCGACGTCGCCGAAGCGGCGCAACCAGCGCAGCAGCCGGCGATAGCCGCGAGGTGTGGTCGGGAACTGCTCGGTGCCGAGGATGCGGCCCAGGCCGTCGATCGCGGCGGCGACGTGGAAGTCCTTGTGGGTGTCGACGCCGCCGGTGATCGAGCGCGACGGATCTGACATTGTGGTGTTGCCATCCCTTCTTCTCTCAGTGGTTGTGGATGGCACGCACGGCCGATGCGACGGACAGGACAGTGACGGGGCTCCTGCGACGAGCTCCTATCAGGTCACGTTCGACGACCGGTTGTGCCAGGCGGGGTCCTGCTCACTCGGCCGACCGATCGGTTCAAGGACATCCAAACGGAGTCGGTCGATCTGCGAGTCAGACCGAGTGAGCGGGGCCCCGCCACCTACACGTAGACGACGATGAATCCCTACTGGTGGATTATCACTGTCGATCTGTCGCGGCCCGAGAGAACGCATCGCCGTCGATCCATTGCGCTATCGGAGACCTCGCCGGTGTTGGATGAACGACGACAGGCGCCGCGACAGCTCCCTCACCGTGTCGAGGTCTCCCCGCGGTGCGTGCGGCCAGTTGGTGAGCCGTGTCGCGATCGACCCGTCGTCGAGCCGCATGGGACGGAAGTCGACCGGCGTGTCGGGATATCGAGGCTGTAAGTTCACGTGCAGATGTGGAACCCCGTCGCCGTAGACGTGGGCATAGACATGCTCGGCACCTTCCGAGGATCGGAGAGCGGCACCAAGATCGTTGACCAGGATGCCGGCGGCCGACCACCTGCCACCACCGCTTGGCGCCAGAGATCATCTGTGCCTCGAGGTCCGCGTGAAAGAACGCTGTGACGGGCGTGAGGCGACCGTCGAGCGCTGCCACTGACTTCTCAAGCTCGTCGCCGGTCCGGTAGACGAACTTGTCGCTGAAGCCGCTCAAGCGCGTGGTTCGCGAAGACCTACCGCACCATCACCGGCCCCGATCTGCACCTACGGCTTCAGCTCCAGGCCGTTGCGGGGTCAGCGACCAATGGTCGTGATTCATCCCGTTCCAGGTCGCCGGCGCCCGGTCGACGCGGCGGGGATGGCGGTCGTGTCGAGTCGCTGCTCGCCGCAATCCCCCGACGCCTCTGATCCTCGGCGGTCACGACGATGGTTCGAGCGCGGCCTCGAGTGTCGCGCCCGCGTCCGGTCCTTCGACTCGGGCCGCATCCGCGCTGAACGCCGCGAGGGCTCGGTCGATCATCGCGAGGCGCGGTTCGTCGAGGCATCTCACGCCGACGCCGAGACGCTCGCGCTCGCTGGCCGACGCGGCCCGAAGTTGGGCGCCCAGCGCCTGCGCGCCGGTGCGCACTGCAGCCTCTGCCAGCAGCTCGAGATACCGGATGCGTCGCGTCGGCCGCTCCCGGTCCCGGCACGAGCGCAAGATCACGCGCAGCGCGACGAGGTCGCCTTCTGCCGCGGCGACTGCCGCGAGCGCGTCGTTCCACTCGTGCTGCCCCACGCCTTCGTCAGCGACGCGCCTGGCGCTGGCGACGTCGCCCATCGCAAGAAGGCACTCGACGAGGGCGATCGCGCATGGCGTCACGAGTCGAGGCACGCGCTCTCTGGTGGCGTCGAGGGCCTCACGTGCGGCGGTGGCGGCATCGGTGAACTCGAGATCGAGTGCTCGTCGATCGGCCACGATCCGATGACGTGAGACAACCGCGTACGCCCACCCGGTCGCGTCACCGAGGCGCTCCAGCGCGCGATCGAGAAGCGTGGCTGCGCGAGTTCGGTCACCGAGGTGGTCGGCCAGCCGTGCCGCTGCGTGCAGCACCCGGAACGCGAGGCTTCCGTCCAGCACCTCGGAGCCGAGGAAGGTGGCGATGGACAGACGCGCACGATCTGGCTCAGCCGTCTCTATCGCAACCTCCGCCTCGAGCAGGCGAAGATCCATGGCCGAAGCCGTGTCGTTCGGTGTTGGGTCCTCGATGGCATCCAAGGACGAGCGGCCGTCCGTGACGGCCTCCGCTGCAGCGGCCAGATCCCCCATGTTCAGGGCGAGTCGGGCGCGCTGGCGGAACATGTACACGCGGTCGCGGAGCCATGTCGGCGGCGTCATCGCCAGAGCGGCGTCGAGCCGCCGTACCGCCGCGTCGAGGTTCGACCGTTCGAACTCCACCTGCGCGAGGTACGCCTGCGCGACACCCACCTGCCCGTCGCCGAGCGATGCAAGAAGGTCCACCGCTTCGGTGTAGAAGGCAGCTGCGGCGTCGAGGTCTCCGGTCTCGTGGTGGATGTTGGCGTGCACAATGAGGTGGTTCGCAAGAGCGGCTTGGTCGCCGGCAGCCCGGAGCAGGGAGAGTGCTTCCTCGTGCCGTTCCAGAGCCGCGCCATGGTCACCGCGATTCCGCTCGGCCCACCCAAGGCCGCGGAGGATGTCCGCTTGCAGCCACGCCGCGGAGTCCTCCTCGTGTTCCGACGCCTCACGGAAGGTGTCGACCGCGTCTTCGGAGAACGAGCTGAACTGCGCCCAGCCGAGCGTCCGAAGGGCCCGGGCCACCTGCGCGCGGCTCCCGCTCCTCTTCGCGATTGCTGTCGCCTCCTCCGCGAACCTGAAGGCACGGGCGTTGTCCCCGAACACGGTGAAGAGGTAGGCGGCGGTGGTGAGCGCCTCGAGTCGGTCCAGTTCTGGCATGTCGCTGAGAGCCAGAGCTGCGTCGACGACCGTCGCCGCGTGCCCGATGTCGCCGCGGCTCTGCCACCAGTCGTTCAGGAGCGGGATGAACTGGAGTGCCGCGGAGTGGTTGCGGCGGATGCTCCACGCGACGGCGGCGCGCACGTTCTGCGCCTCTGCTTCCAGGAAAGCGACGTACGCATCGGTGTTCTCCGTTGTCTGGCCTTCGTCGAAGACCTCTCTCAGGCGGCCGAGGAAGTGATCGCGGTGGGCGTCCCGGAGGCGGGTCAGCTCAACGCTGTCCGGAAGGGAGTCGAGGAAGGAACGCTGTTCGTCCATACTCCTCAGGCGCGACGTCGCGGCCACGTTCGTAACTTCTCGTGTTACAGCTCGACCGTGAGCCGTTCGTCGCCCTCGTCGGGGGCGTAGGAACAGAACACGCCCGTGCGGATCGAGCGTTGGAGGTGTGCGCCGATCTCGGGAGCGTGTGCAGCAACCGCGGCGATCGAGCCTCGTATTGCCTTTGTCACACTCGCCCTCGCACGTTCGACCGTCGAGGACGTTCGGCGGCCTCTCCCTCCGAGGCCACTTGCTCGGGCGAGTTGCTCGAGGACCGCATCGAGTTCGGCTGCGACGATCGCGGAGCGTTCGATGTCGTTAGCCGCGTTGGCCTCGTCGAGGTCCTCCTCGAGTTGCCTCACCCGCTCGGCGTACGAGCGACGTGCGGCCTCGTCGAGCACCTCGAGGCCAGACTGCACGGGCACCTGCCGCTCGCCCTTCTCCCCCGCAACGAGATCGACAACATGCACCTCCGCACGAGGGCGCCGCAACAGCGCCGCGAGGTAGCGGAGGCCGAGGGCGTCACGGAGCCGAACGGTCCCGGTCTGGTCGGTGAACGCCCACACGCCGCCCTCCCTTCGCATGGTCAGCGAGGCTGCCGTTGCGGCGGCGCCGAGCAACTCGCCTGCGAATCGACGAGTGGAGTCCAGCAGCCAGTACCGGCTCGTCATGCCCACCCGCCGGCGCACGACCAGCGACCGTTGGACGAGCCGGGACAGGAGGTCAAACACGTCGTTGTCAGCGATGCCAGCTCCCGAGCACACGGCTTCTGCCGATTCGATGGCGAAGCCGCCCTCGAACACGGGGAGCCTGGCGAGCAGCTGCCGACTCCGGTCGTCGAGCAGACCGACGCTCCACTCGATGGCCGCCCTCACCGACTGCTGGCGGGGAGGCCCGACCGAGGAGCGCGCCGCGAGGACATGGTCCGGCATCGACGCAAGCCGCGCCGCGATCTCCGCCGGCGCCAGGATGTGGGCATGTGCAGCTGCCAGTTCGATCGCGAGCGGTAATCCGTCCAGCTGACGGCAGAGCCCCTCGATCGCGGCCACGTCGGTTTCCGCAACCGACCCGCCCACCGCGGCCGCCCGCTCTTGGAACAGCCGCACCGCGTCACCCTCGATTCCCATGCCGCCCAGTGTGAAGACGACTTCTCCCGGGATCTCGAAGGGTGCCTGGGTTGTGGCGAGGACGACAGCCGGACCCGACCGTTGGAGCACGGCGAGCACCAGCTCCCGGATCTCGGCGAGCACGTGCTCACAGTTGTCGAGCAGAACGAGGCCATCAAGACGCGCGATCGCGGAGGCGATGCGCTCCACCGCCTGAGCCTTGTCGAGCGAGGCGCCGAGTAACAGGTCGAGCGCGGCTGCGACGGTGGTCGGGACGAGGTCGGGGCTAGCAGCGCTCGTGAGATCGACGGCTACGACGCGCCTGCCTGTCGCCGACGCGAACTCAAGCGTCGCTGCGCTGGCCAGCCGCGTCTTCCCAGCTCCGCCGACGCCCGTGATCGACACGAGCCGGTTCGAGCGCAGCAGATCACCGACGGTACGTAGATCGTCCTCCCGCCCGACGAACGACGACGTCGGGATCGGAAGGTCTAGGACCGGGTCGGGCTCGGCGATGAGCGGCGTCGGCTCATCCTCTTGAACGCAGAAGAAGACGTGCTCGGGGGTCGTCAGCCCCCGCAGTTCGTGAACGCCGGCGTCGCGCAGCTCGTGCCCTGCGGGCAGGTCGGCACCCAGCAACACCGCGGTCGCAGCCGAGAGCAGAGTCTGTCCGCCGGCAGCGAGCGCGCGCACACGGGCAGCGCGGTTCACCGTCGGCCCGAAGAAAGTTCCGCGTCGAGACTCTGCGGAGCCGGTGTGGATGCCGACTCGCACACGCAACGGCTCGCCGTTCACCCGCGGACCCTCCGCCAGCGCCGCGTGGATCGCAATCGCGGCGCACATCGCTTGCGCCGGCGTTTGGAAGACCGACAGCGTGCTGTCACCCTCTCCCTGGGACTGGACGAGGAACCCGCCGGCGCCGGCGACAGCGGCGGCAACGAGCGCGTCGTGCGCGGCCACCGCGGCGCGCATCTCGCCCGGTGAGCGCTCCCACAACGGCGTCGAGCCTTCGATGTCGGTGAGACAGAAGGAGAGGACCCCGGTGGCGACAGAGGTGCTCGCCATTCCCCCGCTCACGGGGCCGACGGTACCAGCGGGGGCCGGTCCTCGGGGTGCCCATGCGCGTGGCGCGTGGCACGTTGCGCAGTCACGGCGCCGTCGGCGCTCCGCGCGCACATATTCGGCGATCTGGTCAGCATGGAGAACGCAACTGAACGCGCTCCCCTACCGCTCCCGCGGATCGGGTGAGCAGCAGTTCTCCCGCCGGCGCACAGTGCCGTGTTAGCCCTCTAGACCCCGGCGCGACTCTCGTGGAGTGCGCGCTCGCGCCTACGCGGTTGCGCCTACCGAGGCACGTCCGAGGTGCGAGTTGATCCAGTCGCGCACCTCACGTTCGACTTCGCTTGCGGGCCTGGTCGCGTCGACTGCTGTCGTGTTCGGAGTGATGGCAGCGGCCTCGTGGAGGCGCCCATTGAATGCGTTCCACTCAGTCGTCCGCTCGTCGACGTAAGCGTTGATGTCCACTGGCGATCCGATGGTCCCTGCCTGTCGCACAATGCGCTCGCGGAGCACGTGCGGTGGCGCCGTGAGGTAGAGGAAGTGGACTGATGCGAAGTACTCGAGGGTCTGAGCGTTCTCGAGCAGCTGTTCGCGGAGCATGACGGAGAAGTACGTCACCACGAGATTGTTTTGCGCAATCTCGTGAGCCACTTCCGCCAGCCAACGCCAGAAGGCGGCTAGGTCCGGCTCGTCGGCGGCGACGTTTACGTGCTGATAGCCGAAGATGTCCGCGTCCAGAAGAACTGCGCCTGGGACGGTGCCAGCGAGCCGCCGGCAGATCGTGGACTTGCCCACGCCAATCGGTCCGACGACTACTAGCAATGGTGGACGCACGAACGTTGCTTCGCGCGCGCAGTGCGGGCAGCGGAGCATCCCGCCAGCGGCCGGAATCTGGTTCGATCGCCCGCCACACACTTCGCACGTAGTCGGCACGAAACGATGATCGCGCTACGTGCGCGCGATGCGCAGAGGCCCCGCGCTCAGTCGAGGACCTGCTCCCCGCTTGCTCCCCGAGCGCCCGGTAGCAACTCGCTCAGCAGCTGCTACGCGCCCCGTGTAGAGGGCGTTGCCGGCCCTCTGCACCTCGCTTGCAGTTCTGTCGCGCATGATGCAGACCGGTTCGTTCGGTGCGCCGTCGCCGACGCCTCCGCATCAGTTGAGCCCGGTTCGGGCTTCCCACGGAGCAGGTGGCGGCACCTCGATCTCGACCTCGAGTAGCGCGTCGGTCGCGCCGAGAGCAGTGAGGGTGAGCCGTCCTGGCGGCGGAACGATTGGCCATGGCGGTCCCGGATCGACCGGCACAAATCTGATTGTCGCTACCGCTCGGCAGCGCTCGAACTCGCCGCCCGCGCCGAGTCCTCGATATTCGCGGCCGTCGGTGTCGACAGCGTCCCATGGGCCGTGGAGTCGCCGATGCTCGTTGACTCCGCCACTCTCAATCTCTTCGTAGTCGCCGACCAGTGCGTAGCCAAGGTCGAAGTGGCTGTGCGCGGCAGCGATATAGCTCAGGATGAGCTCCCCACCGCAGTGATTGCCGATCTGCAGATCCAGCACACGCTGGCGTCGCGCTGTGCTGTCCATGACGAGATCGGCCTGCAGCTTGAGCCGCTCCCGGCAACGCGCACAAGGCGCGCCCCCGGCGACTGGCAGAAGCGGCACACGGTCACAGCGTGATTCTGGCGCGTCTCCCGCGGACGCCGACCCGTCGTTCGGCTCGCCGTCGGGACGCGCCGTTCGAGAGCCGTGGGAAACGCACCTCACGTCGGGACGCACGCGCCCGGCTCCTACTCTCGATGACGTGGACTACCGCGAGCATCAGGGCCATGAACGTTGACGTCCGTCAGGTCGAGCTCGACGATGTTGCGTCTCTACAGCGCAACTGCTTCAGCCTCACGACGGTCGACCAGACCCGCGCGAGCGTTGAGGCGGCGCTGATGAAGGCGACGTCTGGTGAAGGAACCTCTCTAGTCGCCGTGCGAGGTGACGAGGTCGTCGGCAACGTCACTGTGACCCGGAACGCTCACCGGCTACAACGGCATCGTGCCCACCTGGGCGGCTTTGTGATTCACCCGGCGGCCCAGGGCCACGGCCTCGCCCGAGCGCTCACGGCGGCTGCAGCAGAGTGGGCTTCCGAGCGCCAGTGCACGATCCTCGAGCTCGACTGTCGTGGCGGAACGCACGCTGAGGAGGCGTACCGCGGACTCGGCTTCCGTGAGTGGGGACGGCTTCCTGCAGGCCTTATCGAGGAGGCCGGCACCTTCGATCAGGTGTGCTTCTACCTCGTCATCGCTGACTGGCTGCGCGAGTGGGCGAGCGCCTACAGACCACACTGGAGATAGAACAGAGCTGATGCGACGAGGAGAACCACACTGAACCGCCGCCTCCACAGGCTGGTTCGTTTCACGCCCCTTCGCTGACGGTCGTGCCTCACGCGCTCGAGGGCGCAGCTGGAGCCCCGGTGAGGCGATCTGATGTCCGAGCAAAGCGGACGCAACGGGCCACGGTGAGCACGATGACGCCTGCTCCCGGGATGACCCACGGCGGGAACACGACGCTGAGCACGACGGCGCCGAGCGCGACGTGTCCGCTGACGTGGTGACGCCTCCACATGACGGCCGCCAGCACGACCGCCGCACCAACGCCGAGCCATGGGGCGAGATTCGCCAACCCGTGGTCAGCGACGTCGGGGATGTCCCGAGTCGGCGCACGGGCCAGGCCGGCGTCGACGAGATCGTCCACGACGCGCATATTTCCGATGAGCACGAGACCGGTTGCCACAACCCATGCGACGCACGCCATACGACATCTGCCTGACGTCGCGCTGGCGGTGTCGACCACAACAGAATGCTCACTACAGCGATAGCGGGGAACGGAGCGCTGGCGCTGCTCAGGTGCTCGGCCGCATGCCCTGATACGTCGTAGCGCGCCTGGAACAGGGCCTGCATCATCAGCCCACCGGCGATGGCGGCCGGGAGCGGCCACCACCGACGAGCCAAGCGCACCAGGCCGTTCCTCGCCGGAGCCACAGCCTGAAGGATAGGAACTCCCCGTCAACCCGGGCGCTGTTTGTGTCTCCGTGGCCAGGCCGTAGTGCGACGCCGAAACCGGGGGTTCGGCGCCAGGGTCTGAGCGTGAGGCACTCGGGTGCGAGGTCGGCGGCCAGCAGCTGCGTCACCCGCTGACAGCAACTCCGCGGAGGCGTGACGACGAGCGCCGGAGGCGTAGCGGTTCCTACCACTTCGGGTCCGCGAGACCGCCCGATCGCTGCGCTCGTCGCGTGACTTCGCCGTCGTCAAGAGGGCGCCGACTCGAGCGGTACCAGCCCTGGGGCGAGGCCGGAAAGCGCGGCTGCCGTTGGACGCCGGGCGTTCGCTCCGAGAACGTTGACGCACCTACGGGCGGTTCGCTCGGCGGTTACATCCTCGACGCGAAAGCCAGACTCGCCTCCGCGAGGGCTTGGAAGCCGCCTACGGTCGCCCGTACGTCACCCGCTACAACGAGACCGTGATCGGCCTTGTCGATCACGAGCTCGCTCGCCGGCAGCTGACTGCAAACTTCTTCGTGCGCGGCCAGATCGTGGTACGGGTCCGCGCCGCCTGCGACGATGAGTGACGGCCATGCCTTCGCGAGAACCCCGTTCCGTACGTAGTCGAGGCCGAGCAGCGGCGTCACCCATATGGCGTCCACCCGTTCGCAAGGGAGTCGCTCTGACATCGCGGCGAGGTACAGCGTGCCCCGAGATTTCGCGATGAAGGTGATGTGCGACCACGTGCCGGACTCGAGGATGGTCCGCAGCGCGTGGCTGACGTGTTCGTCGAACTCTCGGGCGGAATGGAGGTCGAGACCCTCTGGCCGAAAAGCCGGGTACGGCACAACTTCGACCGTGGCACCGACCTCTTCCATGGCGAGGGAAGGGATCAGGATCGGCGCGGTCCAAGGCCCTGCGCCACCCCCTTGCAGGACGAGGGCTAGACGGTCCGACACGATGAAGAGTCTCCTAGGCGCTGCGAGCGAGCGCTGACGAATTTTTGCATGAGCGGCGGCCGGTCGGCGTGCCGAATCGGCGCCTATTGCCGCTCTTCCGTCGTCGCGGCGTAGGACGAGTGTCTCGATGAAGTTCACCGGTGCACGCTCCGGTCTCAGCACGGGAGGCAAGGTGCGAGACGTCGGGGTTAGCCTGACTGCGTGATCGAGTTCGCCGTTGTCATGGCCGTGATCGCAGCTTTCATCATCCTCCTCGTTGGCGGCCTTGAAGTGATTGACCACTTGAAGAAGCGAAATGAGCTTCGCGTCGACCCTGAGCAGCTCCTCGCTGCGCGCTTTGCACGAGGGGAGATCGACGAGGCCGAGTACTCGCGACGCTTGGCGGTGCTTCGACTCGGACCGCCCATCGAGGTTCCTGACCTCCCTCGCCAAAGCTGATCCCGGCGCGCCCGGCGCGTTCGAAGGAGTCCTGACAACCAGCGCGCTCGGCACAGTGGGCCTTACTCGAGAAGGGTGGAGTCGAAGGCGCGATACACCGCGGCGTGATCGGCTGCGGGGACCTCGTGCAGCTTCGAGACCAGCTGCTGGAGTCGGGGCGTCATCACGATGACGTAGCGCGAGGGTGCTGGGCCCGGCGTTCCCGAATGTGTGCGCCACGCCGGCGGGGATCAACACGGTCGAGCCTGCGGGAGCGACGAGCTCCCGGTCGGCCAGCCGGAAACGAAGCGCTCCCTCGACGACGTACCAGGCTTCGTCGTCGTCTCGCGCGCGCTGGCGCCGGGTTGGAGATCTTCCGGCAGGATGACAATTGGCTCAGCACTCACCGCGAGGACGGTAGCTCTGACCATGCGTGCCGGTCTCGGTGCGGCGAGCTCAGTACTGATGCACGCGCGAAATCGATATTGAACAACGCAAGCGAGTGCCCCGATAGCGGCGTGGGGAGCTTGTGCGTTCTGCACGTCGCTGCGTGCGTATCCGCCGGCTCGTGCGTGGTGGGTTCGTGGAGGGTCGGCTACTCCGGCGCGTCGCGTTCCTCGAGCCAGGCGACGACTCGCGGGCGGTCGATGAAGCGGGCCCAGGTCAAAGGCGTCGCGCCGAAGTCCGGGTCCCGCGTTGACAGGTCAGCCCCGTGCTCGACCAGCTTCCGGAGGAGGTTCAGTTCTCCGGCGCCGGCGGCGGTGTGTGCCGCAGTCCGTCCCGTGTTCGCAGGACGAACTCCGCGGTCGATCATCTCCTCGACAAGGCCCCAGCGTCCGAAGCTCGCGGCGGTGCTGAGCAAGGCCGAGGCGACTTCGGGATCGAGGGAGTCGACGTCGACGAGGAGCGAGCGGTCTCCGCGGATCGCTCGTTCTGTGAGGACATCCGCGCTGATCGGCCGCTGCCACCTGTACAGGTCGCGCAGCAGCGAGATCTCCGCTCCGTGGTGGATGAACTCATCCAGCATGTGCAGGACGTAGCCAGCCCTCGTGTCCCCACTGGTCGGCTCGGTGCTCATGGCGAGTCGTTCGTCGTCGACGAGGGCGAGGTGCGCGTCCCATCGGGCGTGGGCTCGGTGGAGTTGATCGAGCGCGGCGGCCGCGGTGACTGGCGGTGTGGAGCCGAGAGCGTCCGGGCCGACGGGGTCGCCCTGCGGTGGGACGTCCAGCAGTCTCGGGGCGCGGTTCTCGCCGTACATGTCGATCAGGTGCCAGAGACGCCACGCGATCGTGGTGAACGGATCGGGGTAGACGATCGGCGCCCACTCGCCGAAGATCGCGCCGTCGGGCCGTGCTCGGATCGACCAGCAGCCTGCGGCTGGCTCCCACAGGTACTCCTCGTCGGTCAGACCATCGAGCCGCCGCCATGTGCGTTCCCACACGGTGTCCGATAGCCGTCGCAGTTCCTCGATCATCGCAACCACCCCAGCGACGGTACGGGGCGGCCGCTCGCGTCGCACGATCAAAAGATTCGATCTCGCACCGATGCCCGTGGACGAACAACCAGCGGCCCCTCGCGGCCGGTGCAAGGTCAGCTCTCGCCGACGCCGCCCGGTCGGCGCTTCCAGCGGAAAGTAGGCTGTCACCGTGGGCGGCTCCCTCGCCGAGGCCCGCGCCGCGTACGAGCGGCGAGACTGGCTTCGAGCATGTGACGCCTATCGCGCCGCCCTCGTCGACGAATCCTTGAGCGGCGAAGACCTCTACTGCTACGCGAACACGTACTGGTGGTTGGGCCGGCTCGACGAGGCGCTACCGATCCTTGCCGACGCCCACCAGGCCCTACTGCGTGAAGCCGCTCCCCGGACCGCTGCGCTGGTCGCGCTCGACACGGGCTACACGTTCGCGCTGCGCGGCGACGAGGCGCAGGCATCGGGGTGGATGGCGCGGGCGGCGCGGCTGCTCGAGCGCGAGGGCGACTGCGTGGAGCGCGGGTACCTCGTGTACTGCAACGCCGAGGAAGCTGTCGGCGTCGCCGACGTGGACCACGTGCTCACCCTCGTCGACGACGTTCGCGACATCGGCCGGCGTTTCGGCGACCCGTGCCTCGTCGCCCTTTCGGCGGTGCTGGAGGGGCGCGTCCGCATCAAGCAGGGCTCCGTCACCGAAGGGATGTCGCTGCTCGACGAGGCGATGGTCGCTGCGTTGTCCGACGAACTCGACCCGGGGTGGGCGGGGAACATCTACTGCAACCTGATGCTCACCTGCTACGAGCTGGCCGACTGGCAGCGAGCCGACGAATGGACCTCGGCCACGGCTCGCTGGTGCGAAGCGATGCCCGGCGCGGGGCCGTTCATGGGGATCTGCCGGCTCCACCGCGCCCAAGTGATGCACATGCGCGGCGACTGGCAGCGGGCCGAGGAGGAGGTCCGCCGCGTCTGTGAAGAGCTGGCCACCTTCCACGTGACCATGGTCGCCGAGGCGCACTACCAGCTGGGCGAAGTGCGACGACAGCGTGGTGACCTCGAGGCAGCCGAGATGGCGTTCGCCGACGCGCACCGGCTCGGGCGCGACCCTCAACCGGGCCTTGCGCAGCTCCGGTTGGCGCAGGGGCGGCCCGCTTCCGCGCTCGCGATGATCACCCGTGCGCTGAGCGGTCGGGACGTACCGCTCGACCGGGCCCACCTACTGCCAGCCGCCGTCGAGATCCTCGTGGCGGCCGGCGCTGTCGATCGCGCCGTAGCGGCGGGCGACGAGCTCCGCTCGCTGGCCGCAACCTACGGGACCGCAGGTCTGCGCGCTCAGGCATCGACGGCGGCCGGCATCGTCGCGTTGGCAGCCGGCGACGCAGGGTCAGCGACCGAGTGCCTGCAGGAGGCGGTGACGATCTGGCGTCGCATCGGCGCCCGCTACGAAGTGGCACGCGCTCGTGTCCTGCTCGGCCGCGCGCTCGCCCTCGCGGGCGACGCGGACGCCGCAGCGATGGAATCAAGGACTGCAACTGCCGAGCTCGACGCCCTAGGCGTCGCCGCACCAGGCGCATCGGGCGCGGGGAAGCGGCGTGACGACGGCCTCAGCGGGCGCGAGGCTGAGGTGCTCCACCTGGTCGCCGACGGGTGCTCGAATCAGGAGATCGCAGACAAGCTGGTCTTGAGCGTCCGGACCGTCGAGCGCCACCTGATGTCCGCGTACCAGAAGCTCGGGTTCTCGGGCCGTGGCGCGCGAGCGGCGGCGGTGCGATACGTCCTCGAAGGGCACTGAGGCACGCGACCCATCCCCGCGGTCAAGTTGCGTAGTCGGTTGCGTAGTGGCACGGATGTCCGCGACAGGACCACGTCGCATCATCGATGCATGACCACCACGAAGCGCCCACCGGCGCCGGCCGTCGATCAGGACCGCGCGCTGGCCACGTTGACGACGGCGTTCAGCGCCGATCCCGTGATCCGTTGGGTGTTCCCCGAGGCGCACGCCTACCAGCGCGCCTTTGCCGACCTCGCACGGCTGCTGGGAGGCGACGCCTTCGCCGCCGGCACCGCCGAGGTTGCGCCGGGTCACACGGGGGTCGCGCTGTGGGTCTCGCCCGACGCGCACAGCGACGACGAAGCCGTTGCTTCGCTGTTCGAGACGTGGGTCGACCGCGGTCGCCGCGAGTCCGTCTTCGCCCTGCTCGCTCAGGTCGTCGACCACCACCCCACTGATCCGGTCTGGTACCTGCCGTTCGTCGGTGTCGACCCGCTCCGCCAGGGCGCTGGTATCGGCTCCGAACTGGTCCGTGCCGGGTTGGCGCGAGCCGACGCCGACGGGCTCCCGGCCTACCTCGAGGCCAGCACAGCGAGGAACCGGGCGCTGTACGAGCGGTTCGGGTTCGACGTCGTCGGCGAGATCCGTGCCGCGGACTCACCACCGCTGTGGCCGATGCTGCGCCCCGCCGGAGCGTCACGATGACGTCGTCCGAGCGGCCGACCTCGCCCGCCGAGGCATACCAGGCTTACTACGGGCCGGCGATATTCGAGCCTCTCAGCGAGCAGGTGCTCGCCCTCGCCGCCCCCTCACCGGGCGACCGCGTCCTCGAGATCGCCTCGGGCACCGGGATACTCGCCCGCAAGCTCGCCGCCGCAACGGGACCCGCCGGCCGTGTGGTCGGGATCGATCTGAACCCGAAGATGGTCGAGGTCGCGCAACGGCTCGGCGGCGATGAGGCAGTCGAGTACCACCAAGGCGACGGCACCGCCCTCGACCTTCCCGACGGCGGCTTCGACGCCGTGTACTGCCAGCAGGGACTCCAGTTCTTCCCCGACCGAGCCGCCGGCGCCCGTGAGATGCGACGTGTGCTCGAACCCCGCGGCCGAGCGGTCGTGATCACCTGGCACGGCCTCGACGCCCACCCGCTGTTCGCCGCCCTCGCCGACGCTGAAGAACCACACCTGGCCGCCAGCGGCGTCGAGATCGACCGCGCCGAGCTGGTGGCGCCGTTTTCACTCGGCAACGCCGATGACCTGGTCACGCTGCTGCGTGACGCGGGTTTCACCGAGGTGGAAATCCACCAGGTGTCGATCGACGCCCGCTTCGCCGACGCCGACCGCTTCGTCGAACGCATGGAGTTCGCCTACGCGGCAGTGATCCCGCAGTTCGCAGAGGATCCCGCCGCCTTCGCCGCCTACCTCCGAGCGATCAACGAGGAGACGCGAGACATCGTCGCGTCCTACCGTGCCGGTGACGAGATCCTCGTCCCGATGCATGCGCACGTTGCCATCGCCGCAGCCGAATGAGAGGCGATCGGCGACCCCGCGTCGACGACGATCTGCCCACGAGCCACGCCACTGCGTGATTGCCGGCTCGGCGCTGCAGCAACAGCAGCGGGGCAACAGCCCCTGACGGCGACGCCGCCCTCGGCGCGCAAGCAGCGCTCGCCGTTCGCCGTGGGGCGCTCGCTCGTCCCGATGCCATGACACGCACCCCCAGTGACAGCTCTGCCCTCAGCTTGCCAGGACGTGTGTGCCCGTGCGGGCAGGTTTGTCGACTTGTGGCGCAGGTGCAGCACCGCAAGCGACCGATACGTGAACGGCACGCGCTGCGTACGCTTGGCGATCGAGCGGGAGGTCTGATGTTCACCATCGACGGATTCATCGAGGAGTGCCGCAGCGCGCTGCGCGAGACGACACCTCAGGTCGCTGTTCGTGAGGTGGTCGAACGCGCCGTCGCCGACCCCGCGACCGCCCGGACGTTCGCTCCGGACCGGTCGGCGTTCGACGTGTTGCACCGCTCTGACGAGCTCACCGTGCTTCACCTCGCTCTGCCTCCCGGGATCGGCTCGATGCCTCACAACCACCTCATGTGGGCTGTCGTCGGCGTCATCGAGGGGCAGGAGGACAACGCGTTCTTCGTCCGCGCCGACGGCGGCCTTGCCCCACGCGGCGGTCGGGAGCTGCGAAACCGCGACGTCCTGTCGATGGGCGACGACGCGATCCACGCCATCACGAACCCGAAGACGTCCTACCTGTCGGCGTTGCACGTGTACGGCGGCGACCTCGTGGGCGCGGAACGCTCCGAGTGGGATGCATCGGGCCGCACCGAACGGCCGTACGACGAGTCGCGCATCGAGGCGCTCGTGGCGCGGGTGCGCGCTCGCGAAGCCGAGCTGGGACGAGGGTTGACGGGGGACGAGATCCACCAGCTCGTCCGGTCGTGACCGCCAGGCGTCGCTCGCCCGCTACGCGCGACGAAGATCCCGGAGGTGGTCGATTGCGCTGCGTACCTCCGGCATGCGCTGTCGGAGTACGGGATAGACGTCGTCAGCGTTCATCGGATCGAACCGCTCGGCGTCGTCGGGATGATCGCCAAGGGTGAGGCAACAGGTCGCGACGACGCGAGCGATCAAGACCTCGTCGAGCCCGGTCGCGGCGAACGGCTCGACGAGAGCTCCGACCGCTTCCCGCAGCTGCGCGGGGTCTGCGGCGTGGATCCACGAGTGCCGCGGGTCGCGCTCGGCCGGCGGCTCGGCGGGTAGCTCGAGATTCCACCGGTCGATGAGGTCGCGCCAAGGGAACGCATCCGACAGCAGCTGGTCGTAGATCCAGCGATACCACGGCACCGCGCCGATGGCAGCCAGTGCCCTCTCCGCGCCGAGGATGTCGGTCATCGCCGAGATCTCCAGCGCACAGACCGCGAAGTGAAGCCACGTGCTCCGTTCGCTGTGGGCACCGCCTCGGGCTCGATCCGGTGGGTTCGGCCAGCGCCGGCGCGCCTCGTCGATGGCCGCAGGGATGTTCGCCAGCGTGTTGGCTGCCCAATGCATCTGCTCGTGGACGAAGACGGTGAGCGTGACGTCCGTCGGGAAGCGGAGGACGTGTGCAGGAGCGAGCGTCAGCACCGGATGACGGTGCGACACCGTTGCCTCGGCATCGACCAACACTCGGTCCGTGTACGTGACCCGACGGAGGTCGTGCCCCGCGAGGATCTCCTCGAGGCGACGCGCGGCCGTCACCTCTTCCTTGGTGCCGCTCGCAGTGTCGATCTGAATGCTCATGACGAGGCTCCGCTCGCGACGGGAACGCCTACGACCTGCTGCTCCGAACGCTAACGCCCCACCTTGGAGGCCGTGGGCCGGTGACCACGCCGTCCGGGCCATTTGTGGTTGACAGCAACCTGTCGCGGCAGACGGCGTCTCGTCGGTGCGCCACAATCGCCTCGGCGCGGGCGAGGGGGGAACTCGCAGTTGTTCACGGCGGATGAGGAGCGGGTGGAGCAGAACATCGGAGACCAGCAGTCGCCGTCGCGCCTGGGGTTCGCCCGGTTGCGGTTCGGCGCGGACCTCGAGCGCGAGTTCGCCGCCTACTGGTTCGAGCACTCGCTCCTCTTCACCCGGCTGGCGATCGTGCTCGCGGCGACGTTGTACGCGATCTTCGGTGTCCTCGATGTGGCGGTGGTTCGCGACGAGGCCCCGACCATATGGCTGATCCGGTTGATCTACTGCGCCGTCGCGGCCGGGTTCTTCCTCTTCACGTTCACGGGCGCGTATCGCCGCGTGATGCAACCGGCGCTGTGCGTGCTGAGTGTGATCACAGGCGTGGGCATCGTCGCGATGGTGGCCGTCGTGCCCCCTGAGAAGGGAGCGCTCTACTACGTCGGCATCCTGCTCGCGATCCAGTGGTCGTACGCCGTCGTGCAGCTGCGCTTCGGATGGGCGACCGCTGCCGCAGTCGCGGTTGTCGCTGCGTACGAGCTGACGGCGGTGTGGCATCGGCCCGCATCGGTCGAGGTATTCATCAACAACAACTTCTTCCTGCTGTCGACCGTCATCATCGGGATGCTCGCCGGCTACACGATCGAGCGAGGCGTACGGAGCGACTTCATCCAGCGTCGACTCATCGACGATCAACGAGCGCAACTCGCGGTCCAGAACCGCGACCTCGACTCCGCGCTGCAGGCGACGCTCGAGGAGGTGAAGGCGAAGGCGCGGGAGCTCCAGCTCTCGCGGGCCCGGATCGTTGCCACCGCAGACCACGAGCGGAGGAAGATCGAGCGCAACCTCCACGACGGTGCGCAGCAACACCTCGTCTCGTTGGCGGTGCAGCTGAACCTCGCGCGGGCGCTCGTCGACGACGACGCAGAGGTCGCGCCGCTTCTCGACGGACTGTCAGCAGGCGTCAAGGAGACGCTGGGCGAACTGCGAGCGCTCGCCCATGGCATCTACCCGCCCCTGCTCATGGAGTCAGGGCTCGCGGTCGCCCTCGGTGCTGCCGCGGGTCGCTGCCCACTCCCGACGGCGGTGCATGCGGAGGTCGGCAGATATCGCGGCGAGATCGAAGCGTCCGTCTACTTCTGCGTGCTCGAGGCTCTCCAGAACGCGGCCAAGCACGCACCAGGCGCTTCGGTGGCCATCCGGCTCTGGGAGGAGCGGGGCTCGCTGCGGTTCGACGTCACCGACGACGGCCCAGGGATGGCCGCGGGCTCGAAGGATCTCGGGCACGGGTTCGTGAACATGAGCGATCGGCTTGGGGCGATCGGCGGCGACGTGGCGTGGGAGTCGAAGCCCGGCGAGGGTGTCCGCGTCTGCGGCAGCGTGCCGCTCGACCCGGCGCCCGTGACGCTGGCGATCGACTTCACGCCGAGGGTCCCGGCGTAGCGTCTCGCCGCCAGGCAGGCGGACCCGGCTACGCCGCGGGGCGTGCGTCGGCGAGCGCAACAGCCGACGCGCCTCGACCACGCGCGCCGACAGCGACGATAGCTGCGGCGAGCGCGCCCACGGCGATCGCGACCGCCGCTGACCGCGCCGACGATCCGGCATCCGTCGCGACTCCCGCGATGACGACGCTGCTCACGATCGACCCCGCGTAGCGGCTGGTCGAGAAGAACCCGGCTGCGGACGCCGTCACTTCGTCGGGAACCGCCTCCAGAGCTGTCGTCTGCAGGCTCGCGCCTGCGAGTCCCTGGCCACATCCGAGTACGAGGGCTCCGGCGACGAGCGCGACAGGGTCGGGGGTTCCGATCGCCACCACCGCGCACCCCGCCGCGGCAGCCGAGGTGCCGGCCACGATCATGCGGCGCCGTCCGTAGCGATCGCCGAGCATCCCTCCGATCGGCGCGAGCAGCAGCATGCCGACCGTGAGTCCGGACAGCGCGAGGCCGATCGCCGGCGTCGTCCAACCGGCTGCAGCGAGCACGAGAGGGAGCAGGAGGAGGAGTCCGTACATCGCGAAGTTCGAACCGGCCTGGGTGGCGCAGGCAGCGATGAACGCAGGCCGTAGGAGGGCGCCTTTCAACGGCAGCACGGGCGGCGCCGCCGTCGACGCCGTTGCGGCCGATCTGGCATCTGGCGCCGAGACTGCGAGCCGACCGAGCAACACGATCGCGGGAATCACGAAGGGGGCGTTGACGAGGAACACGCCGCGCCAGGAGCCGGATGACACCAGCAGCCCACCCACCACCGGACCGACCGCCGCGCCGACCCCTATCCCCGACCCCATGAGCCCGAAGGCTCGGCCACGGCGCGTGGCCGAGACCGACTGGCGCAGGATCGCCTGCAGGTTGGGCGAGAACGCAGAGCCGGCGACCGCCTGCAGACAACGTGCGGCGAGCAGCACGGGGAAGGTCGGCGCTGCGGCCGCCATCACCGACGCCGCGGCGAACGCGACCATCGCCGAGGTCGCCAAGGCGCGGTGGCCGTACTTGTCGCCGAGGCGGCCACCGATCGGCTGGAACACCAACATCGCGACCAGGTAGGCGGTCACCAGCACCGCGGCGCGCCCTGGCGCGACACCGAACTGCGCGGCGATCGCAGGGAGCGCGACGGCGATCATCGTCGAGTTCAACGGCACGAGGCTGCCGCCGACCATCGACGCGATCAGTGCCCGCCGCTCGTCGGCGGTGAAGCGCTCGCGCTCGCGCCTTCGGTCCCTCACCTGAGCAGCCGAGCGATCACGTCCACCTGATCGTGCCGGCCGACCCGTCGACCTCGATCACGGCTCCGTCGGGGATCTGCGTCGTCGCTGCGGACGCTCCGACCACTGCCGGGATGCCGTACTCGCGCGCGGTGATGCCTGCGTGCGACATCAGGCTCCCCTGGTCGGTGACGAGCGCGCTCACCATCGCGATCGCGATGTTGAATGCCTCTCCGGTCGTGATCGTGACCAGCACGTCGCCTTCTTCGAGACGGTCGAGGTCGTCGGGCGATAGGACGACTCGGGCGACGCCCCGGTGGATGCCAGGGCTTGCAGGCACACCCTGCAGCACGCGCTCGCCTGTCGGTTCGGCCGTCGTGGTGCCCGCCGAGACGTCGTTCGCGTTGACGCCCACGAGCGCCTTCATCATCCGCGCCGCGTGCTCCGGCAATGCGTCGAAAGACGGCGGTTCGCCAGGGGGCTCGCCGAGGAACGGCGGTGCGTCGCTGATCGTCAGCGACGAACGGAACAGTGCGCGGTCTTCGAGGACAGCGATCAACGAGGGGTCGGGCGCGTCCAGCAGCTCGACGAGCTCCTCGATCGTGGCGTCGATCGCGAGGACCGCCCTCGGGAGACGTCCCCGTCGCTCGAGGCGCCGGCCCGTCGCGAGCAGCGCGCGTCGGACGATCCCGCACGCGAGGGCGTCGCTGTAGATGCCACGTTCGTCGCGGATCCGGTAGCAGTGGCGGGCCTCCGCGAGTCGATCGTCGAAGTCGTCCCGCCGGTCGGCTGGGACGAGCGCGCGCACCCGATCGACCTCGGCATCGTCGACCTCCGGCGCACGTGGTGCGAGCGCGTTGCGGATGCAGCTCACCATCATCGCCGGTATCTCGATGCCCGTCGGGTCTGCGATGTCGAAACCGTCGACAGGACGATTGCCCGTGACCGTCAGCCACGCTTCGAGCGCGGTTGCAACGTCGTCGTTCACGCGATGGAGGCGGTCGAGCACCACCTCCGCGTCATCCTCGGTGAGGATGTCAGACGCCTCAGGGACCGCCCGGATCGCCTCGACGAGGGCCTCCGTCTCAGGACACCAGCCGCGAGAGATCGGCGATGACCCACGCAGGAGTCCTGCGATCTCGACCGGCGGAAGACCCGTCCACTCCGAGGCGCCGACGACGAAGTCGCCGACCGGGACCATGTGGGTGCCGTTGAAGCGGTGGTGCTGGCGCCACATCTCCGCGTGATGGTCGTGACACCGGTGGAGGTACGCCGAGAGGTCGGCGTCGTCGAGCGCCTCGAGGTCGACGGCGAGCAGGTCCCGGTGGGCCGCCAGCGCGGCCGGCTTGACCACCGAGTCCCAACGCTCGACCTCCGCGCGCCAGCGTTTCGTCGCGAACGCCTGCTCGCACCGCTGGAACCGCTCAGGCATCTCGTCGAGGTCGACGATCTGGACGTTCGAGTAGACGAACCCGTTGACGGCTGTGATGTTGAACTTCCCGATGAGCCACCCATAGGCGGCCGCGCTCGCCTCGAACCCTTCGGAGAACGCGGGCACGACACGTTGGAGGTGCGCGGTGGCCGGACGCGGAACGTGCGTCTTGTCGAGGGTCCACGAACCCGGCCCCGGTGGTGTCCAATCGAGCCGTTGCAACAGCTCACCCGTCGTCGTCATCCCGCCCCCATCTTCACGCGCTGAACCTCAGCGTCGCTCGCGATCGGCGGTACCGCCCGCTGGGCCTGCGACGCGTGTCGACCGGCTCCGATGTCCGGCGGGTTGTTCGGGGCGCGGGCACGAGTTCCCGAAGCCCAGCGTCGCTATCGTGAGTCGTCAGTGCTGGGTGCGGGAAGCGAGCATGGTGCGGTCGTACGCACCTTCCTGTTGACCGACATCGAGGGCTCGACGCGCACCTGGCAGTCGGCGCCGGACGGAATGGCCACCGCGCTGGAGATGCACGACGCCATCCTCGCGTCCACGATCGACGACCACGACGGCACCGTCGTGAAGCACACCGGCGACGGGATGTTCGCGGTGTTCGCCTCTCCACGGAGCGCTGCGGAAGCCGCGGTTCGCGCGCAGCGAGCACTTCTCGGCGCAGTGCCCTTCTCGGTCCGCATGGCGATCACCACGGGTGAGGCTCGACCACGAGGAGTCGACTGGTTCGGGCCGGCGGTGAACCGGTGTGCGCGGCTGCTCGACGCCGCCCACGGTGGGCAGATCCTCGTGTCTGCCGCATCGGCTGCCCTCCTCCGCGATCTGCCACTTGGCGAGATGCGCCTCGACGACCTCGGCGAGCACCGACTCAAAGACCTTCCAGACGCCCAGGGAATCTTCCAGCTGACCGTCGCGGGGCTACCCGAGCGCCACCCACCGCTGCGTACCGCGGCCGCTCCCGTCCACACGATCCCCGCCACCCGTACCGCGCTCGTCGGGCGCGAGCACGAAGTCGAGGAGCTGCAAGAACTGCTGCAACGGACGCGGCTCGTGACGATCACCGGCGTCGGCGGTGTCGGCAAGACCCGTCTCGCGGTCGAGGTCGCGAGCAGGGTCGTCGACCGGTACCCCGGGGGCGTGTTCTTCGTGGAGCTCGCCACCGTGACCACGAACGCAGGAGTCGCGGCGGAGGTCGCGCGAGCGGCCGGCATCGACTCCGGAACCTTGGCCGCCCCGTCGACACCGCTGGCGCAGGTCACCGCGTTTCTCGTAGGGCGGAACGCGCTGCTGGTCCTCGACAACTGCGAGCACGTCCTCGACGACTGCGCCGATCTGGTCGACGCCCTTCTCGATCGCTGCGCGAGCCTCACGATCCTGACGACGAGTCGCGAGCCACTTGCTGTCGACGGCGAGCAGGTGTGGCGTGCGCCATCGCTGTCGACCGATGGCAACGAATCCGAGGCAGTGCGCCTCTTCTTCGAGCGGACCGATCGGCACCTTCGAGCTGAACGGGAGGTCGGCGAGGTTGCGCTCGCGGAGGAGATCTGCAGGCACCTGGACGGGATTCCGCTGGCGATCGAGCTCGCCGCAGCTCAGACGTCGCATCTCTCGCTCGATGAGATCGCGCGCCGTCTGAGCGACCGGTTCTCGCTTCTCACCGGGGGCAGGCGTCGCGTCCAGCGCCAGCAGACGCTCCTCGCTGCCGTCGATTGGAGCCACGACCTGCTCACCGATGCGGAGCGGCAGCTGCTCCGACGCCTGGCGGTGTTCCCGGGGTGGTTCGACATCGCAGCGGTCGAGGCCGTGTGCTCCGACGCCCTCAGCGAACAGGTGGTGCATGTTCTCGGCGCGCTGGTCGCGAAGTCGCTTGTCGCCCCCGACACACGCCGCGACCGATACCGCCTGCTCGAAACGATCCGGCTCTACAGCGAAGACCGGCTCGTCGCAGCCGGTGAGGCCGAGGTCGTCCGAGAACGCCACTGCCAGTGGGTCTTCGGCACGTTGCAACGGCTGAGCGACAGCGCGCAGCGCACGCTCGACGGCATCGAGGCCATGAGCGATCTGGCGGATGACCTGCGAGCGGCGCTCCATTGGAGTGTGAGTCGAGGCGAGCTCGCGCGTGCGGCCACCGCGCTCAGCTGGAGCGGGACGTACTGGTGGTTCACCGGCAGGCACGACGAGGGGCTGCAGTGGATGGACATGATCGATGCGGCAGACCTCAACGACTTCGATCGAGCGGGGATGCTCGGGCTTCGCGCCGCGATGCTCCTCGGACGCGGAGACGTTGCCGGCGCGCTCGCCACGGCAGAAGCGGCGCAGCGGGCAGATCCCGACGAGCGCTCAGCGAACAGGTTGCAGGCGGACGTGATCGTCGCGCTGGTGCTCCTTTCCGCGCCGGGGGCGCATGAGCGGGTCGAAGAGTTGATCCGCCGTGCCCGACGCTTCGACGACCCGTACTTCTTGCGGCAGGCGCGCGACTACCGCGCCCATCTGCAGTTCGTCTCGGATCCCCATGGCGCGGTCGCCGAGTGGGAAGATCTGGTCGAGACGAGCGATCGGGACCGCAGAGGAGTCGCCGAGTTCTTCGCGCTCCTCGACCTCGGGGGTGCGCGCCACCTCACCGGTGACCACGCCGGAGCGCTTGCAGCCGCGGACGAGCGCGACCGGCGCGGCTACTCGATCGGACGTGCGTGGACCGGGATGGTCGCGACGTATCTCCGAGCCCTCGGTCATGCGGGCATCGGCTACACCGACCAGGCGTGGGAACACGTTCGAACACTTCGTGAAGAGGTGCAGCGGACCGGAAGAATGCTGACTGCGAAGGACTGCGCCCTCGGCTGCGCGGCCACGCTGATCGCCGAGGGCGAATTCCAGAGAGCGGCGGCGGTGCTCGGCGCTCTACGCGGTACGGCCGCGATGAACGTGATGTCGCCGATCTCCTTCGCCGTCCACCGCCACTACAGGCATGTCGTGCGCGATCGGCTCGGGGATCGGGTTGCACGTCAGCTCTACGACGACGCCCGAGACCATGACTACCTCGCGCTGGTCGACGATGAACTGGGTCGCTGACTGACGCACACGAGCCCCCTTCCCGCGGAGTAGGAGCAGAGATGACCGCGTTCGGCCGTGTGTACCTCGAGCTGTACCGCCGCGAGCTCGAGCCCGAGGGCGCCGAGCCGCTCACCGTGACGCTCCGTCGGCGCCGCCGGCGGTCGGAGTTGCCCGGAGGCCGGCAGCTACTTCCAGAGGCAGAGCACGCGCAGCTCGACGCTCTCGCGGGGCGGGAGGTCGTGTGGCGCCCGCGAGTTGCGGAACGACGTGTGAGGCGTGAACCACGTGGCCCCTCGGTCGACGAGATCGGAGTCGAAGGTGCGAAAGGCGACGACCTCGTGCGCCGACAACCTCGGGAACGAGAACCACCGGTGCTGCGATGGCCGCTCGGGCGCGACGACCGCCAGCGCGTTGAACGACCTTCCGCCGGCGACGTACCCCGTGTAGAGGAAGGGGCGGGTGTCGTCGGGCGTCACCGTGCGGGCGTCACAGAACGCGAGCGGCTGATCCATGTCGGTGGGCCCGGTGTTGCGCCAGAACTGCATCATCATCACGCGGCGCGCTCGGTGGATGTCGCGAGCCCTCACCCCTGTTCGGGCGAGGGTCCGCTCGCCTCTGCCGTGGACCTCGTCGTAGTTGTGGCGGATGACGTCCGCGTAGTCGGCCGCGAAGTCGGAGTGGACGAGGTGGACCGGCGTCTGCTCCTTCGGGCCGCGACGGTCACGCGCCGTACGGCGAACGTGGTCGGACACCAGCGCAGCGTCACACCCCGTGAGTTGTCGAGCCACCTCCTCGATCTCGGCGTAGTGGACCTGCGCGATCTCGTCGTCGTCCATCCACGACGAGACATCCGATGGATGCGACACGAGTTGGAACCCGCACACGTCCCACTCCGGCAACGACGACCGCCGGGCGTCGTGCACGGCTACGTCGACGATAGGCCCCAGCAGCGCGCCGTCTCGCGCCGCGTAGCGCATCGACGCCTGGCACAGCACCACCAGCGACTCTTCAGCAGCGCTGCCCATCGCACTCACCGTAGGACGGAGCGGCTACATCTGCGGCGGGTCGATGCCGGGCCCGACCACGACGGTCCATTCCCGCACTCGCCACCGAGTGACGACTCCGTGCTCGACGTAGGGATCTCGCCGAGCGAACTCCTCGGCTGACGACGGCGTGTCGCCTCGGAAGACGAGGACCACACCGTCGGCGGGATCGGCGAGCGCGCCCGCCATCACCAGATCACCTCGCTCGAACGCCTCCGTCGCCAGTGCGAGGTGCGCCGCGCGGTGCGGCACCCGTCGCTCCACGTAGTCGTCGACGACGTCGTACAGCAGGAGCCAGTGCATGTGCTCAGTCTGGTCGGGAGCGCGCATCACGCGGCGCCGGGCGTCCTCGCGTAGGTGGTCCCTCTCTCGACGAGGCGGAACCCGGCCTTCAGATACGCCTCGGTCGAGGCGACGTAGCCAGGTTGCGGCTGGCCGTTGATGTACACGTGGGTACCGCCGCGCTCGGCGACGAGGTGCGCGACTTCCAGGCACAACGCGATCGCGAGACCGCGACGGCGGTGCTGCGGAGCCACGCCCAGAGGCTCGATCTCACACACACCGGAGCTGGGATCGAACCACGCGATGCAGCAGGCCGCGAACTGGCCGCCGGCATCATCGCCACCTCGTGTCACCGCCACCAAGTCGAGCGACGAGTCGTACAACCACGCACTGCGCACGGCTTCGTATGCGTCGGCGGTGAAGGAGCTCTGCGCGTCGGGATCGATGGCGCGCCCGTCGGTGTACGGCATCGTCGACGGTTTCCACGCGGCGCGATGGACCTCGACGCGTGCCTCGAGCTCGTCGGCGCCGACGGGACGCACCACGTATCCGGCCACCCGACGACGAGGATCCTCACGAGCGGTGGTGACGTCGAGGAGCAGCCCCGACCACGGCTCGCGGTCCACCGCCACGAGGCCAGCACGCGACACCGCTCGTTCGAGCGCGTCGGCGCCATCCCACACCGTGATCGGTGCGTCGCCGTCGGTTTCGAGCATCCACGCAACGAGTGCGTCGGCGAGGTCGTCACGTCCGTGTTCGACGTGGGCGATCTCGTCACCTCCGCGTCCGGCGAAACCGACGACGGATCCCGACTCGGCATCGTCCACCGCCACGACGACGGACTCCGCCAGCGCCCATCGAGACAGGCCCCAGCCGAGGCCGCCAGGATGCCAGCCCGACGGCCAGACGCGGCTCGCCAGTTGCTGCATCGCGTGCACGTCCCTGGGCTCCGCCTGCCGCACCATCATCCGAGGGAGCCTCACACGACGATCACCCTGGCGCTAGCGACTAATGCTCCGCCCGCCGCGGGCCACCGGGATCGGCGACGTACGGTGACGTTCGATGCGCGACTTCCCCATCATCGACGTCGCTCCGCTGTTGACGGACGGAGGTGATCCCTCCGCGGCGGCCGCCGCGATCGACGCGGCCTGCCGGGACGCCGGCTTCTTCTACGTCGTCGGACACGGTGTCGAGGAGGAGCGACAGCAGGAACTCGAAGCGGCTGCACGGCGGTTCTTCGCCCTTGCGGACGACCGCAAGCGAGCCATCGCGATGGAACGCGGTGGCCTTGCGTGGCGAGGGTGGTTCGCCGTCGGCGACGAGCTGACGTCCGGGATCCCCGACAACAAGGAAGGCCTGTACTTCGGGCAGGAGCTCGGCGTCGACGATCCGCGCGTGCAGGCAGGCGTGCCGCTGCACGGCCCGAACCTCTTCCCTCAGGAGGTGCCGGAGCTGCGCGACGCCGTACTCGATCACATCGCTTCGATGACGGCGGTCGGCCACGCGGTGATGCGGGGGGTTGCACTCGCTCTCGGCCTCGACCGCGACTGGTTCGAGAGCACCATCACCCGTGACCCTGTCGTGCTGTTCCGGATCTTCCACTATCCGCCGCATCCACCCGAAGACGACGAACGATGGGGAGTCGGCGAGCACAGCGACTACGGCCTGTTGACCCTCCTCCGCCAGGACGACGCAGGCGGGCTTCAGGTGCGAGGCACCGACGGCTGGCGAGAGGCGCCACCGGTTCCGGGATCGTTCGTGTGCAACATCGGCGACATGCTCGAGCGGATGACGGGCGGGCTGTATCGCTCGACACCCCACCGGGTTCGGAACACGAGCGGGCGTAGCCGCCTGTCGTTCCCGTTCTTCTTCGACCCGTCGTGGGACGCCGTGATCGAGCCCGTGCCCCACGTCGCATCGCGAGCGCGCGCCGATGTGACGACCCCCCGGTGGGACGGCGCAGACCTGTCGACGATCGAGGGGACCTACGGCGACTACCTCGTGTCGAAGGTCAGCAAGGTCTTCCCTCAGCTCCGTCAGGCGTTGCTCGACGACTGAGCGCGGCGCCTGCCTGCGCGGAGTACGGCGAGGTAGCGACGCATTGCCTTGTCCCCCATCCGGGTGCGAATGCGGTCCGCGATCGCGGCGAGGAGCGCATCTCGAGCCGCGGGTTCGAGGGCGGCGTAGAGCGACGTCGATCGCAGGTGGGCGGCGAAGCCGTCACCGTCGAACCACTGATGGTTCGGATGCCAGCGAACCGTCGTGCGACCGAACAGATCGCCCGGCTCGTCGACGTCACCCCATCCGTCGACGGTTGCTCGCACCTCGTCCTCGAGCGGAGGGTGACCCCACTGCGGGTGCCCGGGGACGAAACCGCTCGTGCAGATCGGCCGTCTCCGCGTACACCTCACGATCGCCGGCCCGGCGCACGACGACATTTCCGATGAGGGCCATCCACCCTCCTGGCTTCAGCAGGTCGTACGCCTTCTTCCAACCCACCGCCGGGTCGATCCAGTGCCACGACGCGGCAGCAACGATCACGTCGAACTGACGGCCTCGTGCGTCCCATGTCTCGAACGCTGACGTCTCCACCACGACGTTCGGGAGGACGCGCAGACGTTCCCGCGCGAGGCTCGCCATCCGGTCGCCGGCTTCGACGGCCGTGACGTCGCAACCGAGCGCCGCCAGAGAGCCCGTTGCCTGTCCCGTTCCGCAGCCGACCTCCAGCAGGCGGGCTCGGTGGTCGATGCCCGTGATGTCGACGAGGTCCGCGAAGATCGCGTCCGGATAGGTCGGACGCACGCGGTCGTAGAGGTCGGCGACCTCGTCGAACAGCCGGCCCAGTTCCCTGCGTGCTCCGGCCGTGGTCATGGCTCGCTCACGGTCAGGCCGTGCTCGACGTCGATGTGGACGAACATCGCGCCGACCCGATAGTCGAGCGTCGTGTTGGTCTTCCCCACGACCTCGAGCGGCGCGTTGGTCAGCCACGGTCGCTCCCGGCGAAACGTGATCCAGTTCCGATGCTGCTCGGTCGTCGAGTCCCACACCGCCGCGTCAGGAAGCGGTGGACGGATCTCGTCGTCGCCGCGCGGGCCGCGGTGCTTCCGCCCCGTCCAGCCGAACTCGTCGCCGTAGTAGACGCACGGCACCCCTGGCACCGTCATCAGCACACCCAGCGCGATCGGTAGGTGGGCAGCGTTCTGCAGGTTCGTCGCGATGCGGGTGACGTCGTGGTTGCCGAGGAAGGTAACCGGCGGGAACGCCGACGCGAACGCGCGGTGACGCTCGAGCGCCCACGCGAGCTCCCACATGTTGGCGTCGTTGAGCGACGACCAGATCGCCTTGAAGAGCTCGTACTGCGTCACCGAGTCGAGACCGGTCGAGGAGACGAGGTCCGCGTAGTCGCCGTGGATCATCTCGCCGAAGAGGAAGGCCTCAGGATGGCGTTGACGGATGCGGCGGATCAGATCGCCGAGGAACGTACGCGGCATCGAGTAGGCGACGTCGAAGCGCCACCCGCTCGCTCCTCGATCGAGCCAGTGCACGGCGACCTCCGCGGCCCACACGAGCACGTCGGGGTTCGAGTGGTCGAGCTCCACGAGCTCGTCGTGTCCTTCCCAGCACCGGTCGGACAAGAGCTCCGGACGGACGAATCCACGCCCGGCGTGGTTGAAGACTCCGTCGAGCACGACGACGAGGTCACGCTCTCGGCACGCCCCCACGAACGATTCGAAGTCGCTGTCGCTGCCGAGCCGCGGGTCGAGCCGGAACGCGTCGATCGTGTCGTAGCCGTGATCCGACGAGTGGTGGATGGGCGTGAGCAGCACGCCTCCGCATCCGAGCGCGGCGACGTGGTCGAGCCAGCGCTCCAGCGAGCGGATGCCGCCAGCGGCGGCAGCCCGCAGCGCGTGCAGGTGGTAGAGCGTGCGCCCCTCGATCGACAGGATGCGCACGCTACCGCCGGTCGGCGCTTCGCGGCCCCTACCATGCCGCCGTGGCCGTTCTCCTCCGCTTCTCCGTCGACGATCTGGAGCACCTGAGCCGCGCGGTTCGAGCCGTCGAGGTCGAGGAGCCGACGATGGTCGGTGCGGCGGCGGCCGTCACCCGGCTCCTCCATCGCGAGCTCGTGGACGACGACGGGCAGCCGGCGTGCGTGATGGTCCGTCTGTACGTGACCCAGCCGTTCCGGGCCTTGCCGGAGAACCGTCGCGAGCTCGCACGGTCGCTGGCTCCCGACGTCGAAGACAACGTGTCGTGCCTCGTGACGCTCGCCACCAACGGCGACGGAACCCTGCCCGAAGGCAGCCGCCCGGAGGAGCACGTCTTGCCGTTCACGCCGCTCGTGTTCGAGCGGATCCCCCTCATGGCCCACCTCCTCGAGGGTGTCGGCATCGACATGGAGGCTGCGGTCACGCAGGAGCGCGCGGTCGAGCTGCGGCTGCAGCACCGCACGTTCAACGCGTACCTCGAGTCGAACCTCGCCGACAACGAGGCCCTGCTCCCCGACCCCATCCATCGCCAAGTGGTGCGCGAGCGCGGCATCAACAGCATGCTGGCGCTCGCGGGCGTGCTGCCCACGGGCGGCCTGATGCTGCTCCTCCTGCAGACGAACGTCGAGCTGAACGACGCGGTCGTGTCCCTGCTCCAGCCGCTGGCCACGGCGGTCAAGGCCGCCCTGATCCCCTATTCGCTCGCGATCTTCGAGCCGCGCGTCCCGCGTTCGTGACGACCGCTGCTCGCGTCGTCAGCGCCGAGCGAGCTCCGAGAGCAGCGACGCCAGCTCATCCGGCTTCGACCACATCGGCCAGTGGCTCGTCGGAAGATCGACCCACTCGACGTTCCGCAGCTCGGGGATGCCGGCGAGCCACGGCCAGTCGCTCTCGAACGCCGCCTTCTTCAGCTGCTCCGACGGGAACCCGGTGCAGATGATCGTCGTAGGGATGTCGCGCCGATCGTCGTTCGTCAGATCGACCTGACCTCGCAGGACGCCTCCCGGCACCGGCACGGCACGGCGCCGGAAGGCGTCGATGTGGTCGGCAGACAATCCATCGAGGTTCTCCTCCTCCTCGATCTCGTCCCACGCCAGCGGCTTCTCGACGTCGGTGAACCCTGGATCGAGCGCGCCCTTCCCGGCCGCGGAGTCGACGTAGACCATCCTGGCTATCCGATCGGGTACGCGGTCGCTCGCGGCGTACCCGCTGAACCCGGACGCACTGTGGACGACGAGCACGACGCGATCACCAGTGGCCCGCACCCCCTCGACGATCGCGTCGACGTGGTCGGCGAGCGTCACCGCTGAACGGTCGGATGCGACGTCCTCGAGACCGGGGAGCGTCAACGCCGTGACGTCGTGCCCGCCGGCACGAAGACGATCCGCCACCTCGTCCCACGCCCACGCTCCGAGCCAGAAGCCGGGGACCAGAACGATCGGACGTCCGACGCGGGCGGTGCTGCTCGAGGCCGTCACGCCGGAGACACTGCCACGCGCTCGTCGGGGGAACCTGGAACCTGGGCGGACGTTCGAAGCGATGGCGAGGCGCAGACCGGTTGAACCCGCAGAAGCTGGGG
The DNA here is from genome assembly GCA_035540495.1 of Acidimicrobiales bacterium. GTDB lineage: Bacteria > Actinomycetota > Acidimicrobiia > Acidimicrobiales > CADCTF01 > DASVEG01. The sequence continues at coordinate 31,262 of DATLGL010000036.1, forward strand.
GTACACGGGCGTTGACAAGGAGGTAACAGTGGACGCCCTTGACCTGCTGGCCGCAGACCACAACCGCGTGCGCGGGCTCTTCACCCGCTTCAAGGCCGCGAAGGAGAACGATGATCTCGACGAGATGACCGTTCTGTGCAACGTGATCCTCAACGAGCTCGACGTGCACACGACGATCGAGGAAGAGATCTTCTACCCGGCCCTCCACGACGTGAACGACGACATCCACGAGTCGATCACCGAGGGCTACGAGGAGCACCACGTCGCCGAGGGCGTGATGGACGAGCTCAAGGCGATGGAGCCGAACACCGAAGACTGGGCCGCCAAGGTGACGGTGCTGATCGAGAACATCGAGCACCACGCCGAAGAGGAGGAGTCGAACCTCTTCCCGCTCGTCCGAAAGGCGACGACGCAGGAAGACCGCGAGGCGCTCGCCCACCGGATGGAGGCGCGCAAGCAGGAGCTGGGCGCCCCGACGCTGGCCGACAAGATCGACCTCACCAAGGAGGAGCTGATGGAGCTCGCCAAGGAACAGGAGATCTCCGGCCGCTCGAAGATGAGCCAGGAGGAGCTGGCCGCAACCGTCGCACCGCCCACTTCCTGAACGACGGTCGAGCAGGGCGCGCCGCGCGTCGGAGATGATGCGGGCGATGAACTCCCTCGAGCAGACCGCCGCCGCATTCGTCGAGATGGCCCATCGCATCGTGTGGGCACCGGCCGCCACGGTCGACGCGGACAACCGTCCGTGGACGCGCGTTCTCCATCCGCTGTGGACGTGGGACGGCGCCGAGTTGACCGGCATCGTGGCGACGAGCCCGCTGTCGTTGAAGCGCCGTCACATCGACGCGCACCCGTACGTCTCGTTCACCTACTGGCAGGCGAACCACGACACGTGCACGGCGCGGTGCGACGTCGAATGGGATCTGAGCGACGAGGGTCGCACGGCCGGATGGGAGGCCTTCGCGTCGGCGCCCGCTCCGGTCGGCTACGACCCCTCGATCATTCCTGGTTGGGACAGCCCGACCTCACCCGGTTTCGGCATCCTCAAGCTCCGGCCGCGCTGGCTCCACGTCATGCCGGGCACCGTGATGCTCGCCGGACAGGGCGAGGCGCTGCACTGGTCGGCGAGGTGACGGAGCCCCGAACGAGGCGCCTCAGGTGAAGATGATCTGGCCGCCGGCTGCGAGCTCGTAGAACTCACCGACGGTGATGATGTCGTGTACCTCGGGGATGAAGTCGTTCTTCTCCATGCCGAAGAGCTCGACGGACGCCTTGCACGCATAGAGCCCGGCGCCCGTGTCGGCGATCATCTCGATGAACTCCGGGATGGGCGGGATGTCGAGCTCTTCCATCTTGTGGTTGAAGTACTTCGTCATCATCACGGACACCCCCGGGATGCCACCGAGCACGGTCGGCACGTGCAGGCCCGGATTGCCGACGGTGGCCACCTTGATGTGGTCGTGGCGGGCCTTGTGGATCGCGTCGAGGCCGAAGAAGGTGAAGAAGAGGTTCGCCTCCATTCCCTCCGCCCGCGCGCCGTTCGCGAGGATCAGGCCCGGGTAGACGCCGTCGAGCGATCCCCTCGAGATGATGATCGACACCTTGGTCAGCTGGTCAGCCATCGGGTCCTCCTAGATGCAGCCGCGGGGCTTGGGGATGCCTGCGATCCGCGCGGCGACCTTCGCCGGCCCCTTCGGGAAGAGCTGGTAGAGCTCCTTGACCGACACGCCGGACGTCTTGCCGAGAACGCGAACCGTTGGGCCGGTCCCCTTCTCGAAGAACTCCCTGCGCATGAAGCGGATGACGGTCCAGTGCGCGTCGGTGAGCACATCGATGCCCTCACGCTGCGCGAGCTCCGGAACCATCTCCTCGGACCAGGAGGTCGGGTCGACGAAGAACCCCTCGTCGTTGAGTTCGACCTCGCGCGCAGCCAGAGTGGCGGTGGTCATGGCATCTCCTTCTGAGCAACGGGTACTCGTTTTCCTGCCACCGGCATCGCCGCGCCGACGCCGGGTACGTCGCGTCCGGGCAGCAGCGCGTGCCAGTAGAACGGCTCGAACAGGCGCTTCGCGAGGTGGTTGGCGCGCGACTCCTTGAGTAGCGGCAGGCCGACCATCGACGGGTAGCGCCCGGGCAGCGGCTCCTGCTCGTAGTTGAAGTCGATCAGCAGCGCCTTGCCGTGCCCGGTCTCGACGAAGCAGTTCGCGTGGCCGTCGAAGGTCTCGACGAGCGGCTCGCCGTCGAGGAACCGGACGATGTTCTCGACCACGGTCTCGCCGGCGAAGTGCGCCACCGATCCTGCTTTCGATGCGGGAATGGCCGCCGCGTCGCCGACGACGAATACCTCTGGCGCAGCCTTCGACTGCAGGGTTCGCTCGTCGGCCGGGACGAAGTCGAGCTCGTCGCCGAGCCCGGCCGAACGCCCGACGAACTCGGCGCCGCCGTGGAGCGGCACCACCACCGCGAGGTCGAACGCGAGCGACCGGCCGTCATAGCTCGTGAGTGAGCGTCCGCTGCCATCGACCTCGCCGGTGTTGAACTCCGTCACCAGCTCGATCCCACGCTGCGACAGCAGGTCGCCGAGGTGCGCTGCAGCGACGGGCTTGGTGAACGCTGCGTCGAGAGGCGTGGCGTAGGTGATGTCGACCTTCTCTCGGATGCCCCGCCTGGTGAAGTAGGAGTCGGCGAGGAAGCAGAACTCGAGCGGCGCGACGGGGCACTTGATCGGCAGATCGACCACGTTCACGACGAGCCGGCCGCCGTCGAAGGTCGCCAGCGCGCCGGCGAGCGCGCCTGCCCCTTGGGGCGTGTAGAAGGTGAAGACGTCGCTCATCCATCCAGGGCCGGTGAGGCCCGGCGTCTCGTCGGGCAGCAGCCGAGCACCGGAGGCGACGACCAACACGTCGTACCGCACGCTCGAGCCGTCACCCAGATGGACGACTCTGTCCTCGATGTCGACCCGGTCGACGGTCTGCCTCCGGAAGGAGATGCCGTCGCGCAGCTGGCGCCCCCGCGGCCGCACGATGTCGTCGGGGTCGGCGAGCCCGAAGGGCACGAACAGCAGCCCCGGTTGGTACACGTGGCGATCGTCTTGATCGACCACAACCACCTCGAGCTCACCGAGGCGGAACCGGCGACGGAGCCGGTTGGCGACCAGCGTCCCGCCGGTGCCGCCGCCGAGGACGACCACTCGTCGTGTCATGCATCCAGCGAACCTGGCTGAAGGTCACCCGCCCAGAGGCGAACGTCACGATCTCGGGTAGACCTCAGCGGTGGCAACCAAGAAGACGACAGGGATCACCGTCGCGGTCACCGGCCCCACCGGCACGTTCGGCTTCGGGCTGATCCCGCTCCTGCAGAACGATCACCGGATCCGGCGCATCATCGGCATCGCTCGGCGCCCCTTCGATCCGAACGAGCACGGCTGGTCGAAGATGGAGTACCGGCAGGGCGACGTACGTGATCCCGCCGCGCTCGAGGCTGCGTTCGACGGTGCCGACGTGGTGGTCCATCTCGCCTTCCTCATCACCGGCAACGCGCCCCGCGAGACCATTCGAGAGATCAACATCGACGGGACGCTCAACACGTTCCGAGCCGCGGCCGAGGCCGGAGCGAAGCGCTTCGTGTACGCATCGTCGGTCGCTGCATATGGCTTCCACGCCGACAACCCGATCGGGATGACCGAGGAGTGGCCGACGCGGCCCGCTGACCGGCTCTTCTACGCCCAGGAGAAGGCCGAGATCGAGCGCCTCCTCGACGACGAGTCGGCCAAGCACCCCGACCTCGGCCTGTACCTGCTGCGGCCACCGATCGTGCTCGGACCGCACGCGCTCGGCGCGAAGGACGTGTTGCCAGGGCCGCTCGACAAGATCGGGGCGCGGCTGGCATCGGCGCTGCTGCCGCTCCGCGTGCCCGTACCCGCGATCGTGCCGAACCTGCCCGTGCAGTTCATCCACGAGGACGACGTCGGCCAGGCGTTCCTGCTCTGCATCGTCGGCAAGGGCGAGCCGGGCGCTTACAACATCACTGGCGACGGGGTGATGACCGGTGCCGAGGTCGCTCGCGAGCTCGGCATCGCTGCGATCCCGTTCCCGGCCGGGATCGTCCATCGCGCGGCCCGTCTCGTGAGCCACCTCCCCGTGCCGACGCCGCCCCAGGCCGAGTGGCTGGAGGCTGCGTCGCAGCCGGCGATCATGGATGCGTCGAAGGCGAAGCGGGAGCTGGGGTGGACGCCGCGCTACACGAGCGTCGAGGCGCTGCGCGACACGATCAAGCGACTGACTGCCTGACGTTCTGGCCTGTCAGGCGTAGGCCGCGGGTGGTCAGCCGATGATGCGGACGCAGCTGGCCAGATCGGCGCTCGCGCCGGCCACGCGATGGAGCACCGCGGTCGTCGGCGTGATGGTGACCCGCTCCGCCTCGTCGTCGACTGCTGCGGTGCCGTCGACGATCAGGCTGTAGTCGCGTCCCTCCGGTGCCGGCCAGAGCAGGGTGACGGCCGGTCGTGCGGTCGCGTTGCGTCGAGTCGTGCGGCCGGCGTCGATCGCTATCGCGCCGCCGTCGGCGCTGGCTCGTACCGACACGACGTGCGGCATCGCGTCGTCGCCGCAGGTGATGGCGTACGGCGCACCCGGGTACTCGGCGATGCGCGCCAACAGCGCTTCGAGCTCGACGGCGACACTCATGCGGCGAACGGTAGCTGCCCTAGGGTCCCGGGATCCTCGAAAGGAGCACCATGTCGCGAGCGCTCGTTCTCAGCGGTGGAGGCAGTGTCGGCATCGCCTGGCAGTCGGGCCTGGTCGTCGGGCTGAAGCGCGCCGGCGTCGAACTGAGCGAAGCCGACTTCATCGTCGGCACGTCAGCAGGGTCCGCGGTGGGCGCGCAGCTCGCGTCGGGCGTCGACCTCGAGGAACGCCTCCAGCGCTACAGCCGCGACTCCGAATCGGATTCGCGCGGGTCGGGCGGCAGCGGAGGCGGAGCCGCGATGGCGGAGAACCTCGCCCGTCTCATGACGGTGATGGCCGGCGTCGACGACCACGAGACGGAGGAAGCCGGACGCGCCGCCATCGGCAAGTTCGCCCTCGAGGCGCAGGCGCTGCCGGAGGACCGCTTCGTCGCCGGCTTCTCGGAGCTCGCGGACAAGGCGTGGCCAGACCGTTACGCCTGCACCGCTGTGGATGCAGAAACCGGGGAGTTCGTCGTCTGGGACGCAGCGGCCGGGGCACCGCTCGACCGAGCGGTGGCGTCGAGCTGCGCGGTCCCCGGCATCTTCGAGCCGATCACGATCAACGGCCGCCGCTACATCGACGGCGGGATGCGCTCGGGAACGAACGCCGATCTCGCGGCTGGCCACGACGTGGTCGTTCTGCTCACGCTGATGGACCCGGAACGGATGAGGACCGTCAGCCCGGAGCGGGCTGCGCGCTACCTCAAGAGGATCGAGCGGGAGCTCGACGTCTTGACCAGCGGTGGCGCCACCGTCGAGATGATCGCGCCGAACGACGCCGCTGCCGCGGTCATGGGGTTCAACCTCATGGACGCGTCGCTCGCACCCGCCGCCGCTGAGGCGGGACTCCGCCAAGCGTCGAGCGTCGCCGATCGCGTCGGCTCCGTCTGGGGCGGCTGATCGTCGTGGCAGCCGAGCTCGAACCGCCCGCTCTCGCGGCACTCGTCGATGCGGCGGAGCGGCCGCGCACCGACGACTGGAGCTTCCGCGCTGCCGTGACCCGCTACGCGCAGCCGGAGCCGCAACGGGCCAGTGAGGTCATCGAGCTCCTCCGCCGGATCGAGGCATGGCTCCGCCCCCACCACAAGCACCTCGAGGCGCACGGCCACGATGTGTGGGCAGCAGTCGAGCGTTCGGACCCGGCGGCCGCCGGCGATGCGCACGACGTCGTGACCTCGTCGATCGTCGACGTCATGCGGGCGCTCCGCGACCTCGACGCGCTGGGCGACGTCCTCGCAGCCTGGGCGGCCGCTCCGTCGTCCGAGCGGCCCGACGCCGCCGTCGACGAGGCGGTCGCGGACGTCCGCCGTCGCATCGACGCGGCCGGCGTCCCGTACGAGGAGCGCCCGCCAGGGCCTAGGAACCGGGGCTGAGCATCCGCCCCGCGCACCGATCGTCGAGCTCCGCCACGTAGGCGTCGTAAGGGAGCAGGCGCCCGCCCGCGAAGTGCACGGCAGCGACCTCGTCGCGTTCGTTGCGGTCGAACGTCACCGACTCGCCGTACGACCCAAAGCCCGCGGTGTCCGCTATCCGGAGGGCGTCCCGGTCGGCGACCTCGAGGCGTGTCACGTCGACCACCGGGTCGGGGAGGTCGGGATCGATGGCGAACAGCGAGTCGCCGAATCGGACGATGTCGGTCGTCGACCAGAGGCCCAGGAAGCGACCGGCGTACCGGTGGAGGTCGCCCTCGCCGGCGGACGTCGCTGGATCGCAGCTCTCCGCGAGCCCGATGAGGCGAACGATGCCCGTGGCCAACGCCTCGGCGGGTCCGTCGATCGCGTTCGTCAGCACGGTGACGACCAGCCGGTCGACGGGATCGATGATCGTGAACGTGATGTAGCCGGGGAAGCCTCCGCCGTGGGAGATCACCCGGCGGTCGCCGATCGTGAAGACGTGGAACCCGAGCGCGTAGTGGCCGCGCCGGCCACCTTCGACCCGCCAGTGCTCGTGGTGCAGCTGCCGCTTCGACTCGTCGCTGAGCAGCTCTTCGTTGCCGAGGAAGTGCGCGCGCCCGTAGCGGCACAGGTCGGCCGCGGTCGACGAGAAGCCAGTCGCTGCAGCCATGCCGCGGGTGTCGAGGCTCGGGAGCCGCCGGCGGGCCAGGCCGTGCTTCTTCGAGCTGTACGGCGTCGCGAAGGCCGACGTTTCAGACGGCTCGGGCTCGGTGTTCGACAGCCCGAGGCGATCGACGATCTCACGCCGCACGACCTCCGCGTACGGCTCCCCCGTCACCGCCTCGATGACGAGGCCCAGCAGCGAGTAGCCGATGTTCGAGTACTTGAAGCGCGTCATCCGATCGATGACCGCCGGCGTCTCGGTGACCGCATCCCGCAACGACGCGGCGTCGTGGAACGGCCCGGTGAGCGCCCACCACGGCACGTCGACGCCGTCGCGGATGATCCCGGCGGTGTGGCTCAACACGTCGCGGAGGGTCGCACGGCCCATCCGAGCGTCGGCGGCCTCCGCGAGCCACGGGAGCCAGACGTCGAGCCGGTCGTCGAGGCGCACGCGGCCGCGCTCCACCAGCGTCATCAGCGCGGTCGCGGTGAACGTCTTCGAGTGCGACGCGATCCGAAACCGGTGGTCGGGCCGCATGGCGACCTTCTCCTCGAGGTCGGCGAGGCCCGCCGCGTGCGACACGACCAGGCGATCGTCGTGCTGGATCGCCATGACGGCACCCGGCACCTGGAGCGCTTGGATGCGGTAGTCGAACCAGTTCGCGGCGTAGGCGGCGGCGTCGTCGACCGCGCCCTTCGGGATCGGCATCGGCCAAGCGTGCCGCACCGGGCGCCTACGCTGGGGATCCTCACGAAGAGGGGCTGGATCCACGTGAGCAGGCGGGCCGTCCGGCTCGGCTGAGGCTCCCCCGGCACCGGGGACGGCGAAGCAGGAGTCGAAGTGACGGTCATCTTGTTCCTCGGCGGCCTCGTCTGCCTGGTGGTCGGGGCAGAAGCGTTGGTGCGGGGCGCGTCGAGCCTCGCCCTCGCGGTCGGCGTGGCGCCGCTCGTCGTCGGTCTCACCGTCGTCGCGTTCGGCACGAGCGCGCCGGAGATGGCGGTGAGCGCTGCCGCCTCTCGCAGCGGCCAGACCGACATCGCCATCGGCAACGCAGTGGGGAGCAACATCTTCAACGTCCTCCTCATCCTCGGCGCATGCGCGCTCATACGCCCGTTGCTGATCGCGTGGCGGCTCGTGCGCCTGGAGGTGCCGATCATGATCGGCGCGTCGGTGCTCGTCTGGGTGCTCGTCCTCGACGGCGACCTGGTGCGCTGGGAGGCCGCGTTGCTCTTCGCCGGGATCGTCGGGTACACGACGTGGACGATCCGCGCGAGTCGCAAGGAGACGGCTGCGGCGCTCGAGCACGCGGCGCCTGGTGGAGAGCCGCAGGCAACGCCGGCACCCTGGTACGTGAACGTCGGGCTGCTCCTCCTCGGGCTCGTGCTGCTCGTCGTCGGGTCGAACTGGATGGTCGACGGCGCGGTCGAGTTCGCGCGCTCGCTGGGCCTCTCGGAGCTGGTGATCGGCCTGACGATCGTTTCCGCCGGGACGTCGCTCCCCGAGCTCGCCACCTCACTGCTCGCTACCTATCGGGGCGAGCGGGAGATCGCCGTCGGCAACGTCGTCGGATCGAACATCTTCAACATGCTGGCGGTGCTCGGCATCGGCGGGCTCGTCGCGCCCACACCGCTCGAGGCCAACGAGTTCGTGCGAGGCGTCGACATCCCGGTGATGATCGCCGCTGCGCTGATCTGCCTCCCGGTGTTCTTCTCGAGCGGCACGCTGATGCGCCGCTGGGAAGGCGTGATGTTCGCGGCTGCGTACGCCACCTACGTCACCTACCTGATCTGGAACGCGTCCGACGCCGGAGCGCCCGACGTCTTCGTCGACGTCGCTCGGTTCGTCGCCCTGCCGCTCGGCTTCGCCGTGGCGATCGCCGCGGCGTGGCGCGACCGTGCCCATCCGGATCTGGTGGCAGCACGCGCCGGCTGACTACACGCCGTTCTCGATCCAGTCGGCGATTCCGGTCGCGACGAGCTGCACCGCGATCGCGGCCAGCAACAGCCCGATCAGGCGGGACGCGAGGTCGATCCCGTTGTCGCCGAGGAGCCGCCCCACGCCGCCGGCGAACCGCATCGCGAGGTACAGCACCACGTGGACCAGGAGGAGCGCAGCGATGACGCTCGCGATCTCCCAGCTGCCGGCGGCCTGCTGGATGTACACCATCGTCGCCGCGATGGCGCCGGGACCGGCGAGCAGCGGCGTGCCGAGCGGAACGAGGGCCACGTTGCTCCCGGCCGCCGTGGCCAGCACGCCCGACTCCGCGGGGCGTAGGAGCTCCAGCGCGACGAGCACGAGGATGAGCCCGCCAGAGACCTCGAGCGCGGCGATCGAGATGCCGAGGAGGCGGAGGAGCTCCTGTCCGAAGAGGGCGAAGAGCACGACGACGACGGCGGCCACGGCGACCGCCTGCAGCGCGGAGCGCTTCCGGCGGTCGATCGTCTGGTCCTTCGTCAACGCGAGGAACACGGGAACCGTGCCGATCGGGTCCATGATGACGAGCACCGTCACGAACGTCCGCGCGAACAGGTCGAGCGAGAAGTCCACGCCACCTCGTTAGCGCACCGTCGACACCAACCGGCAACTCCTGCCTGTGCGAAGCTCGCCCGATGGCGAGCACATTCGAGGCCGTGCGCTACGGCGTGATCGGAACCGGGATGATGGGCGTCGAGCACATCAGGAACCTCAACGCCTTGCCGGGCGCCGAGGTGACAGCGGTCGCGGATCCTCATCGGCCTTCCATCGACGCGGCCCTCGCCGCGCTGCCGGCTCCGCACGCGGTTGCAACCTTCGTCGACCACCGCGACCTTCTCGCGAGTGGTACGTGCGACGCGCTCGTCATCGCGACGCCGAACATGACCCACATCGATGTGCTTCACGATGCTCTCGCGACGGATCTGCACGTGCTCGTCGAGAAGCCGTTGTGCACCACCGTCGCCGACTGCAAGACGGTCGCGAAGATGGCGGAAGACCGCTCGGCGATCACGTGGGTGGGGCTGGAGTACCGCTACATGGCACCCGCGGCGCGCCTCGTCGATGAGGTTCGCGCCGGCACGGTGGGCGACCTCCGGATGCTGTCGATCCGTGAGCACCGGTTCCCGTTCCTCGAGAAGGTCGGCGACTGGAACCGGTTCAACCGGAACACCGGGGGCACGCTCGTCGAGAAGTGCTGCCACTTCTTCGATCTCATGTGCCTCGTCGTGGGGGAACGGCCCGTCGCCGTCGTCGCGTCCGGCGGGCAGGACGTGAACCACCTCGACGAACGGTACGGCGGCGAACGGCCCGACATCCTCGACAACGCGTACGTGATCGTCGAGTTCCCGCGAGGCGTCCGCGCTCTGCTCGACCTGTGCATGTTCGCCGAGGCGACGAAGAACCAGGAGGAGCTGGTAGCCGTCGGCGACAAGGGGAAGGTGGAGGCGCTCATCCCCGAAGGCATCGTGCGCATCGGACGGCGCGGGAAGCACTGGATCGGCCGCGTCGACGAGGAGACGGCCACCGACGAACGTGCCGCGCACGAAGGGTTCCACCACGGCTCCAGCTACCTCGAGCACCTCGACTTCCTCGACGCGATCCGGAGCGGCGGCGCAGCCAAGGTGACGGTCGACGACGGGCTCTGGTCGGTGGCCATCGGGGTTGCTGCCCACCGCTCGATCGACGAAAGCAGGCGCGTGGAGCTCGACGAGGTGATGGCCGATGGCTGACGGCAGCAACGACGGGCTCGTCGATCGCGCGCCGCGGTCGATCGTGGTGGGCGCTCCCGAGGTCGGGCCGCTGTCGCTGGGGTGCTGGCGGATGATCGAGGTCGATTCGGCGTTGGCGGCGTTCGACACCGCGATCGAGCTCGGCATGAACCTGATCGACACCGCCGATGTCTACGGCCTCGACTGGGGTGGCTCCGGGTTCGGAGAGAACGAGCGGGTGTTGGGCGAGGTGCTCGCGCGACGTCCCGGCGCGCGCGGCCAGATCGTGGTGGCGACCAAGGGCGGGATCATCCCGGGCGTTCCGTACGACTCGAGCGACCGCTATCTGCGCACCGCGTGCGACGACTCGTTGCGGCGCCTCGGCGTCGACGTGATCGACCTGTACCAGGTGCATCGTCCCGACGTGTTCACGAGTCCACGCCAGCTGGCCGAAACCCTCGCCGGGCTCGTCGACAGCGGCAAGGTCCGAGCCGTAGGCGTCTCGAACATGACCGTGGCTCAGGTCGACGCGCTCCAGGCGGCGCTCGGCGAACGCGGCGCCTCGCTCGCCACGAACCAGGTGGAGCTGTCGGTTGCTCATCTCGGCCCGCTGCGCGACGGCACCGTCGACCGTGTCCTGCGCGACGAGATGACGCTGCTCGCGTGGAGCCCGCTCGCGGGAGGCCGCCTGGCGACGGGCGATGGCGTGCGCCCAGAGCTGGTGCAAGTCCTCGACGAGCTCGCCGAGCGCGAAGGCGTCGATCGGACGACGGCGGCGCTCGCGTTCGTCCTCGCTCTTCCCGGGAGGCCCATCGCGATCGTGGGGACGCAGCGGCCGGAGAGATTGCGCGAGGCGGCGCGAGCCGTCGACGTCCACCTCGCCAGAGCTGACTCCTACCGGCTCATCGAGGCGTCGGAAGGTGTTCCCCTTCCGTGAGCGGCCCGGAGGTCGCGTGGTTCGGCGCGCTCTGCGACGACGACTACGAGTTCCTCGGCCAGCGCGACCCGCGCCTCGTGAGCTCGTGGGAACACTGCCGGTCGATCGTGCTCGCGGCCGAGGAGGCCGGCTTCGACAACGTCCTCCTGCCGTCGGGGTACGCGCTCGGCATCGATAGCACCGCGTTCGCCGCCGCGATCGCTCCCCTCACGCGCACGATCCGTCTGCTGCTCGCCGTACGCGCCGGCGAGCTCGTCGTGCCGCAGCTCGCCCGGCAGCTCGCCACGATCGACCAGATCAGCCACGGGCGCCTGACGGTGAACGTCATCTCGAGCGACGTGCCGGGCGAGAGCGCCCTTTCCTCAGAAGCCAGGTACCGCCGCACCGTCGAGGTGATGAGCGCGCTCCGAACGCTCCTCGACGGCGAGCCTGCGGCGGTCCACGGCGAGTTCGTCGATCTCGACATCGAGCCGCCGAGGGCCCGGCCTCACGACGGGCGGCGGTTGCCCTTCTACTTCGGCGGGCTGTCGGATGCAGCCAAGGACTGCGCGGCCCGGGGCGCCGACGTGTACCTCATGTGGCCCGACACCACCGAGGCCGTGCGCGAGGTCGCCGGCGACATGCATCGCCGTGCCGCGGCGCACGGCCGCCGGCTGCACATCGGCTGGCGGTCACACGTCATCGTGAGGGAGACCGAGGACGAAGCGCGCGCCGCGGCCCGACGTCTCCTGTCTCGTCTCGACGACACGGAGGGCGAGCGGATCCGGAAGCAGTCGCTCGACAGCACCTCGACCGGCGTGCAGCGGCAGGCGGAGCTGCGGGAGTCGGCGGACGACGAGGGATACGTGGAGCGGCATCTCTGGACCGGCGTCGGCCGCGCGCGAAGCGGTGCCGGCGCGGCGATCGTCGGCGATCCGGACCAGGTGCTGGCCAAGCTGCGTGAGCTCGAGGCGGCTGGGGTTCGCGCGTTCATCCTGTCGGGGTACCCCCACATCGCCGAGTGCGACCTGTTCGCGCGCCACGTGCTCCCAGCGTTCGACCACGGGCCCCTCGAGATCGATCCGTCCCCCGTCGCGCTCTGACGAGGCAGTCGCCGCGGTATCAGGCGCGGCCGCAGGCGCGTTCGGGAAGAATCGGCGGGTGATCGTCGACTGCGCCATCTACGACGACGGTGCCCGCCGCGGCGGGCCGGTCGATCTGGGTACCGCGGTCGAAGCCGCCCGCCAGCCGGAGTCGTTCGTCTGGGTCGGGCTGCACGAACCAACGGCTCGTGAGTTCGAGGACGTCGCCGCGGCGTTCGACCTCCACCCGCTCGCGGTGGAAGACGCGGTGCACGCGCACCAGCGGCCGAAGCTCGAGCGCTACGGCGACTCGCTCTTCGTCGTCCTGAAGCCGGCGAGGTACGTCGACTCGAACGAGGTGATCGAGGTCGGCCAGATCATGCTCTTCGTCGGCGAGTCGTTCGTGGTCACCGTTCGCCACGGCAACTTCGCCGCGCTGTCGGAGGTGCGGCGGCGGCTCGAGCACGACGTCGAGCGGCTCTGCTGGGGTCCGACCTCGGTTCTCCACGCTGTCGCGGATCGCATCGTCGACGACTACGCCGCCGTGCTGCGGGGGCTCGACGTCGACATCGACCAGATCGAGTCCGAGGTGTTCAGCGGCCCGAGCACGACGCACGCCGAACGGATCTTCAAGCTCAAGCGAGAGGTCCTCGACTTCCGCCGATCGGTCGAACCGCTGGCCGGTCCGCTCGATGATCTCGCCGCCGCGCCGAAGCCGATCCACGAACAGGCCGGCGCCTACTTCCGCGACGTGCACGACCACCTGCTTCGCGTCATCGATCACCTGGCGTCGCTCGACGCCCTCCTCGACTCCGCCCTGAACGCGAACGTGGCGCAGGTCGGCATGCGCCAGAACGAAGACATGCGGAAGATCTCCGCGTGGGTGGCGATCGTGGCCGTGCCGACGATGATCGCGGGCATCTACGGCATGAACTTCGAGCACATGCCCGAGCTCGAGTGGAGGTTCGGCTACCCGCTCACGCTCGTCGTGATGGCATCCGCCTGCTACCTGCTCTACCGGAACTTCAAGCGGAGGAACTGGCTGTGACCTCGATCCGCGAGCGGTTGCAGGCAGACCTCCCGGCGGCGATGAAGGCACGGGACGCCGCCACCGTGTCGGTGCTGCGGACGACGCTCGCCGCGCTCTCGAACGCGGAGGCGGTGGAGCAGGGCGACGCGGGGGCGCTCGGGACCCGAGGCGTCTACTCCAGTGAGGCCGCCCGCCGCGAGCTGTCTTCCGACGACGAGCGGACGGTGGTGCAGCGCGAGATCGAGGAGCTGCTCGCGTCCGCCGAGGAGTCGGAAGACGCGGGTCAGACCGACGAGGCCGAGATCCTTCGGGGAAAGGCCGAGGTGCTGACTCGCTACCTCGACATCTGAACGGTCGGACGCCGGTTGGCGGCGCGCCGCAGAACGGTCCCGCGGTAGCGGATCCCTCCGTGACGCACGCGGCTCCACACCGCGAGCCACGAGGTCACCGACCGCTCCGCCAGCCAAACCGGCGCCCACAGCGCGGCGGTCGATGCGAACACCTCCCGTCCGCCGGCGCGACGACGGCCCGCTTCCGCGACACCGACGGTCGCGACGGCGAGCGCAGCGGCCCCGCGGCCGCGGAACACGGCGACGAACGGCAGGATGCCGAGGAAGAAGGCAAGGCGCATCGGCCGGGCGAACTCGTCGTAGGCCTGCCGCACGCGTTGATCGAGGAACTGCGCGGTGGGTGGCGGGATGCGGTGCACCAGGAGGCCGAGGTCTACCGTTGCCCGTCCGCCGACGGCCTCGATCGTGCGAACGAGCTCGAGGTTCTCGAACAGCACGTCGCCGGCGTATCCGCCGGCTCGTAGGAGCACCGACCGCCGAACACCCATCGTCCCGGGCCAGTCGCCGCCGGTCATCCGGTTGAGCAGGATCCGCCCGGTGTCCCACTTGGCGTGCCACGGCAGCGGGTCGAAGTAGTTCTGCGGTCGCACGACGTCGAACTCCCGCAGCAAGTCGTCGACCCGCCTCAGCTGGTCGAGGGTGTAGCGGACGTCGTCGTCACCGATGACGACGTGCTCGTTGGAGGCGGCGGCGACGCCGGTCATGACGCCGCCCACCTTGCCCATGAGCGTCGCGCGCGAAGGGTCGACGGCGACATGACATGCGCCGACCCGTTCGAACAGCCTGCGGTGCTCGTCGAAGACGTCGTCTTCGGAGCCGTCGACGGCGATCACCTCGACGTGCGGCGTCAGGCCTGCGAGATACGGCGCGAGGTCGTGCTCGACCTCCGACGACCGGAGCGGAAGCACGTAGGTGAGCTGCACGCGGCGGTTGTCCCCCGCGCGCAGCGCCGGTTCACGGGAAACTGGTTCCGACCGGACGCGTCGCTGACGGTGTCACGCTGCGGGCGACCTGGATCGTCGTCGCCTTTCGATCAGCCAGCAGCACGCCTCGGCCAGGCGGCAACGCCGTACCCGGGCGCAGCGGCGCACGCACTCCGGTCAGCTGGAACAGCTCGAGCGGATCATCGGGCTGGAGGAACACCGATCGCCGCGCCTTGCGGACCTCGTTGAGCATGGCGTTCATCGAGAAGCCGGCGTGATTGCGCATCTCGATGGTGGCGACGACGCGTAGCCCGTCGATGCGGACGAGGCGCTCCCATGCGGTTCCGAGCATCGGGTCGTCGAGCATGTCGAGGTCGTCGACCACGAGGATCCGGGTCGTGTCGGTGTACGTCTCGCCCAGCGTCGCGAGCTCGTCGAGCACCGGCAGGTGCACATCGGAGCGCCCGAAGGCGGATCGCGTCGCACCGGCGACGTCGGCCAGCGCGCTCCCCGATCCGCCGACGATCCACACCTCGTGACCCGCGGCCACGAGCTGCGCGGCGACAACGGCGGCGGCTGTCGTCCGTCCCGACCGGGGGAGGCCGGCCACGAGGAGATGCGAGTGCGCGAGGTCGACCGATACCGGCGCCAGCGTGAGGTCCGCGATCCCGATGACCGCCGACGGCTGCGGCCCACTGGACGACGCCGTCGCCGTCGCCGGCGCTGGCGCTGGTGCGACCAGATCGATCACGTCGGGAAGGGGCGCGGTGCGCAGAGCCGGCTCGGCGGGGCCGGGCGCGCCAGCAGCGATCTCGCTCAGCGCGGCGGCCTGGGCCGCGCCCTCGCCCGACTCAGAGAGGCACGCGATCTGGACGAGCTTGTCGGCCTGCCACAACCCGCGGCCCGGAGCGAGGTCGAGCCCGCGTGCGCGCGTCAGGGGGATGCCGTGATCGCCGTACGCGCCCTCGTCCGCCTGGCGGAGGATCACCCGGTTCGCGACGGCGGACTGCACCACCGCGGGGATGCCGCCGCGCCGGTCGGCGGTCAGCACGACGTGCACGCCCACCTGCCGGCCGTCGAGGACGATCTGGTGGAACGCGTCGAGCCACTGGTCGAGGGGCGAACCGAGCGTCGACCCCGAGAACGCGGCCGACAGGTTCGGATAGCCGTCGACGAGGAGCAGGATGCGGGCAAGCCCCGCGTGGGCCGCGCCCGCCCGGCTCCGGTACGCCGTCAGCGTCTCCGCCTGCACCTCCGCGAGCACGCTCCGGCGCCGCTCGATCTCGCTCCCGAGAAGCGCGATCACGCGAGTGACCGCTTCCAGATCGTCGCCGGTCGCTACCGCCGCGACGTGAGGCAGGGCGTCGATGCTTCGCAAGCCGCGCGACGCGAAGTCGATGGCGAAGATCGAGACCTCACTCGCATCCGCGTCGAGCGCGGCCGATGCCGCGACCGTGCGCAGGAGCGTCGTCTTCCCCGCGCCACCTGAGCCGTAGGCGATCAGGCCGCCGCCTTCCTCGAGGTCGACGATCGCCGGGTACTGGTCTTGGTCTTCCGGCGCGTCGACGACACCGACACGGACGTAGCGACCCGGCTCTGTGGTGGCCCAGGCCCCTCGACCGTCGGCGCGGACGGCGGCGAGCGTCACGTGGTCGGGCAATGGCTCGCGCCACGGGGTGGGCGGCGGGGGGAAGTCGTTCTTCCGGGCGGCATCGACCACCGCAGCGATGACCGCGTCGAGTTGTGTGGCTGCTTGGGCGCCGGCCCGTGCGCGGTCGGTCTCCGCCGGCTCCGCACCGAAGACCATCCGGGCGGCGGGTGCGTCAGGCGCGAACGGCGCGACGATCACCGGGCTCATGCCGGCCGCGGCCACCATCGGCGCACCGGTGTAGGCCGACTGGAACGGCACCAGCGCGCGCGGCCCCAGACGAGCGAACCCGCGCCCACGGAGCGGGACGGGGATGTCCGCGGCTTCGGGGCCGCCGATGATGGCCGACGACTCCGACCCATCGAGCATCCGCAGCGATATCCGCAGGTTGGTGTTCGCCAGGATGTTGTCGTTGACCGACCCCGACGGTCGCTGGGTCGCGAGGATGAGGTGGATCCCGAGGCTTCGGCCGCGCTGGGCGATGTCGACCATGCCGGCCACGAAGTCAGGGATCTCCTTGACGAGCGTCGCGAACTCGTCGACGACGATCACCAGCGACGGCGGCGCCTCGTCGGGATGACGATCCAGCATCTCCTCGAGATCCTTCGCCCGCCCCTCGAGCAGCCGCATGCGCCGATTCAGCTCCGCCCGCAGCGACGTCAACGCACGCATGGCGAGGTCGGCGTCGAGGTTGGTCACGTAACCGACGGTGTGCGGGACGTCGCGGAACGCGGTGGACGACGCGCCGCCCTTGTAGTCGACGAACAGGAAGTTGAGCCGCGTCGGTGGATAGATCGTGATGAGCGACGCGACGATCGACTGGAGCAGCTCGCTCTTCCCGGCACCCGATGTGCCGCCGATCAGGGCGTGAGGACCGTCGCTCACGAGATCGAGCTCGAACACGCCGTCGGCGCCGAGGCCGACCGGGAAGCGCAGCCCGTAGGGTCGATCGGTCAGCCAGCGCTCGGTGATCCACGTCGCATCGGGAACGTCCGTGCCGAGCACCGACAGAAGCGGAGCCGTCCTGGGGATGGCCGTGGTCGCCGTCGCGACGGTGGCGTCTCGCACCGGGGCGAGGCAGCGGGCGACCCGATCGGCCACCTCGGGATGCACCCGACCGAGCTCGACGTCGCGCGGGGCGACTTCGGGATCGGTCGACCACAGAACGGCTTCGTCGTCGCCACGCGTGAGCTGGCAGTCGAGAACGGCCGTGGCCTGGTGGGGAACGCGAGCCTCGCTCGTGCTGAGCCAGATGACGGTCACGCCGCCGTCGACGCAACGGTCGAGCAACTGCGACACGAGCGTGGCGTCCGGCTCCAGGTCACCGTCGAGGAACAGCACGACCCACGGCCAGCGCCGGTCGACGGACCGGTCGCTCGTCGCGGCACGCATCTCGGCGACCTCGATCAACTCGGTGAGGATGGTGCGAGCGCCGGCAGCCGTGGTGCTGAGGTGCCGTCCGGCCAAGGGAGACGTCACCGAGCGAAGGTGTGGCAACCACTTCAGCCACGCGCCGAACTCCCGATCGGCGCCGACCGCACCAGCGATGATCAGGTCTTCGGGGCTGTGGAGGCACGCCAGCTGCACCGCGACGGATGCGGCCACGTCATCCACCCGTTGCGGGTCGCCGTGAACGGCGAACGTCCCGACCTCGGCCAGGTCCACGGTGACCGGTACCCCCGAGAGCCGCTCGTGGCCCGCCACGGCAGCCTCCGCCATCTCGCGGAGCTGCTCGTCGCCGTTGGTCTCGACCGGCGACGTGACGAGGCTCTCGGCGTCGCCCAGACCGACCCGCACGGCGAGGAAGTCGTCGGAGTCACGGCCCCGAGGCCACAGGTCGATCGTCCGCAGCTCCGCGCGCCGCGCGAGATCGGCGAGATCAGGTGCGGCACGCACCCGCTCGACGCGTGCGTCGTACAACGCTTGCGCGACCTCGGCCTTCCGCTCCTCGACCCGCTCGTGGAACCGCTCGACCTGCTTCGAGTGACGGTGACGGTTCGACCGGCGATCCTCGAAGAAGTTGGCGATGATGGCGAGCGGCGAGAGCAGCGTCAGAACCAGGAACTGCGGCTCGCCGCTGAAGGCGAACATCGCGAGGCCCGCCGCCAGCGGTGCGAGCGCGCCGAGGATCTGGAACCGGCGGGGCTCTGGCGCGGTCGGCACCGGCCCCAGCGGGGGCAGCTCGCGAGGGCGAACGCGCTCGGGGCGGTAGGGCGTGCGGTGGAACTCGATCTGGCCGAGACCGTCGCGGACCTCGTCAGTCGCCCGGATGAACTCCCGGAAGGCGAGGCGGGTCGTGCCGAGGGTGACGACGTCGTCGCCTGTGACAGCGACCCGGCCGGCGATCGCAGCGTCGTTGACGAGCACGCCGTTCTCGGCGTCACCCTCCGGCTCGATCGTTACGGTCCAATCCAGCGCGACCTCGACGCGCAGGTGACGGCGCGACACCGTGAGGTCGCTGACGGCGAGATCGCAGGTCGCGTCCCGCCCGACGATGTACGTCCCCCGGTCGAGGACGGCGCTGTGGCCGGAGTCGGGTCCGGCGAGGACGTCGACGCTGACGGCTCGGATCAGGATCGGCGGGAGCGGCCCCGGCACCGCGGCCGGGTCGAGCACGACCTCGTCGCCGGAGAGCACCCCGGTGTCGGCCACCCGGGCGTCCGGATCGAGGAACTCGCCGGTGCGGAGGAGCAGCACGCGTGGGGTCCGTGTAGGTGCGCCGCCACCAGTGGCACCGCCGACGTAGGAGGCCAGCGCGCCGGCGAGGCGCGAGGCCGGCTGATCGGGGTCGATCTCGACTCGTACGTCTGTCGGTGCAGCCGTCGGGCTGACGACCCGAAGGAGGAGCTCCACGTCAGTTCCCTCGGCGGTAGGAGGCAGTCGGGGTGGGCAAGCTCAGCGTCGCGAGCCGGTCGGTGCGGCCCGCGGGCACGAGGTCGGGCTGGAGCTGGCGGGCGAACTCCGCGACGCTGCGAGGGCGCCGGCGGGCGTCGGGCTCGAGCGCTCTGACCATCACCGGATGATCGGGGAACGCTTGCACCACGTCGTCGCGCGCAGGCGTGATGCTCGCTGTCGGGACCTGCCCCGTCACCGCGAACAGCATCGTCAACGCGAGGCTGTAGAGATCGGACGCGGGCGTCGGCGACGCCCCTCGCCACACCTCCGGCGCAGCGTACGGCGGCGTCATCGTCGCAGCCGGCCCGCGAGCGGCTCGCAGCCATGCGGAGCCGAGATCACCGAGCACCCATCCGTCGCCGCCGAAGAAGACGTTCTCCGGCTTGACGTCGGCGTGGACGACGCCGACCTGATGGAGCGCGGTGAGCGCGAACGCGAGGTCGCTGCCGATGGCCACCACTTCCGCCTGGGTCATCGGGCCGCCGCGACGGACGCGGTCGAGCAGGGTGCCGCCGTCGTAGAGGCTCGTCACGATGTAGGGGCGATTGGTGACCGGGGTGATGCCTGCATCGTGGACGACGGGAAGATGTGGCAGGCCCGACACCTGGCGGGCGATGCGCACCTCCCACTCGAAGCGATGCTCGTCGAACCCGGCGTCGCGCGGGCCGTAGCGGAACACCTTGACCGCGACCGGTGTGTTGTCCGGCGCCAGCACCCCGCGGAACACCGATCCGGTGGAGCCCTCCCCGATGCGGGAGGCGATCGTCACCGAAGGAACGTCGTCCGGCGCGCTGCCGGTGGCCACGAGGGCAGTCTCGGGGAGCGCCGCAGTCCACCGCGTCTTCCCGGTCGCGAGGCCGACCACGGTCCGGAGCCTCGCCACCACGAGCCGGGGCTGACGAAGCGGTGCCATCGCCCGCGCCAGAGCAATCCGGCGAGTCGTCGGCAGCCGGTCGAGGATCGCGTCGACGTAGCCCCATGCGAGGGCCGCCTCCTGCGGCGAGGCCGGTTCGCCGCTGTACCGGGTGCGGTCGACCACTGGCGCCAGTCCCTCCAGGAGCCGCGGAACGACCACGGGCACGCGGCCGGCCGAGATGCGCGCGACCTCCAAGGGGGTGTGCTGCGAGTCGACGTCGATCCCGTGGTCGATGAGCGCGTCTGTCGCCGTCGCCCATGCCGCGTGCACGGCGACGGACGGATCGGCCGCCCGCCGGCGACGGCGGAGGATCAGCCGTGGCACCACCAGCGCCCAGGCGAGGCTGAGCACGACGACGAGCACGAGGAGCGCCAGCGCGAGCCACGTCACGGCGGCTTCGCTCTCGTCGGAGACGTCGACGGGCGCGACCTGCCGCGGCGGCACAGTCTGCGGCTCCGGTTCGGGCTCGGGGGGCGGCGGCGGCGTCTGCCGCGCCAGCTGAGCCTGCTGCAGCTGCTCTTCCGGGGTGGGGAGCGGGTCGAAGGGCACCCACCGCGCGCGAGCGAGCGGCGTCTCTACCCACGCGGTGACGTCGCGATCGGTGAAGCGGGTCTCGCCGGGCGCGGGTTCCGGGAGGCCCACCACGACTCGAACCGGCACGCCGGCACAGCGGGCCAGCAGCGCGTAGCTCGTGACGAACGCCTCGAGGTTGCCTCGCGCGTAGTCCTGGTCGAGGAACCGTTCGACGCTGCGCAACGTCTGCCCGCCCGGCGCGCTCGGGTCGTAGACGCGGCGCACCTTGAGGTAGTTCTCGATCCGGTCCAATCGTTCGACGGCGGTCGTGGTTCCGACGGCGAGCTCGCTCGCGATCGCGGCGACGCGATCGGACGCTGGGCACGTCGCGAGCTCCGGAGGGAACGAGCCGACGGTGGCGTCCCCTCTCGTGGTCTCGGCGGGAGGCGCGATGGCGGCGGCCGTGGTGTAGCTGACGGTGGCCTCCCCCTCGGCGAGAAGGATCCCCGCTCGCGGTGCGTACCGCACCGCGTCGGGATCGTCGACCCTTCGGGGAACGCCCGCTGTGGGGACGGCGCGCAACGGCGGGTTGCCGAGCGGGCGGTACGTCACGGTGGTCAAATCGTCGAGAGAGCTGTCGTCTCCGGGCGGCGAGCCTGCGGCGATCACCGGGTACAGCGGGTCGTCGGCAAGGGTGCGACCGGTGATGGCGAACTCGGCAGACTGCTTCCACCCCGTGCCGTCGTAGCGGTCGAGGACGGCCATCCGGAGGCGGCCCGGCGCGGCGCCATTGACCTTCACCGAGCCGATCTCCGAAGGGTCGTCGGCGCCTCGAGACGCACGGGCCGCGACAGCGAGCGGGTTCAGGTCGGCGAAGCGTTCGGTCGGCGGATCCACATAGCGGCGGAGGTCGATCGTGCGGCCGTGCGGGAGTGCGGCGGCCAGAGCAGCGACGAGCACGAGCGCCGGGACGAACTGCACCAACGGACGCCACCACGCGATCTGCCGCCGGAGCTCGGTGTTCGAGCCGACCAGTGGCGGAAGCTGCGACAGGTCGTTGCGCGCGTCGAGCAGGAGGACCGATCCCGCCGCGGCAGCGAACAACGCCGGGGTCCACCACTCGAACCCGATGGACGCGACGAGCGCCGCGGCGACACCCAGTGCCACCGTCGGGATGGCCAGCGTAGGCAGCGTTCGGCCACGGATCGACGCCGCGACCGACCCGATCATCGCGGCCAGCAGCAGCGTGTACGGCACGAGCGCCAGGTCGCGCAAGCCTTCCGCCGGGAGGCCGACCGTGAGGAAGAGCGCGAACGCGTCCGGCACCGAATCCGGTGCGAGTGACCCGCCCGTGATCGCGGCTGCGCCGCCGGCTGCCAGAGCGACGGCGCCGATCGCGGCCAAGCTTCGAGGAACTCGCCGGGCGCCCAGGAGCGCGCCAGCCGCACCACCGGCGACGACCGCTACCGCGGCAGCTCGAACGAGCTCGTCGATCGGGAACGCCCGCTGGAACATGACCGCGATCGCCGCCGCGAGCGCGGCGGGTGCGAGACCGGCGCGTACGACGCGTCTCATCGAACCGCCGGCCACGCTGCGACGAACTCCCGCGCCGAGGCGACCGGCACCGCCACGACGCCTGGCGGCGCCACCAACGGCACTCGGCGCTCGCGTGTGACCGAGACCAGGTAGGCCGGCGAGAAGCCGCTCGCGATGCGAGCAAGAAGCGTGAGGTCGGGAGCACCGAGCTCGCCGGTGATGAAGACCAGGCTCCGACCGCGCGCCCGCAACGCCTCTGCGAGCTCGAGCATCGAGTCCGACTCCGTCGTTCGGACATCGGTGAGGCGGTCGAGGTGCGATCCGGCTGCGGCGTCGGCGGAATCGAGGTCACCGTCTGCGCCCTGCGAGCCGTCCGCGAACAGCAACTGCGATGGGAATCCATCCTGGTCCGCGGCGTGCAGCACCGACGCCGCGATCTCGACGACCTCCTCGAAGTCGGTCTCCGTCACTGCGGAGCGGCGGTTGTCGACGATCACGACGATCTCGGGCTTCGTCGTGTCGACCAGTTGCTTCACGACGAGGGTTCCCGTGCGGGCGGAGGTGCGCCAGTGGATGTGCCGGAGGTCGTCGCCCGGCACGTACTCCCGCAACTGGTGGAACGAAGCCGACCCCTCGGACACCTCCCGAGTTGGTCCTTCGAGATCGCGCTGGCGTCCCGTCGGGAGCATCCGAAGATGGTGTCGGCGCGGGCGCACGGCGACGCTGCACGACCCGCTCACCTTCCGCTCCGCGATCACGAGCCCGAAGGGGTCGAGTCGGCGCAGAAGCATCGGCCCTGCGGTGACGGTCCCGCGGCGCGACGTATCGAGCTCGTAGACGATCGAGGTCTCCTCGCCAGGCGCGAGCGCGGGCATCGCCGCAGCCCGCCGCTCGCCGTTGACGCTCTCGATCACCGTGAACCGACGCTGCTTCCGTCGCGGCGAAGCCCGGAGCGTCAGGGTCACGGCCGCGGGCGCGCTCCGCTCGACCTCGGGCGGCGACGCTGCACGGCGCACGCTGATGGCAGGCGACTCGACGACGGCGGTGACCGCGAGACCGACGATGGCGAAGCCGCTGTAGGCGAGAGCGATCACCGGGGTGAGGCCGAGAGCGATGCCCGCGACGAGCAGCGCGGCGGATGCCGCGACGACTGCTCGACCGAGGGCGGTCAGGCGCACGGACCGGTCAGCGGACGGCGCCGCCGGGCACTGCGGCGGTCGACAGGATCTCGCCGATCACCCGCTCCGCCGTCACCCCGCGCAGCTGCGCCTCCGGCGCGATCAACAGGCGATGGGCGAGCACCGGCACGGCGAGGCGCTTCACGTCGTCGGCGGTGGCGAACGTGCGACCCTCCGCGGCTGCAAGCGACTGCGAGGCCCGCAACAGCCCGAGGGTGCCTCGTGGGCTCGCGCCGAGTCGGATGTCGGCCGACTGCCGGGTGGCGTGCACGAGCCCGACGGCGTACTGGACCAGCTGCGGGTCGAGGCGGACGCTGGCGGTCACCTCGATCATCCGGCCCACCTCGTCGAGCCCGACGACCGGATCGAGGACGGGCGGAGCCCCGCCGTGGCGGGAGAGGACGATGTCCGCCTCGGCCGCGAGGTCGGGATACCCGATCGCCATCTTCATCAGGAAGCGGTCGAGCTGGGCCTCGGGGAGGTTGTACGTCCCGTCCATCTCGATCGGGTTCTGCGTCGCCACGACCACGAACGGGCGGGGTACGTGATGGGGCTTCCCGTCGACGGTGACCTGCCGCTCCTCCATCACCTCGAGCAGCGCAGACTGCGTCTTCGGCGACGCCCGGTTGATCTCGTCGCCGACGACGATGTTCGAGAAGACGGGCCCGGGTTTGAACTCGAACCGGGCCCGAGCCTGGTTCCAGATCGAGATGCCCGTCACGTCCGACGGCAGGAGGTCGGGCGTGAACTGGATGCGGTGCCACGAACCGCTGATCGACTCCGCGATCGCCCTGGCGAGGCTCGTCTTGCCGACGCCGGGGACGTCCTCCAGCAGGAGGTGCCCTTCCGAGACCAGGGCGAGGAGCGCGAGGTTGATCTGGTCGGCCTTGCCCTGGATCGCACGCCCGATGTGGGACGTGAGGCGCGCGAACGTCTCCGCGAACCACGTCACCTGCTGCTCCGACGCCGTCGGCGACGTCGTCGACGTGCCGCTCGCCGTGGTGTAGGTCGTGGCGAGAACTCGGCGCTGGAAGCCCGAGGTCGGGCCTTCGTTCACGATGCGGTCCTTCCTGGTGCGGAGTGCGATGTCATGGTGCGGGGGGCACCGTCGAAGTCGGGGCTTGGGTCGTCGTGGTCGACGGCGGCGTCGTGGTGCTCGGCGGGGTCGTCGTGCTCGGCGGGGTCGTCGTGCTCGGCGGGGTCGTCGTGCTCGGCGGCGTCGTCGTCGGTGGCGTCTCGCCGGTGATCGTCGCCGTCCGCGACGCGGTCATCCCGCAGACCGTGACCGTCACGGTGATCGCGCCTTCCGGAGCGACGATCGTCGCCGAGGCCACCTCGCTGCGGCTTCCGCCGCTCCAGACGACGAGGAGGTCGCGGCTTCCGCTGCCGCTGCCATCCCATGTCAACGTGGCGATCGTGGAGTTCGCCACCGCGCCGCAGTCCTTGGCCTTGGCGAGCACGCGCAGGCGGGCCTCAGCCGACCCGACGCCGCCGGAGACCTCGAACTCGAGGCCGATGTTCGCGGGCGGTTCCTCCGTCGTCGTGGTCTCGGCGACCGTCGACGTGGTCGGTTCGGGATTCGTCGTCGACGGTGGTGGCACCACGATCGGCGGAAGGCTCGGCTCCGGGTTCTTCGGTGGCTTGTCCGGTCCCTTGTCCTTCACGGTCGTCGATGGCGCCGGAGGCAGGACGGTCGTCGGGACGGCGGTCGTCGGCGCAGGCTCGCCGAGCAGCGGATCGGCTGGCGCAGGAACTTGAGCAGTCGGGGTCGTCGTCGGTGCGACCGTCGTCGACGGCAGCGACGGCGTGACGGCAGCGGGCTCGAGCTTCTTCGGAACCGTCGTCGTGGTGACTGCCGGCGCATCAACCGGAGCGGGCGGCGTCGGCGGCGGGGTCGTGGTCGCCTTCTCCTCGAGGAACTCCGAGGCGGCGGCCGCCGAGCAGTCGCCGACGCAGAGCGAGAGGTCAGCCGCCGAGACGCGCAGGATCCGGATGTCGAGGTCCGGGGCGATCGCCACCGCGGTGTCGCTCGTCGCCAGCCACAGGAGCCCGCCGTCGGTGTGGATCGTCGCTCCTCCCGCGGCCCCTTCGATCGGCTCGATCGACCCAGGACGACCGAGGTATGCCCCAGCGTCGGTCACGGCGACGATGGTGCCGTGCCAGACCGCGAGCCGGCGCACCTCCTCGGGCAGCTCCTGGGGCGACGGCACCCGACCGTCGTAGGCGGTGACGGTGCGGCCGGTCGCGGCAGCCCACACGCCGCGACTCGCGACGGCCACCTCAGGGTCGATGCGATCCGCGCCGGGCGCCGGGCGCGCCGCCGAGGCGTCGATGGCGCGCACGCCGGTGTCGTCGCGAACGTGCGCCTCGCCATCGACGATCACCAGCCGCTCGGCGGACGAGTCGACAGCGAAGGCGGTCGTGGTCCCGTCCGGCGAGACTCGGAACGCGTTCGGCACGGTCGGCCCACCACGGGCCAGGTACCACACGTCTCCCCGAGCATCGGTGACGAGCGCTGTCCCGTCGGCCACAGGAGACGGCAGTTCCCGACGACCCCGTTCGACCGGTGCGCCACCGACGTCCTCGTCGAACGCCACGAGCGAGACGACCGAACCGTCGATCTTCAGGATGCCCTCGTCGGTGAGCGCTACCGCCGCTGCGTCGTCGATGCGGACGACCTCGTGCCGAGCGTCGTCGACGACGGCGAACGAATCGCCCGTCGACAGCAGCGTTCGGCCGGCCCGCTCGGCTACGAACTCCACGCCGGCCGCAGGCGCATCGAGGTCGGCGTCGGCTTCGATGAGCCCGGAGATGCCGTTCACCAGGAGAAGGCGGCTCCGGTCGCCGTCGGGGACGGCGAGCCACGTTCGGCCATCGCGATCGGCGGACGTCGCCGACGTCGGAGGCGACGCGAGGGCCACTCCGCCGGCAGCGAGCGCGGCGAGGCCCGCCACCGCCAAGGTGGCGCGACGGAACCGGCCGACTCGTCCGGGGACCATTGATCTCATGGTTCGCTTCGCGCGGCGGCGGGACCTTTCACCAGCACGGCAGGAGCTGACAACAGCGGGGCACGATACGGCTTGAACGGTGCAAATCAGGACGTCCCGCCGTCCTCATCGGCTGACGTGGCGCGACCGCTTAGTGTCGGACCATGCCTGCCAACCCGCTCAACGTCGACGATTTCGGAGGCGAGCTTTACAACCTCGCCATGTCGGAGAAGGCCCGGCCCCTCCTCGAGAAGGTGAAGGCGTTCATCCGGGACGAGATCGAGCCGGTGACCGCCGAGTACTTCGCTCTCGGTGCCAACCGAGAGGATCGGTGGAGCTACGCGCCGGGCCAGCTCGAGCTGCTCGAGAGCCTGAAGTCGAAGGCCAAGACGAACGGGTTGTGGAACTTCTTCCTCCCGAACGCAGAGACGGGCGAGGGCCTGAGCAACCTCGACTACGCGTACATCGCGCAGGAGCTCGGCAAGAACCCGCTCGCGTCGGAGTCGTTGAACTGCTCCGCGCCCGACACGGGGAACATGGAGGTGCTCGAGCGGGTGGGCACGCCGGAGCAGAAGGAGAAGTGGCTGAAGCCGTTGCTCAACGGCGAGATCCGCTCGGCGTTCGCGATGACCGAGCCGAACATGGCGTCGTCCGATGCCCGCAACGTCTCGTGCAGCGCGGTGCTCGACGGCGACGAGTGGGTCATCAACGGCGAGAAGTACTACATCTCCGGGGCCGGCGATCCGCGCTGCCGGATCATGATCGTGATGGTGAAGACGAACCCGGATGCGTCGTCTCACCTCCAGCAGTCGCAGATCCTCGTCCCCCTCCCCCACCCCGGCGTCGAGATCCTCGGGCCGATGACCGTCTTCGGGAAGGACGACGCGCCCCACGGCCACATGCACCTCCGGTTCACCGACGTGCGGGTGCCGAAGGAGAACGTGCTCCTCGGTGAGGGCCGCGGGTTCGAGATCTCCCAGCTGCGCCTCGGCCCCGGCCGCATCCACCACTGCATGCGCTCCATTGGCGCGGCCGAGCGTGCGCTCGAGCTGATGGTTCGTCGCGGTCTGTCGCGCGACGCGTTCGGCAAGCCGATCATCCAGCTCGGCAAGAACACCGAGGTCGTGTCGCGCGCCCGCATCGAGATCGAGGCGATGCGACTGATGGTGCTCAAGGCCGCGAAGGCGATGGACCTCATGGGCAACGCCGAGGCGCGGGTGTGGGTGTCGGCGGTCAAGGCGATGGTGCCGGAGCGCGTCTGTCAGATCATCGACCAGGCGATCCAGATCCACGGCGCGACGGGCGTGTCGCAGTGGACGCCGCTGGCCGACATGTACACGTCACAGCGCACGCTGCGCCTGGCCGACGGCCCGGACGAGGTCCACCACATGGTCGTCGGACGGGCCGAGATCGCGCGCTACCAGCGCAACGCCGACGACCTCGTCGTCGACCACCCGAGGAACTAGCGAGCGGGGAACCCGAACCAGGTCGCCTTGGCGGCCGCGAGCAGCTCGCCCGATGCCGTGAACAACGCGGTGCCGGCGAGCATCTTCCGCCCGTCGACGCCGATCTGCCACCCGGTGACGATGTGGTCGCGTCCGGCGATCACGTCGTCGTACTGGTCGAAGACGATCCGGCCGAGAAGCCCGGCGCGGGTGCCCGTCGCGATGAAGGCGAACGCACCGGGGCAGTCGAGCGCCGCCAGCACCCACTGCGGATCGACGACGCCGTCCGGGCCGGCGTAGTCGGACGAGGGCCGCCAGCTCGCCGCGACCTGCGCCACACCGTCGACGTCCACCGGCCCGGCCGCGATCCGCAGACCGCCCTCGCGCTGAAAGCCGCAGCCGAAGCACGTCGGGTGCACGCCGCGTCCGTCGTAGTGCGACGGTGAGCCCGGCTCCGCTGCTCGCGCCGCCTCCAGCGTCGGCGGCGCCGGCACGTCGATCTCGAGCACCGACGGCTCCGATTCCGAGACGACCTCGTCACCGTGCCTCAGCTCGAGCCGGCCGTCACCGGTCTCGACGAGCTCCAGCGGCGCGTCGAGCGGCGTCGGCCGCTTCAACGTCACCTGCACCGCGCCCTTGGTCCTCGTCGCGAACAACCCGGCCACGTACCCGCCGTGCCCCATCGTCGGCGGCCCCTGGAAGCCCCCAGCTACCTCGATCTGCATGCGCCTCGATACCACCGGGCGACGCCAGGGCGCCATCTCAGGGCAAGCTGGTGCCCGTGACGGCCGCGACGATCGCGATCGACGAGACGGCCGAGATCCGGCGTCTGCAGCTCGACGACACCTCATGGGTCGACGTCGGCCGTGGCTGGCTCACCGGTGCCGACGAGCTCTACGAGGCGTTGCTGCGCGACGTGTCGTGGCACTCGAGCCGGCTGTTCCGCTACGACCACTGGGTCGAGGAGCGCCGCCTCGGGTCGTACTGGCGTCGAGGTCTCCCGCTCCCTCACCCTGCGCTCGCCGAGGTGCACAAGGCGCTCCAGCGCCGGTACCGCGCAACCTTCGACGGGTTCGGGATGATCCAGTACCGCGACGGCCGCGACGGCCAGGCCTTCCATCGTGACACCGACATGCGCTGGCTCGACGACACCGTCGTCGCAATCCTCACGCTTGGCGCCAAGAGGCCGTGGCTGGTGCGCCCGAAGTCGGCGCGCCATTCGCAGGGGCCGGGCAAGGGAGCGACCCACGACCTCGCCCCCTCGTCGGGCGACCTGATCGTGATGGGCGGGCGCTGCCAGGCCGACTGGGAGCACTCCGTGCCGTACCTGCCGGGATCGCACGTGGGCGTTCGCATCTCGCTGCAGTGGCGTCATGCAACGAAGACGGGGCGTCCCTTCATGGGCGCCGGGTACCGCGCGCCGCTGACGTACAGGCGCAGCTGACGTCGAGCATGCTCCGATCGTCGCGGATAGCGGCAGTCGGCGCCGCCTATGGCCGGTGCCACCGCCAGACGTCCCATGCGGCCGACAGGCCGTAGGGGTTCGCGCGCAGCGGCGCGACCACGCCGGTCCGCCACGCCACGGTCGCCCGAGGTCTCCAGATGGGGACGACGAGATCGTCGGCGGCCAGCTTGGCTTCGAGTGCGCCCACCGCGTTGAGATCGCCGGAGTCGGCGGCGGTCGCCAGCGCGGCGTCGACGCTCTCCCACCGGCACCGCCAGCAGATCGAGGGCGCGTCGTACTCGACGGTGAGCACCGCGTCGAAGCTCCGCTCGGCGAGCCACGGCTCGACGCGGTCCGATTCAGCGGCGCGGAGCTCGAACCGGCCTCCCGCCGCGCGCGCCCGCTTCTGCATGGCACGGTGCAGGAGCCCGGTCATGGGCTCCTCGATGCGTCCAACGAGGTCGATGGTGTCTCCGTCGATCGGCGCGATGACCGCGTCGGTATCCGGCCCGCGCCAGCCTGCGCCCGACCACGTCGTGTCCTGTGGCCCGCCGAAGCCGTCGAGGCGTGTGGCTTCGTCGGCGAGCAGGACCGAGACGAACCGGTCGCGATCGATCGTCGAGGTGATGGCGCGGCGGACGTCCGGCGCGACGCGTTCGGCGTTCACGCGCAGCCCGAACCACCAGCCCCCGTCGGCTGCGGTGCTGTGGATGCTGATGCCGTCGCTGTCCTGCAGGAGCCTCGTGCGGCGCGGCTCGGCCAGCGGCGCGATCACGTCGACGTCGCCCCTCTGGAGGAGCTGACGGGCCATCGTCGTCTCGGGCACGAGCACGAGCCGCACCTCGTCGAGCAACGGTCCCTGGCCGCGCCAGCCGGGGTTCGGTCGCAACACCGTCTCGAGCCCCGCCGTCGTGGAGGCGACGGCGAACGGCCCTCCCCACACCCCATCTCGCGGCGGGGTGATCGCGTCGGTGGCCGACCACAGCCGTCGCCACCCGGGGAGCGGCTGGGTGAAGCGGAGCGTGATCGTGCCGTCGTCAGCGGGCCCTTCGACCGCTTCGACGAAGCGTTCGTCGCGCGAACGGCGGAGGTCGTCGGCGGTGATCGGTGATCCGTCCGACCACGCAGCACCCCGGCGGAGCCGGAACGACGCCGACCGTCGGTCGTCGGCGGCCCGGTCGGTTCCGGGCTCGACGATGAGCGGTCCCCAGCGACCATCGGGCTTGGCGAAGAACAGCTGGGGCAGCACGAGCGAGCGGACGGCCGCGCCGCCGAGCGTCGGCGCGCCGGGCTCGGGAGCACCCCACACGGCGACGCGGACGCTGCCGCCTTCGGCGTGGGCGCCGATGGGGTCCTCCACCGCAGGTTCATCGGCGTCGTCAGCCGGGTGCGATCCGGTCGTGCTCGGCGCAGTCGCCGCCGGCGACGCGCCGTCGTCGCTCCGGCCGGACCGCGTGCATGCTCCCGTCGCTCCGGTGGCCGCGATCGCGGCGACGACGAGGGCTGCGGCGATCAGTCGCCGGCGAGCCACACCGACGCGGCGTCGAAGGTGCCGCTGACCGTCAGGCGAAGATCGCGCACCGGCTGGCGAGCGACCCAATGCTGCTGGAACTGGCCGATGGGGATGATCGGCGCCTCGGCGAAGATCGCCCGCTCCGCCTGCTCGAAGGCGGCAGCTCTCGCGGCCGGGTCGGTCGATGCTCGACCTTGCACGATCAGCTCGTCGACGCTCGACAGAGCGAAGCCCGGGAGGTTGTTCGCCGACCCGGACAGGAAGAGCGGCGCGAGGAACGCGTCGACCGCCGGGTACGCAGCGATCCACCCGAGGCGGAAGACGTCCTGTTCGCCTGATACGGCGAACCGCTCGTAGTCGTCGAGAGGCAGTGGGTGCAGCGTGACGTCGAAGCCCACCGCCTCGAGGTCGGCTTCCATCTGCGCCGCCACCGCGGCCTGGGCCGCATCGTCTTCGAAGTCGATCGTGATCGGCGGCACGGTGCCGCCGCTCGCCGTCACCTCCCCCAGCAACGTCTTGGCGGCCTCGGGGTCGTGCACGCACAGATCGCCGCACGTGGCCGGGGGCGCGCCCGGCAGGCCTGCGACCGACAGCGAGGTCATCGGCCGGAGCGCACCGGCGTAGACGTCGTCGATGATCTTCTTCGTGTCGATCGCGCGCGCCGCCGCCACGCGAAGCCGAGCATCGGCCCACTTCGGGTTCCGCAGGTTGAAGGCGTAGAAGAGCTCGGCCACGTAGCTGCGGAAGTACTTCCGCCCGTAACGAGCGGCCGCTTCGTCGACGCGGCTCAGCGGCACCGGGCTCCAGTCGAGGCGACCTTTGGCGAACTCGTCGTAGGCCTTGGCCTGATCCGGGAATAGGCGCACCTCGATCCGATCGAGCTTCGTGGTCCGGCCCTTCACGGCTCGCAGCACGATGCGGTCGTCGTCCCGCTCCGCAACGGTGTACGCCCCGCTCCCGGTCGGACGGTCGTCGAAGTCGGCTGCGCCGACGTCTGCCCTCGACACGACCCCGAGCCCCGGATGCGACAGGGCCGACGGCAACGAGCCCCAGGGCGCGGTCAGCTGGATCGCGACGACGTCGTCGCTCATCGCCGTGACACCTGCCAACTCGGTCGCCGTGCCGTCGACAGCTGCCTCACGCCATCCGACGACGGGTTCGAGCAGGTCGGCGACGCGCGAACCCGACGAACGGAGGACGGCGCGGTCGAACGTCGCCTCCACGTCGAACGCGGTGATGGGCTCGCCGTCGGAGAACGTCGCGTCGGTGAGCTGGAACTCCCACCGGAGGCCGTCGTCGCTCGTCGTCCACGACTCGGCCAACCCCGGAAGCGGCTCCGCCGTGTCGGGGTCGATGGTCACGAGGGTGTCGAAGAGCTGCTCCGCGATCATCTGCTCGTCGACCGTCCCGGCCTTGATCGGATCGAGCGACGCCGGCCGGACGAGCCCCATCTGGAAGGGCGCGGCGCGCTCACCATCACCGCCACCCCGACCGAAGGAGCATCCGCTCGTGCTCAGCGCGACGGCCAGGGCGACAGCGAGCACGCGCATATGCGGGTGGACGCTACCGACGGCGCGCCGGCTCAGACGACCTCTTCGACCCTCGCGTAGTGACACGCCGCCGGATGGCCCTGACCTCGATCGACGAGCGCAGGCACCTCGTCGATGCACCGCTGGCGCTCGCCCTCACTGAGCTCGTTCGCGAACACCTGGCACCTCGTCCGGAAGCGGCACCCGGAGGGCGGGTCGATGGGGCTCGGGATGTCGCCCTGCAGCAGGATTCGCTTGCGCTGCCGCTCGCGCTTCGGGTCGGGCAGCGGGATCGCCGAGAGGAGTGCCCGGGTGTACGGGTGGGCCGGGCGTTCGTAGATCTCGCGCCGGTCGCCGATCTCCATGATCTGGCCGAGGTACATCACGGCAACCCGGTGGGAGATGTGGCGAACCACCGAGAGGTCGTGCGCGATGAACATGTAGGCGATGCCCAGCCGAGACTGGAGGTCTTCGAGCAGGTTGAGGATGCCGGCCTGGATCGAGACGTCGAGGGCGGACACGGGTTCGTCGAGGATGAGCAGCTTCGGCTCGAGGGCAAGGGCACGGGCGATCCCGATGCGCTGACGCTGCCCACCCGAGAACTCGTGCGGGTAGCGGTTCGCGTGCTCCGGGTTGAGGCCGACCGTGCGGAGCAGGCCGGCGACCTTCTCGGCGCCGTCCTTCCCGAACTTGCCGTGGATGTGGAGCGGCTCGCCGACGATCGCCGACACCGGCATCCGGGGGTCGAGCGACGCATACGGATCCTGGAACACGATCTGGATGTCGCGGCGGACCTTCCGCAGCTCCTTCCTGCTCATCGTCGTGAGCTCCTGGCCATCGAAGACCACCGAGCCCGAGGTCGCCGGCGTCAACTGCAGGATCGTCCGACCGAGGGTCGACTTGCCGCAACCCGACTCGCCGACGACGCCGAGCGTCTCGTTGGGATGGAGGTCGAACGAGACGCCGCTGACGGCCTGCACCTCCGCGACGGTGCGCTGGATGACGCCGCCGCCGGTGACGGGGAAGTTCTTGACGAGGTCGTTCACCTCGAGCAGGGGCTGCGTCACGACTGGTCCGCCTCCGCCACGTCGTCGACGGAGGTCGTGTCGAAGACCTCCTGCGCCCGCACGTCGCCCTTGAGCTCCTCCCAGAAGTGGCACGCGGCGGAGTGGCCGAAGCCGTCGGTCGGATACAGCGGCGGCTCCTCGGTGAGGCAGCGCTCGCGCGCCATCGGGCACCGAGGCTGGAAGGGGCACCCGGGCGGCAAGTTGAGCAGCGAAGGCGGCGACCCCGTGATCGGCGTCAGCCGCTCCTTGTTGTCGGCGTCGAGGCGCGGTAGCGAGCCGAGCAGACCCACCGTGTACGGCATGCGGGGACGGTCGTAGATGTCGTCGACGGTCCCGATCTCCACCGGGCGGCCGGCGTACATCACCATCACCTTGTCCGACATGTTGGCCACGACACCCAGATCGTGGGTGATGAGGATCAGCGCGGCGTGGGTCTCGGCTTGCACGTTGCGGAGCGTGTCGAGGATCTGGGCCTGCACGGTGACGTCGAGGGCGGTGGTCGGTTCGTCGGCGATGATGACGTCCGGGTCGTTCGCCATCGCCATCGCGATCATCGCCCGCTGACGCATGCCGCCCGAGAACTCGTGGGGATAGCTGTCGGCCCTGCGGCCGGCCTGGGGGATGCCCACACGGTCGAGCGCGGCGACGGCGCGCCGCCACGCGTCTTGCTTCGCGTACTCCCCCGTCGACATGATCGCCTCGGCGATCTGCGCGCCGACGCGATGGACCGGGTTGAGCGACGTCATCGGGTCCTGGAAGATCATCGCGATCTTCTTGCCGCGGATCCGGTTCAGGTTCGCCGCGTCCATGGTGAGGAGCTCCTCGCCGCGGAACTTCGCCGATCCGCTGACCGCCGCCGTCCGGGGCAGGAGCCCCATGAGCGCCATCGACGACACCGACTTCCCCGAGCCCGACTCACCGACGATGCCGAGCACCTCGCCCGGCGACAGGTCGTAGCTGACTCCTCGCACCGCACGGACGGTGCCGTCCTCGGTCCGGAACGACACGTGGAGGTCGTCAACGACGAGCAGCGGCTCGTTCTTCGAGATCGGCATCAGGCGCGAACCCGGTTCTGCTTGGGGTCGAACGCGTCGCGGAGACCGTCGCCGATGAAGTTGACGCACAGGACGATCACGATGATGAACAGGCCCGGGAAGTAGAAGAGCCACGGGCGCGTCTGAGCCGACGCCTGACCGTCGGAGACGAGCAACCCGAGCGACGTGTCGGGTACCCTGATGCCGAGGCCGAGGTACGACAGGGTCGTCTCGATGAGGATCGCAGCAGCCATGGTGAGCGTCGAGGCGACGATGATCGAGCCGACGACGTTCGGGAGCAGGTGGCGGAAGATGATGCGAGCGTCGCTGGCACCGGCCGCTCGCGCCGCCTCGACGAACTCCTTCTCGCGCAGCGACAGGATCTCGGCACGGACGATGCGGGCCAGGGTGGTCCACACGATCGCGGCGATGATCACGGCAATTCCGAACCACGATCCGCTCTGGCGGACCTTGTTCGACAGCACGGCGAGGATGGCGAGGGTCGGGATCGTCAGCACGAGGTCGACGAACCTCATCAGGAGGGCGTCGATCTTCCCGCCGTAGTAGCCGGCGATCGATCCGATCGTGACGCCGATGGCGGTCGAGAACAGCGCGACCAGCAGCATGATCTGCACCGACTTCTGCGCACCGCGCAGCACTTGGGCGAAGGTGTCGTTGCCGACGCCGTTCGTTCCCATCGGGTGGTCGAGCGATGGTGGCGTCGAGAACTCGGGGGTGATCTCGGCGTAGTCGTACTTCCACACCCGTCCCCCGACGAGCGACAGCAGGATGACGAGGATCAGCACGACGAGGCTGACCATTGCGCCCCGGTGGCGCAGGAACCGCCGGATGACCATGCGACCCTGGCTTCGCGCCTCCACGCCGAACTCGCCGGTCTTCGAGATGGCCGGGCCTCCGACGACGGCGGGCTGCTCGTAGATGGCGTCTCGTGCTGCGCCCTCCGAAGCGTCACTGGGGCGCTGCGGGGTCGAGTCTGCGTCGACGTCAGCCAAGGCGGATCCTCGGGTCGAGATAGGCGTATGCGATGTCGGCGATCAGGTTGAAGATGACGACCACGGTGGCCGTGACGAGCAACCACGCCTGGACGACGTTCACGTCGAAGCGTTGAACGCCCTGGATGAGGAGCGTGCCCATCCCCCGCCAGTTGAAGACGCGCTCGGTGACGACGGCGCCGCCGATGACGGCGCCGAAGTCGAGCGCGACCACCGTCGCGAGCGGGATGAGCGCGTTGCGCAACGCGTGGCGCGTCAGCACGCGTCGCCCCGCGAGACCCTTCGCCCGGGCCGTGCGGACGTAGTCGCTCTGGAGGACGTCGAGCATCGACGAGCGGGTGTAGCGGGAGTACTGGGCGAAGCTGATCAGGATCAGCGTCGTGGCGGGCAGCACCGTGTGGCCCGCGATGTCGCCGAGCCGGGCGAGGAAGCCGCCCTGGAAGTCGACGCTCTCCTGGCCGATCGTGTACACGAGCTGGCGGTCGAACAACCGGTTGATGCGGATGGCACCGAACTCCTTGAGCAGGGCGGCGAGCCAGAAGACCGGTAAGGAGAAGAAGAGGAACGAGGCGAACGTCGAGGAGTAGTCGAAGATCGAGTACTGCCTCACCGCGCTGATGACGCCCACCAGGATCGCCAGCCCGACGGCGATCATCAGCGACACGATCACCAGTCGCATCGTCACGCCCAGGGCGCGGGTGAGCTGGGGGCGGACGGGGACGCCTGCGTTGTCGGTGCCCATGTCGCCGCGGACGATGTCCTTGACCCAGATGCCGTAGCGGACGATCACGGGTTTGTCGAGGTTGAGCTCCTGCTCTCGGAGCTCGACGACGCGAGCCGACACCCGCGGGTTCAGACGGAGGTCTTCGAGAGGGTCACCGCTGTTCGCCACCAGCACGAAGACGAGGAACGACGACACCGCGAGCAGCGGGATCGACACGAGCAGGCGGCGGATGATGAACGGGAGCAAGTCGGGGCCTCCGGCGCGGATGCGCTCCAAAGAGTCCGGGGGACCGCAGTGCGGTCCCCCGGAGAACTGCTGGTCGGGAAGGCTACGTCAGGTTTCGCTTACTTGAGCGACCACTGATGAGCGTTCCACGTCGGGCCCTGGAACCCGTTGTACTTCGGACCCTGGATGGTGTCGCGGTAGGCCAGGAGCTCAGGCACCTGGAACAGCGGCAGGGTCGGCAGATCGGCCCAGAGGAGCGTGTCGATCTGGTTCATCATGTCTTCGCGCTCGTCCTGGTCGAACTCGACGTTCGCCTTGGCGAAGAGCTCGTCGACCTGCTTGTTCGAGTGGCCGGCGTGGTTCTGACCACCGTCGGTCTCGTAGATCGACGTGTTCGACGACAAGACGGTGCCGCCGGTCCAGCCGAAGAGGGCGATGTCGAAGTTGCCCTCGTCGAGGAAGGCGAAGCTCGGCTGCGGTGCGAGCTGAGCGTCGATGCCGGCTTCCTTCAGCTGCGCCTGCAGGAGCTGCGCGGTCTGCTGGCGACGGGGGTTCGGGTCACGCCACGTGATCCGCAGCGTCAGCTTGTTGCCGCCCTTGGCGTAGATGCCGTCGGGACCGGCGGCATAACCCGCCTGCTCGAGCAGCTTCTTCGCACCGGCGACGTCGCGCTTGCCGTACTCCTTGGCGCCATTGGCCTTGTAGGCGTCCTGGCCCGGCTTGAAGATCCGGTTGTCGAGCACCTTGGCCTCATCGGAGAACTGGCCGGGCAGGCGCTTGACGATCTCCTGGCGGTCGATCGCCTTGCCGACGGCCTGGCGCACTTCCTTCACGCCGAGATGCTGGTTCTCGAAGTTGAAGTCGAGGTGCTCCCAGAAGGTGCCGAAGCCGATCTCCGAGGTGATCCCCTGGATCGCCTTCACCTGCTGGACCAGGTCGATCTGGGCCTGCGGGAACGCGACGTCGGCTTCCTTGTTCTCGAGCGCAGCCGGCTGCTGGGTCGCGTCGGTGATGAACGGGATGATGATCTTGTCGAGGAAGGCCGGCTTGCCCCAGTACTTCTCGTTCTTCTCGAGGGTCATGCTCTGGCCACGCTTGAAGTCGGTGACCTTGAACGGACCACCGGACACGGCGTTGGCGAGGTCGACCGTCTCGGTGACGAAGCCTTCGTTGAAGCCCTTGATCGGGTCGCCGCCGCCGGCCTTCGCGAACGCATGGGCGGGGAGGAGGAAGTCGAACAGCGCGTCCCAGTCGGCGAACTTCTTCGCGAACTTGACGGTCACGGTCTTGCCGTTGTCGCTGCCCTCGACGCTCTCGATGTCCTCGTAGCCGGTGGTGCCGGCGGGCTGGTACGCCTCGTTCTTGCCGTTCTGGGCTTCCCAGTAGTACTTGAAGTCGTCAGCCGTGATCGGCGTGCCGTCAGACCAGACCGCGTCCTTGTTGATCTTGTAGACGACGGTCTGGGGATCCTCGGAGGTGAGCTCGACGCTCGTGACGAGATCCTTGTTCTGGACCTTCTCGCCCTTCGGGTCCGCGTACCACGCGCCGGGCCAGACCCAGCCCATGATGTAGGAGCCCCATGCGGTGTTGTGGGCGGAGGTCAGCCAGTTGAGGCTTTCCGGCTCCTGCTCGGCAGCCAGGATGACGGTGCCACCTGACTTCTGGTCTTCGGTAGTGGTCTCGGTCTCCTCGCCACCGCCGGTCTCGTCGCCATCGTCGCCGCCACAGGCAGCGAGGATGAGACTGAACACGGTCAGCAGCGCCAGAAGTCTCCAGACGCCACGCTTGCTTCGCACCGAGTGGTTCCTCCTCAGTGATTGGGATTGGGATGCCTTGGGCCCGTTCCCCACGACGGATCGGCCGGCAGAGCTACTGCGCTACTGCGCTACTGCAGCCGGATCGCGAGGATCAGGGTGGTGAAGGCGAAGATGACCGCTGTCGCAACGGTGATGCGATCGAGGTTGCGGTCGACAACCGTCGATCCCGCAGCTGCGTTGCCGACGGCGCCCCCGAACATGTCGGACAAGCCGCCGCCCCGCCCACTGTGCAGCAGGATGAGCAGGATCAAGAGGAGGGAGACGATGACGTGTACTACGACGACGAATGCGGTCAGCACGACGGTGTGCAACCCTCCTCGTAACCTGTTCGTAAAGAACCGTACCAAACGCAGGGCGGAGTCAAGCGACTCCAGTCACAACTTCTTCCGCTGATTTCGCTCAAGTTGGCCGCCCGCCGAGGACAATTCGTGCGAAATCGTCTGCATCGAGGCTCGCCCCGCCGACGAGGGCTCCGTCGATGTCGGGCTGAGCCATCAGCTCCTCGATGTTCGACGGCTTCACGCTGCCGCCGTACTGGATGCGCGTCGCCTCCGTCGTGATTGAGCGGATGAGCCCGCAGATCGCCTGGGCGTCCTCCGACGTCGCGGTGCGGCCGGTGCCGATCGCCCAGATCGGCTCGTAGGCGAAGACCATCGACTCGATCTGGTCGGGCTTCAACCCGTCCAGGGCCGCCTTCACCTGACCGGTCACCTTCTCCTCGGTCGTTCCCGCCTCCCGCTCGTCGAGCGTCTCGCCGACGCACACGATCGGGGTCATGCCGTGCTTGAAGACGGCCTTCGTCTTCTTGTTGACCATCTCGTTGGTCTCGCCGAACAACTCGCGACGCTCGCTGTGGCCGACGATGACGTACTCGACGTTGAGCTTCGCGAGGAACACCGGGCTGACCTCGCCCGTGAATGCGCCCTTCTCCTCCCAGTGGCAGTTCTGGGCGCCGAGCTTGATGTCGATCTTGTCGGCGTCGAGGAGCGTCTGGATCGACCGCAGGTCGGTGAAGGGCGGGTGCACCGAGACGTCGACGACGGCGTAGTCGTCCTTGCTGATCGCGTAGCTGAGCTTCTGCACCACCTGGATCGCCTCCAGATGGTTGTGGTGCATCTTCCAGTTGCCGGAGATGAGGGGCTTGCGTGACGGTTTACCGGGCATTGGGTGCGTTCCTCAGCGCTTCGAGGCCGGGGAGGTCGCCCTGCTCGAGGAACTCGAGGCTGGCGCCGCCGCCGGTGGAGACATGGTCGATGTCGTCGTCGAGGCCGAACTTGGCGAGCGCTGCCGCGCTGTCGCCGCCGCCGACGATCGTGAAGCCGCGTGCTTCGGCGCATGCGTGGGCGACGGCCTTCGTGCCGGCTTCGAACCTCGGATCTTCGAAGACGCCCATCGGACCGT
The DNA here is from genome assembly GCA_035540495.1 of Acidimicrobiales bacterium. Taxonomy (GTDB): domain Bacteria; phylum Actinomycetota; class Acidimicrobiia; order Acidimicrobiales; family CADCTF01; genus DASVEG01. The sequence goes on from DATLGL010000036.1 coordinate 70,915, forward strand.
TCCAGAAGATCGTTCGTGCTTCGGCGATGACGTCGCCGAACGCGGCTGCGGTCCCGGGTCCGATGTCGAGCCCCTTCCAGCCGTCCTGCACCCGCACGCTCCCGGTGCGGGCCGTGCCCGTGTCGGGCTTGCCGATCTCGCCGTCGGGGCTCAGCTGGACGACGTCCTCGGGGATCTGGATCTTCCCGGTCTCGAGGAGGCGCTTGCAGGTCTCGACCTGGTCTTGCTCGAGGAGGCTGTCGCCGACGGGATAGCCCTCTGCTTTGAGGAAGGTGAAGCACATGCCGCCGCCGATGAGGATCTTGTCGACCTTCTGCAGCAGCGCCTCGATGACGCCGAGCTTGTCGCTCACCTTCGACCCGCCGAGGATGGCGACGAACGGCCGCGCAGGGTCGGCCAGGAGGCCGCCGAGCACCTCGACCTCCTTCGCCAGCAGGCGACCGGCCGCCGACGGGAGCGTCTTCGGCGGGCCGACGATGCTCGCGTGGGCGCGATGGGCCGCGCCGAACGCGTCGTTGACGTAGACGTCGTGGCCAGCGACCAGCTTCTCGACGAAGGCGGGATCGTTGCCCTCCTCCCCTGCGTCGTAACGGAGGTTCTCGAGGAGCTCGATCTTGCCGCTGCCGACGAGCTCGTCGAGGCGCGCCCGCACAGGCTCCATCGAGTACTTCGGGTCGCGCTTGCCCTTCGGACGGCCGAGGTGGCTGCACGCCGTGACCTTCGCTCCCCGTTCGAGCAGCCAGTTGATCGTTGGCAGGGCGGCCCGGATGCGCAGGTCGTCGTCGATGACCCCGTTCGTGATGGGCACGTTGAAGTCGGCGCGAAGAAGGACAGACCTCCCCGACACGTCGGGGAGGTCTTCCAGCTGCGGAACGCTCGTCACTACTTCTGGTTCGCTGCGCCCATGAGGAGCGCGAGGTCGACGAGGCGGTTCGAGTAGCCCCACTCGTTGTCGTACCAACCGAGCACCTTGACGAGGTTGCCCATCGCCATGGTGAGCTTGGCGTCGAAGGTGCAGCTTGCGGGCGAGCCGACGATGTCGGACGACACGATCGGGTCCTCCGTGTACACGAGGACCTTGCTCAGCGGGCCGTCCTGGGCCGCCTTCTGGTACGCCGCGTTGACCTCGTCGGCCGTCACCTCACGGCTGAGGACGCCGACGAAGTCGGTCACCGAGCCGTCCTGGACCGGAACGCGAAGGGCGGTGCCGTCAAGGCGGCCCTTCATCGCCTCGAGGACGAGGCTGGTGGCGCGAGCGGCGCCCGTCGAGGACGGAACGATGTTGGCGGCGGCGGCACGGGCCCGGCGGAGGTCCTTGTGCTGCAGGTCGAGCAGGTTCTGGTCGTTGGTGTAGGCGTGGACCGTCGTCATCAGGCCCTTCTCGATGCCGAAGGCGTCGTCGAGGACCTTGATCATCGGGACGAAGCAGTTCGTCGTGCACGACGCGTTCGACACGATCTTGTGCTGCTCGGGGTCGAACTGGTCGTCGTTCACGCCGACCACGAAGGTGGCATCGACGTTGGTACCGGGTGCGCTGATGATGACGCGGGGAGCACCGCCCTTGATGTGGGCGCCGGCCTTCTCGCCGTCGGTGAAGATGCCGGTCGACTCGATGACCAGGTCGACGCCGAGGTCGCCCCACGGCAGGTTGGAGGGATCGCGCTCCGCGAAGACCTTGAAGCTGTCGTTGCCGACCTTGATCGAGTCGCCCTCGACGCGGACGTCTTCCTCGAGCTTCCCGTGCGTCGAGTCGTACTTGAGCAGGTGCGCGTTCGTCGCGGGATCGCCGAGGTCGTTCACCGCGACCAGGTCGACGTCGGCGCCTGCCTTCTTCGCGGCCCGGTAGAAGTTGCGTCCGATGCGCCCGAACCCGTTGATGCCGACTCGTACGGCCATGTACAGCTCCCTTGCTGTCGTTGTCGAAAGTTGCCAGGTGAACGGGTACTACCCCGCTCTCTCGGTGACGCCTATCCGACCAGATCGGCGAGGGCCCGTGCCAGTTTCCCCGGGTCGTGGGCCGACCCCATCTCGTCAACGCTGAGCTCGGCGCGGCGGCCGTCGCAGTCGAGGGTGCCCACGGGCATCGACAGGTCGTCGTAGAGGACGACGTCCGGCGTCACGCCGTGGGCGAGAAGGGCGTCGACGTGGGCGGCGACGTCGAACCTGGGCGTCTCCGTGCTCGACCGGAGGTTGCAGACGTAGACGGTGCGGGCGCTGCTCGCGCTGATTGCCTCTCGAAGCTTGGGAACGGCGAGCGCCGCGAGGACGCTGGTGAAGAGGCTGCCGGGGCCGAGGACGATCTGGTCGGCCTGCTCGATCGCCTTCAGGGCCTCCCTCGGCGGCTCGGGATCGGGAGGCACGAGGCTCACGTGGACGATCCGACCCGCCTGCGCGACCGCGACCTGCCCGTGCACCTCGCCCTCTTCGGCCTCCGCCTTCAGCACCACGGCCTCGACCGTCGCCGGCAGCACCCGGCCGCAGGTGATGTTCAGCAGGCGCGCCGCCTCTTCGAGCGCGGCCGGGAAGTTGCCCATCGCGTCCGCGAGGCCTGCGATGACGAGGTTGCCGAGGGCGTGACCCTCGAGCTCGCCGGCATTCGCGCTGAACCGGTGCTCGAACGCCTGGGCCAGCGGGTTCCGCTCGCCGCCGGCAGCATCGGTGTCGGCGAGGGCAACGAGGCATCGCCGAAGGTCGCCGGGCGCCGGGATCCCGAGCGCCTCCCGCAGCCGGCCGCTGCTGCCTCCGTCGTCGGCGACGCTCACGATGGCGGTGATGTCGTCGGCGTAGTGCTTCGCGGCGCGGATCGTCACCGCGGTGCCGTGCCCGCCCCCGATCGCGACGACCCGGGTCACTCGTGGCTCCCGCTCACCGGCGCTCCACGTCCCGGTGGTGCACGGCCGGGTTGAACCCGCGCTCCTGCATCAACCGCGCCACCTCCTGGGCCAGCACCACGCTGCGGTGGTTGCCGCCGGTGCAGCCGACCGCGATGGTGAAGTAGCTCTTGCCCTCCTTCACGTAGGCCGGGAGCAGCAGGTCGAGGAGGGCGCCGAGGCGGTCGAGGAAGTCGGACGTCTCCGGCTGGCCGAGGACGTAGTCCTTCACCGGCTCGTCGAGCCCGGTTTGGGGGCGGAGCTCGTCGACCCAGTGCGGGTTGGGAAGGAAGCGGCAGTCGATGACCGTGTCGACGTCGAGCGGGATGCCGTGCTTGTACCCGAAGCTGACGACGCTGGTCTGCATCGCCTGCTGCTGCTCCTCCTCGCTCGAGAAGAGCTCGGTCAAGCGATCGCGCAGCTGGTGGACGTTGAGGTCGCTCGTGTCGACGACGACGTCCGCTCGCTCCTTCACGGGCTGGAGCAGGGCCCGCTCTCTCGCGATGGCGTCGGCCACGCCTCCCTCGGCGTCGACGGGGTGGCGCCGGCGCTTGTCCTCGAAGCGACGGATGAGGACGTCGTCGTTCGCCTCGAGGAACAGGACCCGCACCTTCGTCGTGTTGCGCTTCCGCTCGAGCTGGTCGAGCGCGGGGAGGAGCTCCTCCAGGAAGGGGCTTGCCCACACCACGAGGCAGATCCGCTCGGTCTCCTGCTGAGGTACGTCGGGACGCCGGGCGAGGTCGGCGACCTTCCCGATGAGCGCGGGGGGCAGGTTGTCGATCACGAACCAGCCAAGGTCTTCGAAGACGCTCGCCGCGGTGCTTCCGCCCGCGCCGCTGAGGCCGGTCACGATGAGGAACTCGCTCATGGGCTCGTGCCGCTCACACGGCCAGTTTCTCGCACCGCAGGAACAGGAGTCGTGGGATGGTCGCCGCCTGCTCGTACTCGTGGGCTCGCTCGATGAACCCAGGGGGCGGGGCCGGCTCCTCGATGCGGGTCAGATAGAGACCGTTCGCGATCAGTGCGTTGAGGTACCGACTGATCGGGCGGTGGATGAACGGGATGAAGACGTCCTTCTCCACCTCCTCGTCGGTCTTGTCCTCGATCAGGTACGGGCCGATGCGCCAGTACTGCTCCTCGAGGATGTGGTCGTCGATCCAGCCGCTGTTCGGGGTCTGGAGGAGCGGGTGGTTCAGGAAGAAGAGGAACCGGCCGCCTGGTTCGAGCACCCGGCTCACCTCGGCGATCGCCTCGTCGACGTCGTCGATGTGCTCGAACACGAGGCACGCGATCACCGTGTCGAAGGCGGCGTCGGGGAACGGCAGGTGGGCGGCGCCTGCGCGGGCGTAGGCGGGTCCTCCGCCTCTTCGGTGGGCCTCGTCGATCTGGGCGTGAGTCGGGTCGATGCCGACGACGCTCGGCGCGTGTGCCTTCGTCTGCGCGAGGCGGGCGATCTGCCCCTCCCCGGTGCCGACGTCGAGGACCCGTTGGCTCTTCGCCTCTGTCAGCTCCGCGAGGGCCATCGGGAGGATCTGCTCCTCGTACTCGGCGTCAGCGCCCTCGCTGAACCCCTTCTGCCACCACTGCGCGTTGGCCTCCCACAGATCGTCGGCGTCTGTCGGGGCGAGCTCGTCAGGCATGACACTTGTCATATACGGCTCGCGCCACCGCCTCCGGCAGCCATGTCAACGCCTGCAGGGTGTCGAGGTCGGCGTTCTTGACGGCAGTGACGCCCCCGAGCTCCTTGACCAGGCGCTTCTTCCTCGTCGGCCCCAACCCGGGGATGTCATCGAGGATCGACTTCGTCATCCGCTTGTTGCGAAGCTGGCGGTGGTAGGTGATCGCGAAGCGGTGGGCTTCGTCCCGAATCCGCTGCAGCAGGTACAGCGCCTCTGACTGGCGGGCGATTCGCACGGGGTCCGCCTGGCCCGGGAGGTACACCTCCTCGAACTGCTTGGCGAGCGACGCCACCCGGATCTCCTCGAGCAGATCGAGTTCCTCGAGCACCTTCACGGCGACGCTCAGCTGTCCCTTGCCGCCGTCGACGAGCAGGAGCTGCGGCCGGTACTGGAACTTCTTCGGACGCTCGCCTTCCTCGAACGGACGATCCCGCTCGACGATCAGCGCGGTGAACCGCCGCCGGAGCACCTCCTCCATCGCGGCGAAGTCGTTGTTCGCGCCCTCCGTGGTGCGCACCTTGAACCGGCGGTAGTCGCGGTTCTTCGGGAGGCCGTCCTCCATCACCACCATCGAGCCGACGTAGTCGGTGCCCTGGATGTGGCTCATGTCGAAGCACTCGATCCGAAGGGGTGCCTCCGGCAGGTCGAGCGCGTCCTGCAGCGCGTTCAGCGCCCGCGCCCGGGCGTTGTGATCACTGCTTCGCTTGAGGCGGTGGCGGACGAACTCCTCCTCCGCGTTGCGGGTGACCGTCTGCTGGAGCGCTCGCTTGTCTCCCCGCTGGGGCACCCGAATGTCGACCTTCGTCTCACGGAGGAGCGCCATCCACTCTTCGTAGAAGGCGCGGTCTTCGGGCTCGTCGGGCACGAGGACCTCGCGGGGCAGGTCAAGCGTCGGTTCGGTGTAGAGGTGCTCGAGCGTCCGAGCCACGAGCTGTGGACGGGTCAGTTCCTCGACCTTGTCGACGACGAAACCCTTCCGTCCGACGACGCGCCCCCTGCGGACGTAGAAGACCTGCACGCTCGCCTCGAGCTCGTCCTCCGCGATCCCGATGACGTCGAGATCCTCCGGACGGTCGGTGACCATCTGCTGCTTCTCGATCACCTTGCGGACGGCGATGAGCCGGTCACGCGTGCGGGCCGCCCGCTCGAACTCGAGGTTCTCCGCCGCGTCGGCCATCTGCTGCTCGAGGTTCTTGACCGCGCCAGCCGAGTCACCGTCGAGGAACCGGCAGAGGTCGTCTACCAACTTGTCGTACGCCGTCTTGTCGATCTCCTTGACGCACGGGCCGGCGCACTTCTCGATGTGGAACAGGAGGCACGGGCGCCCCTGCTTCTCGTGGCGCTCGAACTTGCTGTCGCTGCACGTTCGGATCGGAAAAGTGCGGAGCAGGAGGTCGAGGGTTTCGCGGATCGCGTAGGCGTGGCCGTAGGGGCCGTAGTACTTCGTGCCCTTCTGCTTCGCACCGCGACGCACCATCGCCCGTGGCCACTCATCGCTGAGTGTGACCGCCAGGAACGGGTAGCTCTTGTCGTCCCGGTACTTCACGTTGAACCGGGGCTTGTGCTTCTGGATCAGGCTGTACTCGAGGAGGAGCGCCTCGACGTCGTTGCCGACCTGCATCCACTCGACGCTCTCGGCCGTCGCCACCATCTGGGCCGTGCGAGGGTGGAGGTTGCGCGGGTTCTGGAAGTAGTTGCTCAGCCGGCTGCGGAGGTTCTTCGCCTTGCCGACGTAGATGACGCGGCCGTCCTTGTCCTTGAACTGGTACGAACCCGGCGCGTCCGGGATCGAGCCAGGGGCGGGGCGAGGCGGCGTCACGGTGCCATTGTCGCGGGTGGCCGCGGCTTGTTCGGGAAGCTTTCGGGCGTTCAGGC